>CAYVTO010000008.1:0-179180 GCA_964454665.1 uncultured Chitinophagaceae bacterium
GTCAATACTACGCCTAACGACACAAGCATATACTATGTGACTGTAACTGATAATACGACCTTGTGTAGTGTGAGAGATAGTGTCTACTTAATTGGTATACCAAGACCTATTATACCTAACATGCATGATACCGTATGTGCTGGACAAGAAGTAAGACTTAGTGCCAGACCAATCAACATAGCGAATTTGGAACTCTATCAAAAAACAGTATTCTCTTGGTTACAAGATGGAAGTCCATTAAGTCATGCAGACAGTATTTTAATCGCCCGAAGAACAGGAGTTTATACTGCTATTGTGAATATAGATCGTTGTGCATCACTTCCTACAAACGATACCGTTGTTATATCTAACTATCCAGCCTCTCAATTAGCAGAAACCGCTAAGTATTGTGTAGACACCGATCGATTGATTGTACTTGATGCCGGTGATGCTGCAACATATCAATGGCAAACAGGGAATCCGGCGGACATCAATAGAAGATTGACTGTAAGTCCAGATCAGGATAGATTCTACGCTGTCATCATCGGTAATGAATTTGGATGTAAGGTAAGAGACAGTATACTGGTAAGAAACGTATGTGCTCCTAGAATCTACATACCCAATGCCTTTACACCTGGTGTTAATGGCGGAGACTTTATTTTCAAAGTATTTGGAACCAACTTCTACAATTTCAAAATGGTAGTATTTAACCGTTGGGGTGAAGCCATATTTGAATCAACAGACCGAAACATGGGATGGGATGGAAAATACAAAGAAGTGGATATGCCAGAAGGTGTCTACCCTGTCATCATCACCTACGAAGGACGAGACGAATTTAGTGGACAACAAAAATACACTGGACAAGTCACCTTGATTCGATAGATTAAAAACACCAGTGCATAAAAAAAGGGAGAGTATTATACTCTCCCTTTTTTATGCACATCCTTATTACATCCATTCCCAAGCAGAATGATACTCTGCATGAGTCTCCAGATAATCCAATAGTTTTTTATAAAATGCAGCATGTGCAATCGTAGCACTATCTCCTACCATGACCAATTTATGCTTCGCCCTGGTCATGGCCACATTCATTCTTCGGGTATCGTTTAGAAAACCGATCTCTCCTTTATCATTGGAGCGCACCATGGAAATGATAATCACATCCGCTTCCTGTCCTTGAAAAGAGTCAACGGTACTGATTTTCACTTCAGAAAAAGCTTGATGATTTACTCTTTCTTTTAATCGCTTTACCTGTGCACTATAAGGAGAAATGATCCCTATTTTTTCATACCCGTTTAAAAGTCCAGACTCTTTTGCTTGTGTCAACCACTTATCGATGGTATCAATTTCTCCTTGATTATATGTAGAAGCACTGATAACATCCAACGATTCTTCAAAGCCACAACCCGCTGTATCAATAAACATCAGTGGTGCAAGATCTCTCCTGTATTTTTGTATAACATCGTCTGTGATCAATTTTCCGTTATAAAAAACTTGATTGGAAAATTCTTTGATCACATCGTGCATACGGTACTGTGTCGTCAGTAAGTTCGAAGCAACATGATCTCCTAGTATTCTTTCCATGAGCGTAATCGCCAATTCCTTTCCACCCTCCTTTTCTTCCAACTTTACCGTAGGTGGTAACTGAAAATGATCTCCACACAAGATTACTTTTTGAGCACGGGTAATAGGAATCCAAGTCGAAGCTTCAAGTGCTTGAGCCGCTTCATCAATGATAACCGTTTTGAAATTCCTGTTTTTTAAAACAGGCAAATTAGCTCCAACCAAAGTACAGCAAATCACATCGGCTTTATCCAGCAAGACATCGGTGATTTGTTGTTCTTGTGCATGACTAGCTTTATACAAAGAAGTCGCTTCTTTCCTCAATAAGTTTCTTTGTTCACGTTCATCCTTTCCAAAAGAACGCTTATACTTGGTAGCCATACTTTTCATGGCATTACCTCGTGATTTTAATTCTTTCACCAATTTGTATTCCGCATGGTTATACACTTGTTCAAGCAAAGAAAGTTTTTTCACATCTTCCGACAAACGATGTGGTTGTCCTAAACGAATCACATTCAGTCCTTGTTGACTTAATTTCAAAGCTAAGTGATCAACGGCTTGATTGCTGGGTGCAACGATTAATGTTTGTTGTTTTTGAGAAACCAAGTATTGCGCCATGGCCACAATGGTAGTGGTTTTACCTGTACCAGGAGGACCTTGAATAATGGCACATTCGTTCGTTGTCAGTGCTTTTTTTGCACTTTGGTATTGATCTTCATTGAGGTCATTTTGAAAAAAATCAATCAACTCTTCTGCATGTGTAGATTTTTTAAAACCCATAATCACATCACGAACATCGGCTAGTCGATTCCCTTTTGCATTGGCTACTTGATCCAATACGTCATCCATCACCTTGTAAGAATAATCATCCAATAAAAGATTGATGCCTAACTTCCCATGATCAAACCAATCGGGGAGTTCATTACAACGCGTATGTAATTGAATATTTTTAAAAGAGACATTCCCTACTGTAGCCTTTAATTCATCGCCTTTTTGAAAAGAAGAGTTTAACGAAAAAATCTCAACATGAGCACCAAAAGAAAAAGAGCCATTCGATTCTAATTCCTGAACACGCTCAAATTCTACCACAACATATTCTCTTTGATCGTAATACCAATCTTTTACCACCAAAGGATACCATGTAACACCTTCTGCCACTCGGGTTTTGACATCACTACCCTCAATCAATTGTTGTTGAATAGCAATATCGGTCTCACGTTCTTTTCGTAATAAGGCTTTTAAGTTTTTAACATGTTCCTCTACAGTACTTCCTAACCAAGCCATTATTTTTCTCCTTCAATCACTGCTACTAATTCATCGTACCATACTGCTCCATATTTACGCACGAGAGGAGCTTTTAAAAATTTATACAGTGGTACCTGATGAGCTTCTCCATGTTTGCAAGCAGGATTGCAAATATGCCAACGTTCATAATTCAAAGCCTCAAATTCATCGTACTGTCCAATACGAATAGGATACAAATGACAAGAAATTGGTTTTTGAAATTTCACAGCCCCTTCTTGCCAAGCTTTTTCTATACCACATTTCAAAATCCCCTTATCGTAAATCGCATACACACATTCTCGATTACCAATGGTGGGAGTGGTAATATCTCCATCTTCATCCAATAACGAAGTACCTTGTTTTTCAATTTCAGAAATACCTCTTTCTGATAAAAAAGGCTTTACTTTAGGATATATATTAGCTAAAATGTCCGCTTCCTCTTCCGACAAAGGCGCCCCAGCGTCACCTTCTATACAACAAGCTCCTTTGCACTTTGATAAATCGCAGACGAAAAACTTTTCTGCGATGTCGTCACTGATAATGGCATTCCCGATTTGAATCACGATAATAAACTTTTCAACAATTAAGACTAAGAGAGCAGCAATTTAGTGATTTTATGGGTCTTAAATTTTAAATTGCATGATAATAATTGGCTGGTCTATACATGAATTACCTAGAAACTTTAAACGAAAACCAACGCGGAGCTGTATTACAAACGGAAGGACCTGTTATGATCATAGCCGGTGCAGGATCGGGAAAGACCAGAGTACTGACCTACCGTATTGCCCACCTGATTGAAAAAGGAGTAGACCCTTTTAATATTTTGTCCCTTACCTTTACCAATAAGGCGGCAAAAGAAATGCAAAAAAGGATTCAAGAAATGGTAGGATCCGAAGCTAAAAACCTCTGGATGGGAACCTTCCACTCTGTATTCTCCAGAATACTCCGTATGGAAGCGGAAAAAATTGGCTATCCTTCTAATTTTACCATATACGATACCGACGATTCCCGTTCACTGATTAAGACCATCTTAAACGAAAACCAGTTGGACGATAAGACCTACAAACCTTCGGTCGTGCATAACCGCATCTCTGCGGCAAAAAACAGATTAATAGCACCGGAAGCCTACCTGAAGAATGCGCATTTGATGGCCGATGATGCAGCCTTTGGCAAACCAGAAATCGGACGGTTGTACAAACTATATAGAGATCGTTGCTATAGAGCAGGTGCCATGGATTTCGACGATTTATTGTTTTACACCTTCAAACTTTTCAACGAACATCCAGATGTTTTGAATAAATACCAGAACCGTTTCAAATATGTGATGGTAGATGAGTTTCAAGATACCAACATCGCGCAATACATGATTACGCGTAAACTGGCTGCACAGAATAGAAACATCTGTGTGGTAGGTGATGATGCCCAAAGTATTTATGCCTTCAGGGGGGCAGACATTCAAAATATCTTAAATTTTGAAAAAGATTATCCAGAGTTACTCATATTTAAACTCGAACAAAACTACCGATCTACTCAAAATATTGTAGAAGCCGCCAATTCCATCATCAAAAAAAACACGGCTCAACTTCCTAAAAAGGTCTGGACCTCAAACGATACAGGCAATCCCATTGACCTGATCAATACAAGTTCCGACAACGAAGAAGGCAAGCAAATTGCCAATGCTATTTTCGAAGCGAAAATGCAGCATCAATTAAAAAATTCCGACTTCGCCATACTTTACCGTACCAACTCCCAATCGAGAGCATTTGAAGAAGCCTTACTGAGGTTAAACATACCTTACAAACTTGTTGGTGGCGTTTCATTTTATCAACGAAGAGAAATCAAGGACTTACTCGCCTACTTTAGGTTAGCCATGAACTTCAACGATGAACAATCGCTGAGACGAGTGATTAACTATCCCAAACGCGGCATTGGAGATACCTCCGTCGGAAAACTCTTTCTTACCGCCGATGAACAAGGAGCAAACATATGGGATGTCCTTACCCATGCTTCTGCTATACTTCCAGAACGTGTAGCGAAAACCATTACCGATTTTGTAGTGCTCATCGAATCGGGTCGATTGATGGCAACCCAACAAGACGCCTACGAAGCAGCAAGTGAAATTGCTAAAAAATCGGGTTTGTTACGTGAGCTTTACGATGACAAAACAGTAGAAGGAATTGCACGTTACGAAAACGTACAAGCCTTATTAAACAGTATCAAAGAATTTGTCGACGACAAAGAACGAGAAGAAAAAGACTTGGGAGCATTCTTACAGGAAGTTTCCTTATTGACCGATTCGGACGCGAAAGCAGAAAATCAAGACTGTGTCACCTTAATGACCATTCACTCTTCCAAAGGATTGGAGTTTAAATACGTTTATGTTGTAGGCTTAGAGGAAGACCTTTTCCCTTCGGCCATGATGTTGAACAGCCGGGCTGATTTAGAAGAAGAAAGGCGCTTGTTTTACGTGGCAGTAACCCGTGCCGAAGAGCATTTGACCTTGAGTTATGCCAATACCCGTTACCGTTTCGGTAAACTCATCGATTGTAAAAAAAGTCGATTTGTGGAAGAAATCAATCCGGATCTCATCAAAAAAGCCCCTTCTAAAGCTTCATTCAACAACATATCCTCACAGGAGACTGACAGACAATACGTTAAAAAAACAACTATTAAAAACCTTGCTCCTCCTGCGGCCAAGCCCAAGATCAAATATACCCCTCCTGCGGATTTTAAGGCCAGTGATACCAGCCAATTGGTTTCCGGAGCCAAGGTAGAACACCAAAAATTTGGTTATGGAACAGTGAAAATCGTAGATAATAGCGGATCTGATCGAAAAGCTGTCATCGATTTTGAAGAATTAGGAGAAAAAACGTTAATATTGAGTTTCGCTAAGCTGCGTATCCATTAAGCACACCCAAATCACACACTATGCATTATCCTAATCAGGAATCAAGAAAAGGAATTGTTTGGAAAGAGTACGGACGTAATGTTCAGAAAATTGTAGACCACATATTAACCATCGACGATAGAGAAAAGCGCACACATTATGCCAACATCTGCATAGAGTTGATGAGACAGTTGAATCCCAGTACCAAGGAAGCAACAGATCATACGACAAAACTTTGGGATCATTTATTCATCATGTCTAATTTCGAATTGGATGTTGACGCGCCCTACGCCATGCCAGATCCAAGCATTTTGGGAAAAAAGCCCAACATTGTTCCATTGACCACACACCGCTTGGCCTACAAGCACTATGGTCGTAACATTGAATTATTGATTAAGGAGATTCAAGAGATGGAAGAAGGTCAAGATAAAGATGATTCTATCATTTATTTGGCTCGTTTAATGAAACGTTTTTACATGACATGGAATAAAGAAAACGTAGACGACGAAGTCATACTTCAGCACTTAAAAGAATTATCAAAAGGCAAACTTTCTTTATCCATCGAAAAAGTGCAGGAAGGAAAATTATTGGATGTACAATTGAAAGACTATAAAACAGGACCTAAGTCTTCTGAAACAACCACCAGAAGCTCTTATGGACAAAGAGATCACAAAAACAACAATAACAGAAATAACAACAATAGGAATAATAACAATTCATCAAGATCTTTTAAAAAACGTTCTAACTAGTTATCAATGGCTTCTTTTGAAATTACAGGCGGTACAAAATTAAAAGGTACCATTGTACCACAAGGTGCAAAAAATGAAGCACTACAAATACTTTGTGCCGTTCTATTGACCGACAAACCTGTGGTCATTAAAAATATTCCAGACATCATTGATGTCAACAAGTTGATTGAATTATTAAACAACCTGGGGGTATTGGTAACCAAAATAGATGCTTCTACCTATCAATTTGAAGCAAAAAATGTTCGCTTAGATTTTTTAGAAACAGAAGAATTCAAAAAGAAAGCGGCTGCACTAAGAGGTTCGATCATGATCATCGGTCCATTACTGGCTCGATTTGGCACTGCCAAAATGCCTAAACCAGGTGGAGATAAAATAGGACGAAGAAGACTTGATACACACTTCATAGGATTACAAAACCTAGGTGCAGTTTATTCTTACAATCCAGGAGACTCCTTCTACTCTATTGATGCTAAAGACGGATTAAAAGGTTGTTATATGTTATTGGATGAAGCATCTGTAACGGGAACCGCCAACATCGTCATGGCTGCGGTCTTGGCGAAAGGCACGACCAGCATTTATAACGCCGCTTGCGAACCTTACTTACAACAATTGTGTAACATGCTCAACCGCATGGGAGCAAAAATTACAGGAGTAGGATCCAACCTCTTGCACATCGAAGGTGTTGAATCCTTAAATGGAACAGAGCATACCATTCTTCCTGATATGATTGAAATTGGCAGCTTCATTGGTTTAGCAGCGATGACGGAATCTGAGATTACCATCAAAGATTGTCGCATCGATATGTTGGGCGTGATTCCGTCTGTATTTCAAAAATTAGGCATTAAAATGGAATTCAGAGGAGATGATATCTTTATTCCTGAACAAAAACATTACGAGATCGAATCGTTCATTGACGGTTCGGTGTTGACCATTGCCGATGCCATCTGGCCTGGTTTTACACCCGATTTGATGAGTATTATTTTAGTAGTAGCTACGCAAGCCAAAGGCTCTGTATTGATTCATCAAAAAATGTTTGAAAGTCGCTTATTTTTCGTCGACAAATTGATTGATATGGGAGCACAAATTATTTTGTGTGATCCACACCGGGCCAATGTGATAGGGCACAACAAAGAAATCGCACTAAGAGGTATATCCATGACTTCTCCTGATATTCGTGCAGGTGTCGCACTTTTAATTGCCGCTATTTCTGCAGAAGGTAAAAGTACCATACATAACATCGAACAAATCGACAGAGGTTACCAACATATCGATACCCGATTAAATGCTTTAGGTGCTAAAATAAAACGGATATGAGTATCTTAAGAAAACTCTCCATTAGCCTTTGGGTATTTTTAGTCGTTGTATTGGCTACACTTGCTTTTTTCACATTCGGACATTATTCAGACGGCTACAGGGCTGGTACCTTGGTGAAGTTGAGTAAAAAAGGAGTTATTTTCAGAACATACGAAGGAGATTTGAATACCCAGATGTTCATCGACGATAATGCTGCCGCTTCTGGTGTAGGTTTTAAAGTTTGGAATTTTTCTGTGATAGAAGACGCCAACCTCATTAGCAAAATGGAGCAAGCCTTATTGGATGGTCACCGTGTGAAATTGCAATACAAAGAACGCTTCTTTATCCTTCCCTGGATTGGAGAAACAGAATACATTGTCTATGACATGGAAAAATTAGAATCTAAAAATAAACAGGAGTAAAAAATTACCCTGCCTGACTTTTAGGAACAAAATATACTTGTTTTGCCCCAGAGTCTTGAAAACCATCTTCATTGGTATTCAAGATTTTTTTCGTTTTTGCCTCTGTTCTCGAGGCTCTAGACTTTGGGAAGGATACATATTGAAAGATAGAACGTAGCTTTTCACAAAAACCATCATCTTCCACATCGCATTCTATAAAATCAACTACCCCGTAAAGTCTATATTTTTTTTCCTCTTCTTCACTCAACCCTTCTGATAAAACTACTATTTTAACCTTATTGCGATCATATTTAAAAGCACCTTTACTCAACTCATTTAGAAACTCAAAACCACCCATCATAGGAGTCTTCCCATTGAGAATAACTACCATATGTTTTCCTGCTACCTTTTCTCCAAACTGATTAAGGTATAATAAACCATGCCCACAGTTCAAGGCCTCTACGACTTCTGTCGCGAACTTATTGTTGCTAATGGTTTGCTTCAAACCATTTCTACGATCGGCATTGTGATCAGCAATCAAACAAAAGTCTACGTGGCCCATACGCTTGGATAGTTAAATGATTAATATTCTTTATATTCCTATATTAAAAGCAGATACGGTTTACTGCTTTTACCCCTAAGCTTGTACCAACAACATTAAATCCTATAAATCAAGCTATAATAGTCTTTACGAAGGATTAAATTCAAAGGTTTACATTTTTCACTTAAAATTTAAACCTTCTACCCTTTCCAGAAACACTTTTATCTCCTTCGTATCCACAAACCAATCGGGTAATTTTTGCTTATAGGCTACTTTTTCACCAGGATTGACCTTATTTTTAATCATAAAGCAGTATTCATACACTTTATTTTTCTTGGAAACATATACCACTTTCAAATGAATTTGGCTGTATGAACACACTTTGGCCATATTTTCAATCTCTCCTTGTACTACAGTCTGGTTGATTAAGTTGGTACGAGCATCAAAAATATTGTGTATATACTTCTCCGGATGAAGACTTTCCATCAGATAAACGTCATTATTAGAATAAGCCTTTTCATCTTTCATCCATGCGACTTCTTTGTCTTGGATAGACTTGGCAAGCCGCATAATTTCTTTTTGAGATTTGGAATAGACTCCTGTTTCTTCTGGCAAGAGCAAAAATGTTTGATTATGAGCTGAAAATGCCACTTTACCTGTCACGACCATCAAACTCACCTCCTGAGCATTTTTATAAGCTTTCAAGTCAAAAGAAGTACCGAGTACTTTCGTCGTTGTACTTCCAGCATAAATGACAAATGGCTGATGTGGATTGTTCGTCACATCAAAAAATGCTTCTCCTTCTAAATACACGACACGTTCTGGACCATCAAATTCCTTAGAATAAGTTAATTTTGAATTTTTATTCAGCCAAACTACACTGCTGTCAGGCAAATAAAAAATATCCATTTCAGAAGTGGTTTGCCTTTCGATGGTCTCCTTTAATAAGTGGTTTGAAAAATACACCATGGAGTAGACTAAGCTTGTCACCAGTATAATGGATGCAGCTATTTTATAAAAGAGAGACCCTCCAAATAAAGATAGAACTCGGCCCGTCCTTGACTCTGATTCCATTTTTACCAGAAGATCTCTCCATTTCTTATCGGTATCGGGTGTGTACACTGGTTTTAGTCCAAGGCTCAACTCCCAGATCCTTCGTAATTCTTGATAATGGTTTTCATGGAGTACGTCCATTTGTCTCCATGTAGACAACATCGCTTCTTCATCCTCCCTTAATGGCTCAGTGAAGCTGCGTGCAATAAGATCATGTATCAATTCATCTTGCATACCATTTCTGTTTCTTATATTAAACGTCATGGGTGTCTCTTACCCATAAGACAACACATTTTACTTCTCCCCCCAAACTGCTTATAGAATCCACTGAATAAAACTGAGAATGAGTATATAACCATTTTTAAGGTATCCTTTCAAATCTTCTCGTAGTTTAGCCAAAGCTATGCCCATTTGGTTTTCAACAGTCTTTAAACTTAACTGAAGTGTATCGGCAATTTGTTGTTGCTTCAGGCCTTCAAAACGGCTCAATACAAAAATAGCCTTACAGCGAGGAGGGAGTCGATCAATGGCATCCTGAATCATTCTTTCTAAACGTTGGTAGTCCATTTTGTCATGTGGTAACTCAAACCCCACTTGATAATCGTCGAATTTTTCATAGAGTTTGAAGTTTTTCTTATGGTGACTCTGTAAATAATTTAAGCATGAATTAGAAACGGCGCGGTACAAATAACCTTTCAAATTAGTATCAATCACCAATTCTGTTCTTTTCTTCCAAAGATTTAAAAATACATCCTGCACAATGTCTTCAGCCGTGCTTTTATCCTTGACCATAGCATAAGCGACATTACACAACATGGTATGATGTGCACGAAATATTTTTTCGATATGCATAAGGCTATAGTCTTCCGAACTTTCCATATGAAGTAAATAGGTATGCCTGGGAATTGAAGATAATGATTTTTAGAAGATCTACAGACGATTATTAGGCTATATTTTTTACCTTTGAATATGGATACACCATCCGAAGAAACCCTCAAAAGGCTTAATAAATACATCAGTGAAACAGGCTTTTGTTCCCGTAGAGAAGCCGACAAACTCATTGAGCAAGGACGTGTAACCATTAACGGGACTATTCCTGAATTGGGTACCAAAGTAAAAAAAGAAGATACCGTATGCATCGACGGAAAGGAAATCAACCCATCGGTAGCACCAATTTATATCGCCTTCAATAAGCCTATTGGTATTACATGCACCACCGAATTAGACATCAAAGGAAATATCATTCATTATATCAATCATCCCCAACGTATTTTTCCTGTTGGTCGGCTTGATAAACCCTCTGAAGGTTTAATTTTTTTAACCAACGACGGCAACATCGTCAATAAAATCTTACGGGCTGGAAATAATCATGAGAAAGAATACCTCGTAACAGTCGATCGACCTTTTACGCAAGAATTCATTACCCGCATGAGTAACGGAATTCCTATACTGGATACCATAACCCAAAAATGTATTGTACACAAAGAAAGTACTTTTGTATTTCGCATTGTACTTACTCAAGGATTGAATCGTCAGATCAGAAGAATGTGTGATTATCTTGGATACTCCGTTACTAAACTGAAACGTGTACGGATCATGAACATTACATTGGATGGTCTAAATACTGGTCAATGGCGCTATTTGACATCAAATGAGATGGAGTGTATCAACAAACTGATTGCGCATTCTAGTAAAACGGAAGAAGCTTCTTATTTAGAAGAAGAATAACCACAAAATATACTTATGATCGGTGATATCAAGGATATCAATTGTTATTTTTTACGTTAGTCAATCTGGACTGATGTTTCAAAAGTTTTTTCAAATGAGATTCCAAAACAATTAACACAAAAACCTGAGGATTTTCCTGTGCTAAAATTTCTTCATTCAACTTAAACTCCCAATTATCAAAAATCTTAACCGATCTACTAAACTCTTCAGAAAAAAAAGGAAACACGAAACTTCCAAAGGAATCTGAAATCATCAAGGCTCTGGGACGATTAGAACCTTTAATTTCCTTATTGGTTTCATAATCATATCCATAAGGAAATGTTTTAGGAGCAGGGTAACCGACAGGCTTGACTGTTACCGCTTTAAAATTCGGCTTTCTGTTATACCAATATAAAGTATCATTATAATCACCTACGTTAGACAACATGCTAACAATATTTCCATCCTGGCATACAAGCTTTCTGATCTCAAAATCTTTTTTTGATTGTAGGTTAACCTGAGGATAATCCAGCTGAATTCGTCTTAATAATTCATTCGTCGCATAAAACGCACCCGATTGATTCCAATGATTATCTAATTTATAATACAGTAATTCTTGATCTTTATATGCTCTTAAAACTGTAAAGACATCAATGGGCTTTACCGTACTATTTTTAGTTAAATATTCCAACAGCTGCTCTCCCCATGATTGGTGATGTAAACGAAAAACTGAACCAGGAATTTTATCCGAATAAATACTTGCTTTACTCGGTGCGATCATAAAATAGAACTGACATCCTCTTTTATTTAAATACGCTTTACGGTATTCTAATTCAGCCTTGAATGCTTCTAGTTCAGAAGGTTCGAATCTGTATTTACCTCTGTATGAATCAAACTCATCACCTGCCATAAACAACCAATTGTCATTGCCTATAACAACCTTATCCGGTAAAGGAGATTTATTAAACCATTCGATATTAAATAAATTATAATACTTTACCATAATCGATCGGATACTAAACTTATCGCTATAGTATTTTTCAAAAGAAAGAGGAAAATCATCTAACGAATTAATATCAAACACAGGTTTTTCCTCCATTTTTCTATTTTCAGAACTAGGAATATCATTGATTAACCTTAATTCATTATTAATGAATAATGAAAAAATGATGAAGAGAAAAACAATACTTACTAAACAGATACGAAATCGCTGATGTGCCATACTAAAATCTGTAATAAATAAATGGATTATATGTTCCAGCAATCAAATACATAGATGAAATAATTAAAACAGCTCCATAAAAAACCACAGAACATACATGGTAAACGTACGACAAACACACTAAACTTTTATTGGAGGAAATAAGCAATACTTCTATCAATGTTCCTATTTTTTTGAACAATCCAAATGAACCCAATATTGCTATTGTAAAGGCTATATAAAATTCAAGGTCCATGTAATTCTTAAACAAAGCAAATTGTTCTGGACTAGTATTAAAGTTAAACATGGCCTTCCAAAAAAGGAGAGCATAGGTTATGGTTTCAGAACGAAAGAGTACCCAGGCAAACATGACAACCAATAACGTATAGGTATTGGCTAGTGGGCTCCAAACCTTATCCAGCAACCGGTCAAAACCTAATCGTTCTATTACCATAAAGAAACCATAAAACAATCCCCATACGATAAAAGTCCAACTTGCACCATGCCAAAAACCAGTTAGAAAAAAAACAAACACCAAGTTAACATAAGTCCTTTGCACTGTACCTTGATTCCCTCCCAAAGGAATGTATACATAATCTCTAAAAAAAGACGAAAGTGAAATATGCCATCTTCTCCAAAACTCCTTTACAGATTTAGCCATATATGGGAAATTGAAATTTTCCATAAAATCAAATCCAAACATTCGGCCTAAACCAATAGCCATATCTGAATAGCCTGCAAAATCACAATAAATTTGTAACGTATAGCATATAATACCAAGCCAGGCATTTAAGGCACTGAGGTCAGTAACATCTGCAACCATCAAATCATCGGCTATTCGAGCGAATGTATTAGCCAATAAAACTTTCTTGCCTAATCCAATTAAAAAACGTTCAACTCCTGATGAAAATTTAGACCACGAATGAACTCGATCTTTTAATTGTTGCCATACATCGCTATACCGAATAATGGGGCCAGCAATCAACTGCGAAAACATACAGATGTATAATGACAAGTCAAAAATATTACGTTGTGCCAATGTCTTTTTACGATAGATATCAATCAGATATGACAGAGAATGAAAAGTATAAAAGGAAATACCTACAGGCAATAAAATATGAGGTTCTGGTATATATGGAATTGAGAACAAGTTTAATAACGTATTGATGTTTTCAATAATAAAATTGGCATACTTGAAAACACCCAATACCAATAAATTAATCGTGACACCCAAAACCAGCCAATAATAAGCTTTATCTGTACCGATCTCTTGTTGAATTTTTATTCCGAAAAAATAATTACAAATGATCGACAGCAATAATATAATCGTTAAACTCACTCCTCCCCAGGCAAAAAAAATGAGACTCGTAAATAATAACCAATAATTTTTAATGTTTCGAGGAACAATATAGTATCCCGATAAAACCAGCGGCAAAAACAAATAAAGAAAAAGTGGTGAACTGAATACCATTAAATAAACAAGAATTAGATACGATTAAACCATATACTATGACACTTACAAAAAGAAGACTATAAAAGTAATTATTACAAATGAAAAAGAGTAAAAAATAGTGATTATTAAACCATCACCACTATAAAATGGCCACTAAACACTTACTATCAACAACTTAAAAAAAACATCTTCTTGTTGGATGTATATATGTAAAAATACACATTCAACAAGAAGATAATAAATCGTGTAAAGAATATTCCGCTAAAATAAAACACACTACACCTATCTACTAATAAAAGGATAAGAGTCTTTAACGTTTCTTCACCACCAGATTGATGCCCACCAAAATAACAATGGCACCCAGTGCACCTGTTAAAATAGAAGCAATCCAACCCGAGCCAAAACTTATACCCAATAAGCCTAACAACCAATACCCTAAAATACTTCCTATAATACCTATTACCATATTACCCAGTAGACCTAAACTTCCTCCCGAGTAAATCATGCTGCCTAACCATCCTGCTACAGCACCAATCAAAAGTGTAATAATAATATTCATCTGTGTAATGTTTAAAAGACCTGGTAAAAAACACTTCAAAATAAGTGTTTTCCATATCAATAACAACTCTTTTTACGTGATCTTGTATAAGCCCAAACACACCCAAAAATCTATTTTTCCTTTCATAGGGAATCCAATGCTCGCAATTGTTTTGAATTAAGCAAAATCATACCTAAATACTTATTGCCATATCCGTTTCCAAACCCGATTGTTTTCTTCTGCCAGCAACAAACCTTCGTAAACGCTATATATATAAGTCGTACCTGTCTGATGTTTTTCTCCTGTAAATCGGTATACGGCTTCCACTTTACGTCCATTGATGGTATAAGTTGTAAAATATTCCATTTTCCAATGGGACGAAGAAAGATCTTCATTGTAAAAACGAAGCCATGCATCTCCATATCCTTTTGTTAAATACAAGTTACCGTTACCTATTCGTAAGATTGGAATTTCAATGGCGTTCGGTTGTTGTTTATTCAGTTCAAACGTAACATCAAAAAATGGGAACTTTAAGGAATTATGATACGCTACATTTCCCCTTGCTCCACAACCAAAGGGCTTCCCAAACAAATCTTGTTGATTTTCTTTTTCCGGTCCTTGACTGATGGTACTTTCAGAAATCAGTTTAAGTGTATCTGAATCATCAGCATTAACATACATCAGTACAGGATCTAAATCTTGTATCATCCGCAGTTCTAAAGCATTAAACCGGTATTCATCACAGGAACGACGTTTACATGCAACAATAAAGAAGAAAACGAATAAACACCCTAAAAAACATTTTTTCATACCGAATGAACTACAAGAAAACATACTCTACTTAAGACTCTCATTTTGTAAAACGTTTCACATCCTAAAGATAAAAGAGAAGAAAGACACTAATACACAGTACGTACATAGATTGCAGCTCCTATATGAATATCAACATAAAGATAATACTTGTTTCAACAAGTATTGCAACCTACCTGAAGCACTTTCGTTAAACTTCTATTGGATGTGAATCTTTTTGTTTTTTCACATTCGTTTTTGTTTTATATTTTTCATTTAACCCTTAAAACCATGTTCAAAAAACCACTGATCATTATTATTTCGCTTGCTCTTCTGGTATGGATTATTGCTTATTTCGTGATTAAAAACGAAACGAATGCTGGCATTGGCATCCTGGGCAAACCCATTGCTTTTACCTTGTTTTTTGAAGCAGGCGACGAAGCCTGGATGGATGACTTCGAAGCACAAGTAAACAAATGGAATACCATTCATCCTTTTTTTTCCATTAAAGAAAGAGTGAGAGTCAACTCGTGGCGAGATATTCCCATTTCAAAGACCGATGGTATCAATGCCATCGGATGGAAAGACACCCTCTTACCAGGCCCTGCTGTAACCATAACCGGCCCTAATACTGGGGGTAAATTTGAAACGGCTGACATTGTATTTAACCGCAGTTACAGATCGAATATTGCATTTGACCCACTCGATCTTACCTTATGCAATATTGGCCCCCTGCACCCTGTAGATCCCAGTGCCAATGCCAGTCTAGGCAAAGTACGTTTTAATCAAATTGCACTGCACGAACTGGGGCATGTCGTAGGATTACAACACGATGGTGGATTCGACATCATGAATCTGAATATCCGTATTGATCCCCAACTGCATGCACACGATAAAAAAGTAGGATTTTCAGTAGCGGTCACTTCTTTCAACAAAGAAAAATATACCGATGCAGGAGCATTCCGAGGTATTGCTCATAATGAAGATTTACCTAAATGTACTTACCTTTCCAAGTCAACCGTAGGTCCGCATGAAAGTTTTACCGTGCATAATGTTGCCATCGAAAACCTAAGCAATACGAGGCACAACATCGTTGTAAAATATGTATTGGGCTATCCCAACAGTCGTATCTTTACTTTACTCACAGAAAAAACGTATGAATTAAATTCCTTTACGGGCATAACAGAAGACGTCAACCTTCGTATTCCAGGAGGAACTGCCGTTGGTGAATATTACGTACGCGCTGTCATCGAAACTGCAGACGATGATCAAAGTAACAACAATGCAATACTGGGTAAAATTACCGTCGCCAATCCCGTGAGACCAACTCCATAAAAAGATATAGATGATCAAAGGCACCGACGGAGTACATCGATGCCTTTGATTTTTTCAAGTTCTCTAAAATTAGAGCATGCTAAAAACGAAATCAACAGGCAATCTTACTTATTTAAAATTTTCTTCCTGTGCTGCACCCCCCAATCGTGTAAAGTACGAATAACATCGTTCAACGTCTCGGCATAAGGTAATGCGGTGTATTCAACCAAAACAGGGGCATCATCGTATACCGTACGTTTGATCAATTGATGCTCTTCTAAATCTTTCAATTCTTTCGCCAATACCTTAGAAGAAATTTTAGGAATACTTCTTTCTATTTCCCGAAAACGTTTGTTCCCCGAAGAAACAGAAATGATGATTTGTAACTTCCATTTTCCACTGACCACATCCAAAGCATCTCTTACCGGCATCAGAGAGGCCAAACATTCTTTATGATTGTGTTTTACCATATATACACTGCTTACTTTTGGGTAACTGCTAACTTTTGGTATCCAAATTTATCTAAATTGCATCAGAAACAAAATAAATACGACAATGAAAAAAGATAAGATTATTTACTGGGTTAGCACAGGCATCTTCGGCTTGATGATGTTAATGAGTGCGTTGATGTACTTTACAGATCCTAAAGTAGTGGAAGGCTTCAAAATGATGGGCTTCCCCGATTATTTTAGGGTAGAATTGGGTACGGCTAAGTTTTTAGGTGCACTTGTACTTGTTATTCCACAAATCCCTCTCCGTGTCAAAGAATGGGCGTATGCTGGTTTTGGCATCAACTTGATTGCTGCAGCAATTACTCACTTGTCCATGGGCGATACCCCCGGCATCACCATGCCCTTGGTATTATTTGTGGTGTTAACCGTGTCAAATGTTTATTTGCACAAAACAAAACATGTCGTGGCCTAAACCCAAACAGCTCAATAAAAATGCACCAATATAGGTTGGTGCATTTTTATTTTATAGTCGTTCAATACAGAAATATTACGCCAAGGTCATTTCTTCAATCACATCCAAGGCATGCGGATATTGAACTTTTAAATCTGCTTTCTTCGCCATTTCAAAATCTTCAAAACTGAAGCCTGGAGACACCGTACAACTGACCAAAACAAAACCCTCGTTGTTTTTCACTTTGGATGCGAACCACACATTGGCAGGAATTACCGCTTGCAGCACTTCTCCCTCCGCAACGTTTTTACCCAAGTAAATAACTTTCAATCCTGTTGCTTCTAACACAAAAATTTCCAAGCTCACACCCTCATGATAAAACCACAATTCATCGGATTTGATCTTATGAAAATGAGATTTATGGGTGCCTTCCAATAAAAAATAAATAGCCGTGGAAATATTACGCGTTCCTTTAAAACCATCCACTTCAACCATGGTTTCTGCACGATACGTTTCTTTATAAAAACCTCCTTCTGGATGCGGCTGTAATTGGAGCTGGTGGATGTAATCTGAGGCTTCAGTCATGTTGGTATATGGCCTGCTGCGAGCTATTCCGTTATCGCAAACATATGGCTTCTTTCAGTGAAAAATAATACAAATAATCTATTTTCAATAAGCTTGGTTTATTTTTTCATAATCTATAGCTGTTCAGTCCGCATTACGCTTATACAATATTGTATACCTTATTTTTTCATTCTTTCTCCATTTGTGAACCTATAAAAGGAATTCTTGGAGCTAAAAAATAACCTGTCAAACTCGCAAAAAGGATTGGAATGAAATGTCCGAAGCCTGTCAAACTCGCCAATAAAATTGTTGTACTCATTGGTGTTCGAGTAACACAAGCATTAATTGCAGCCATACAGCTAACAATTGCTAATGTCAGATTTACTGTCGGAAATAATTGATAAATTATCAGTCCTAATGTTGCTCCTACGAAAAACAGAGGGATAATAAATCCTCCTCTCCAGCCCGATGTAACGGTTATCGAAATGGCAATAATTTTAAAAATTAAAATTGCAACCAATAAAGTCAAAGAAAAATCACCCGATAATAGCTCGTTAATTTCATGATGTCCAAAATATCGGGTTAATGGAAAATAAAATGCGATGATCCCAAGTAGAATTCCACCAATTAGCGTTTTTATGTAAATGGGCATAGATCTTTTCTCGAAAATTGATTTGAAGAATTTGGTACAAAAAATAAACATCCATCCAAAAGTAGCTCCAATTATTGCGAATAAAACCGCATAACCAAAATCAAAAAATCCTGAATATTCATACGCAGATAAATCCCATATCGGACCAAGACCTAGATGAATGATTAAGGCAAATATCAAGTAGCTAAAACAACTTGCTACAAATGCAGGAATAATTGCTTTATAATATTCAACAGCGTGTTTATGGTGAAGTATTTCCAATGAAAATAAACTACCACCCAAAGGAGCTCCAAATAATGCGGTAAAGCCTGAAGCCATTCCTGCAATACTTAATGACCTTAATTCTTCACCTTTAAGTCGGAACAATTTTCCTATCCAAGTACCTGTCGAACCTGTTACTTGTACCAATGGAGCTTCTGGTCCGAGGCTTCCTCCTGATGCTACACACAATAAAGAGGAAAGTATCATTGATGGATTATTTTTAGGGTCAAGTTTTCCCTTGTTAAAACGGATGTTGTTTACAATCAAATGTATTTCTCCTGGGTCTCCAATAAAATGAATGATCAAACCTGCTAATAGTCCGCACGTTGCCATTACAGGAATTACTTGCCAACCAGAAAAAAATGCCAATTGGTGAGTTAAGAAATCAAGGCCAATCCAATAAACTCCGGCTATTATTCCACCTATTAATCCGAGAAAAGCCCATAACAAAAAAGTCCGACTAAAAACGAAAGGATTAAATCTTATGGGTTGATCTAAAATATTTAAATACGTTACTAATTTTTTTCTTCGTTTTAATTTCACTTTTTCGTTTCTGTTTTATATGGCATATGCATCTGACGAGTTGTGGTCGGTACATAAGTTAAAGATCATCTCGCTGGTGCGAGCATCCTGCTCGTACCTTTTGCACATAGAGCGTCCCGCTCAGGGATGCTAATTACTACAAAAGTTAAAAAATATCTTATAAAAACACATTGAAACCACCGTATTTATTCTGCGCAGATACAATCATAAACTCTCAAAACTGAAACAAGCGCACCTTAGAAGAAAACCCAATCTTTTGACTTATAAGAAAGCCCGAGCGGGACACTCTATTTAAGTTGTACGGGCGAATTGCATTCGCCCCTAGTCAAAACTCCTTTTCTACCTGATCCTATTGAGAGGAATGGAATAGGTGAATTCATCCCACGATTTCACTCCTATCCTCTATAACTTAAAAAGGCGAATGCAATTCGCCACAACAGCCACAACAATTTAATTCATATCCTCACAAACTAAAACGGGCGAATGCAATTCGCCACAACAAAAAAATCTCGACCCTTTCGGATCGAGATTTCAATACTATAAAGACGTTTGTAAAGCCTATGCATAATTGTTCAACATCACCGGCATGACCAACATCAACAAGTCTTCGTTTTCATTTTTATCGGCAGGGGTTAAAATACCCGCTCTGTTGGGAGCAGACAATTGCAACTCTACGTTTTCACAATCTAAGTTGTTTAACATCTCCAATAAGAAACGTGCATTGAATCCGATTTCGATGTCCTCTCCTTCGTACTCACAAGCCAAACGTTCGTTTGCTTCGTTGGAGAAATCTAAATCTTCTGCAGAGATCTGCAATTCACTGCCTGCAATTTTCAAACGTACTTGGTGCGTGGTTTTGTTGGCGTAGATGGAGATCCTTCTCAACGAGTTGAAGAAATCGTTTTTAGAGATCACCATTTTATTGGGGTTATTGACCGGGATCGCGTTTTCATAATCAGGAAAACGCTCGTCGATCAAACGGCAAATCATTTTTAAGTTACCGAAACTGAAGAAGGCGTTCGATGCGTTAAACTCCAATTTCACCATACTGCGATCGGTAGGAATAGAAGACTTGATCAAGTTCAAGGCTTTCTTCGGAATGATGATGTTGTTAGCCATGTCCGAAGCCACATCTACCCTTCGGAACTTCACCAAACGGTGTCCGTCGGTGGCTACAAACGTCGCGTTCGTTTCAGACAACAACAAGTACACCCCTGTCATGGCCGGCTTCAATTCGTCGTTGCTGGCGGCAAACAAGGTACTGGCAATGGCACGGTTCAAGACATCGGCAGACATCTCTACCGAGTAACCATTTTTCACGGCAGGTACTTTCGGGAAGTCTGTGGCATTTTCACCAGATAAACGGTAACGACCGTTATCAGAACTGATTTCGATGCTGTACGTAGACTCATCGATCGAGAACGTTACCGGTTGTTCTGGCAAGTTCTTCAAGGTGTCGAGCAATATTTTGGCAGGCACCGCGATGCTTCCTTTGGTCTTGGCGTCCACAGGAATTTCTGTAATCATAGAAGTCTGAAGGTCAGATGCTGACACGGTCAACAAACCTTCTGATACTTCAAACAAGAAGTTTTCTAATATAGGCACTACCGGATTGGTCGTGATAACTCCGTTTACAGCGTTTAAATGCTTTAGTAATGTACTAGACGATACTACAAATCTCATGATCAAGGATTGAATATGAAAAATTAACCTAGTAAAATTAAGAAATTTAGGCTAAAAGAAACAAGCACAGGGTGTTTATTTCTTAACAAAGAAAGTCTTTTTCACCAAGAGGGGAAACAAACGCTTTGATTTCATAAGCGCCCATTCCTTGTTGGGACGAATATAGACCAAAACGAAGCTCGCATCATGTTCTAAGCGGTAAATATCAAGGGATCTAGAAGCTTCGGCATCCAATAATTTCACATCCAATTGTGCAATCAAATCGATTTTATGCACGGCTTTTACCGAGTCTGCTTTGCTTGTCGAGAGGTACTTATCCACACTTAATTGTTCATAAGCTTCCATATAGGTGTACAACTTCGTGGAATCTACTTGAGGAACGTCGATAACCTGATAATCTCCGTTGATAAAGCTGAGGATAAAGGACTCGGCCGCTTTTCCCGGATAATTGAGGTGAATGGACTGCAAGGTTCTGGAACTGGCGGCCAAAATGGTTTTCTTTCTCCACTCCCCTGGTTCCAATTCAAAGATGTTGGAAATATCGCCAGTGAAGCCTGGTACAAAAGCCACATAGGTATCGCTGCCCAAAGCTTTGGAACGGTAATACGAACTGTTGGGATCGTTGGGATTACCCACCACCATAAACTGTCCTTTGCCTTCCGGACTTATCCAGTTCACTTCTACGCCTTGTGTGGTAAACAAGGAATCGGCTTGTACGACAAACTCTTTCGACAAGACCCGCTTGGCTTTCAAACGCGAAAAGCCGGTTTGAATTAAGGCTAAAAACTGGTCGCGGATGGGATAGGTATTGTCGATGAACCATTCCTCTCCACTTTTCGATGGATTTAAGGTATGGGTTTTTCCCAGATAGGTATAGGTCATGCTCGACAAACCAGACAATCCGTCCTGCAAAGCGATGTCCGGAAGTTCCTGACTTTTACTTTTAAGTAAAGGTAAAAGGTAACTGGCCACGGTTAAGAAAGCCAAACCGATCACCACCAGACTCAAGAGTTTTATTCTTCTAATTTGATCCATTCCCAAAACGACTAAAACGTTTTTTACGCATGACATGTAACAACAAGCCGATCGACAACAAGAGGACAATCGGTAAGCCAAGGTTTAAGGCTTGCCAATAGGTACGCTCCTCCTGGATCTTGAACTTGTTGAGCGGTCGTAATTCTATGTCTTTTCCTCTCACCATAATAATCGGTTGATCAGTCAAGTAATCGATGGCATTCAATAAGAAGTCGCTGTTGGAAAATTGTGTGCGGGTATATTTATCGTAACCCAAAGGCAATGGTTGTTTGGACTGTGGATCCCAATCGTTGATCATCAGATCGCCGTCGGCCACCACAATCACTTTTCCATCTGCACTGGCATCGCCTTGTACGGTCTTCCCTGCAACTGGTGCGGGCCTGTTTTTATAAAGTGAAGTAAATTTCCCTTCCATCAAACAGGCGATGATGATACCGCCTTGATTGTATTTTTCTGGCGTAGCGTCTTTACGCAACGCATTTAAGTCGATCTCTAAAGGTGCTGCCACCGTACGTGCATTGCTCGAAGAAAACACGAGGGGATATTTTTGAACGCCGCTGGCTTTTACCGTGTCGAGGTGTGAAGCAAATTTGGAATACACGGCATCCAAATTTTTCACAATCGGATGCGTAGAGAAATTATAGAACAAAGGGAAGTATGGAAAATTCAATAGTTGTGTTTCTCCGTTCATACCCGTTTGGATCGGCACCAAGCCACATTGCAAGTCCTGCACCAAACCCGGATTGACACGCACGCCATACTTGAACAATTGATCGTCAAGGTTGAGGTTTTTAATGACCGCAAAGGTTTGTCCATTTTTCAAACTATCCTGACGTACTTCTACGGGATCCACCAAATACAATAAACGGCCACCTTGCATGAGGTATTGATCCAAGGCAAATTTTTCCACTTCGGTATAGGCCGCTTGTGGTTGTGCTATAACCATGGCTTTGAAACGACTTAAGACGGTATCTTTGGCGACGTTCACACGTTGTATAGAATAGTAATTGCCCAGCGTACGCACAAAAGCCGAAGCCGTTTTATCGTCCAACTCTCCGTGTCCGTCTACAAAAGCAATGTCGATGAATTCGTTGGAAGAAAGTTTGCGTAAGGCTTGTAGTAATTCGAATTCCACACTTTCTACTGCTTGGTTGATGTAAGTCGCCGGATCAGAAAAGCGCACACCTTTGATGAACTGCACCGGCACTTCACGTTCTTTATACGTCACGATGGCACCAGGAAAAATACGGATCTGTTCTTTCTTACCGTTTTCTTCTTTCAGATACACCATCGGTTGTACGCCCTTTTGCATGAGCATCGACAACTGGCGTTCACGTATGGCTTCATCGGGTTCTGCGGAAGGATCGACAAAACGGTAAATCAGGTTCGATCCGGAATACACTTTAAACTGTTCAAGCTTATCTTCAATGGAACGGCGTAAGCGTTCGTAATCGGGATCTAAGGTTCCTGACAAATACACTTCAATGGTAATGGGCTCATCCAAATCTGCCAACATGTCTTTGGCTTGTGGAGAAACCGAATAACGTTGGTCTTCGGTAAAATCAAATCGAAAGAAGTACTGAGCAATGATCAAATTCAACAAGACCAGGGTAAAGCCTATCAAGGCGAACTCGATCAGGTCTAAGGATTTTTTACTGCGCGGGAAATTCATTTTTACCATTGTCTGCTCCCCAATTTTAATTTACTCAACGAAAGCATGATCACGATCACACTCAGGCAGTACATGATGTTTCTCAAATCGGCCACGCCTTTACTCAAGGCCCGGTAATGGTAGTCTAGGCTCAAGGCATCGATGAGTGCCGCAAAGTCACTCATGATCGGCAACATGGCCAAACGGTGAATACCATCGTATAAAACATAACATAAAATCAAGGCCGTAATGAACGACACAATTTGATTGGCCGACAAAAGAGAAGTAAAAATACCGACCGATATAAACACAGCACCAACCAATAATAAACCAATGTATGAACTCAGCACCGCCGCAGTATCGATATTGCCAACAGGATTACCCAAACGATATACTGAATAGTAATAAATGACGGTTGGTAACAAGGCAAATACCACAAGCAATAAACCCGCAACATATTTACCGATGATCAAATCCCAATCGGTGATCGGTTGTGTCAACAACAATTCCAATGTGCCGTCTTTTCTCTCTTCTGCAAAAGAACGCATGGTGATGGCAGGAATCAAAAACAAAAAGGCAACAGGACCGAAGGAAAACAAACTGTCGAGTTCTGCAAATCCATAATCCAAGACATTGGTTTCAGGAAACACCCACGTGTACAAACCGATGAAGGTCAAGAACACCATGATCACCAGGTAGGCAATGAGGGAATAGATGAAATGGAAAAATTCTTTTTTTATAATGGCAAACATAGTGCTTAAATCAATTCCTTAGAAGGGGTGGTCAAGGTTCTGAAAATACTTTCCAGGTTTTGCTCTATTTGTTTCATTTCCAACAACTGCAATCCATGGTCTGTCGCATAACGCATCAAACTTTCTTGAATGGGTTGTTCACGGTTATAATGAATGAAGACCGAACCATCGGGTTGCAATTGCAAGGTATGAAGATGAGGTAGAGCTTTCAATTTAGTCACGTCCACGACACCGTTGAAACGTATCTGCAAACAAGCTATACTGTTGAGCTTTAATAAATCTTTGACTCCTGCATCGGCGACCAATTTACCTTTGTTGATGATGATGACTTGATCACAAATGGCTTCTACTTCTTGTAAAATGTGGGAAGAAAAAATGACCGTTTTATCACGACCAAGGTCTTTGATGAGTTTTCTAATTTCTATGATTTGATTGGGATCTAAACCGGTAGTCGGTTCGTCCAAGATCAAGACTTCAGGATTGTGGATCAAAGTTTGTGCAATACCCACACGTTGACGGTAGCCTTTAGAAAGCGCCGCAATCTTTTTATTTTGCTCAATATTCAAGCCACACAAATCAATGACTTCTTTTACGCGGGAGGACGTTTGCCTTCCTAATTTGTGCAAAGAAGCAATGAACCCCAGGTACTCGTGTACGTACATGTCGAGGTACAAAGGATTATGTTCAGGTAAATAACCTACCCTCTTTTTAACTTCTATCGGTTGTTGTACTACATCGAAACCACATACCGATATGCTTCCGGAAGTAGGCGGTATAAAACAAGTTGCCATTTTCATGGTGGTGGATTTCCCTGCCCCGTTGGGACCTAAGAATCCGGTTATTTTGCCCTTCACCGCAGAAAAAGAAATCGCATCTACAGCGGTTTGCCGACCAAAAACCTTTGTTAACTCTTTTACCTCTACAGACACCTTACGAAGTTTTATGTGTACATAACAAAAATGCAGATTTTAATTGAAAAATTCATACGAATGTCAAAGATTTAGACGTATGTGGAAAAGGTATAGATTGCTTTCTATCTACCAATCAAGACCTTGACTGTTGGTATAAAAATGCCCGGTATCTTGAGATGATACCGGGCCATATAGATTTGAATAAAGTAGATTCCAGAATATGTCTGGTACTTATTTTTTAATGACCTTAAAAACAGACAGTGCGTTACCGTTTTGGATTTTCAAGATGTAAATACCGGGAGTAAAATCACGGCCAATGCTGATGCTTTCTGTCCCGGCTTCGATCAAGTAATCACCTACCGATAACCCTTGTGCATTGTATACATGAAGCACCTGAGCTTGTTCAGAAGCCAATGTCCTGATCGTCAATTCATCGGAGAAAGGATTGGGAGCCACCTGGTATGGAGCCACTTGATCACTGCGAATCGCCACCACTGTACTGTAACTGACTACACCATCTACATCGTACTGTGCCAATCGATAGTAGTTGGTTCCTACACTGGCCTCTTGATCTACAAAAGAATATGCACTGGCGGTTGATGTGGTACCATTTCCTTCCACCCTGCCGATACTGGAGAAAGAAGTTCCATCGATAGAACGTTCGATGTGAAAGTAATGGTTGTTTCTTTCACTAGCGGTCGACCAAGACAAGTAGTTTGCACCATTTTGACGAACACCGTTAAAATAGAGTAACGCTACCGGTAAAGTACAATCGTGGGTAATGACAATCGACTTGCGTGTACATTGAGAAAGCGCACCGGCTTCAATTCTCCAATCGAAGATTTGACCGTAATGTGCACCTGCTACACCATAACCACCACCGTAGTTTTGATGCGCAGTGGCTCCGATAGAATAAACACCCGCTACACTGGAGAGTTGTGACACGTTCGTTTCCACCCCTGCCCCTTGAGTAATAGCATCTCCATTAGGGTTAAAAACTCCCACATAATAAGTACCCGGCTGAAACGTAATGTTCACGTTTAAAATTACTGGATACACCCCCCAAGGTTCCGTTCCACTACGAGCAGGAATACTGACCGCTGCCGTGGTATTGGCCGATACTTGCGTCGGCACCGTGGCCATAGTCGTACTACCCGGTACGGAAGCATCCATGACATAGATCTGTATCGGATTATTGGTAGCATTCGATTTAATATAAACCACCACACTTCTCAAGGTGAGCGTTTTCTGTACTGTAAATTGTTGTACCCATTCTGGACGATTGTTTTGTGTATTATTCCTATTCCTTTCCATCCACAGAAAAACATCAGCTCTCGGTAAAATAGCACCGCGACCTCCATAATATTTTTTATTGGCCGGTACGGAAGAGGATTCTGCATAATAGGTCGTGGTGATTGTCGGACTTACAACGGTACTCGTACCTGTGGCAAAAGAAGCTCCCCCTGTAGCTGTGCTGTACCATCTAATCGTACCCGCACTGGTCGATGAAAGTGTGGCCGAAGACACCCCAGAAGAACATACGTAATTGTTAGGTGCAGCCGTTGGTGTCGTCACGTCGGCTTGTTCACTCACCACAATCTCATCCGTCAACACACAACCTGTAGGTGCCTGTGTAATGGTTACGACATAGGTACCGCCTTGCGTAATGCTCAAGGTATTGGTATTGCCACCGGTAGGAGAACCGTTACGAGTCCATGCAAAAGTACGGGTACCCGCAGCACTGGTCAAGTTCACTCCAGGATTCAAGACTAAACTTTGGCCCACGCACAAGGTCGTATCTTTCCCCATATAAGGTCTTGTTGAACAAGGATTGTTGGCTGCATTACCAAACATTTTGGTATAAGCTGCCGATAATAAAGATTGACCTGTACTGTGATCTTTATCCATGTCCACATCCCAAATCATAATGCCGTTGGCATTGTGCGTAGCCCTTACCGCATCAATCTTGGCTGCAATGGTCGCATCACCGTTATAATGATACGTTCCTCCTAGGTTATCACTGCCATTGGCACCTGCACCCATGGCATCGTAGTTCTGAATACCTCCTCTTGGATTCGTTCTACCATAAAAAGGAACCCCCATGAGCAACTTCGCTTTGGGAATGGTTTTACAACTACTCCAGTTGTTTAACGAAGTATTGCCACTGGCTAAAGTGGAATGGTTGGCGTTATATGAAGCAGGTAAATCATAAGTCATGATGTTGAAATAATCGACCGCAGCTACAGCACCTGCAACAGAAAAATCAAAGTAAGCCAAGTGACCAGAACCACATCCTCCAACGGTTTCTCCTCCTACCGCTACACTGATTTTCAAATTCGGATTCGCAGAAGCATTGATGCGTGCCCTCAATTCCACTACAAATTGACCGTAATTGGTCGCTTGTGCTCCAGGATTAGGAAATTCCCAGTCGATGTCAATACCATACAAATCATGTTTGATCGCAAAGGCTACCAAAGCATTCGATAAATTTGTTCTTCCTCCAGCTGTCGCACAAAGCGCTGCTATTCTTGATGCTCTCGCGTTGCCATTATCGGCACCACCTAAAGCAATCCATAACTTAGGACCGTTGTCGGTCATGGGATAACATCTCGATTTCACGATCTGAAATTTTTCCATTTCAAAATCATACAAAGCATTCCCTACACGATCTACCACCAAAGCTCCTGTTCCTGAAGCATCCGGATTAATGAAACAGAAAATAACATCTGTCATTTTACCAAACTGAACCTGTGTAAAAGAAAGCGTATAACTGGGTAAATACCCCACTAAACGTTGAGCTTGTCCTTGCATCGTGAAAAACAAAAAGACGATCGCAAAAATGATTTTCCTTAGCTGCATCATAAATAATGTTCAAATAAAAATTCCCCATGAATTTGAACTCAAAATTAGCCAATAAAATATACTTATTGTTATACAAAATTATACTATAACAACATAAACATACATCCTAAAAATGAGATTACTGATACAAAAAAGAAGATTTAAGCAGCAAAATACTCATTTAAAAGAAGATATCAATACAATATCTTACATGGAATTAAACCTTCATGAGTACAAGTATACAACCTATTTTATGAAAAAACGTAAAGCGATGCCAGGCTTAAAAAATGCCTTTAGAAAAGTACAACACGTCCAATACTAAAGAAAGCAAACACAAAATCATCCACTTCTTCTCTATGGCATGGTAACGATCCCAAAGGTTTTCATAATACACTACGGTAGCTACGGTAAAGGTAGAACCAAAAAGCAAAAACATGGTCAAGGTACGATCAAGACCTACAAACGTAAAGAACAAGGCATTCATCATTAAAGCCATCGAAGCTAAAAATGTAATGAGTTCGAAGTTTTTACTCCAATGAATATAACGTACTGTCGACACCAACATCCAAATACCAAACAAGGAACGTACTCCTGCACGGTAAGCCATGTACGATTTTTGATGACCGAAATAAACATCAAGTGCAACACCCACAAGAAATAAAACAAAGGTGATCGCTAAGGTGTTTTTTCTATGCAAGAAAAAATAATAGCCTCCCAAAATGATTAAAGCCAGAAATGAAATCCTAAACAACCACAAGGCATCGGCTTCTCCTCCCCATACAAAACCTAACAAAGATGGAACTAAGCAAGCAGCAATGAGTAAGGTATCTATTTTGGAATTTTCTATGACAGGTCTCATTTCAACAACTCCTTCAATTTATTTTCCAGTTCCTTCCCTCTTAAATTTTTCGCAACCACTACCCCTTTAGGATCTACAATGACGGTAGCCGGAATACCATCGATTTGATACAAAGCCACCACAGGTGAATTCCATTGCATCAAATCAGAAACATGTAACCAAGACAAACCATCTTTCTTAATGGCTTCTTTCCATAATTTATCGTCCCCATCCAAAGAGACGCCTAATATTTCGAAATTGGGTCCTTTATACTTTTCATACAATTTTACCATGTTTGGACTTTCTGCCCTGCAAGGCCCACACCACGAAGCCCAAAAATCGATCAATACATATTTCCCTTTCAAGGATGATAAAGAAACTTCATTTTTAGACACATCACTCAAGGTAAAATCAGGTGCTGGTTTGCCAACCGCAACAGGACTTTCCGCTTCTTTCTTGGCTTTATCGTCACGGTATGCTTTCATACGCACAATTTCTCCTACAAACATGCGTGAGTATTTTGTACTAGGCATTTCGTTCTTAATACGATCGGCTAAACCATATATATAATCAAATTCTTGCTCCATGCGTAAATAATTGACCATACTGTATACCGCAAACGAAGGCATAATAGAATCAATCGTCACTTTGACATAGGCATCGGAAGTATCTTGCATATCACGCAACAAAGACATGTAATACGTTGCGGAATCTTCTGTAGCAGGAGATTCCATGAAGCTTTTGTATTTTTTCACCCACAACTCTTCATTACTTCTGATCTTAGAAAGGTGACGGTGAAATTCATAGTATTGTTCATTCTCTTTCGAATCGCTAGCATGAAAGGTATTCACCATGTCTTTTATATCACCCTCTAGTGTCACCTTTTTACCTGGACTTAAAATGACAATGCCCATATTACCATTCGCATCGACGATACGAAAATAATCAGGTTCATTGCGTACAACGTGAAAAGTTACTTCTCCTGTATAATCCTTCACACTATCCACATTGTTCCATGATTTGTCGACCAACTCTTGGAGATACAACTGAGCACCTTCAACCCCTTTGAGCTTCAAGATCAAAGTTGAAGAAACATCCGTATTTTCTTTTTGAATCTCTGAAGAACAAGAGATCAAAAATAATAGCGACAGCGAGAAAACAAGTACCTTATAGAGATGATGCATCATAATGAAATTAGGCTTCTAAAAACTTATTCAATAATTCGTTGGTGACTTTCGGATCAGCTTTGCCTTTACTGGCTTTCATGACTTCCCCTACAAACAAACCAAGTAATCCTTTTTTACCGTTTTTATATTCGGCTACTTTTTCCGGATACTTGGCCAATACCTCTTTTACAATAGGCTCCAATTGTCCACTATCACTTTCTTGAATCAAGTTCAAGGCTTCTGCTATTTTCAAGGCAGAACGTCCATCGGCTTTCAACAACTCAGGAAATATTTTCTGACTGGCAATGGAATAATTCACTTTTCCTGAATCAATCAACGCAATCAAATCGGCCAATGCCGTTACGGTAATGGGAAACTGATCAATATGTAAGGTCAGCTCGTTCAAATACGATTTCACAGGACCGATGATCCAGTTACATGCCGCTTTGTAATTTCCTGTTTTCTTACACAATTCATCGAAATACAAAGCCACTTCTTTCGTATCGGTCAATACCGCCACATCATAATCCGAAAGACCGTACTCCGCGACAAAACGTTTGTACAATTCTTCAGGTAAAGCGGGCATCGTCGAACGAATAGCATTCAACCATTCATCACTGATGTGTAAAGGTTGCAAATCCGGTTCCGGAAAATAACGGTAATCGTTCAATTCTTCCTTGGTACGCATACTCAAAGTGGTACCATTCTCTGCATTGAATTGACGAGACTCTGAAAGGATCGTATTCCCTTTTTCTAATTCTTCAATCTGACGTTCAATTTCAAAATCGATGGCACGTTGCACGTTACGCATCGAGTTCATGTTTTTGACTTCGACTTTCTTTCCGTATTCTTTCGCCCCTTTCAACATCACAGAAATGTTGGCATCGCAACGCATAGAACCCTCTTCCATGTTCCCATCACACACATCTAAATAACGCACCAATTTCCTCAATTCATTCATCAAGGCAAAAGCTTCATCGGAATTGCGAAGATCCGGTTCTGTTACAATTTCAATCAAAGGCACACCCGCACGGTTATAATCCACCAAGGTATCTACCTCCCCTTCCAAGTGCATATTTTTACCCGCATCGTCTTCCATGTGGATACGATTCAAGTTGATTTTTTTATCCGGTAGCCCTTTTAATTTGATGGTCACATAACCTCCCTTACAAATCGGCGCTTTATCTTGCGTAGTTTGAAAACCTTTCGGAAGATCGGGATAAAAATAATTTTTACGATCGAAGAAGTTGATCTTGTTGATTTCACAATGACAAGCCAATCCCATTTTCACCGCATACTCCACCACTCTTTTATTCAAGCGAGGAAGAATACCCGGATGTCCCAAGGTAATCACACTGACATTGGTATTGGGCATATTGCCAAACTCCGTTGAATCGGGTGCGAAAATTTTACTTTGCGTCGACAACTGAGCATGAACTTCTAAACCAATTACGGGTTGATACTTGTCAAATATTGCTTTATCTAAAGCCATTGTACTATTAATTGAGTTGTTTTAATCCTTCGTTTGCTTTGGAAAGTACCTTATCTAAACCTGCTGCATCTTTCCCTCCTGCTGTGGCATAGAACTTCTGTCCACCGCCACCACCTTTGATTTCAACGGCTAAGTCTCTTACTACTTTGCCGGCATCCACTTGCCATTTTTCAATGACGTCATCCGAAAACATCACCGTCACTTGCGGTTTGTTGTCTACTAAAGAAGCTAAAACCAAATACAAAGAAGAGGTCGCTTGTTTTAAATCGTAAGCCAATTGACGAGCTGCATCCGCAGAAGGTACATCGGCACGTTGAATGATGACGGTTACCCCGTCGATCGTTGTTGCTTTCTTTAAGAGTTCAACTTTAAATACACTTACTTGTTCCGCTTCCAACGCTTGTACTTTTTTCAAGAGCGTTTCCTTTTCCTGAATCAATTGCTCCAAGGCTTTCGTAATATCTTTCGGTTGTTTCAACAAGTCACTGAGTTTTAACATGACTTCATTGGTTTCGTGCACGTATTCCTCAGCCCCTCTACCCGTTACCGCTTCAATACGTCTTACGCCAGCAGCCACAGAACTTTCAGACGTAATTTTCAAGAACCCAATTTGCCCCGTAGCACTAACATGTGTACCGCCACACAATTCACGGGAGAATTGAGGATCAAATGTAATGACACGTACAAACTCGCCATATTTTTCACCGAACAAGGCCATGGCACCTAAACTTTTTGCTTCTGCAATAGGTACTGAACGACGTTCATCTAACAAAATATTTTCTCTGATTTTCGCATTCACGATTTCTTCAACCTTCAACAATTCTTCATCCGTTACTTTTGAAAAATGAGAAAAATCGAAACGCAATACTTTATCGTTCACCAAAGAACCTTTTTGATTGACATGGTCTCCGCACACTTGCTTTAAGGCCGCATGCAACAAATGTGTTGCACTGTGGTTGGCTTGAATGGCAGCCCTTCTTTCCACATCGACTTTACAATCGAAAGATGCTTTCATGTCTTTCGGTAATTTATCAACAATGTGGATGATGAGGTTGTTTTCCTTACGGGTATCTTTGACCTTTATTTTCTCGTCTTTGCTTTGCAAGAACCCTGTATCTCCTACTTGTCCACCGCTCTCGGCATAGAAAGGCGTCACATCCAACACCACATGAATTTCTTCTGCACTTTTTAGCTTCACCGTTCTATGTCTTAGGATGTGTGCGGAAGCATTCAACACATCGTATCCGACAAACTGTGTTTCATCGTCTTCTGATACCACCACCCAATCGGAGGTTTCCGTCACCGCGGCTTTACGTGAACGTTCTTTTTGAATGTTCATTTCGGTTTCAAAACCGGCTTCGTCGATGGTATATCCATTTTCTCTGGCAATCAAAGAAATCAAATCGACAGGAAACCCAAAGGTATCGTAGAGTTCGAAGACCACTTTACCTTCTATATTTTTATGGGCAGAAGTAAAGTTGTTCGTCAATTGCTCAATGCGCTTCAAACCCGTTTCCAAGGTTCTCAAGAAAGAGTTTTCTTCTTCGAGTACCACTTTCGACACGAAGCCTACTTGCGCTTGTAATTCTGGGAATACATCTTTGAATTGTTCCGCCAATACAGGAACCATACGATGCAAGAACGGTTCTTTCAAATTCAAGAAGGTGTAAGCGTAGCGTACGGCTCGACGTAAAATACGACGAATCACATAACCCGCTTTAGCATTCGAAGGCAATTGACCATCGGCAATGGTAAAAGAAATGGCACGGATGTGATCGGCCAAAACACGCATGGCGATGTCTGACTTTTCAGACTTCCCTGTGTAAGGAATACCAGACTCTTTCGCAATAAAAGAAATCATCGGTTGGAATACATCGGTATCGTAATTTGATGCTTTGCCTTGTACAGCCATGGCCAAACGTTCAAAGCCCATTCCCGTATCGACATGTTTTTCTGGTAGTTCTTCCAATGAACCATCGGCCTTACGGTTGAATTGAATGAATACGTTATTCCATATTTCTACCACTAAAGGATCGCTTTCATTCACCAGTTGTTTGCCTGGAAGCTTGGCGATGTCTTCTGGCTTACGCAAGTCAACATGTATTTCAGAGCAAGGACCGCAAGGACCTTGTTCGCCCATTTCCCAGAAGTTATCTTTTTTAGAACCGAACAAGATACGATCTTCTGCAATCCATTTTTTCCAGAAGTTGTACGCTTCCATATCGCGTTCTAATTTTTCAGAAGGATCTCCTCCGAATACCGTCACGTATAAACGATCTTTAGGAAGTTTATACACTTCCGTAAGCAGTTCCCATGACCAAGCAATGGCTTCTTCTTTAAAATAATCACCGATAGACCAGTTGCCTAGCATTTCAAACATGGTATGGTGATAGGTGTCTAAACCTACTTCTTCCAAATCGTTATGTTTACCCGAAACACGTAAACATTTTTGCGTATCGGCAATGCGCTTGTATTTAGAAACTTGGTTTCCCAAGAAATAATCTTTGAATTGATTCATCCCGGCGTTGGTAAACAACAAAGTAGGATCATCTTTATTGACAATGGGTGCAGAAGGAACGATGTGATGTCCTTTGGATTGAAAAAAATCTAGGAATGCCTGCCTGATCTCGTTTGATTTCACGTGTATTGTTTTTTAAATGCTTCGTTTTTGATCGCCATCCTATCGCTGGCTATTGAGCATAGCATAGAATGGTCGTAAATTTAATCAATAATCGCCAAGTTTTAGGTGTTCTTCCTGTATTTTTCAAGGAAAGCGTATAGGGAAGCCAAGAGGAGTTCTGCTGATTATCAATTCGTTTGGAGAAAGTGGATTTAATGTGGATAAGTACAACATTTTCAAACCCCTATATTCATTCACTTAAAGTAGTTTTGTATCAAAGATGATCGCCTTGCCGTACAAAGAAAAAAACATAGAGAAACTGTATTACACCATTGGAGAAGTGGCGGCACTGTTTAAAGTCACCACATCCTTGATTCGCTTTTGGGAAAATGAATTTGAATTGTTGGCTCCTAAAAAGAATAAGAAAGGCAATCGACAATATACCCAAGAAGACATCGACAACCTGCGTTTGGTTTACACCTTAGTGAAAGAGAAAGGCTATACCTTACAAGGTGCCAAGGAAATTTTAAAAACAGAAAAAACAAAAGTAAAATCCTCAGCAGAAATGCAGGATTCATTGATAAAAGTTCGCGCATTTTTAGTAGACTTGAAGAAATATTTAGATTAATTTTTAACCTCATTTTTTATGGGTGATATTTTTTACCAGGTGGCTTTGAGCCTCGTGCCTGGTGTTGGCACTTACAGTGCCCGACAGCTCCTGACCTATTGTGGAAATGCAGAAGAAGTTTTTAAAACACCTGCTGGGAAACTGAAGAAAATTCCTGGTATACGCGACAACATTGCTGCTGCGGTACAAAATCCTCAATTGTTTGAAAAGGCCAATACCATCATCCAGGAAGCGGAACGGCATCGTATTGACATCGTATTTTTAACCGATCCTCTCTACCCTAAACGGTTAAAAGAAATACCTGATGCTCCTCTGCTTTTCTATACTAAAGGAAATTGTGACTTAAACACACAAAAAATTATTGGCATGGTAGGTACCCGAAAAGCGACCGCTTACGGAAAAGCGTGTTTAGAACAAATCATTTCAGAACTCAGCACATGGAGCCCCATCATTGTGAGTGGTTTAGCCTATGGCATTGATATTACCGCACATAAACTAAGCTTAAAACTAGGTCTACAAACGGTAGGCGTATTGGGATCTGGCATACAACGTATTTACCCCGAAGAACACCGTAAAATAGCACAAGACATGAGTATACAAGGAGCCTTAATATCGGAATACGAACCCCAAGCAAAAGCAGAACTCTATCATTTTCCAGCCCGCAATCGCATCATTGCAGGACTTTGTGATGGAATTGTCGTGGCTGAAGCCGCAGAAAAAGGAGGAGCTTTAATTACGGCAGAACTCGCCAACAGCTATAACCGAGAAGTCATGGCCATACCCGGAAATTTAAATTATAATACTTCCCTCGGTTGCCATAACCTCATTAAAACAAATCAAGCCCACTTGATTACTTCCGGTAAAGATATTGCAAGCTTACTGAACTGGGACATCAGCACAGGAAACCATTCCAAATTTAAACTCCGCGACAGTACTATTCTCGATGCATTGAGCGAAGACGAACGTACGCTCTACCACATCGTCGAAAACCACGAAGGAATTCTCATTGATGAATTAGCTTGGCAAAGTAATATCCCGATCGGTCGTACGGCCAACCTCTTATTGCTCATGGAAATGAATGGTTTAATCAAAATGATGGCCGGTAAAAAAATAAAAATTACTTAATCAGAACTTATTATATTTGACATCGTCTCTTAACCTATTCCTTAATGGATTTTAACCATTACCAAGTATTGGGTGTTCGTCGTAATGCCAGCACCGAGGAAATCAAAAAAGCCTACAAGGCTTTGGCGAAAAAATACCATCCGGATATGAATCCAGGCAATAGCTTTTATGAAGAGCATTTCAAAAAGATTAACCTTGCACATGAAATTTTATCCGACAAAAACAAACGACACCTTTACGATGTTAAACTCTATCAATTAGAAAACCCATACCAATATACACAAACACGTCCTCGTCCCAAACCACGAAACACAAACTATAAACGTAAAGCCCCAACTCCTTCTTATACACTCAATATTTCTCCTAAACAAGGATTTGCAATCCTTTCATTCTTTGTGATCATGTTCATTGGAGCCTATTTTTTCTACCACTTCATGAATGAATATTCTTCCAATCGACATTTTAAAATGGGAATAACCGCAGAGCAAAAAGGCGATTATACCGGTGCTATTTATTTTTACCATCAAGCATTGGAGATGGACAAACAAAACTACAAAGTACATAAGCAATTAGCATATTGTTTAATAAACCATAGTGAAGACTACAACGAATCGTACCGTCAAGCCGCTCACTTATTAAACATAGCCATACAACACAGCGAAGGGAATATTGACAGCATGCGGTATCACTTATCACAATGTTACATTTTACTAGACGAGTACGACAAGGCGCTAACAAACCTGGATAAAATCCCTGTCGATTTCAATGACAGTACCCTCTTATTAAAAGGAGAATGTTACTTAAAAAACAAAGCCTGGAACAATGCCCTGGAGGTATATGAAGGATATCTAAAGAAACATCCGCTTTCGGATTTATGTTTTCAAAAAATAGCTTATACCCATTATAAAAATATAGAATTTGAAAAAGCCAAAGACAACATCACGAAAGCCATCATTATTAATCCCAACAATGGAGCCCATTACTACATTCGAGGGTTGATTGCCATTGGAGAGCAAGATACCATATCCGCTTGCCATTACTTTAATTCAGCGTATGATTTAGAGTATGAAAAGGGCGAACGCGCACTGAATACCTATTGTCAATAATGCATTTCTTTTGACCATGAAAAAAACAACACTTTTCTGTTTCATACTCATTCTTTCAAGCGTACACATCATGGCTCAATCTCATGAGAGCCTTTTTACAAGTCCTAATCTCTACCAATCAAAAGAGAACTCCTATTACTGGAAAAATAAAAAACCTTACGAAGGCTATTGGCAACAAGATGTACATTATAAAATCTTCGCGAGTCTTGACGATTCAACGGAAGTACTGGACGGAAAATTTTACGAACTCACCTACTGGAATAATTCACCAGACACGCTATTAGAATTGTACTTCCACATCTACCAAGACGCCTTTCGACCTGGTTCTTATTACCATGAACTTTCCAAAGGAAACAAGGTCAATGTAAAGTTTGGTAAAAAAGAAGCAGAAGGCTTAACCACTAACATTTCTTCTGTCATAGTAGATGGAACTCCTGTATTCATGATACAAGACAATACCGTCTTTAAAGTCATACTTCCGAAAGCCTTATTACCGGGAACATCCACCATCGTCAACATGACCTTCAAAACCTGGTTCGATACAGGCTCCATGAGAAGACGTATGAAAACATACTCTGAACATGAGAGCAAACACTTCGACGGAGTACATTGGTATCCTACGGTATGTGTATACGATGCTCATTCAGGATGGAATACCGATCAACACCTGGATAAAGAATTTTACAACAACTTCGGCACTTTCGACATCGCCTTGGAATTACCACACGAATACATTTTAGATGGAACAGGCATCCTTGTAAATCAAAAAGAGGTACTCCCCGATTCTCTTCGAAAAGCATTGGACCTCAAAAACTTTGCTAAAAAACCTTACGGAGAAAAACCGTCGGTCATCATTCCCAAAGTCAAGGGAAAAACAAAGACTTGGATCTTCCATGCGGAGAACGTTCATAATTTTGCGTTCACCGCTGATCCCACCTACCGCATTGGTGAATTGGAATGGGAAGGCATTAAAGTCATCACCTTAGCACAAGAACATCATGCCATGTATTGGCAACTGTCGGGATATTTCACCTTGCGCGTCATACAAATTTATTCCCGCGATTTCGGTCGTTATGCCTGGCCCAAAATTATTGTGGCTGATGCCAAAGACGGCATGGAATACCCCATGCTCACACTCGATGGAGGTACCTTTCCACAACACCAAGGCCTCTTGGCTCACGAAGTGGGACACATGTGGTTTTACGGCATGGTGGGAACGAACGAAACCTATCGGGCCTCTTTAGACGAAGGCTTTACACAATTTTTAACGGTATGGGCATTGGATGTCATCAATGGTAAAAAGAATCGACGTATCGGCATTAATAAATACGTGAATAAATACATCGACTCTTCTGAAGCTCAATATGAAAACTTATACCTTCCCTATTTAAACCACGTCACCGAAAATTTCGACGAACCCTTGAATACACATTCTTCTGCCTTCAACGGCGCCTTAAGGCATGGCGGAAACTATGGACTGGTCTATTACAAAACAGGCACCATGTTGTACAACTTAAAAGAAGTACTCGGAGAAGAGCTTTTTTTGAAAGCCATGAAACATTACGTAACACAATGGAGCATGGCCCATCCTTATCCGGAAGATTTTAGGCGTTCCATTATTGAGGCGAGTAAAACAGACCTCAATTGGTTTTTTGATCAATGGATGGAAACCACGAAATACATCGATTACAAAGTGGGGAAAATCAAAAAGAAAAAAAGCAATACAGGTTACACCTACAACATTACCTTGAAACGTAAAGGTCGCATGCAGTCACCGCTAGATGTGAACATCAGTACCAAAGATCATAAAACAACATCCTATTATATTCCCAACACCTGGTTTGTGAAACCTAAACAAGACAGTATTCTTCCCAAATGGTTTGGCTGGGATTTGTTGAACCCTTCGTATACTTTTCAAATCCAAACGACGTCTCCAATACAATCGGTCATCATTAATCCCAATCGTCAACTCACCGACATCGATTTGTCGAACAATCAAAAAGGGAAAACAGGTTTTACTCAATACCGTTTCGACCATCGTATTCCCAACAATCCTGATTGGAAACACCGAAAAGTGTATTGGAGACCCGATGTATGGTATCAACAAATGGACGGCGTGATGCTGGGTTTGCATACCGAAGGATCCTATTATAGAAAGTATAATTATTCCTTATCGGTCTGGGGAAATACCACCGTTGGACAAGTGCTTCCCAAAAACTACTCCACCTACAACCAATACATCGCCTGGAATTGGTCGTATAAGAAAAATTTATCCTTACTGAGTAAACAACTGTACCACAACAATGCCTTTTCATACAATGCAGGTATCTGGTCTATCAGCGCCGGAATAGAAAAAATCTTCCGTAAACAAGATCAACGCAATCCCGCATACACGATGCTGGGTATACAAACCAAGTACTTGATCAACGAAACTTCCGCATACGATTATCAACTGTACCGTTGGTGGGGGAAATTAGACCAAGGGCCCAACTCTTATGTACATGCTATATTAAACCCTTACCTCTTTAAAAAGTATAATTATACAAAAGGAAACGGAAGCTTACGCATCGATCTCAAAACCCCCTTTATCGGCAGCGACTACCATTATAATCAATTGAGCGTAGAATCTATCCATAAATGGAAATGGGGGAAACTCCCCTTCAGTTCTCGTGTATATGCTCAAGCCTCCACACAAGACACTCCGTTTGAATCCCTGGCCTTTGTGCAAGGAGCTTCTCCAGAAAGCATGGTGGGCGATAAATACAGTCGTACAAGAACCTTCTTCCCTGAAAATACGACATCCAATACCTGGTTTTTCCAACCTGGAGGAAGCCTCAACCTCAGAGGTTTTATAGGAGAAACGCTTACCGAAAAAGTGACGATCAACAACCAAGAAACATTACTCCATGCTTCTTACGCAGCCAGTGCAATTGCCTGGAACGGAGAAATAGACCTCGACGATTTGATCAAAACCAAAACATCTAAACTCTCCAAACCCTTTCATTTCGATGTTTACCTCTTTGGAGATATCGCACTTATGCAAAGCAATAGAAAAGACCGGATTGAATTTGCAAAAGCTTATGCCGATGCAGGAATAGGGACTGCTCTCACCATAAAGTTTTCACCGTATGACATCAATCCCCTTGTCATTCGCTGTGATATGCCACTATGGTTGAGTGAAAGTAATTCTTTTGAAGCCGGCTCAAGATGGGTACTGGCAATAAAACGAGCCTTTTAATTAATCGTTATTAGGTTTGGCAAAATAAAGTTTCACGGTCGTTCCTTTTCCTTTCATTCCTGTTAAAGAAACTTTACCGTTCATTCTTCCCATGTATTCTTTCACAAAATACAAGCCTAACCCTTTTCCTGAAAAATGAGCGGTATGAAATTTCTTATACAAACCGAATAAATCTTTCTCAAACTTTTCCGCTTCAAACCCAATTCCATTGTCTGAAAAAGAAAACGTGGTGTATTCTTCTGTATCTTCTTCTTGGATCACAATTTCAAGTTGGCGCCCCAATGCTCTAAACTTATAGGAGTTTTCGAACAACTGATCAAACACGAACCTCACAATCACTTGATCTGCCAAACAAGGAAGATTTTTAAAATCTTCCACCAACGTCACCTCGTCCAAATCGGGAAGTTTTGCCATGAAAGTCTCTTTCGATTCTTGATAAACAGAAGTGATAGAAATCGTATCGCAGGTAATACTTTCCGCATTGTTAAAATCCAATAAGGTAATCATGTCCCTCACCACCTCGTCTAATTTATCGGTAGACTGTTTCAAAAGCATCACCACTTGATCATGTTCTGCTTGATCATCTTTGACCAGGCGAAATAAATTGATTAAGCCCATAATACTAGACACCGGCCCCCTGATGTTGTGAGCCGTAAAATAACCAAAGCGTTCAAGTGTGTTGTTTTTATGGAGTAAGGTTTCATTCGCCACTTCGAGCGCCAAGGTTCTTTTCTTCACAAGGCGTTGAAGTATTTTTTTCTTTTTGGCTAATAATCGATTTTGTTTTTGAATGACTTCATTTTGTGTCGCCAACTGATCTTGGCTGGCATTAAGCTCTTCATTTTGCGCTTGAACTTCACTATTCAATTCTTCCAATTCATGTGTTCTCAACTTCACCATGTGTTCTAGTCGAATGTTTTGTTCAAAAAGTAACTGTCTATTCTCTTCCATCAATCGTATCGACTCTATGGTTGCTTCATCTTTCGCTTTCCTAAACTCATAGATCTTGTCGATAACGGCTAGAAAGAGTAACGTAATTTCAAGCATATTACCAATGACCAAAGCACTTTGCGTGCAAAAATTATACGGAATAACACCTTCTACGGCCATAATATACACTACAGCAAAAAAAGCATAGGTACTCCAAGCCAGCATATAATAAAAAGCAGGTCGGTATTTTTGTTTAAAAAACACATAAAATCCAGAACCCAAATACAAGAGCGACACTACATAAAAGTAATACGCCAGACTCATCATGATGATGCGATAGTAACCCAACAAATTAAGCACAACAGCAAAAATCATTAAGGCAATGGCGAAGGAGCAAATCCAATGTAAAACAGGAGCGTTTTTTTTCAACGATAAAATTTGCTGGGTAAACAACAAATTGAAAATGCTAAACCCATAAAATATGACAGTAAAATTATTAAGGTTAGGTTGATTAGGCCATAGGAACTGAAACATAAAACCAGAATCGATGGCATTGATTACACCGCTTGCGATCAAACACAACACGTAGTAAAAATAAATTTTCTCTGAGACTCTAAAATACAAGAGTATGTTAATCACCAAGGCCAACAAGAGTAAGCCAAAAAAGAGGGAGAACAGAAAGACATTGGAATTGGCTCGGTGCATATAGCCTTCGACGGTATCTACTCCGACAGGAATAATCATGCTTCCTTTTGACCTGACCTTTAACAAAAAGAAATCGGCAGAGTCCGGGAGGGTAAAGGAAAACATATTATAATCATACGAACGTGAATTGAACACATACTGATCTCCGGTATACATCACCCGAACTGGATGTTGAGCATAAAAAGTATAAAAAGAGATACTGTCCAAATGAGCATTATTGATGTTCAAAATATAATTCGTATGCTTAGAAGGGCTATTCAAGGTTATCTTAAGCCAAGCCGTTACATCACGATATCCAAAATTGATGTTGTTAGGTTCTGTCGCTACCTTAAATCTTGCACCATGTTCATCAAGTAATTGACCTACCCCTAATACATTTAACGTATCGAGGTAATAGCTTACCGTAAAGTCTACTTTTTCCTGATGTTTGAACGCATATAGATCAAACGTCAGAGAAAAATTCAAAAGCAAAACTATAGTAAACAGAAATGATTTGAACATGAATATTAAATTAGTCCCTTATGAAGGTATTAAAATGCATCGGTAAATGAAATATAATAATTACTGCTCCTTTCTCCTATTCCATACTCTATACGCAAATTCATGTTGTATTTAGAAGAAACCAATAATCGAAGTCCTCCACCAACATTCCATTGGGTCTGATGTAAGTCGAGCTGTGCCATGTTCGGAGCAATAACTCCTAATCCAGAAAAAACACTTAAACCGATGAACTTATATAGGGCAAAACGAAACTCATTTCTAGCCATAAACAAGACATTGTCTCTGTATAAATTGGGATGGTAAGCACGTGTAGCAATAGCTGACAAATAACGAAAAGGGGCTTTCCCATCCGTGAACTGGGCAAGGCCCTGCAAAGCCCATACCTGTCTTCTTTTTTTCGATACCGTAAAAAACTTTCTTACATCCAGGTTGTAATTTGAAAATTGAAACTGGCTCGTAGACCAAAAATTATACGCATTCACAGAGAGGTCAATAAAAGAACCTTTACGCGAGCTTAAAACATTATCTCTATTATCGAAACGCACCCTGAAACCTCCACCGTATACTTCAAAATCATTGTTATTACGATAGACCTTTTCAAACAAACCTCCCTTATCGTATTCAAAAGCATAAGGAACTTCTATACGTGTATTGACACCCGCAAACCATTTTCCTTTAATCTTCTTCAACACATCAACTTGACTATAAAAAACACGGTAACTGATAAATTCACTGCTGTCGGGATCAACATCGCGACCGATACCAAAAAATTGCTCGGGAGAATAACTGTAGTAAATCCAACTGTAGATGTAAAACTTTTCTTGAGGTGTAAACACTTCTCCTCCGATGCTAAGCCTGAATTGATGCAATTGAGAATAAAAGCCAAACAAATAAAGGTTGGATGCACGAAGTGTAGAATCTTCATAATTCGTTTTAAATAACCTCATGATCCCTCCTTGCACATAAAAGCCATTCTCTGGAGTACGTGAAGGTAAAGCAATCCCTACAATAGAAGATTTACGAGCTTCTTTTTTACGAACAACCATACTGTCTTGTGCAAAACTGCAAAAAGAGAATATTAATAGTAAAAAAAAGAAAACTTGATACATTACAACACGTTGAAACCATTGAATATAAGAATTTTACTTATAAAAACAAGAAAAACTATTCCATGGCATTTATGAGCTAATCCGGGCTAAAAACACGACAAAGGGAGTTAAATTAAGTCGAAAACGACAAGGAATTGGAACCAAACACATGGGATAAAAAAAAAGAGAAAAAAAAAGAGTCAAAATTGTACTCCTTTCATATTATTTCGTAATTTGGTGGAAATTATATCAATAACAAACAACAACATGAGCAACAAAGGCACAGTAAAATTCTTTAACAACTCTAAAGGATTTGGATTCATTAAAGAAGAAAACACAGGAAAAGAATACTTTGTACACGTATCTGGTCTTGTAGACGAAGTGAGAGAAAACGACGAAGTTGTTTTCGAACTTCAAGATGGTAAAAAAGGTGTAAATGCAGTAAATGTTAAACTAGCTTAGTTTATATATCACTCAACACTACTAAAAAAAACCGACTATTCGTCGGTTTTTTTTATGCCTTCTCTCTCTGTAAGCATTAGCGTCCCATCATCTTATTCATATCCATAATGGTATAATTTTTCAAATCAAAATCAGAAACAGGAAGTAGTTGAGAAACGATATCTCTAATGGTAATCTGCGTAGAACTTCCTTCTTTCAATTCATTGATCTCAAGAGCCATATTTTTCTGATACAACTCCTGTTCATTATTTTTAGTCACTTCCAAATAATCACCCTGATTTAGGGTAGCCGTAAAACGTCCTATATGATCAAACAATTGAGCTAAAGTAAATCCCATGGCAGAGGTCACCCACATGTCTAATTTTTGCCCATCTCCATTATCTACAATAACCTGTCGGCATTCATATGCTCCTATCGTTTTCTTTTTACCCGTTTCTGTAAATGTATACTGATGTTTAACCTCTAATGTATCTCCCTTTTCTATTGGAGAAATGAAGGTATTCAAGACCGCAATTTTAGCACCCTGCTCTTCCATGAGTATATAAATATTATCGCTTCCTTTATGCATCAGTATTTTGACAGGTCTTGGCAAGCCCGCATCAAGGGGTTCGATCATGACCTGATCACTCTTTACATAAAATTTCATACGTGATATACTGCCCTCGTCCATAATCTGCATCACAAAAGTCCCTTCAAACGACTGAGCATATAAGTTCGTTGCCCATAAACAAACCACCATACCAATCAAAACACCTATTTTTTTCATAAAACCTTTTTTTAGATCAGCTTAATTGAATTTAATAGTTTATATTTAATAAGGTTACCATTGATTCACTTTTTTTATTAATACAAAATTTTAATGGAGTGAAAAACACAGGTCTCGTCTTTTTGGGTTGCATGCTCACACTCCTCCTATCGTCAAGTCGTGTACATGCTCAGACCTACCCTATCAAGGGAACATTACTCGATTATACCGATTCTACATTTCTTATAGGAGCTATTGTTTACCTCAAAGACAATCCCAGCATTGGAACAACAACCAATGAACAAGGAGAATTTTACTTAGAAAGTCCTACTAAAAACGACATCCTGATAATTGAAAACATCGGTTACCAACGTATGGAAGTATCCGTCAAATCGGTCTTGTCTCAACCCCAACTTTTCATCCAATCTTCGGCCTATGCAGAAGTCATTATAGAAGGGAATGCGTATCGTGAACAATTAGAAAGTACGCAAATGAGCAATATCTCCATCACTTCCAAAGATGCCAAATTACTTCCTGCCTTGTTAGGAGAAGTAGATTTGCTTAAAACATTGCAGCTCAAACCCGGCATACAATCGGGAGGAGAAGGGAATAGTGGCATATACGTGAGGGGTGGAGGACCAGATCAAAATTTATTTTTACTGAATCATATCCTTGTCTATAACCCTTCTCATTTGTTCGGTTTTTTTAGTGTATTCAATGCCGATGCCGTCAAAAAGATTTCATTGTATAAAGGAGGTTTCCCTGCACAATATGGAGGACGCTTATCTTCTGTGATCGACGTAGAAACAAACAATGGAGATTCCACTACTTATCAGGTCAATGGAGGCATCGGACTCATCTCATCACGTCTAAGCCTGAGTGGACCGATCATCAAAAATAAATTATGGATGAACCTGGCCTTTCGAAGAACATACGCCGATGTGTTTACCCGACTCATCAACAAAGCCTATGAAAACAATGAAAAATTTGATCCTATACCCGATTATTATTTTTACGATGGCAACCTTCAGCTCAGCTATCAAATCAATCCTAGAAATAGCATTTGCTTTACAGGCTACCTGGGAAAAGATGTCTTCAAACTAAAAACGAAAAGTAATACCATCGGATTTAAATGGGGCAATATCTTGGGAGGTATTGCCTGGAACTACCATATAGATTCCAATACGACTTTTCAACTCAATGCTTCTTTGAGTGATTACAACTACAAGTTAAACAACAACCTTCCTTCCTTCAACTTCGACTTAACTTCAGGCATTCGAGACTACGGTTTTACAGCACAATTAAAAAAGAATTTCCGACGACATACCTTAACAACTGGAACCCAAGTAAATTATTATGTTTTTAACATTTCACGATTACAAGCCGGTTCAAATGATGGAAGAGTTTCTTTTTCGAGCGGTAACCAACTTTATGGAACAGGTGGAGCAGTGTATCTTAATGATGTATTTAAACTTGGCTCACGCTGGACCATCAATACAGGACTTCGATGGTCTTGGTTTTACAAAGAAAAATTCTACCATGGTCTCGAACCACGTATTCAAACCAACTTTCATGTCAAAGAAAATCTGAGCCTAAAAGTAAGTTACAGCCGTATGTATCAATACATACATTTGGCCAGCAATTCCGGAGCCTCTCTTCCTACCGATATTTGGTATCCTTCTGGTCAGCTCACGGCACCTCAATTATCGGACCAAGTTGCCTTAGGCTATGAGTTTTCATTACTGAAAAATAAATTCTTTTTTAGTAATGAATTTTACTACAAACGCATGAGAAATCTGCTGGATTTTAGAGATGGAGCAGAGTTATTCGTCAACGATTCCCTCGACCGAGAATTTGTATTCGGTAAAGGAGAAAGTTATGGTGCAGAATTTTACATCGAAAAAAAACAAGGTAAAACGACAGGATGGATTGGCTATACTCTTTCCTGGACCAATCGTCAATTCAATGAAATCAACAATGGCAGATGGTTTCCGGCTCGAAATGACCGTAGACATGATCTTTCAGTCGTGGTGATGCATAAACTAAATAGTCGGTTTTCTTTATCAGGAACCTTTGTCTATGGTACTGGACAAGCCGTAAGTTTACCCATCGGTCGGTTCATCATTCAAGACATCGATGGAGGAAAACCTAGTGTAGTACCTGTATATACTGAACGAAATTCTTTTCGCCTTCCTGCATACCACCGTATGGACATTGGAGTGGTCTACCACTTTAACCCTAAATGGGGTGAAGCCGACTTAACATTCAGCGTATATAATGTATACAACCGCAGGAATACCTATTTTATTTATTTTGAAGAAATTGTAGATGATCTGGATCGGCCAATAAAATACGTCGCCAAACAAGTATCCTTATTTCCTATTATACCCTCTTTAACATTAAATTTCAAATGGTAAAAAGATTTTCGATCGGCTTAAGCATACTGCTTTCTCTTTTGACAGGAGTACAATGTACACCTGAAAAAGAAGTGGATTTAGCACTTCCTGACTATCCCAATATACCAGTCATCGAATGCTATTTAGAACCCGGTAAACCGTATCGCTTAATTGCGTACTACAGCGTCGACTATTTCGATTCTCCTGAGCTGATCGATGTTAAAAATGCACAATTTCAAATACTCCATGCGGGCCAAACCATCGATTTAGTATATGATACCCAACCTAGAACTGGCGAATTTAAACGTTATAACTACCGGGCAAACGACTTGATTACAGTTCCTCATGACAAGAGCCCCTTTTTACTCAAAGCTATCATTGATGGTAAAACATATTATGCCCAGACCATTATTCCCGAAAAAATAAACATAGAATCTATGGTTATTGAATGCAACGATGAACTACGATGCCGAATCACAACCAGGTATACCGATCCAATTCATGAAAAAAATTATTACCGATACCTCTCTATTGCAGATAGCATAGATGGAGAAATCAAACAAGACTTTGCTTTTAATGATGAATGGATAGAAAATGGAAAAGGTGGTATAAACGGAAGATTAAATTTTAATAAAGGACAAACAGGTATCATTAAACTTATACACATCACCAAAGATTACTACGATTTTCTAAACACGGTACAAGCAGCCCAAAGTGCTAACGGAAATCCTTTTGCCCAACCTGCCACAGTCAAATCAAACATACCAGGACTGATTGGTATTTTTACAGGTATAGGAGAAGATGAAAAAAGTTTCCCTGTCGTAGATTAGTCCTCTTGTCTCTTATTCTACCAACCAGCAGCCAAAATATCGGCAATATGAATAGTTTTTATCTGAATGTTATTTTTTTTAATATAAGCATCCAAACTCATCAAACACGACCAATCCGTAGATACAATGTATTCTGCTCCTGTTTCTAAAGCATTGTTGACCTTTTGTTCTGTCATGGCGGTAGAAATCGAATCAAACTTGACCGAGAACGTTCCTCCAAATCCACAACAAGTTTCTGTATGGTTCATCTCAATCAATTCCAAACCTTCTACATTACTCAATAACTTTCTTGGTCCTTGCTTAATACCACATTCACGAAGTCCACTACAAGAATCATGATAGGTTACTTTATGAGGGAATTTAGCTCCCGGCAACTTATCGATCTGCATGACTTCCGTCAAAAATTCGGTAAACTCATAGGTGTAATTTTTCACCCGCTTGTATTCCAAAATATGAGAAGATTGTTGAAACAAGGTCCCATATCCATTTCTTACCATACCCACACAAGAAGCCGAAGGCATAATGATGTATTTTTCTTTAGGGAAATCCGCTAAAAACTTGGTAGCCACCGTAGCCGCTTCATCAAAAAAACCAGCATTGTATGCAGGTTGTCCACAACAGGTTTGTTGCTGAGGATAATTGACTTTACATCCTACAAACTCCAACACTTTAATCATGTTCCATCCCGTTTGAGGATAACATTGATCTACAAAACAAGGTAGAAAAATGTCTATATTTTTAAGCTTATTGCCTTTACTCATAGTGCGAAAATAATGCTTGTGCTTTCAATTGTGCCTGAACAAATGCGTTGGAATCAATAGCTAAGGTATATTGAGCTTGTTCCAGGTAACGCAGCAAGACCTCTGACCCTAAGTTCCCGGCCAATTCATCTGCGGCCATAGGACAACCACCGTATCCATTCATGGCGGTATCAAATCGACGACATCCTCCATCCAATGCCGCTTGAATCAAGGCCTCTTCTTTCCCCTTCACGACATGAAGATGAGCTCCAAAGGTAATGTCTTCAAAAGACTTATGTAACGAAGAAAAGGCTTCAACCACTTGGTGAGGTTGAGCGACTGCCACTGTATCGGCCAAGGAAATGATCTTGACTCCCATTGCCATTAACCGTTCCGAAAAAGAAGTTAAATAATCCGTATTGTAAAGATCGCCGTATGGATTTCCAAAACCCATCGACAAATAAACGATCAACTCTTGACCTGCTTGATGAGCGATCGATTGGATTTCTTTCAAATCGAGTAGCGCTTGATCGATGGAACGATTGGTATTTCTCTGCTGAAAAGTCTCCGAGATACTCAAAGGATAACCGATATAACGTAAACTTTTTCCAAATACAGAAGCGCGTTCTGCCCCTTTCACATTGGCTACAATGGCTAACAAATGGGTAGAACCGATATGATCTTTTATCGCATGAAAAACCTCTTCGGTATCGGACAATTGAGGGATAGCTTTAGCCGATACAAAACTGCCCGCATCGAGGATATGAAAACCACAAGACAATAATGATTTTAGGTAATCAATCTTCATCTGCGTAGGTATAAATTGCTTTATACCCTGCATAGCATCTCTAGGACATTCTACCCATTCAATCGATGAAGTCATGAAATTGCCTGGTCTTAAAATAATTGTTTAGCAATATTATAAACCGACTCCGATTTACCCATGGAATAATAGTGCAATACCGGTATACCTGCATCTTTCAATTCTTTGGATTGCTGTACACACCACTCGATACCCACTTGTTTTACTTGTGCATCATTGGTACACGCTTCAACCGCTTTCACCAATGCTTCAGGCATATCAATGAAGAAGATGTTTGGCAATATCGTCAACTGCCTCTTGCTTGAAATAGGTTTCAAACCCGGTATAATTGGAATCGTAATGCCCATATCTCTGCATCTTTTTACAAAAGCAAAGAATTTGGAATTATCAAAGAACATTTGAGTAACGATATATTCTGCTCCTAAGTCTACTTTCAATTTCAAATAAGAAAGATCCTCATCCAAGCCTACTGCTTCCGAATGTTTTTCAGGATAAGCAGCAACACCAATACAAAAATCCGTCGAAATGGCATTTTGAATATCATCCTCTACATAAATGCCTTTATTTAAATCGCTGATCTGCTTGATCAAATCACTTGCGTAGGCATTTCCATTTGGTTCAGGAATAAAACGTCCTTCAGCTTTAATCGGATCTCCCCTCAACGCCAAAACATTATCGATACCTAAGAAATTAAGTTCAATCAAGGCATTTTCTGTTTCTTCTTTGGAAAAACCGCCACAAATAATGTGTGGTACAGCATCCACTTTAAAACGATTCATAATGGCTGCAGAAATGGCAACAGTACCTGGTCTTTTATAGACAGAAACCTTTTCTACACTTCCATTGGGTCTCTGTTTATAAACATAATCCTCTCTATGGTATGTCACATCAATGAAAGGTGGTTTAAACTCCATTAAGGGTTCGATGGCATGAAATAAAGAATTGATGTCTTGTCCTTTTAATGGTGGCAGAATCTCTATCGAGAATAAGGTATCTTTGGCATTGCGTATATGATCAACAACTTTCATTAGCCTATTTTCTATTTTAAAAATTAGAATGATTGATAAACTTGTCTTTGTCTTCTTTTAAAATGCTGCAGACCGTTTCATCCACACGCATTTCAGAAATCAAAAATACGTCATTCTTTCAAAATTTTAGTATTTGAAATGATTAATGTGAGTAATCAACTTGTTTATACACAAAAAAAAACTGCCGCGAGAGCGGCAGTTAGTCCTAGTCAAGGAAACATATTCTCTAATTACAAAAAAGTAAACAAGCGTTTTGAACACTTATTTGTGAGAGATTATAGTACTAAATTAGCTAAAAGAGCCCTCAATTTCAAGGACAAAGTATTTACGGCAAGTCAGCAGGGTATCTTTCTTAAAATAATACAAAACAGATCATCTTATAGAGTCCAAAAAAGATGTTAATAGTTTAAAAAATACCAATATTAGAATATTCCCATACAGTATAAAATTAATACCAATGAGAAAGTTCACAAAAAGCGAATACTAAGACTATCAGAAACTTAAGAAAATCTATAAATCGTAGGCCAAATTAGGTTCCAACCACTTTTCAAGACGCTTAAAGGGTAATTTTTTACGTTGAGCATAAGCTTCAACCTGGTCTTTCATGACCTTTCCTAAACCAAAATACTTTGCATCAGGATGTGCAATATAAAATCCACTTACAGAAGATGCAGGATACATGGCCAAACTTTCTGTAAGTATAATGCCCGTATTCCTGGTGACATCTAACAATTCAAACAATTGATTTTTTTCGGTATGATCAGGACAAGCAGGATAACCCGGAGCAGGTCTTATGCCTATATAATTTTCTTTAATCAATTCTTCTTTCGATAAATTTTCATCCGCAGCATAAGCCCAACCTTCTTTACGCATCCACTCGTGCATCTTCTCCGCCAAAGCTTCTGCCAAACGATCAGCAAGGGCTTTCACCATGATCGAATTGTAATCGTCGAAATCCGCTTCGTATTGTGTCACCAATGCTTCTATGCCTTCTCCTGCGGTTACGGCAAAAGCACCAAAATAATCCTTCACTCCCGATTCCACAGGAGCAATAAAATCGGCCAATGAGATATTAGGAACTCCAGATCCTTTTTTCCCTTGTTGACGCAAGAAATGGAATTGCTGTTGAACTTCATTCCGTTCTTCCGATGTGTATAACGCTACCGTGTCTTCGTTGACCACATTGGCAGGATAGATACCAACAACCGCATGAGCCTTTAATTTTTTCTCCTTAATGAGCTTATCCAACATCACACTCGCATCGTTGAATAACTTTTGAGCTTCTACGCCAATGGTGGCATCATTTAAAATAGCAGGATATTTCCCTTTCAACATCCAAGTTTGGAAAAACGGTGTCCAATCAATGTAAGGCCTAATATCTTCCAAGGGAATATCATGAATAACTTTATTCCCTATAAAGGTTGGCTTCACAGGATGGGATTTCGTCCAATCTACTTTGTATTTGTTTTTTTGTGCTTCAGCGTACGTGATATAATTTTTATCCTCCTTCTTGTTGGCATAATCTGCCCTCATCTGAGCATATTCCTCTTTCATTTTTAGAGCGAAAGACTCGTGTTGATCCACACTCAATAAACTACTGGCTACCGGCACTCCTTTTGAGGCATCTAACACATGAACCACAGGTCCATCGTATACCGGATCAATTTTTACGGCCGTATGAATACGAGAGGTCGTTGCTCCTCCAATCAACAAAGGTAGTTTTAAGCCTGCCCGTTGCATTTCCTGAGCAACATAAACCATTTCATCCAAAGAAGGTGTAATCAAACCGGATAATCCAATAATGTCTACTTGATGTTCTTCCGCAGCAGCCAATATTTTATCACAAGGAACCATCACTCCAACATCGATGATTTCATAATTGTTACATGCCAACACCACCCCTACTATATTTTTTCCGATATCGTGCACATCACCTTTTACCGTCGCCAACAATATTTTACCCGCATTGGATTTGGTCGAACCTGTTCTTTTCTTTTCCTCCTCCAAGTAGGGCAATAACACAGCCACTCCTTTTTTCATCACACGAGCACTTTTGACCACTTGAGGTAAAAACATTTTTCCTGATCCAAACAAATCACCGACTACGTTCATCCCATCCATCAAAGGACCTTCAATCACCGTCAAAGGATTTCCATATTTTACACGAGCTTCTTCAATATCGGCCTCTATAAATTCCAATTCTCCTTTCACCAAGGCATGTGTCAACCGCTCTTCTACACTTTTCTTTCTCCATTCCAAATCAACCACTTGCTCTTTACCTTTGCCTTTTACCTGTTGAGCAAAATCCAGTAAACGTTCAGTCGCATCTTCTCGACGATTGAGCAATACATCTTCTACCCGTTCCAATAAGTCTTTCGGAATTTCATCGTATACTTCCAACATGCTTGGATTCACAATCCCCATGTCCATCCCTTCTTTAATGGCATAGTACAAAAATACCGAGTGCATGGCTTCCCTTACCGTATTGTTTCCTCTAAACGAAAATGATACGTTACTTACTCCTCCACTCACATGAGCGCCAGGCAAATTTGTTCTGATCCATTTGGTGGCACGGAAAAAATCAAGGGCATAATTTTTATGTTCATCGATTCCTGTTCCTACCGGAAAAATATTGGGGTCGAAAATAATATCCTGAGGAGGAAACTTAACGACTTCTGTTAAAATCTTATACGAACGGGTGCAAATTTCTACTCGACGATCATAGGTATCGGCTTGTCCTTTTTCATCAAAAGCCATCACAACTGCCGCCGCACCGTATCGTTTTACCTTTTTGGCTTGTTCTATAAATTCTTGTTCTCCAGCTTTTAAACTGATCGAATTCACAATACATTTTCCTTGTACACACTTTAAACCCGCTTCAATGATATTCCATTTGGAAGAGTCAATCATGACAGGAACACGGGAAATCTCAGGTTCAGAAGCAACTAAGTTTAAAAAACGCACCATCATGGCTTCACTGTCCAGCATCCCCTCATCCATGTTGATATCGATCACCTGAGCTCCTCCACGCACTTGCTCCAAAGCCACCTCAAGAGCTTCTTCAAAATTACCTTCTTTAATCAACCTCAAGAATTTTGCCGAACCCGTTACATTGGTACGTTCCCCAATATTTATAAAATTGCTTTGAGGGCCTACCACTAAAGGTTCTAATCCACTGAGTTTAAGATTACCTAACATATATACTCTCTTTCTATAAAATCAACTAAAGAACTTTACTGCTGTTGTATTCAAAGGTACGTGGTGTATATTGAGCAGCTCTACGAGCAATGGCTCCGATGTGGTCCGGCGTAGAACCACAACATCCTCCAATGATATTAATTAAGCCTTCTTTCAAAAAGACTTCTATTTCATCGGCCATTTGTTCTGGTGTTTGATCATATTGACCAAATTCATTAGGTAAACCTGCATTAGGATAAGCGCTCACATACACATCGGATTCTTTCGCCAATACTTGCAAATAAGGTCTTAACTCTCTTGCCCCTAGAGCACAATTGAGTCCTACCGATAACAAAGGGGCATGGGAAACAGAAATTAAAAAAGCTTCTGTCGTCTGTCCCGTTAATGTTCTTCCACTGGCATCTGTAATCGTCGCAGAAACCATGATCGGTAATTCTTTTCCACGGTCTTCCATCAGTTCCATCAAGGCAAACAAAGCCGCTTTGGCATTTAAGGTATCAAAAATAGTTTCTACCAAAAATGCATCTACACCTCCATCCCAAAGTGCTTCCGCTTGTTGTTTATAGGCCACTTTCAATTGATCAAAGGTAATGGCTCTATACCCTGGATCATTGACATCGGGAGAAATCGAAGCCGTACGATTGGTGGGTCCCATAGCACCCGCTACAAAACGTGGTTTGTTCGAATCCTTTGCGGTATATTCATCGGCAGCTTGTCTGGCCACCAACGCACTTTGATAATTCAACTCGTACACCAAATGCTCTAATCCATAATCGGCTTGAGCAACGGTCGTACTGCTGAAGGTATTCGTTTCGAGAATATCTGCACCAACTTCCAAATACTGTTTATGTATTTCCAAGATCACATCGGGACGTGTAATGCTCAATAAATCGTTATTCCCTTTGAGCGGATGTCCATGATCTGCCAAAGATGCATTTCTAAAATCATGTTCCTCTAACTTGTATCGCTGAATCATCGTACCCATGGCACCATCCAACACAAGTATACGTTCATTAAGAGCCTTCAGTATATCTGACATAGTAGACATTAAAGAGTGAATTCAAAGGATGCTGCAAAGCGCTTGCAAATATCTCACATAATGCACGAATAAACAAACGCAAACGCCCTAAATATGTGGAGAAAGAGTTTGCGCAAGACAAGTATTATATCGTAATTTGAAGACTTCATTTAACCGCATTTAACCATTGAAACTAGGAGCTGTAGATATAGGATCAAACGCGATTCGTTTTCAAGTGAGTAAAATACTTGATACCGATGGCATGGTCATGTTTAAAAAAATGGAATACGTACGTTTCCCTCTACGATTGGGAGAAGATGTATTCAAAATGAATCAAATCAGTGCAGAGAAAGAATCGAAATTTATCAAATTGATTCAAACGTTTAAAAACCTTTTTGACCTCTACGAAGTCGATGACTACATCATCTGTGCTACATCGGCCATGCGTGAAGCCAAAAACGGTAAAGACATCGCCTATAAAGTCAAAGATTTACTCGGTGTTGAAATCAATATCATCGATGGAGAAAAAGAAGCCGAATTGATCAACACGGTTTTATACAGTGAACTAGACGACTCAAGCTATATCCATATCGATGTGGGTGGAGGTAGTACAGAGTTAAATATTTTCGTAAACAAAAGAAAAATAGCTACACGTTCTTTTAAAATTGGTTCGGTGAGGCGATTAAACGGATTAGATACACCAGAAGAATGGGGTGAAATGCACCGTTGGATTGAAGAAAATGCCAATAAAGTACCTAAACCCATTACAGCCATTGGCACAGGAGGTAATATTGGAAAGCTTTACGAATTAAGCAACGCAGAAAAAGGAAAAAAAGAGAAACAACAAGTTTCTTTAAAAAAACTCGAAGAAATACAACAGTTGATCATGGGATACAGCTACGATGAACGTGTGAATATACTCATGATGAACACAGACCGTGCCGATGTCATCATTCCTGCATCCGAGATTTATCTTACCGCTATGAAATGGGCTAAAGCCTCTAAAATGGTAGTCCCTGAATTGGGACTAAAAGACGGATTGATGTTGATGTTGTACGAAAAACACGCCAACAAAAGTGTAGGATCCGGGCAAATCTTAAACTTCAACAAATACAAAAAGTAACATCTCCTCACATAACTATCCCCGGAACTTAATCCCCGGATAATTGTTTGTGATGTATTCGAAAGTAAAATAAATAATTCACTTAGCATACTCTTCATCATGGCTAACATTACATTAAAAGGCAATTCCATTCACACGCTAGGCAACTTACCAGAAGTAGGATCTGTTGCTAAGGATTTCACATTGGTAAAAAATGATCTTTCGCGCGTATCGTTAAACGATTTCAAAGGATCTCGCATTGTCTTAAACATCTTTCCAAGCATAGATACGGGAACATGTGCTACGTCTGTAAGGACATTCAACAAAAAATCAGCCGACCTTAAAAACACGGTTGTCTTATGCATTTCTAGGGATTTGCCTTTCGCTCAAGCCAGATTCTGTGGTACTGAAGGCATCGCTAATGCCATCACCTTATCTGATTTTGTAACAGGAAGTTTCGGAAAAGATTACCAATTAGAAATTACAGATGGCCCACTGGCAGGCTTACATTCTCGTTCTGTGATCATCTTGGATGAATCCGGAAAAGTAATTTACACGGAACAAGTACCGGAAATTGCAGACGAGCCCAATTACGAAAAAGCATTGAGTGTTTTATAGGGATCAGTGGTCAGGTATCAGTGGTCAGTAAAAAGAGAGGATTCGTTAAAGTAACGAATCCTCTCTTTTTGCAAAACAAACTGACTATTGATTAAAATAAGGACGCATCATTTACAATGTCTTCTGTTATTTTATAGAACTCTTCATGCATATTAAAATGAGATTCTCCTGCAGCAGGACTAATTTTAGTGTAATTACCTGAAGAATCGAGTTCATAGGCATTATAATTATCCATCAAATTGTATTTCAACATCGCAATCACTTCTTGCTTGCACTTAGGATCTTTAATCTGAAACAAAGATTCTATTCTTCGATCAAAGCTCCTGATCATCATATCGGCGCTACCGCCCAAGACAATAGGATTACCGTTATTATTAAAGCAATAGATGCGTGAATGTTCCAAGAAATTACCCACGATAGAACGGACGGTGATGTTTTCACTCAAACCTACCTTACCCGGTTTCAAACAACACATGCCCCGCACGATTAATTTTATTCTTACTCCAGCCTGAGACGCTTCGTACATCGCATCAATGGTAGCCTGATCTTGCAAAGAATTGACCTTGATCACAATACCGCTCGACTTCCCAGCTTTCGCATTCTCGGCTTCCTGACGTATCAACTCAATCAGTTTGGTACGCATATCCCCTGGAGCTGTAATGATATTCTGATATAACCCTGGTCGAGAATGTCCTGTAATAACGTTAAAAAACTCACTGATATCCTGAGCACACTCCTGATCCGTAGTCAACAAACTGATATCGGTATACAAACGGGCTGTTTCTTCATTATAATTTCCACTCGACAAATGCACATAACTCGTTACCCCTTCGTCTGCATCTTTTCTTACAATCAACAACAACTTCGTATGGGTTTTGTATTTATTGACACCATAGACGACAAAACAACCCGCCTTCTGTAAACGCAAAGCTTCTTTGATATTGTTTTCTTCGTCGAAACGTGCTTTTACCTCAAACAATACCGATACATGCTTTCCATTCTCTGCCGCTCTCAATAAAGCAGCAGATATCCTGGAATTCTTAGCCAGTCGGTAAATGGTGATTTTAATGGCCAGCACATTCGGATCTTCTGCAGATTGTTCGATCAAATCGAGTACATAATTGAAGCTATTGTATGGATGATGCAATAACAAATCATGATCTTTCAAGTAATCAAACAAATTGACCGATTTATCATCTTCAACCAACGTTAGTGGGAGAACTTGTGGTCTGACCATCGGTAACGCTTCTTTGAAATCTTTATGATTTACAATTTGCCACAATGCAGAATAATCAATCAACACATCGTTCTCAAAAATATTGTGTTCATCAATATCCCAACGTTGTTTTAGGATATCCATCATCCACTCGTTCATACCTGACTCCGTCTCTATCCTCACCACACGAGCAGTTTTCCTGGACATCAATTTTTTCTTGATCTCCTCAATGTACTGTTCTTCCATATCATCACTGTCGTCGACAGAGAAATCTCCATTTCTCGTAATACGAAACAGTGTCACCGATATGATTTCAACATTACGAAACAACTTATGAATATGAATGCGTATGATGTCTGCAATGGGTACAAAAACAATAAGCCCATCTCTTTTGACCTCAAAAAACTTAGGTAAATTTTGTGGAATCTGAACAAACGATAATTTTTTCTGTTCTCCTACAAATGCGTCATTCTTGGTCACTACACCCAAAACCAATAGTTTATTCATGAGTATGGGAAAGGAATGAAACCCATCGTAGGTCATGGGGGTTAACATTGGAAACAATGTTTTTTTAAAGTATGCTGAAGCTTTGTCTTGCTCCTCTTCCGTGAGTTCTTCGTATTTAGAAATAATCAACCCTGATTTTTCAAACATGGGTACTAAATCCGATACATAAATATGTTTTTGTTTTTGGTAAAAATCTGAAACTTCTTGTAATAATTTTCTTCTGAACGTGGATTCACGCATACCTGAATAATCGATGCGTTCTTTTCCGTAGTCAATATAATTGTACAAACTCCCAATCCTAATTTGAAAAAACTCATCCAGGTTAGATGAAGTAATGGCTAAAAACTTTAAGCGCTCAAACAGGTTATGGTCGGGCTGAACCGTTTGATCCAATACGCGATAGTTGAAATTGATCCAACTTAAATCCCTACTGATGTAATTTGTTTCTTCGGTATTACTACTCTTCTGCCAAAACATATACTGTTGAAATAAGCCCCTAAATTAAAAAAGGGGATTTACATCCCCCTCTTTTTTACGATTATTTTTATATTATGTTTTACTAGACATCTACTCTAGCATACTTTGCATTCTTTTCAATGAAATCCCTGCGGGGAGCCACTTCATCGCCCATCAACATCGAGAACAGTAAATCCGCTTCTGCTGCAGATTCTACACTCACCTGCTTCAAGCTTCTGCTCTTCGGATCCATGGTCGTCGTCCATAACTGTTCCGGATTCATTTCTCCCAAACCTTTATAACGCTGTACTCCCACCGAATCTTCTTTCCCGTCTTTCGCCAATTCTTTTACGGCCACTTCTCGTTGTGCTTCTGTCCAGCAGTAACGCTCTTCTTTTCCTCTTTTCACCAGATACAACGGTGGCTGAGCAATGTAAACATATCCACTATCGATGAGTTGACGCATGTACCGGAAGAAGAAAGTCAATATCAAGGTACGAATGTGACTACCGTCAACGTCCGCATCAGTCATGATGATGACTTTGTGGTAACGAAGCTTTGTCATGTTCAAGGCTTTATCGTCTTCTGGAGTACCAAAGCTGACACCCAAAGCCGTGATCATGTTTTTGATCTCTTCGTTTTCGTAGATTCTATGTTCTTGTGCTTTTTCTACGTTCAAGATTTTACCTCGCAAAGGTAATATCGCTTGAGATTTACGATCTCTACCTTGCTTCGCAGATCCACCTGCAGAATCCCCTTCTACCAGGTAAATTTCGCACAAGGCTGGATCACTTTCTGAACAATCAGCCAGTTTACCCGGTAGTCCTGTACCTGAAAGCACACTTTTACGTTGCACCATTTCACGTGCTTTACGAGCCGCAAAACGAGCTTGTGCTGCAAGAATGACTTTAGAAACAATGATCTTGGCTTCACGCGGATGCTCTTCCAAATAATTGTTGAGCATTTCCCCCACCAAAACATCCACAGCACCCATCACATCAGAGTTTCCAAGTTTAGTCTTGGTCTGACCTTCAAACTGAGGTTCTTGAACTTTTACAGAAATGACAGCAGACAATCCTTCTCTAAAATCATCTCCCGTAATGTCAATTTTAACTTTATCCAATAACCCGGACTTATCGGCATAAGCTTTCAAGGTACGTGTCAATGCCCTTCTAAAACCCGCTACATGTGTCCCTCCTTCTATGGTATTGATGTTATTGACATAAGAGTACACATTTTCAGCGTACGAATTATTATATGTCATCGCTACCTCGACAGGAATAGGACCCGAATTATCTTCTAAATACAATGGTTCAGGAATCAGTTGCACACGACTAGAATCAAGGTAAGTCACAAACTCTTTAATCCCACCAATGGAAAAGAAGGTTTCATTTTTAGACTTCCCGTCTTCTACGACTTCACGATGATCAAATAAATTGATCTTAATCCCTTTGTTCAAAAACGAAAGTTCTCTTAATCGGCCAGCTACCGTATCATACTTATATACAGACTCTGTAAAAACTGTACTGTCTGGTAAAAAATGTACTTTAGTACCATGCTGATCACTCTCACCAATCACTTTGACATCGTACTGAGGCACACCTCGCACGTACTCTTGTTTGAATACCTGCCCATCACGTTGAACCGTAACAGCCAAATGACTTGATAAGGCATTCACACAAGACACCCCTACACCGTGCAATCCTCCGGATACTTTATAAGTATCCTTATCGAATTTACCACCCGCATGCAAGACCGTCAATACCACTTCCAACGCTGATTTTCCCAACTTCGGATGAATACCGGTAGGAATACCTCGACCATTATCACTTACTGTAACCGAATTATCTTCATTAATCTCCACTGTAATTTCATTACAATGTCCAGCCAAAGCCTCATCGATAGAGTTATCTACTACCTCCCACACCAAGTGGTGAAGTCCTTTTATACCGATGTCTCCAATGTACATGGCAGGTCTTTTACGAACCGCCTCTAATCCTTCAAGAACCTGAATATTATCTGCTGAATATTCCGTTCTGCTTTTGTCTGTTATTTCGCTCATTTTCAGTACTTAGTAGTATGGTAAAAATACTGTTTTTATGCCTAAAATCACAGCATTTTTCTAGATTTTATCCACAAAACAGAATATAAAAAAGAGGCTTAAAATGTCCTTAAAAAGTACCTGAACCGAGCATGACCAAAGTACAGCCCTCTACAGTCTCTATACCTTTATTTTCAAGCTGTTGAGCTAACTCTCTGTTTTCTGTACCGGGATTAAAAATAACCCGCCTAGGGTGTAAGGAAAGTATATAATCGTAATACTCTTTTTGACGTGCTGGATTAACATACAACGTAACGGTATCAATACCGGACAATTCAGGAAAACCTGTTAAAATCTTTTTCCCTGCCACCTCGCCTGCTTTTATACCCAATGGCACAAAATCAACCCCATGTTGGTGTAAACGATGAGCAGCCATATTCGAATAGCGATCAGCCTTTTCTGATGCTCCTATAATCAATGTTAACTTATCCATGCTTGAATGTGTTTAATACTTAATTGCAATCGCCTCTGCACATTTCATCCCATCTATAGCGGCAGAAACAATGCCTCCTGCATAACCGGCTCCCTCACCACAAGGGAATAGCCTTCTCACGTTAACATGTTCTAAGCTTTCTTTGTTCCTTGGTACCATGACAGGAGATGAAGTACGACTTTCCACTCCCACCACTTGTGCTTCATTGGTATAAAAACCTTTCATCTTTTGTCCAAATGCTTTGAAGCCTTCTTTTAAACGATGTGAAATAAAGGGAGGTAAAACCTCATCCAAAGAAACGGAAGTTAAACCCGGTTGATAAGAACTCTCCGGCAAAGAAGTCGATATTTTACCCGTTACAAAATCGACCAAACGTTGAGCTGGTGCGGCCTGTGTTTTGCCTCCCACTACCCAGGCTTGATGCTCTATACTTTTCTGAAATACCATACAGGCCAACGGACCGTGAACTGCAAACGGCTTAATGTCTTCTAATTCTACCGACACAACAATTCCTGAATTGGCATATTTAGAATCTCTTCGCGAAGGTGACATGCCATTCACTACAATTTCCTCTTGTGCTGTTGCAGATGGAACAATGAATCCACCGGGACACATACAAAAGGAATATACCCCTCTATCGATGCCTTGATGGGTTACTTGCTGCACTAATGAATAAGAAGAAGCAGGCAAATAAGGGCCACGTGTATCACAATGGTACTGCACTTGATCGATAATCTCTTGTGGATGTTCTACACGTAAGCCTAATGCAAAAGGCTTCGCCTCAATGTAAATGCCTTGCTGATGCAACAACTCAAAAATATCTCTTGCTGAATGTCCCGTAGCCAATATACAAGCAACTCCCGTATACGATGTTCCATCAGCTGTTACTACTCCTTTAAGTTCTCCAGACTGTATAATAAACTTTGTTACTTTCGCATTAAACAAAACCTCTCCCCCTGCCGCAATAATACGCTCTCTCATCGATTGTATAATTTCAGGAAGTTTATTGGTACCAATGTGAGGATGTGTATCAATCAAAATATCTTCCTGCGCTCCATGAGCGACAAAGATATCCAGCACTTTTCTTAAATCTCCTCTTTTCTTGGAACGAGTATAGAGTTTCCCATCCGAATAAGTCCCTGCACCACCTTCTCCAAAACAATAATTAGATTCCGGATTGACCACATGCTCTTTATTAATGGCAGCCAAATCACGGCGACGGGCACGTACATCTTTCCCTCGTTCCAATACTATAGGTTTATAACCCAGTTCTATCAATCGTATGGCCGCAAATAATCCGGCAGGACCTGCACCCACAACCACAACTTCTTTCGCACTAGCTACATTGTGATCAACTGGTTCATAGGTTGAAAGTGGGCTTAAAGCATTCAATTCTCCTATTTCTAACGCTAATCGAAACAATACCGTACGACCTCTTGCATCGATAGAGCGACGAACGATACGACAATAATATTGTTCTGGATGTTTAATGCCTACTTGTTGAAACGCAAGAGGCTTAAGATAGGCTAAATCATAGGCCTGTTCAGGAAGACAGGCTAATTCAATAATGTGTGACATTCGTAAGGTATTTATCCCTAATGAAAATGGAAGTTCAATTTACTCACAAAAAAGGAGCTTAAAAAATGTGTTTCCTCAAAATACTAATGTTCTCTAGGGAAAACATACCCCAGAGTAAAACCCAAACGAAAAGGAATTTTTATTTCAGAAGAGTTCACTGATGAAAACGTATTTTTATATTGCTTGTTTTCTTCTGGCCAATCTTTATTCTGCATACGATAACCGATCCCTAGTCCTACAAAAACATCTAAGGTAAATCCTTTTTTACGGGAGTCTTTCATGATGCGATCACCGAACAATACGGCATACTCTATTGTATTTTCTCTTAACACCAGGTTGGTTTCCTGTGCAGGGAAAAACAACGTATCCATGATGTTACTGGCATAGGTTGTGGTCGTATACCTTAATTCATGACCAAAATACAACATCCCATAATCCTGATCTTTCTGATAAAATTTTTGTCGAATATAAATCTGTCCTCCTCGGTAATAGAGTTCATTAATCTTCGTATTCGCATGACTTTTAAACATAGGCTTATTGTCATAAATCAAGCCCAATTCATACCCAATGCGTTCTTGAAAATACGTTTCAATACTCACGGGCAATGAACTCCGAAGTAAAGCCACAGGATTAACACCTACAATATAAGACCTGAATTCATTGACACGAGGTGTAAAGTAACGCGATTTCTTTTTAGGAATTTTAAGTTGAGGTTTTTCAACGGGTAACAAGGTATCTTTTTTTGTTACGACAACGGAATCTTCAACCACGGGTTCAAATACAGGCGCATCTTTATCATAATAAGTTTTATACAAACCCGCCAATTCTCCTGTCGGTTTGTACAAACGCCAAATACCCGTCTTATAGCCATTCTCCAATAAGCCCTCCATTTTCCGTACACCGTCTTTATAATAACCGATGTATTTCCCTTTCCCTTGAGTATAAAAACAGCCTCCTTCTTTCTCTCCTGTTTCATAATAATAATTCCATTGCCCTTCATTTTTATCGTTCTGCACTGCCCCTTCTAATTTCAACTTACCACTTTCATAATACTCTTTATATATGCCATTTCCTGATTTAAAATTACCTACTCCAATCTTTTTCCCCGCAGTATTAAAAGTCGTCCACTCCCCTTCTTTCTTATCTTCATGGTATTCTCCACTTGATGCGATCTCTCCGTTGGGATGAAAATAATACCATACCCCAAACTGCTTCCCTTTTTGATACACGCCTTTAGACGTAAGTACACCAGAGTTATCATAGAAAAACCACTCGCCTTCTTTTAAGCCATTCCGTTCTTCTCCTTCTCCCAACAATTGACCGTTATCGTGATAATACTTCCAAATGCCTGAACTTTTCCCTTCCAGCAGCAATCCTTCACTCTTCTTAGTACCTGTATCATAGAACTCTATATACATACCCTTATCTTGCTTTAATTCCGCTTGTGCTTTGAAGCTCCCTTTTTCATCATAAAACTTCCAAGTACCCTCCCTCTTATTATTCGAATAAGCTCCTTCTGATTTAACAAGCTGATTGGTACTTTCGAAAAAATATTTCCAATCTCCCGACTTAATACCATACTCATACCTGCCACTAGTGCTGATATTGCCATTTTCATAATAGTAATTCCATACTCCGTGATTTTGCCCCTGTACAAAAAAACCTGTGGCTTTAAAACCTCCATGTTCGTAGAAATATTCCCAATGTCCAACTGGAAGATTATTTTTGAATTGACCTTTCGATTTTACTTTTCCATTTTGATAATAAGAAAAATACGAACTATCCCGTACAACTTTGTTCCTTGTTTTTTTGACTAAGAAAACTTCTTGCTTTATTCTTTTCGCCGCATCGTAATATTTTTCTACTTTCTCGTAACCTTGAGCCCAGGCAGACCCTTCTCCCAATACCAATCTTAACACCGTAAAACCTACGATGAAAAAAATGGACGTATTGTAAAAAGGTTTATTCATCTATTATAAAGGCAACTTTGAAAAGACTTCCGTTTCAACCCATGTTCTACCCCAATTTTCCCGTTCTTCTTCCGTCCACAAAGCATCAAAAAATATTCTTTTTTGAAAACGGGGAGGAAGGTATTGTCGCCAATTGGTACCTCCCGTCGCTCCAGAAACATCTTTGTTTTTTATCAAATGATGAATAGCATGCTTAAAATGTGTTAAAGGCCAGAAAAGATTCGCATAGGTATCGTATTTTCTCATCTCATCCAGCAAAGACTTCTCCGTCTGTTCATCATAACTTAATCTTCTATAGACAGACCACAAGTTCTTCGTACGATGCTCTTCTGCTACAACCAACAATATCTTATCGTATTCTTTTTCAAATGATCTTAAGGTTAACGTTTTAGCTCCTGTAACAGCATCTACGGCTCCTTTTTTCCAGTATATTTTCTCAAACATTTCTTCTGTCGTGATGTAATCGTCATCTACCAATACAGCCCTATCGTCTGGATGAACCAGATTAATTAAATCCGTAGATGCCAGTTCAATCATACGGTACTGAACCGATTGAAAACCACTCGCAGGAGTCAATGCCGCTCTGAATTTCAAAAACTGTTCTTGTTCCAGGCCCACTGAGATAATATCAAATGAAGAAATCATTTGCCCAAAACACCAATTGATCCTTTCGATACGTTTTCTGAAAAAATCCGCTGATACGGTATCACTTTCTTCTAATAATTTCAATTCGTGTAAAATAAGCTTAAAATACAATTCTGTAATTTGATGGTATACAATAAAAATCATTTCATCGGGGAAATCGGTACGTGGCTTTTGAAGAGAAAGTAAAGTATCCAATCGAATGTAATCCCAATAGTTTACATATTTGGAATACAATACCCCCGTCATATGGGTATTTAAATCTTGCCCATCAGCAGCATACTTTTGCTTCAGCGCTTCTAATGTTTCTTCTATTTTATTTTCAGGTTTGGGAGCTACCATATTCTGTATTTTTTCGTATCTATACTCCAATGAATGTTGGACTCGGGCTAAAGGCATTATTTAGCCTTTAAAATTAACAATATCACCTAGATATACAAGGTATGAAGCAACAACAATTTGACAGTCCTGATTATTATCAACTGGATGATCTTCTTTCCGATGAACAAAAACTAATTCGTCAAAGCGTAAGAAACTTCGTCAACCAATCGATACGACCCATCATTGAAAAGTGTGCCCAAGAAAATCATTTCCCTAAAGAACTGATCAAAGCCTTCGGAGATCTTGGTATTTTTGGTCCTACTGTCCCTGAAACCTATGGAGGCGGAGGGCTTGACTATATCTCATACGGTCTCATGATGCAAGAAATCGAACGCGGTGATTCAGGCATGCGATCAACAGCATCAGTACAAGGTTCTCTTGTCATGCATCCCATTTATGCTTATGGTTCAGAAGAACAAAAAAAGAAATACTTACCACGTTTAGCCTCTGGTGACTTGTTGGGATGTTTTGGCTTGACAGAACCTGATCATGGTTCCAATCCCAATGGCATGACAACTCATTTTACCGATCAGGGAGACCATTACCTCTTAAACGGTAGTAAAATGTGGATTACGAATTCTCCGCTGGCCGATATTGCCGTAGTATGGGGAAAAAATGAACAAGGGAGAATCAAAGGACTCATCGTAGAAAGAGGCATGCCAGGATTCAGCACTCCTGAAATTCACAATAAATGGTCACTTCGTGCAAGCATTACGGGCGAATTGGTATTCGACAATGTCAAAGTCCCCAAAGAAAACCTACTCCCTTTAGCCGACGGATTAAGTGGTCCATTAGGTTGTCTTGACGCTGCCCGATACGGAATTGCTTGGGGAGCATTAGGTGCTGCAATCGACTGTTATGAAACAGCCAAACAATATGCTTTAGAACGTATTCAATTCGACAAACCCATTGCATCTTTTCAGTTGGTTCAGAAAAAATTAGCAGAAATGCTGACCGAAATCACTAAAGCGCAATTATTAGTCTGGCGATTAGGCGTATTAAAAAACACAGGTAAAGCCAATACCGCCATGATTTCCATGGCTAAAAGAAACAATGTAGAGATGGCCCTCGAAGTAGCTCGTACCGCTCGTCAAATCTTAGGAGCCATGGGAATCACAGGCGATTACCCCATTATGCGTCACATGATGAACCTTGAATCAGTCGTCACCTATGAAGGCACGCACGATATTCATTTATTGATTACAGGAAATGACATTACAGGAATACCGGCCTTTAAATAGACAGAGTATCATCGTCAAATGAAGAGAGGTAACCAACAGGACAAGGCTTATTTTATTCTGATACCAATTTTAATGCTATGATTTGTTCTTAAAGACAGGAACAAGAACGCATTGACTGAGCCATGTTTTGCTTATCGTCCAAACCAAAGCCACAAGCAAAGCCTGCACCAGCAAGTCAAGATCTAAAAGCATAAGAAAAACGAGAAGTAATAGTAGAAACCCTGTTGAACCAGAAGCCGCAAGACGGGATTAAGAAACGTGTGAATACGATCAGCAGGAAAGTGAAGTAACATTTTTTTATGTTTATAAAACTCTAATACCTGCTGTAAAAAAATAGCGAGCAAGCAGAGTAAAAATTCATTATCGTTCCATATGAATTGAATTAAAAACACCGTCGACACGAGTGATGAATCTATTTCCCATCCCAAAAACAAACATGCACTGCTCAAGAAACCAACCAATAAACCCGTCGCAATAAACAACCACACTTGCTGATGTTGCAGCCAGCCTAAACTCATTCTTGATTTCAATACACTGAAAAACCATACGACACCAACTTCAACCACAACATAGCATAATACCAATAAAGGAGACCATTTTAAATACCAAACAAAACCAACTAAAAACAATAACTCCAAGATGTTTTGAAAAAAAACAGGATGAATTCCTTTTAAAGGATAATGTTGTTTATCATAAATTGGAATCCATTTAAAACACAAAGTATACTCCTGTAAACTACTCATGAGCATTACTTTTCCAAAATAAGGGCTGCCGCACCCAATAAACCCGCATCGTTACTCAACGTCGCTTGCCTGATATCCAAGTCGTCGGTATAATACGCAGGTAAATGTTTTTTTAATACCTCAATCATCTCGGGTTTAATCAATTCAATAGCTGGAGATATTCCTCCTCCTAACAGGATATTGTTCAAATCCAATACACGAATCACTCCAACCATGGTTTCTCCCAATACCCTACCCGCATGTTTATATACTTCTAAAGCAATATGGTCACCTTTTTCAGCATGTTCTTGAATTACCTTAGGATCGATTTCTTCGGCATCATGTAAAGACGATTGGTACTTCACATCAGCTGCCAATAGCTGCTTAGCATAGCTCACTAAATTTTTCAATCCTACATGTTCTTCAAGTGTTTTACCCGTATGAGTAGGAATATGCCCAATCTCTGTTCCATTACCTCTTGCTCCAAGAAACAATTTACCGTTGATCACCACACCACTCCCTACGCCTGTGCCTAATGCTACTAAAATATAATTATCCATTCCCTTGTGTGCACCAAAATAATATTCTCCTAAAGCCGCACACTTGGCATCGTTTTCTATTTTAAAAAGTGTTTTAGGGAAATGAGAGTTGAGTAAGGGAATAATTGCTTCTTCTTTCACCGAAGGAATATTGGGTAAATGAATCACCCGCTTTCTATCCTTTGATAATAAACCCGGCCAGCCCATACCCACACCTTTAATTTCTGGAAATTGTGCTAAGTAATTACCTATTTCCTGTGTTAAGTTATGTATGAAACCTCCTTGGCTAACCCAATTTACCGTCTTGAATCTTTTACTATTGGAAATACTACCATCATGAGAAACCAAACCAAATTTAGCAGAAGTTCCTCCTATATCTATTCCTAAAATCATAGTTTTACAATGTTGTCCTAACAATACAAATATACTTATAAAGTTAAACGATATATTCAAATAAGAAAGTAAGAACGAATTTCTTTACTACTTTATTCAAGCCTTTAACACAAACCTCTTTTATTCTATTCACAGTAGAATCTTCTTCTTAGATCTTGAGTGCTCTTATTATACAACAGATCAAAACAAAACATGTAGAAAAGAATAAAAAAAAATGTAGATTTAACTTATAATCTATGATCCTGTTCGATTTCAATAACGGTATACCGAGTAACTTAGCAGATTTCTCAAACGATGAGCACCTCGCTCACGCCATCAGTTTCATAGATCGATGGAATCAAGGAGATACAACGTTTACCTTCAAATCATCTGGTTCAACAGGTATTCCTAAAGAAATAACACTTTCAAAAGATTTTCTACTAGAAAGTGCTCAGCGCACCATTCATTTATTCGACATCAATTCTTCAGACACCCTACTCTTAGCACTGAATACTTCTTTTATGGGAGGACTGATGATGATCGTACGGGCAATCCTTGCCAAATGTCATGTCATTTACATTTCACCCCCATCTGTTTCTACAGAAATTTTAAAAACATTGCCCCCTATAAAATTAGCTTCGTTTGTACCCGTTCAACTCAAAAAAGTGCTTGTTAAAGAAGACGATGCTTTCAAACAAATTCAATATGTGCTCGTTGGAGGAAGTCCTGTTGATGAATGTTTACAACAAACCATAATCAATATGAAAAGCCTATGTACATTTTACCATACGTATGGCATGACAGAAACGGCATCTCATGTAGCCATTAGAAACATCTCTCAACAAGAGCCTTACTATCATGCACTACCAGGATACACCTTCAGTACCGATATCAAAAACTGCTTAACAATTTACTACAGCCCAAGTCCATCTTTTACCATCCAAACCAATGACATTGTCAACTTATATTCACCTCAGCATTTCGAATGGATAGGTAGAGCAGATTGGGTAGTCAACTCAGGTGGTATAAAATTCAATATAGAAACGGCAGAAGAAACCATTGCTCATTTTTTTAATCAACAGAACAACAACATCTTATTTACATCTCAAAAAATCGTCGACGAACAATGGGGAGAACGTTGGGTATTGATTATACAAAGCATTCCCCTCAGTGAAGAACAAGAACATGCACTTCGTCTTTATTGCAAAAAACATTTAGGTGAATACATCTACCCGAAAGAAATCCGCTATACAAAAAAAATGGTCTATCTCCCCAGTGGAAAAATAGACCGTTTCAATACGTTTAAAGAAACCTTTTAAACTTTTGTTTTAAAACGTTTATCAAATTCCATCGCAATGGCTGCCGGATCGAAGTGATAAGGTCTTTTCGAAATATCAACAGGCACCAATACCCGTATGCCTTCATAGTCGGTAAAACATAATCCTACCTTGGGCAAGCCAAAATCTTTATCGGCAGAACTGATGTCCTCAAAACTAAAATCCAAGCTATTTAACACTTTAGCTTCTACCTTTTGAGCTTCCAATAAATTCAACAGCTTAGGTGTCAATTCAGGTAAATGGTCGGCATTTAAAGCCAATAATTTCAATTCTATGAGTTTCTCTCTGACATCGTAAAACTCGTCCATAACCAAATCCCAAACTTCATCGGCAAAACCTTCGTCATCGACCATATCGGCATCGGCATCATCTGCTACAATGAAGAGTTGCCCCCAAACATAAATTTCAATACCACCATCTACACTCGTGGTCTTTACTTCTGATTTTGCTAAAGAAATTCCAGTCTCTTCGTCAAGTCGTTCGATAAGACTTTCAATTAAAAAACTCATACCTGTTTTATACTAATTTTATAACGATTATACGTAATTTTGTTAAATTATAAAACGAAATGAAAATGAAAAAATATTTTTTTTATTCTTTATACTACAGTAACATCAATACCCCTCCTCCTTTCCTTTACGAACTTAGGGTTGATTTCAGCATTCATCCTGAAAAAATAGACATCATATACCAAAAAGAATTCTTGGACAGGGCGCAATTTTCGGAAGAAGAATTAGCAGAAGAAGGTTTTAGTACCAACGACGATAGTCGCATCGAAACATCCTTAGGAGGTACCTGGATAAGCTATTTTAAGGATTTCGTTGAAAAATCGAAATGGAGTCCTTTGGTGAAAAACGAAGAACTTTATAACAACAATTATATAACATTAAGCAGCCAGGAATCCGAAGATCAATACAGAATACAGGATGGCATTGAATATGAATTAGAAGAACTCCTACAAGCCCTTGTCGAAAGCTTAGAGATTGAAGCTCCTCTGTCTATTTATATGCGTAAAAACACCGCCGGAAAGATAGAAGAAACAGAACTGTATTGGAGTTTTAAAAACAGGTTGTTTGAAATAAAAAGCTCAAACAACCCAAAGCGCTTATCATGGGAAGAAGGAAGAGAACTTTTATCTTTATTTTATGGGACAGACCTGAGTGAACAAGCCATCTTCAAAAAATCCATTCCAGAAGGAATGACTTGCATCAATCCCGGAGATGGTCAATGGTACAAGACTCCCAATCATGCCCTTTGGAAATCTTTGATTCAAAAAATATTTCCTGCTTAAGACTTCCTCAATTGATTCAATTCTTTCTGTATATCACCCATAAGCACACCTAACTTTTCTACAGACATGTCTGGATCTGGAAAATCTTTACTCACATAGGCTTTAGATTCCCATATTTCCATGATGTCATTGAAGGAAACTTCATAGGGAGAATAACTTGGATTATCTGATTTAAACACTAAACCCTGAGCATTGCTATTTTTATAGAGTCGCTTATACACAATACCCTCATCTTTCGTAATTACAATATAAGTTTTACCATCTTTAACTTCATTCCAGTTATCGATGTACTGCCCCACAATAATGGTTCCTGATTGTAAAGGTAACATGGAATCGCCTTTGATTTCAAAAGCTCTAAACGTCCCGTTCTGAAAAATAGGCAATAAAAAGACCGGCAGCTCCGAAATGTATTCAGGATCTTGATAGCCATTTAAATAGCCCGCAGCGGCCTTTTGAGGTACCAATTGAATCCCTTCCTTATCGTTGTTGGCATCAACCGTAATCGCTAAAACCCTTAGTTTTTTCCCCTCAATGTCATGTCCCTGACCGGAAGGTTGAATGGTATCGTCTGAAAAATCCTGAGAAATGAGCTCATCCACACTTACTTTAAGTTCCGAGGCTAAATTGATCAAATTTTGCAAACCCGGCTCTGCTCTACCTTCTTCATAAGCACCAAGTACAGATCGCTTAACGCCAATCTTGTTGGCTAATTGTTCTTGGGTAAAACCTGTTTTCTTACGCAAGATCTTAATGTTCGAACTGATCAGTGTCATTACTCTCCTAAATTTTGATTCAACAAAATGCTCATATCATTGCACCACAACTTCAACAAATCCGACACGGACTGAGAACTCTCAACAGTAGTTTTGTAATGTAAAGAACCTCCTTCATTGGCCTCCATAAACACTTCAAGTAAGTTTTGACTACCTTGGCGTATACACTTAAAGTACTTGACTTTACCTGGTATCTTTAGTTCGTACATCGTTTATTGATTTGATTACAATACTAAATTAATTAGTATAAAATAAAAAAACAACTATTTTGCTAAAATAAATAGCAAAATAGTTGCTTAGCATTGATAATCAACTATTTATTAAATTTTAATTCAATAAGGATTTTATATCGACTTCTATAGAAGCATCACTCGGTGCTTTAGCCTCGTACTGAACAATATTACCTTGTTTATCAATCAATACAAAACGAGGTATATAAGGTGCATCATAACGTTGTAAAATATTTTCCTCTGCACCTTCTCTTGAAATCACATGAACTCCTTCGATATGGTTAGACTTCACATAATTTTTCCACTTCTCTACATCTTTGTCTATGGAGACATATAAAAAGACCACATCCTTATTTCCGTTAAAAGCTTCTTTGAGCTTTTTACCTTTCTTCATTTCTTCTAAACATGGTCTACACCACGTTGCCCAAATATCCAAGTATACGACTTTACCTTTAAAATCACTTAAACTCGTTTGGCCTCCATCGATGTTTTCCAATTTAAAATCAGGAGCAGGTTTTCCTGCTACCTCCTTATTTTCAACGGGAGAAGGTGCCTTTTTAAAGTTAAAAAAGACCAGGCCTGATAACAACACAACAGCCCCAAGGAAATACCATTTTCTTTTCATGCTTACAATTTAATTGCTATATTGGTATAAACTAAGTTTTGATTCAAATCATTCAAACTTAGCTCAATTTTGTCTTAAAAACCACTTTTTACGCTATGAAAACTGCTCTTCTATCTCCTTTCAAACTTTTCTATTTTCTTTTAAGCTGCTCAATACTCATAAACTTAACAGCCTGTGGCAGTAAGAAATACCAGAAAGAAATAAAAACACCTGAAATGATCGTCCATATTGTAGCCCATAAGCCTACCTCACTGGATCCTTTCATGGTAAATCTCATCCTTACACATGCCCAAAGTCAAAAAAATGTATCCCTTGACATAGAAGTTTTTGCAAACGATTTAAACGATAGCAACCCAACCTTCTCTAAGCAGTCGGACGGTAAGTATGTGCTTGTTTTCAAACAAACAGACGATACCGCCCGAGAACTCATTTTATCGATCAACGAAGAAGAAGTTCTGATTGAAGAAGTATTATAAAAGGGTCTTAGCATGCTAAAAAAAATTCGTTCATCGTTCGCTACGAATTCATGGAAGTCTTTTGCTTTATCCATAGGAGCAGAATACATTGATGGAGGAATACTCAAATCCGACAAAATCGTTGTCAAAAGACTTTTTTATAACATCACCATTAGTCTTGGTACCAACCAACGAGGGAATACCGGATTAGTATATACCCGATTCCGATGCGCTTATACTTCAAACAATCCCATCTATTTTAAAATCGAAAGAAGAAGTTTGGTAGCCAAACTTTTTTATGCTAAAAACGACCATAATCCCATCATTCAAAAACGACGAAAAGAATATTTAATAAGCTCCTCTACTCAAAAACACTTCGATCATGTGCTCCAATACGACCCTTTATGGGAAGCATTAAGTGGAATTTTTCATTTTAAATTGGTGTCAGAAAAAGACGATGGATTGTATGGCCCTTCCTTCAACAGCCATGAACATCAACTTTGCATAGAAATACTTCGTGAAATAAAAGACCATAAAGACTTATCCAAAATCATAGCCCTCATTGATCTTACCATGGATGTATTACATCACTCGGGTCACATCATACCTCAACACACCAGCATTAATTACTAAAAAAAACACATTTAAAACACCACCTTTATACGTTATAACGTATAAAACAGTATATCCAAACCCAACCGTTATGAAAAATCTACCGATAAGATTTATTCTAGCTGGATTGGTAGCAGGGTTTACCTATCTGGCATTTCTGTCCAATACTCCGGACAGTAGTAGTAACCATCATTCTACTGCTCATACAACCTTCATGGAGCTCCTCGCTCAAAGTGCTCAAGGAGGCGGAGACTCTGTCATGGTGACTACTCAGGAGGAACACGTGCGAAAACTAAATTATGCCAAGTTCAGAAAAAGCTTGCTTAAACACCGAAGCATATATTATGCTCAGGATTAAAGCCTGTTTATGCCATATAGCTCGCTAAAAATATTTATCTTGCTATAAGATCATTATTCCAAGCAATTGGAACGGCTTAATATTCTGCACATGAAAAGAGAGAGAGAGATTGCAATCATCGATGAGGATCCATGGCTGGAACCTTATAGGACTGAAATTGAAGACCGCATTAAACGCTTCAAAAGAGCCCGAAAAGAAATCAAAGATATTGCAGGCAGCCTCATGGACTTCAGTACTGCTCACAAGTACTTTGGCATTAACTTCGATCATGAAAAAAAAGGATGGTACTATCGAGAATGGGCTCCTGAAGCAACTCGACTATGCCTTATAGGCGATTTTAACGATTGGGATCACAATGCACATCCCATGTACCGCAACGAATACGGATACTGGGAAATTTTTCTCCCTTACGAACATTACCATAAAACATTCATTCATAAAAGTCGCATAAAAGTACACGTGGTATCCGTTAAAGGTACAAACGATCGCATACCGGCCTATATTACACGCGTTATACAAGATCCTATCACCTACGATTTCAGTGGACAACTATGGTTTCCACCCAAAGCCTTCGAATGGACAGACCGGGACTTTGTATTTAAACGTTCACAAGAACCGATCATTTACGAAGTGCATGTCGGTATGGCACAAGAAAAAGAAGGTGTAGGCACTTATCGGGAATTTGCCGACAAACTCATTCCTCGCATTCGCCAGGCTGGCTATAATTCCATTCAATTGATGGCCGTCATGGAACATCCTTATTATGGATCCTTTGGCTACCATGTCTCTAATTTCTTCGCCCCCACCTCTCGTTTCGGTACACCTGAAGACCTCAAATACCTGGTAGATCGTGCGCACAAATACGGACTTGGTGTGATCATGGATGTTGTACATTCGCATGCCGTAAAAAACATCACCGAAGGCTTAAACGAATTTGATGGAAGTGATCATCAATATTTTCATGAAGGCCCCAGAGGAAATCACGACCATTGGGACTCCAAATTGTTTGATTACGGAAAACTAGAAGTCAAACGTTTTTTACTCTCCAACATTCGTTATTGGTTAGAAGAATTTCACTTTGATGGTTTTCGATTCGATGGGGTTACTTCTATGCTCTATTTCCACCACGGATTTACAAGCTTCGACCATTACGACAAATATTACCACGATGTAGATTGGGATGCATTAACCTATCTTCAATTGGCCAATGAACTTACACACGACATGAACAAGCGCAACATCAACATCGCTGAAGATGTAAGTGGTATGCCTGGTTTATCTCGTAAAATATCAGAAGGAGGATTAGGCTTCGATTTCCGCCTGGGCATGGGAATTCCCGACTACTGGATTAAAATACTAAAAGAAAAACGTGACGAAGACTGGGACATTTGGGAAATATGGAATACCCTGGTCAACAGGCGTTACAAAGAAAAAACAATTGCCTATACCGAATCACACGACCAGGCACTCGTCGGAGACAAGACCCTTGCCTTTTGGCTAATGGATAAAGAAATGTACGAGCACATGATGATCGACGATCAAAATGCCGTCATTGACAGAGGCATTGCCATTCATAAAATGTTACGCTTACTCACCCTATCGCTTGGAGGAGAAGGGTATTTAAATTTTATGGGTAATGAATTCGGACATCCGGAATGGATTGATTTTCCGAGAGAAGGAAATAACTGGAGCTATAAACATGCGCGCAGACAATGGTCTTTAGTAGACAATAGTAAACTAAAATACCAATACCTTGCCCAGTTTGACGAAGCCATGCTTCGTATGATCCGTAAAAAAGATATTTTACCGGCAGAACATGTCACTCAGCTCAACATGGACACCGACAATAAAGTCATCATCTTTGAACGAGGCCACTTGATCTTTGCATTCAACTTCAATGTCAACAGATCCATACATGATTACCGATTCAACATCAAAGATCCCGGTGCTTATCAAATCATATTAAACAGTGACAATCCAGAATTTGGCGGATTCAACAGAATAGACGAAGGGATTCCCTATGTCTCCAATGAAAATACTCAATTGAGTATTTATTTAACCAATAGAACAGCATTGGTCTTTGAAAAAATTTCTTGATTTCGTCTGTTGTTGACTAAACATAAAATAAAAACAGAATTATTTTAACAAATAATTGCAATAAAAAAAGAGTATCAAATCATCGATACTCTTTTTCTTATTTAAAATTCTCTGTGTAAAACGTCCACTAGTAATTCAAGAAATTTGCACAATCTACCTTTATCGCTTTTTGTGTTTTCTTAGCTTGCATACCTGAAATGATCTTCTTCACCAAAACACCAGCAACCGCCATTCTCACGCCCAGCTTGATCGCCAGCTCAATACAGAAATCTGTTTTCTCGTCTTCGTTCTCATTGTTTACCAATACCATTTCTATAGATTCATATACTCTGTCAAAACGAAGTGAATCGTTGTCAGGCATTTTGAATTTAATATTATCTTCTGATTTAATAATTTCTTTTACTCTCTCTTTAGAGATTCCATTACGCTCGCCGATTTCAAAAATTAATTTCTTTTCAGCATGAGAGAAATTACCATCGAGTTGTGCAATAGCAACCAAGTTTGCGATTTGACTTTTTATCCCCTTAGTTTTTTTGCTTTCAAATAATTCCATACTTTTTTAGTTATTTTGTTTGAAACAAAGTTAAATGATATTTTTTTAACAATCTAAATATTTTACAAGAAAAATATACGTTTATGCACAAATTTATTAATATAATGCAATTTAAAAAATAATTCTAGCACTAAAATCAGATCAAAATGAACAATAACAAAGACGGTTTTATCGCACAAATTGGAAAGGGATACAACCCGGAAGGAACATATATTCAAATCGGTGTACCGCTTTTTGAAAATCATGTATTCACAGAAATACCCATAAAACTTGCATTAAAGACCTTCAATCGGCATGGACTCATTGCCGGGGCCACCGGAACCGGAAAAACGAAAACCCTCCAGGTCTTCGCGGAAAACTTGTCAGAAAAAGGAGTACCTGTACTCTTGATGGACATCAAAGGGGACTTAAGTGGCTTAGGAGCAGCCGGTAAAGAATCTCCTGCCCTGAAAGAACGTGCTCACCAAATGGGGTTAAACCATGAACCTAAAGCTTTCCCTATTGAACTGTTGAGCCTGTCCAATGAAAAAGGAGCCAAACTCAGGGCTACCGTTTCTGAATTCGGCCCTGTCCTTTTTTCTAAGATACTGGGAATCAACGATACCCAAAGTAGTATCGTCACCATTTTATTCAAATACTGCGACGACAAAGGCCTTCCTCTACTTGATTTGAAAGATTTCAAAAAAACGCTGCAATTTCTTGCCGAAGAAGGAAAAGCTGAGCTTGAAAAAGAATACGGCAAATTTTCTACCACATCCAGTTCGATTATTCTAAGAAAGATCATCGAATTGGAGCAACAAGGCGGCGATGCCTTTTTTGGAGAATATTCTTTCGAAACCGACGATTTATTGAGAATAGACGATAAGGGACAAGGGATCATATCGGTGCTTCGATTAACCGATATTCAAGACAAACCCATGTTATTTTCCACCTTCATGTTGTGTCTGCTTGCTGAAATATACAGCACATTTCCAGAACAAGGGGATCAAGACAAACCCAAATTAGTCATCTTCATCGACGAAGCACATCTTATATTTGAAGAAGCCAGTAAAGCCTTACTTAATCAATTAGAAACCATCATCAAATTGATCCGATCCAAAGGCGTAGGTATATTCTTTTGCACACAAACGCCCACTGATATTCCGAGTGACATTCTCGGTCAACTTGGATTAAAAGTACAGCACGCACTGAGGGCCTTCACTGCTAAAGATAGAAAAAGCATTAAACTCACTGCCGAAAACTACCCCCTATCCGATTTCTACAACACCGAAGCACTCATCACATCTTTAGGCATTGGGGAAGCCCTCATTACAGGACTCAACGAAAAAGGAATCCCCACACCTTTAGCGGCAGTTCGCATGAAAGCACCAGCTTCCAGAATGGATATTCTAAGCCCAGAAGAAATTGACCGCATTGTTGAAAAATCCAACCTCATTGGCAAATACAATCAAGTCATCGATCGAGAAAGTGCCTATGAAATCCTCAACAACCGCATCGACAACAAAGTACTAGAAAAACAAAAAGAACCAGCTCCTGCCAAAAATAAAAAGGAAGAACAATCGACCATCGAAAAAGCATTCGGAAGCCCTTTAGTCAAAGAAGTAACACGCACGGTAACCCGTGAATTAACTCGTGGACTATTGGGTGTACTCGGCATCTCTACTACCAAACGTAGAACAAAAGGTTGGTTCTGATGCAAGATTCTTCTCATTCGACATACGATGTTGCCATTATCGGTGGAGGGGCTGCAGGCTTTTTTGCGGCTATACAACTTACAGACTTGAATCCTAAACTCAAGGTCATACTCCTGGAGAAAACAGAGCAAGTACTTTCCAAAGTAAAAGTTTCAGGAGGTGGTCGATGCAATGTAACCCATAAGGCAATGGCTCCTAAAGCCTTCGCTAAAAACTATCCGCGTGGAGAAAAAGAATTGAGAAAACTCTTCCACATCTTCTCTGCTGAAGATACCATCGCATGGTTTGCGCAAAAAGGAGTTAAACTCAAAACGGAATCCGATGGACGACTCTTTCCAGAAAGTAATTCATCACAAACCATCATCGATTGTTTTTTATCCGAAGCAAAAAAAAACAAGGTCAATGTATATACGAAATGTGCCGTGATTGCGATCCATCAAAAACAAGACCACTTCTTGTTGGAAACTTCATCACAAGGCACCATGTATGCTCACCAAGTCATTGCATGCACAGGAGGCAAGCCGAATACTACACATTATCAATGGATACAACCGATACGAGAAAAAATCACCGCCTTACATCCTTCCTTATTTACCTTCAATGCAGAACAACACCTGCTTAAAAATTTAGCGGGAATTTCTGTTCCTCATGCCAAGGTGCGTATTCGAAATTCTAAGTTAGAAGAACAAGGTCCTCTCTTAATCACCCATTGGGGACTCAGTGGTCCAGCCATACTACGCCTCTCTGCATGGGGAGCCGTTGAACTTGCCGATAAAAAATATGAATTTGATGTACTCATCGCTTGGGATCATTCTTTTACTGAAATCTTATTAAAAGAAAAAATCAATTTCCTCATGAAAGATCATGGTAAGAAAAAAATTACCAATACCCCTTTTGATCCTCTTCCTAAAAGACTCTGGGAAATGCTCATCAAGAGTGCAGATATTTCTGAAGAATTAACATGGAACAATGTCAACCATAAAAAAATAAACAAGCTCATTGAACAACTCATTAGTTTTCATTTTTCGGTAAAAGGGAAAACAACGTTCAAAGAAGAATTTGTGACTGCAGGAGGTATAGACCTTGATAATATAGTACTTGATCGCATGGAGTCTAAAAATACGCCCGGATTATATTTTGCAGGAGAGTTAATCAATATCGATGGAATTACCGGAGGTTTTAATTTTCAAGCCGCATGGACCACCGCTTTTATCGCAGCTCAAAGCGTTGCTGAATTCTACAAAAATTAAAGTAACGATATACCATACCCTTCATTTATAAAAAGAGATATGACCCCTTCAGGATTGAATATGCTAAAATAAGTACGAGTAGAGAGATAATTCTCCATACTCGTACTCACACTCCTTGATCAGGTATTGAATTTGTGACATTAAAAGCCTATCTTATTTCATTGTAAAATAAATGTAAAACCTTTTCAATTTTAACACACATATGACAAAAAAAATACTACTCGCAACAGGCATTTGTTCTGCTCTTTTATTTTCTTTTAGCCCAAGAGAACAAGAAAAATTAAGCCCTGAACCCCATGGAGATATCACAACCCATCACCATACCCATGCACCGGAAAAATTTATGCTTGACCCTAAAAAATGCAAGGTAGAATGGGTTGGAAAAGGGGTGGGTAAACAGCATAATGGAACCGTTGATATTACAACAGGAAGCATATTTATCGACACCAAACAAATCACTTCCATCTATGCCTTTATGGACATGAAAACCATCAAATGTGCAGACATTAAAGATCCGGGATTTAATAAACAATTGACCGACCATTTGAAAAGTGCAGACTTTTTTAACATTTCTAAATATCCTTCTGCAACATTTAAATTAAAAAAAGCAACCCGCTTAGATGTACCAGAAGGACAAGCAAACTATACCATTGTAGGAGACTTAGCCATGCATGGAATTACCAAACCGATTGAATTTCCTGCCACTGTTGTGTTTGGCAAAAAGAAAGTAACCGCAACTGCTGCGTTAACCATCGACAGAACAGAATGGGATGTAAAATACAATTCGGGCAATTACTTTAAAGAATTGGGAGATAAATTGATCGAAGATAAAATTGACCTCAAATTAATACTAGAAGGAAACGTACAATAAGTCAAAACAACTTCTACTATTATACTCTTACCGGCTTCAATGTGAAGCCGGTATTTTTTTGTGCTTACGGAAGCGTTTTTTAAACATTGAGTGTCTTCCATCAAACAAACTTTTTAAGCCATGAAATCAATCATCTTCTTTCTAATTATTTTTTTAGGGTTAAGCTACAGCTATGCTCAAAACACCATTTCTATTCATGCCAGTTCTACCATCAGTTGCCATGATGATGGATCATTAAGTATACAAATAAATGGAGGGCTTGCACCCTATTATTTACAAATAACTGACATTAATCATAACACTCACTTTAACGGAACTATTCCTAGTCATAATACCGTAGTAAACAACCTACCCAATGGAGAGTATTTCATTACAGCCTATGATGCCAATTGGGCAAATGGATTTTCAACCCATCGTATCAATGCTCAATTGGGGAGCAGCTTTACCATAACCGATGAAACATGCGCAGGAAATGGAACGATTACAGCCACGCCTTCCGGAGGGAACGCCCCCTATTCCTACCGCTGGAGTAATGGCGCTACATCACAAAGTATTCAGAACGTTACCTTTGGAAAGTATTTTGTTTCCATTACCAATAGCCAAGGCTGTATTTTTCATAGCGATAGCATCATCGTGGAATCTAAACCCAACATCAATGTAACCATTAATACTACCCCGAAAATATGTAATACAATGGGTAGTGCAACAGCCGTGGCAACAGGAGGAAGTGGTACATATACTTATTATTGGAAAACATCCCCCGTACAAACAACGGCTAATGCCACGAACTTGATAGAAGGAAGATATAGTCTTATTGTTACCGATCATTCAGGGTGCAGTACTAATGATCATTATTTCTATATCAACGAACCAGACCAATATACTATATCGGGCTTCAAATCCGATGAAACCTGTTTAAATGCTGATGGAAGTATATCCTTGAGCCCTTCAGGAGGGACAGCACCTTACTCCTATCTTTGGAATACAGGATCAACGCATCAAAACCTTACCCAACTAAGTGGATACAATACTTATCACGTAACCGTTACAGATGCGCTGGGATGTACCAGCAAAAATACATTTTTCATAAACCGATCATCCCCTTTACAAACCACAACCTCTTCAACCGATGCCTTGTGTAACACCGGAGGTGGAGGCAGTGCCTATGTGTTCGTCAATAACGGTACAGCTCCTTATACCTACCAATGGCACAATGGACAAACCTCCGCCAGCATTCATAATATCCCTGAAGGGCATTATTATGTTGAAATTACCGATGCTCAAGGCTGTAAAGCAAATACAATGGTATCGGTCAATGAAAATCAATCGTGTAAAGTGAGCATCAATGGAACCGTGTACAACGACATCAATGGTAACTGTATACAAGATAATGGAGAATATGGACTCAGGTATGCACTCATTGAATATACACCAGGATTCTATACTGTAACAAATGAAAATGGAGACTACAGTTTATCTGTTTATCCTGGAACCTACCAATTAAGCGTACATCCACCTACATTATGGAATGTAACATGCATAAATGCTCCTTTCTCTATAACGGTTATTGCGACAACAGGAGGAGCGACATACAACGACAACAACTTTGCTATTCAAGCAAGCAGCATACAAACGGAAGTATATACCTCCTTGTATTTAAGTCAACAAAGACCAGGATTTACGGAAAGTGTTTTTCTCCATTATGGCAATAATGGTACTCAAACAGCATCAGGAACAATTGAATATGTCTTTTCTAACGACTGGGACTTTATTTCTTCTAATCCTATGCCTAGCACCTATGATGCAAATCAAAGAAAAGCCACATGGAACTATAATAACTTAAAACCTTTTGATAGAAGAGCTATAACCATCGACATGAGTGTTGCTTCTTCGATAAGCCTGGGAACACCACTACATGCCGATGCTGTTATCACCAGCTCCAACACAGACATTGACCCTAGCAATAATACCATTACAGCCAATACTATTGTTGTAGGATCATTCGATCCCAACGACATACAAGTATCTCCTCAAGGAGAAGGAACAGAAGGGTACATCATCGAAGAAGAAGAACTTACCTATCGAATACGTTTCCAAAATACAGGAACAGCTTCGGCCATCAATATATCGGTAAGTAATGTCATAGACCAGAACTTAGAAGATTACAGCCTGTCTATCTTAGATGCTAGCCATCATTTCAATGCCAACATCAAAGACGGAATCATAACCTTCGACTTTCCAAACATCAATCTCCCTGACAGTAACAGTAATGAACCAAACAGTCATGGTTACATCTTATATCAAATCAATCGAAAAAAGAACTTAGCACCAGGTGAAAAAATGTATAATCAAGCCGATATTTATTTCGACTTTAACGAGGCCATCACAACCAATCAAGTCGAAAATACCATAGGAGGAATCAATACAAGTACTGAAAGCCCTTCAGATCTCCTTAAAAAAGGACTGACTTTATTCCCTAATCCATGCCAAGAGAATGTTAAAATAAAACTTTATAGTCAAACCGAATCGAACTTATCCGTCTTCTTGTACACCATTTCAGGACAGCTCATTCCTATCGTTGAAGAGATCCGCATACAAGCAGGCGAACAAGAAGTAGATATAAATTTGACTCCCCTTCATCTTCCTAATGGAATGTATATCATCAAAACCATCCTCAATAATCAAGTAGACACACAGCAAATGATGATTAATAAGTAATAACATAAAGAATAAAAAGGCCAGTCGTGACTGGCCTTTTTATTGTTATATCATACCAGAAGAACCAACTCATCTATACTTCCTATTACTTAAGGTATCTATAAAAACAAGATCAGCATCCAATGTGTAATCCATTATCAAACATTCTCCTTAGACCATCACAGAACACTGACTCAAATTAAAACAGGATACATTAGATGCTGCATTTAAAACTCCACTCCGGCTAAACACCAAACTTCATGGATAGAATTACAAACAAGCTAAAACAAAAAACCCTGCCTATGGCAGGGTTTTAGTATCTAGACTTTTAAAGTTCTTATTTCTTATACAATTTAAACGTCTTATTGTCTACGTTCAAATAATAGACCCCTTCACCGGTAGAAGTCATATCAATCTCCTTATTTTTACCTTTACGAACAGCATTACCGTACTGATCTAAAACCTCATACTCTGCTTCTCTAGAAAGGTATATTTTATCAGAAACCCTCTTAGGATAGAACGTTACTTCAGCTAAATCAGAAGTATATTCAAACACTTGAGAATAAAACACCTGTCCATCAGACTCTAAATATTTTGCCCTGTATTTATTCAACCCTGAATGGTGATGACTTTCAACATCATAATTGTTCAAGATCACACTACCTTTACCCGGAAGTTCTTTTACAATAACCCATGTGTTATTGACAAAATGCTCTACAAAAAATTTACCTCTTGGCTTTTCACCCTTCGTAGCCCAAATGACAACAGACTTATCGACAGTAAAAGAACTAAACTGAAAAGAACTGCTTGCTCTAATGACTTGAGGATTTAATACCTTGGGCTTACAATCATCCTTGTGGGTAATTTTAATGGTTACAGGATCGTTTACTTTCAAATGTGAAAGGTCGATCTCATAAGCGCTTGACTCTATGTTCACAGACATTTTCACGTCGTTCACATACACGTCATTACTACAAAAATCCTTCATGTTCCCCGTAAATGGATTTTGCACGTAAAGGTTCTTCCCTTGATAAACTCCTGAAAGGGTAAGAATACCCGCAAAAGAAGATAGGGTCGAAACCGCTATGGCCGAAAGAACTAGTGACAAATAAAGTACTCTTTTCATCAATGTAACCGATTAGTAAAAATGGTATATAGCAAATTTGATAAATAATGAAAAATATTACAAGCGTATTCAAAAGAAAAATCATTCTTTTTATAAAAAATTTCACTTTTTTCAACATTTTTGGGCAGGTCTTGTTCACTTCTAAAATAAAAAGTGTGCTATTCCCCTTGATATATCTGCGTAGCAAGACTCATAACTTACCTGTAATCGAACATTAAAGGCTTCCCAATGCGAATAAAAGTATTGATTACTACACTGTTAACGATTTGGTTCTTCAACCATCTTCAACCATGTTTTGGAACTACGGTACTGATTCCTATGGATGAAACTCAAAAAAATCATTTAAAAGCATATGGCATAGCCTATTGGATAATAACCCAAGGCGTCGAAGTCGATTGGCTTCTCAATTATCGCTCTGGAAGCTTTGCCTTTCAAGCAGATGCCCGATTTCAAAAGGAACTCCTGATCCGGGGTGTCAGCTATGAAATGATATCCGACGGAGCCTACCAAAGCATTTTAAATGAAATTGCATCTCCTGAAATAAATATGGAGGTGGTTAAGCTGGAAAAAGCACCTAAAATTGCCGTCTATTCTCCTAAAACCAAGCTCCCTTGGGACGATGCCGTGACGATGGTACTCACTTATGCTGAAATACCCTATACCACCATATTTGATGACGAAGTGCTTACTGGAGAACTCCACAAATACGATTGGCTGCACCTCCACCATGAGGATTTTACCGGACAATATGGGAAATTTTGGTCTTCCTACCGCAACCAACCCTGGTATTTAAAACAAGAACAGGAATACGAAGCCTCTGCCCGTAAACATGGATTCAGCAAAGTATCACAACTAAAGCTGGCCGTAGTTAAAAAAATAAGAGATTTCACCGCTGGAGGTGGATTCCTTTTTGCCATGTGCTCTGCCACTGACACCTACGATATCGCACTTGCTGCCGAAGGCGTAGACATCTGTGAAAGCATGTTTGATGGGGATCCTATTGAACCGAATGCACAAAAAAAACTAGACTTTACAAAATCTTTTGCCTTTGAAAATTTCACCTTAAGTTTTAATCCATACGAATATGAGTATTCAAACATCGATAACAATGTCCATGAAAGAGGCCTAACGGAACAAACAGATTATTTCTCCTTGTTCGAATTTTCAGCCAAGTGGGATCAAATACCAACCATGCTCACACAAAGTCATGAGCGTGTCATTAAAGGATTCATGGGACAAACCACAGGATTTAAAAAATCACTCATCAAATCGGAAGTTTTGATTATGGGCGAAAATAAATCCATCAAAGAAGCTCGTTATATCCATGGTAGTTTTGGCAATGGCACATGGACTTTTTATGGGGGACATGATCCTGAAGACTATCAACACTTCGTTGGAGAGGATCCCACCGACTTGAACCTACACCCCAACTCTCCTGGATTCAGGCTTATCCTAAACAACATTTTGTTCCCTGCTGCCAAAAAGAAAAAACAAAAAACATAGATAATGCAAACGTCTATTGCATTCAAATTCTCATAATGATCGAAACCCAAACCTCTTCATCTCCCTTCTCCTCCACTGTTCAAAACAACTTACTCTACCCCTTATGCTTGGCTTAAAACTTCCTACAGATCCACGTTGGGTCAACATTGCAGAAAAAAGTATCGAAGATATACTTGTCGACCATGCGTATTGCGAACAAAAAGCAGCCACCTCATGCATTACCTTCATTGTCAAATATCCAGATCATACTAAATTAGTGGAAACGCTATCTCCTATTGTGACAGAAGAATGGGGGCATTTTAGAATGGTATTGCGAGAATTAGCGAAAAGAGGGCATCAATTAGGTCCTAACCGAAACGACGACTATGTCATTCAACTGAAAAAGAATGAACGTACCGGACATAGTAGAGAACGTCAACTGATGGATAAATTATTGATCAATGCACTTATTGAAGCCAGAAGTTGTGAGCGTTTTCGTTTACTCTCTTTACACATCAATGATGAAGAATTAAAACAATTTTACCACGAACTCATGGTATCGGAAGCAGGTCATTATGTAACCTTTGTCGAGTTAGCCAAAGAATATATGCCGGAAGATGTTGTCGAAAAAAGACTCGAAGAATTGTTATTGGCGGAAGCGGAAATTATCAAAAACTTAGAGCTACGAGGAGATCGGGTACATTAACGTATTTCGATAGGAAGGTTTTCAAATTTACCTTTTTTGATTTTTACGGTTCTTACCTGACCATTATTTTTAATTTCCATGTCAAATTCAAACTCACCAGATACTAATTTATCTTTCTGGTTAATAGAAGTGATATACACGTAACCTCTCACAGGTTGTCCCATCAACATACTCGCAGGATCTTCATAACGAATATAAGCCCTTCTTCCTGGATTGGAGAGGTCTATTTTTTCCATCGGTTTGGGATTCAAGAATGAAAATTTGACAAATCGTTCATTATTGATAGAAAGTTGAGTCTCTCCACCCGTAATTTTACGCAGTATTGCCGATACATTTTCTTCTACAAAAGGCTTATCATTGATAAAACAAGTAAAAAAGGCCTTTTCAGTGGTTCCTGAATCGTAAAACGAAAAAGAAGATAGCAATGCAAATACGAATACAAGTCCAAATTTAGTAGCTATCCTCTTTACCATGTATTAAAGATTTATTAAACTTTAACTAGTATACGGAGAAAATTGAAAAATGTCAATATTTTCTATAATTTTTTCATAAATAAAACTAAAAAAACAGAGAGCACGTATATAGCTTTCCTGCTCTCAAACAACGTCATAAATCGTTTTAAAAACCTAACCAACACAAGATCATCTTGCTTTTTACCCGATCAAAACGTAAGACCAAACGATAAACATCATCACTACAGAAGACTTCTAAAAATACGCCCGAACAACTGAATTTTGAAACTAATCGGTAAAACCGTCCTGAGGACTTTCTAACAGTACGGCCCTTACCACCATGACATTACGTTTCGATTTTTTAAGAATACAATATTCATACGATGCATCCTTAATCTTTTCATTAATATCGGGAATCTTTCCGAACAATTTCGCCATGTATCCCGATACCGTATCATAATCAGTACCTACTGTAATGGATTCCGGTAAAAATTCATTGATATCTTCTATGGAACACAAGGCATTCAAGACGTATTCTTGTTCTCCTAATTTTTCTACAATCGGAGCTTCATCATCATGTTCGTCTTGAATCTCTCCCACTAACTCTTCAATAATGTCTTCTATGGTAACCAATCCCGCTACACCTCCAAACTCATCCATGACAATAGCCATATGCAAATGTTTCTCTTGCAGCTCTTTCAACAATTCACTGATGCGTTTAATTTCTGGTATATATACAGGTTGACGCAAAATATCTTGTATGTTGACTTCCACATCATCAGTATCCCTCATTTTACGGAGAAGATCTTTCGTATATAAGATCCCCACAATATCATCAATACTGTCTTTGTAGACCGGTAACCGAGAATAACCTTCTTGTACTACTTTATCTAAAACACCTTCCGGATCAGATTCAATGTCAATCGCATTGATGCTGGTTCTCGGCGTCATAATTTGTTTGGCCATGATCTGATTAAAGTTGAATACATTCTTAATCAACTCATGTTCTCCTGGTTGTATGGCTCCTGAATCTTTTCCTTGATCGATGAGTAACTCTAACTCTTCTGCAGAATGTTGGTCATGTTCACTCGCTTTAGACAAGCCCATCATTTTGATCACCACGTTGGACAACCAATTTAAGCCCCAAATAAAGGGTTTGAAAACAGTATAAAATATGCGTAGAGGGTACGAAATAGCCATAGACACACTTTCGGCCCTATGAATGGCAAAACTCTTTGGCGCTTGCTCTCCCAATACAATATGAAGCGTAGTGATTAAAATGAACGCAATCACCAATGAAACATCGTGAATCAATGAAGTCGAAAACTCATACCCTGTTTGACTCAGTAGTTTAATGATCAAGGCGGCCACTACTTTTTCTCCTATCCATCCTAAAGCCAAGCTGGCCAAGGTGATACCCAATTGACAGGCTGATAAATAAGAATCTAAGTTTTTAATCATACTCAACGTCAGTGAAGCTGTTTTTTCTCCTTCCGAAGCTTTAACCTCTAGTTGAGAAGACCTGACCTTCACCAATGCAAATTCAGCAGCCACAAAAAAACCGTTCAGCAATACCAAGAAAAGGGTAAGCAAAATATCAAGCAACATGGTCGTAAGAAATAAGTATGAAAACCTTAGATCCAGGAAAAGCTTGTTCTGAAGAGAACAAAGAATGGGTATTGGTACTCGTATGGGGGTGATCGTCCATTTAAAAAGCTATACTTTATTGGGTGGGTAAAATTACTAAAAAATGTGAGTTGCACAATTAAAATTAAAGTCCTCCAAACGTTTTCACTCTGACACCGTATACGGTTGGTAAAAATAAAACCAATTCCTTTGTTTTTATACCATTTTACCTAATTTTGAGGCTCGCTAGAGTGTTAAAACCTATACTTTAGGGCGTGTCTTAAACTATTCATTCATCACATGAACGACAATAGTCTTGTAACAAACTACTTACCAATAGCAATTCAAGCATTAGTTGCACTAGGGTTTGTTACGGTAACATTAATTTCCAGCTGGATTCTTGGTCCTAAGTTCAAATCTAAAAATAAACTCGAAGCCTTCGAATCGGGAATTGAATCGGTTGGCAATGCTCGTACTCAATTCTCCATCAAATACTTTCTGGTAGCCACCCTGTTTGTATTATTCGATGTTGAAGTGATTTTCTTTTACCCTTGGGCTGTAAACTTTAGAGAATTTAGTGAGTACATGGGATACAACGGATTTCTTCGTATGCTTCTCTTCATGAGTACATTTGTAATAGGCTTTATCTACGTAATCAAGAAAAAAGCATTGGATTGGGAATAAACAATTCAGGGCTTATTCAGTTGTAGTTAGTAAAACAATACGATATGTCAGAAATAAAAATAGATACAGCACCTGAAGGACTTGAAGGTCCTGGTTTCTTTGCTACATCTTTAGACAAAGCAGTAGGTCTAGCCCGTAAAAATTCATTATGGCCTATGCCCTTTGCTACTTCATGTTGTGGCATTGAATTCATGGCGACCATGGCTCCTACATACGATCTTGCCCGTTTCGGAGCAGAGCGTCTGAGTTACTCTCCAAGACAAGCTGACATGCTCTTAGTAATGGGGACCATCGCAAAAAAAATGGGGCCTGTATTAAGAAAAGTATACGAACAAATGGCAGAACCTAAATGGGTTGTGGCTGTTGGAGCATGTGCTTCCAGTGGAGGAATATTTGACACCTACAGTGTATTACAAGGTATCGATCGTATCATCCCGGTAGATGTTTATGTCCCCGGATGTCCTCCCAGACCAGAGCAAATTCTAGACGGTATCATGCGCGTTCAAGAACTTGTACAAAATGAATCCCTCCGAAGAAGAGATTCTCCTGAATACAAAGCATTGCAAGAAAAATATCAGATTATATAATATATACCCATGTCTGAATTAACCCAAGAACGTATACTTGAAAAGCTGGCTGAAAAGTTTGGCGACAATGTACTGAAAAACGAAACGTCATTTGGAATGCTTACCATTACAGTAGACCGTTCTATTGTATTAGACTTAGCACGTTTCTTGTTTCAAGACGAGGAATTGAAATTTCAATTCTTAACCGACATCACTGGTATTCATTATCCTGATCCTAACGATGAACTAGGGGTAGTATATCACTACCATAATTTATATAAGAATGTTAGAATCCGCGTTAAATCATTCTTCCCTAAAACGGATCCTGTCATTGCATCACTTACTCCCGTATTTTCGGCAGCCAACTGGATGGAGAGAGAGACCTTTGATTTCTTTGGAATCTTATTCCAAGGACATCCTGATCTAAGAAGAATATTGAATGTAGACGATCTTGGTTATCATCCTCTTCGTAAAGAGTACGCTTTGGAAGATCCCACGCGTGAAGATAAAAAAGACTCCATGTTTGGCCGTTAATCACAGAACTTATGATCACTGAGAGCTCAAACAAAAGCATAGAAAAGACTAACGAAGATCACCTGACGACCCTTAACCTTGGGCCTACACATCCCGCCACTCACGGTGTATTTCAAAATATAGTAAAAATGGACGGTGAACAAATTGTTCACGCCGAACCTACCGTAGGCTATATACACCGCGCTTTTGAAAAAATAGCTGAGCGTAAACCTTTTTACCAAATCACTCCTCTTACTGACCGTTTAAACTATTGTTCCTCTCCTATCAATAACATGGGATGGCACATGACGGTGGAAAAACTGGCAGGCATTGACCTTCCCAAACGTGTCGAGTACATGCGTGTAGTAGTGATGGAACTGGCTCGTATCGCCGATCACTTGGTTTGTAACAGTGTATTGGGAGTAGATACAGGAGCCTTAACGGGATTCCTTTATGTATTTCAATTCCGGGAAAAAATTTACGACATCTACGAAGAAATTTGTGGTGCTCGTCTTACCACCAACATTGGACGTATCGGTGGTTTTGAACGAGATTTCAACGACACCGTTTTCTTCAAAATAGATCAATTCTTAAACGACTTTCCAGCAGTCATGGAAGAGTTCGAATCCCTGCTCAACAGGAACAGAATCTTCATGGACAGAACCATTGGTGTAGGACCTATTTCCGGGGAAAGAGCACTAAACTACGGATTTACCGGCCCCAACCTTCGTGCTGCAGGCGTTGATTATGACGTGAGGGTAACCAGTCCTTATTCTTCCTACGAAGATTTCAACTTTGAAATTCCAATTGGCACACAAGGCGATACTTACGACCGTTTCATGGTGAGGAACAAAGAAGTCTGGGAAAGTGTCAGTATCATTCGTCAAGCCATGGAAAAGATCAAAGCGATGCCTAGAGGTCTTTACCATGCCGATGTACCCGAGTTTTACCTTCCTCCAAAAGAAGATGTGTATTCTCAAATGGAAGCCTTGATCTGGCACTTCAAAATCGTAATGGGTGAAACTGAAATTCCTAAAGGTGAAGTTTATCATTCTGTAGAAGGTGGTAATGGCGAATTAGGATTCTATTTGGTGAGTGACGGAGGACGTGCTCCTTTCAGGTTACATTTCAGAAGACCTTGTTTTATCTATTACCAGGCTTATCCGGAAATGATCAAAGGACAACAGATTGCAGATGCCGTAGCCACCATGAGTAGCATGAACCTCATTGCTGGAGAAATGGATGCTTAAGAATTAATTTAATACAACACTAGATATCTTACAGAACATGGCTGAAACCACTACCGGTGAAATTAAATTCTCAGAAGCTTCGCTCAAGAAGGTTGCTGAGATTATTGCCAGGTATCCGGAAGGCAAACAAAAATCTGCTCTGCTTCCCTTACTTCACCTTGCACAAGGCGAGTTTGAAGGATGGTTAAGCGCTCCGGTAATGGACTACATTGCAAGTCTTCTCGACATAAAACCCATAGAGGTTTATGAAGTAGCGACTTTCTACAGTATGTACAATTTAAAGCCTGTAGGTAAATGCATGATCGAGTTTTGCCAAACCGGTCCATGTTTATTGAGAGGCGTGGAAGAATTGATCGATTACACAGAACAAAAACTCGGCGTAAAGCTGAATCAAAATACGCCTGACGGCAAATTTACAATCAAAGCAGTAGAATGCTTAGGTTCTTGTGGATCTGCTCCTATGGCTCAAATTGGAAAGTTCTATTACGAGAATTTAACCAAAGAAAAGATCGATAAAATCATCGAGCTTTTCGGAAAAGAAGATTTTAATCCAGACCATAAATACGAAATCTAGCATGGGAAGGAAACTACTCTTAGAACACATCAATGTTCCAGGCATTAAAACGTTTGACGTTTACCGTGCCCAAGGCGGATACCGATCCGTGGAAAAAGCCATCAAATCGATGGCTCCGGACGATGTCATGGAAGAAGTTAAAAAATCCGGTCTTCGTGGCCGTGGTGGAGCAGGCTTCCCCACGGGTATGAAATGGAGTTTCTTGGATCGCAGCAAACCAGAGAAACCTCGTTACCTTGTATGCAACGCCGACGAAAGTGAACCTGGGACCTTCAAGGATCGTTTCTTGATGGAATACATTCCTCACTTGTTGATCGAGGGATTAATCGTTTCCAGTTATGCGCTCGGCTCAAACAACACCTACATCTACATCCGCGGTGAATACAAGTGGATCATCGATATTTTAGAAACAGCCATTGGTGAAGCTAAAACCAAGGGATTCTTAGGAAAAAACATATTAGGTTCTGGCTTCGACTGTGAGATCCATGTACAGACAGGTGGAGGTGCTTACATTTGTGGAGAAGAGACAGCCCTATTAGAATCTTTAGAAGGTAAAAGAGGGAATCCTCGTATCAAACCTCCATTCCCTGCATTCTACGGTTTATACGGATGTCCTACGGTAGTGAACAACGTTGAAACATTAGCAACCGTTGTTCCCATCATCAACTTAGGCGGAGATGAATACGCTAAGATTGGAGTAGGAAAAAGTACAGGAACAAAATTAATTTCTGCTTGTGGACACATCAATAAACCAGGTGTATACGAAATTGATTTAGGTGTTCCTGTGGATGAATTCTTAAACTCAGACGAATACTGTGGAGGCATTAGAACAGGTCATCGTTTCAAAGCCATCATTCCCGGAGGATCTTCAGTACCCATTATACCGGGTGATTTATTCTTAAAATCTGCGGAAGGAAACAATCGCCTTATGACTTATGAGTCGCTTTCTGAAGGAGGCTTCGTATCCGGATCCATGTTAGGCTCCGGAGGATTCATCGTCATGGACGAAACCACTTGTATTGTTAGAAACCTATGGAGTTTATCTCGTTTCTATCACCACGAATCATGTGGACAATGCAGCCCTTGCCGTGAAGGAACGGGATGGCTAGAAAAAATATTACACCGCTTAGAACATGGTCATGGTCACATGCATGATATTGATCTGTTGGTTGAAATCGCAAAGAAAATTGAAGGTAACACCATTTGTCCTTTGGGGGATGCCGCTGCTTGGCCTGTAGCCAGTGCAATCCGGCACTTCAGAGAAGAATTTGAATACCATGCGAAATACCCTGACAAAGTAAAGGGCAGTCGCTTTGCACATCTCGATGATTATAAAAAAGAACTTAACGCTCTTGTACTGTAATGAAAGTAACGATAGACGGAGTTGAGGTAGAAGTAGAAGCGGGAACGACCATTCTCACGGCTGCTCGCCAAATTGGAGGGGAACTTGTTCCTCCTACCATGTGCTATTACTCTAAGCTGAAAGGCAGTGGAGGTAAATGCCGTACCTGTTTGGTGAAAGTAACGAAAGGATCAGAGAAAGATCCTCGTCCTATGCCTAAGTTGGTAGCCTCTTGTCAAACACCTTGTCAAGACGGAATGGAAATCGCCAGCGTAAGCTCACCTGAAGTAGTGGAAGCCCGTAAAGGTGTTGTTGAGTTCTTGTTGATCAACCACCCACTCGATTGCCCTGTATGTGATCAGGCCGGTGAATGCCATTTACAAGACTTATCCTACGAACACGGTAAAGCCCGCTCTCGCTACGAAGAAGAACGTCGTACCTTTGATCGTATCGACATCGGCGATAAAATTCAATTGCACATGAACCGCTGCATTGTCTGCTACCGCTGTGTCATGTTGGCCGATCAATTGACCGAAAAAAGAGAACACGGTGTATTGTACCGTGGAGACCGTGCTGAAATCAGTACTTTCATTGAAAAAGCCATCGACAATGAATTTTCTGGAAACGTAATCGATGTATGTCCGGTAGGTGCATTAACCGATAAAACATTCCGGTTTAAAAGTCGTGTTTGGTTTGTAAAACCAGTATATGCTCACCGTGACTGCTCTACTTGTACGGGTAAAACCACGGTATGGCTACATGGAAATGAAGTGTACCGTGTCACAGCACGCAAAGATCAATATGGAGAGGTAGAAGATTTCATTTGTAATACCTGTCGCTTCGAGAAAAAGTCGACAAGTGATTGGGTGATTGAAGGCCCCGCTAAAATTAATAGGCATTCAGTGATCTCTGCCAATAAATACGAACAAGGAATTAAAGTTGAAGCTCCGAAGAAAATAGGATATGGAAATATTTCTTCTCGATAAGACAATTATAGTCGTTATCGTTTTTACAATAACACTACTGGTAGCGATGTACAGCACTTATGCGGAACGCAAGGTGGCTGCATTCATTCAAGACCGTATCGGTCCAAACAGAGCCGGTATTTTCGGTATACTGCAACCTTTAGCCGATGGGGTTAAAATGTTTATGAAAGAAGAAATCATTCCGACTTCTTCCAATAAAGCATTGTTCATCATCGGACCTTCGATCTCTATGTTTACCGCTTGTATGACCAGTGCTGTTATACCTTGGGGTTCTTACTTGGAGATTGGGACACGCCAAGTGATTATGCAAGCTACCGATATCAATATCGGGGTATTGTATATTTTTGCCGTGGTGTCTGCTGGTGTATATGGCATTATGATTGGAGGTTGGGCTTCCAACAACAAGTATTCTCTAATGGGTGCATTGAGGGCTTCTTCTCAAATGATCAGTTATGAATTGGCCATGGGACTTTCCATCATTGCTTTAGTAATGATTACAGGAACATTAAGCCTTCGAGAAATCGTGGAACAACAAAGCAGTGGTGGCTGGTACATTTTATACCAACCGCTTGGATTCCTCTTGTTCTTTATTTGTGCATTAGCAGAATGTAACCGTACTCCTTTTGACCTTCCTGAATCTGAAGCTGAATTGGTAGGTGGTTATCATACCGAATATTCCAGTATGAAATTAGGCTTGTACTTATTTGCAGAATATGTCAACATGTTCATTTCTTCTGCCGTCATGAGTGCATTATTCTTTGGAGGATATAACCTGCCGTTTACAGAAATCTTAAGTGACGTGTTTTCTCATAATGTGATTGCTGTATTGGGGACCATTTCCTTCATGCTCAAAATATTTGTCTTTATTTTCATCTTCATGTGGATACGTTGGACACTACCTCGTTTCCGCTACGATCAATTAATGCACTTAGGCTGGAAAGTATTAATTCCACTAGCCTTAATCAACATTGTAGCCACAGGAGCAGTTTTAATGTTCTTTAACTAATTCTTAGAGCAAACATGGAAAGACTTACCAATAGATCTAAAGTAGTAGTCAAAAAAGAAATGACGTTTGCGGAAAAGATGTACTTCCCAGCCATTGCAGGAGGCATGTTCATTACGCTAAAACATTTCTTTAAAAAGAAACCGACTATTCAATACCCTGAGGTCAAAAGAAAATTCGCTTTCGTATACAGAGGAAAACATATTTTAAAAAGAGACGAGCAAGGCAGAGAAAACTGTACAGCTTGTGGTTTGTGTGCCGTCGCTTGTCCTGCCGAAGCGATTACCATTGTAGCAGCAGAACGTAAAAAAGGCGAAGAACACTTGTACAGAGAAGAAAAATACGCATCATCATACGACATCAACATGTTACGTTGTATTTTCTGTGGATTATGCGAAGAAGCTTGCCCTAAAGATGCCATTTATTTAACGGAAGAATTAGTTCCTAGTCAATACAACAGAAAGGACTTCATCTTTGGTAAAGACAAACTCGTGCAACCTTTAGGAACAAGTGCACATCCAAAGACTTTTAAACCATACACCAAATAATATTTATTATTTCCGCATTTATGGAACAGTTATTATTCATTATACTATCAGTCATTACAGTCTTTGCAGCGCTGGGTGTTATTTTGGTAAAAAACCCGATGTACAGTGTATTGAGTCTGGTAGTAACCTTCTTTTCTATTGCAGGACATTACATCCTTTTAAAGTCTCAATTTTTGGCCATCGTAAACATCATTGTTTATGCAGGTGCCATCATGGTCTTGTTTTTATTTGTGATCATGTTACTCAATCTGAATGATACTAACAAACAAGAAAAAAGAAGTTTCTTTTCTAAAATGGCGGCGGTCGTTGCCTCTGGTTTATTGCTGGTTGCCATTGTTGGATTGGTGAAAGGATCTTCGCTTGGAGCGGTTGAATCAGGCATTTCAGTGGAAGAGATCGGTACCGTACAAATGTTGGGTAAAATCTTGTTTACCGATTTTGTACTTCCCTTCGAAATTTCATCTTTACTGTTTCTTTCAGCCATGATTGGTGCAGTAATGTTGGGGAAGAAAGATTTAAAAGACCATTAAAAAACGATACAATCATGAACGTTTTTATACCCGAATTATCAAATATGCATTTCAACTACTTAATCTTAAGTAGCCTGTTGTTTTGTATAGGAGTAGCAGGTGTACTGCTAAGAAAAAACATCATCATCATTTTCATGTCGATTGAGCTGATGCTAAATGCGGTCAATTTATTATTGGTAAATTTTTCTAACATGCACAGTGATCCCCACGGTCAGGTATTTGTATTTTTCATCATGGCAGTAGCAGCTGCCGAGGTAACCATTGGCTTAGCCATATTGGTAATGATCTACAGAAATACGGGATCTGTCAATATTGACGCATTGAAAAACTTAAAAGGATAGTATAAGAAATTACTTGTGATCATGATAAATTTAGTTTGGTTAGTACCTATTCTTCCTCTTCTTGGGTTTCTTATTCTGAGTTTAGGCAATAAGAAATTGAGCGAAAGCATAGCAGCCATTATCGGTTGCAGCACCATATTAGGTTCGTTCATCATTACCGCTGCGGTATTCTTCGGGTTCTTACATGGAGATCACGCAGGAATTACCCTCCAATACTTCGATTGGATTTCAGCAGGTAATCTTTCCATTTCATTTTCATTCTTGATCGATTCTCTGTCTCTGATGATGATGATGATCATTACCGGAATTGGGTTCTTGATTCACGTATATTCATCTTCCTACATGCACGGAGACGAAGGATTCAGCCGCTACTTCTCCTACTTAAACTTATTCATCTTCAGTATGCTACTGCTGGTCATGGGAAGCAACTATGTGGTGATGTTTACAGGATGGGAAGGTGTAGGGTTATGTTCTTATTTACTCATCGGATTCTGGTTTAAAAACGATCCATACAACGATGCAGCCAAAAAAGCCTTTATCATGAACCGTATCGGGGACTTAGGGTTCTTGATGGGATTGGCCCTGATCTATAAAACATTTGGTACATTTGATTTCTCCAGTATTTTCGAACAAGCACCGAACCTGTTCAATCCGAATACAGAGTCGGGTATCCTCATGGCCATTACCCTTCTTCTATTTGTAGGTGCTATGGGTAAAAGTGCTCAAATCCCTTTGTATACCTGGCTTCCTGATGCCATGGCTGGCCCAACACCTGTTTCCGCATTGATCCACGCTGCCACCATGGTTACAGCAGGTATTTACATGATCATTCGTTCTAATATTCTTTATACCATGGCTCCTACTACCTTAGCTATTATTGCCGGAGTAGGGATTGCCACCGCCATCTTTGCAGCCACCATCGGTTTAGTGCAAAACGACATCAAAAAAGTGTTGGCCTATTCTACCGTATCTCAACTGGGATATATGTTTTTTGCATTAGGCTTAGGAGCTTACAATACCGCTTTCTTCCATGTGATGACACACGCTTTCTTCAAAGCGTTGTTGTTCCTGGGTGCTGGTAGCGTCATTCATGCCATGAGTGGAGAACAAGACATTCGCTTCATGGGAGGCTTACGTAAAAAACTACCCATTACATTCCTTACATTCCTTATTGCTACCCTGGCCATTTCTGGTATTCCACCATTTTCAGGATTCTTTTCTAAAGATGAAATTTTAGCTGCGGCTTACGCCCATTCTCCTCTCTTCTGGGGATTAGGCTTATTGGGAGCCATGTTTACTACCTTCTACATGTTCCGACTGGTTTTCCTGACCTTCTTCGGAGAATTCAGGGGAAGCCACGATCAAGCTCATCACTTGCATGAGTCACCATTAGCAATGACTATACCGCTTATGCTTTTGGCTGTACTATCGACATGCGGTGGATTTTTAGGATTACCTGAAGTCATTGCTGGCGAAGGATCTCATTGGTTAAACAATTTCTTCAGTAACATCATCATTCCTTATGGAGAACGACACGTTCATCATTTAGACCATGCAACCGAATGGATATTGATCGCCGCTTCTGTAGCCGTAGCTCTATTTATGATCATCATGGCATGGGTGATATATGGTGTTAAAAAACAAATTCCTTCCCGCAACGAATCAGATTTCAGCACTCCACATAAAGTACTCTACAACAAGTATTTTATTGATGAACTATATGAGATTCTATTGGTAAAACCATTATATAGTATATCTCAATTCGCACACAAATTTGTAGAAAACAAATTGATCGATCGTATTGTCAATGGCTTTGGCTACGTAGTGACAGCAAGTAGTAACTCATTGAGGTATATACAAAATGGCAGTGTAAGTTTCTATGTATTCATGATGATCGTAGGCGTATCCTTACTACTCATGTTGATACCCTTACTCAACACCGTCATATTGCCTTTCATTACAAGTATTTCCAACTTATTTTAATATAAACAGGGATGATCACCGCATTATTGATATTAATTCCTTTCCTAACAGGCCTCGTATGTTTTGCTCTTCCCGGTAAAAGGGCAACGAAACTGGCTTTTGAATCTTCTATTCTTACTCTAATAGGTGGACTTTATGCCTTTTATGCATTCAACACAACACAAGGAAATTTATTAGAATTTACAATGCCTTGGATTCCATCATTAGGTATCAATTTCCATGTTGGAGCAGATGGGATATCTTTGTTATTGGTATTTCTCACCGTATTCCTGACACCACTTATTTTACTGTCTTCACAAAGCAAAGCTTATTCTGAGAGCAGTAATTTTAACGGACTTGTTCTCATGATGCAAGCAGCATTAGTTGGAGTGTTTACAGCAAAAGATGCCTTTGTCTTTTATATCTTTTGGGAAATGGCTTTAATTCCCATTTACTTCATTGCTTTAATTTGGGGAGGAGAAAACAAAAAAGCCATTACCTTTAAATTCTTCTTGTATACAACAGTAGGTTCTTTACTCATGCTTGCTGCTTTACTTTACTTGTACAGTAAAACAGTGAATGGAAGCTTCAACATCGTAGACCTTTATGCTGTACCTTTAAGTCCTTCCGAACAAACATGGATTTTCTTAGGTTTCTTTTTAGCCTTTGCCATCAAGATGCCTATTTTCCCTTTCCATACATGGCAACCGGATACCTATACTGTTGCTCCTACGGAAGGTACCATGTTACTTTCAGGTATCATGCTCAAAATGGGAGTTTACGGCGTTATTCGTTTTATTCTTCCAATCACTCCTTTAGCTGTCATGGAATGGAATTGGCTTGTCATTTTACTTGCCGTGATAGGAATCATTTACACCTCAATCATTGCACTCAAACAAAACAATTTTAAACGTATGGTAGCTTACGTTTCAATTGCCCACGTCGGTTTAATGGCAGCTGGTTTATTTGCAGGAAACGAAGAAGCTCTACAAGGTGTTGTTATACAAATGCTTGCTCACGGGATCAACGTAGTCGGCATGTTCTATATCGTCGATTTGATCAACAGAAAATGTAAATCGCTGGATATGTCTCAATTGGGAGGACTAAGAAATCAAGCACCTTGGTTAGCCACCTTCTTCTTGATCATACTCATGGCCAACGTTGCATTGCCTTTGACCAATGGCTTCGTTGGAGAATACTTATTGATTGTAGGTTTATTCCAACACTCCCCTTGGATGGCGGCGATAGCAGGCTTAACCATTATATTCGGTGCGGCTTACATGTTGAACGGTTATCAAAAAATGATGCTTGGCGCTAAAAAAGAAGCATATAGCCATGTAACCGATATCGATACCAAAGACTTTATGGTGTTGATTCCCATTACGATTATGATTATTGTCATGGGTGTTTATCCTAAATTATTTATGGACATCAGTGCAGCTTCTATCAAAGAAATACTGAATGCTGCACATCAAGGTTATTCTTTGAAATAATACTGAACCAATAAAACTTCATGTCAATAGGGCTAATGCTAAGCTCAAGACATAAGAACTTTAATAAAATTATAAAGAGAAATGAAAGCATTAATTGCCACCTCCCTATTAGGAATCTTTACCATGGTATCTGAGCTCATCGGATTAAAGAAGTGGGTCAGTACGATTTCTATACTAGGGCTTTTAGCCATCATTGGCATCAACATCTATGATTGGGGTACCAACCAGGTATTCTATGGGATGATGAAACAGGATAGCTTTTCCATTGTATTTTCTTCGATCTTACTTGGCATTACTTTGCTTTGGTTTATTTTATCGAGAGATTATTACAGCATCGAACATAACGCAAACATTTCAGACCAGGGAGCTCTTATATTGTTTGCAACAGCAGGTGGTATGCTACTCGTATCTTTTACCAACCTGACCCTGTTGTTTTTAGGCATTGAAATCATGTCTATCCCCATGTATATTTTAGCGGGTTCACATAAGAAAGAATTAACCTCCAATGAATCCTCTTTGAAGTACTTCATTATGGGTGCTTTCACGACAGGCTTGTTGTTGTTTGGGATAGGTTTGTTATATGGAGCTACAGGATCCTTTGATATCATTGAGATTGGTCAAAGTCTGATGGGAGCCTTTATGAATCCAAGTACCTTGTTCCTTTCTATTGCAGGAATTATCTTTATTTTAATCGGTTTTGGTTTTAAGGTATCTGCAGCTCCTTTTCACTTCTGGACTCCTGATGTATATGAAGGTGCTCCTGTCATGATTACAGCATTCATGGCAACATTCGTAAAAACAGCCGCCTTCATTGCATTCTTCCGTTTATTCGCTTATAGTTTATCCCCTTTATACAATGCGTGGTCTTTACAAGTATTGTTCATGGCAGCGTTAACCATTCTCGTAGGAAATATCTTAGCAGTAAGACAAACGAATTTAAAAAGAACATTGGCCTATTCAGGTATTGCTCAAGCGGGATACATCTTATTAACCATACTACTCCCCTCTCAAGAAACGTTAATAGCACTGATGGTGTATACTGCGGCCTATTCTGTAGCTACACTCGTTGCCTTCTCTGTATTGTATCATGTACAAAAAGCTAAAAATGATTTTAGCTTTGAAGCATTTCGCTCATTAGGAAGAGAAAATCCAGGTCTTGCTGTCGTACTGTCCATTGCTATGCTTTCCTTAGCAGGGATTCCTCCAACGTTTGGATTCTTTGCTAAATTCTACCTGTTTAAAAGTATATTGGCCGTAAGCCCTAGTTACGTATGGATTGTGCTCCTGGCCATATCTGGTTCATTAATCAGTTTATACTACTATTTCAAGGTCATCATCAGCATGTTTGGTGGTGGACATACTTCTAAAATTCAAATCAGTCAAGGCGTTAAAATCGCTTTGTATGCGATTACATCTTTAATCCTTATCTTAGGACTTGCCCCAAGTTTGATTTTAGCATTGGGCGCCCTCATTCGATAGTCCTTTTATTAATGGAGAGTTTACTCGAATTATACCATGTACTGACCAATCCCGAACTGATTATTCAAACAGGGGGATTAGTACTTATTTTGCTCATTATTTTTGCAGAAAATGGCATTTTCTTTGGTTTCTTCCTGCCTGGAGATACCTTATTGTTTACGACTGGTCTGTTGTGCTCAACAGGACATTTTAACATTTCGATCTACCTTTTACTCGTTACCATTTCAGGAGCAGCCTTTCTCGGCTCTATGTTTGGTTATTATTTCGGAAAAAAAACAGGAGACAGACTTTTTCAAAAAGGCGATAGTTTATTATACAAAAAAAAGTACCTCTTATCGGCCGAAGCTTTTTTCAACAAACATGGTGGATTAGCCTTGATCATGGGACGTTTTCTCCCCATTATACGTACATTCGCTCCTATCTTTGCAGGCATAGCACATTTCGAGTATTCTAAATTCCTTTATTACAACATATTAGGAGGCACATTATGGGTATTTTCCATGCTCCTCTCCGGATACTTCTTAGGGATTTTTATCCCTCAATCGAAAGACTACTTAGAATACCTCATCTTAGGAATAGTCATCATTACCTGGATACCAGTTATCATTACCTATCTTAAAGAACGGAAGCGTTTGACAAATAAATAATCGTCCCAGCTATTCTCTTATTCAGGTATTTTTCTTAATTTTTCAGATTAATTTAAGCGTTAATTCGCCTTTCATGGAGCAGGTAGTATTCTGGACAATCTTTAACATCGGCATTTTATGCCTTCTTGTACTTGACCTTGTGGTGTTGAACAGGAAAAACGAAAAAGTGAGTGTAAAATCAGCGCTTTGGTGGAGTGCATTTTGGATAGGACTCGCTGCCGCTTTTAATATCTTTATTTATTTCTGGAAAGGGAAAGACCCTGCAATACAATTTCTTACAGGATATTTGATTGAAGAATCCCTAAGCGTAGATAACCTCTTCGTCTTCATGTTGATCTTCAACTATTTTAAAGTTCCGTCAGAACATCAACGCAAGGTATTATTTTGGGGTATCATCGGTGCACTCGTGTTGCGTGGGGTATTTATTTTGGTTGGCGTTACCTTAATTGAAAACTTCCACTGGACCATCTATATCTTGGGAGTATTCCTGGTGATTACAGGAGTTAAAATGATCGTTTCCCAAGACAAAGAAGTGAATCCTGAAAAAAATCCGATCATTGACCTGGTAAACCGATTCATGAAAGTAACCAAGACCTATGAAGGAGATCGTTTCTTTGTTCGAAAAGACAACATACTTTATGCTACCCCTTTATTCATTGTTGTACTGGTAGTAGAAACAACCGATGTAGTATTTGCCGTTGACTCTATCCCGGCAATCTTAGCTGTAAGCACCGACTCCTTTATCGTATACACCTCCAACGTATTTGCCTTACTGGGATTACGCTCTCTTTACTTTGCCCTGGCGGGATTGATGCAACTTTTCCATTACATCAATTATGGATTAGCCATTATCCTTTCTTTTATCGGAGTAAAACTTCTTATTTCCGGTTTTTACGAAATCAATATGAAATACGCCTTATTGTTTGTGGCCATCGTATTGATATTATCGGTCGTAGCTTCTATTCTATTCCCTAAAAAAGAAAGTTTAGAGATCCCAAACAGCCATTAAAAAATCGTTGCTGTTATGTTAATATTCAGCAATAAGTTTTTCTAAAATTGGCAACAACTTCTTTGCCGCAGTTCTCATCTCTCCTTCATACCTGTTCATCATGATAGAGAAAACGACACGTTTATTGCTTTTTGTAGTCATGTAACCAGAATAACATAAGGTTCCCCTAAAAGATCCGCTCTTCAATTGAACATTATTTTCCAAGGTTGTATTCTTACCAAACCAATATACAGTACCATCTTTTCCTGCCTTAGGCAAGGATTGTACAAATGCAGTTTTGGACTTCGAGTCTTTGACCATGTAACGTAACACCCCTCCCATTTGCTCCGGACTGATGGCATTCAATGGACTTAAGCCACTTCCGTCCATCAATATCCAGCCCAACGTATCGATACCTACAGAAGACCAAAAACGTTTTACTTCATGAACGGCTTCTTCCCGATCTCCTTTTCCTTTTCCGGCCCATGCAATCTGCTGGAAAAGGCTCTCTGCATATAGATTAATACTATAATAATTGGTAATACGAGCCAATTCTGAAAGAGCAGGCGATTGATAGTCAAACCAAGGTTGAAAGGAATCCATCTTTTTCGAATCAAAACTTACGATCACATTTCCTTGCACAGTGATGCCTTCGGACTTCAGGGCTTGCTTCAACAAAAAACCAAACCAAGCAGGAGGATCAGGCATAGCGCCTTTAATTTTATATTCCCCTTCTCCCGGAGGTAAAGTCCCTAATATCATTCGATTGGCTTGATAAGGAGCTCCATAGATATACGCTTGATCTTTTGATCCCTCGGGACCAGTTACTACTCCATTCGTATATGAAACCCCCTTTATATTAGGCTCGGAACGCAAAAACTTCACCTTTTCGCCTTGTCTCCTATGTTGTTGAAAATAGAGTTTAACCGTGTTGTCGGACATGTTCAAGCCATAAGTACCTGCGCCATAATAATTACCTAAATCGGCCCAAGGCCAAAAATCTGGAACAGGATTCCGATCGTAAGCACTGACATCCACAATCAAATCCCCTGTTACCGTTTTTACTCCTTGTTTAAGCAGAACATTAGACCAGGTATTCATCAACACTGAAAGACTCCTGCCTGCGATTTGATCGGAACCCAAAGATGGATCTCCAGAACCGATAACCCTCAACTCTCCTTTTAAAACACCCAATGAATCAATCTTCCCTGAATAATACCCTTTCGTGTGATACCTATAATCTGGTCCCAAAAGCTCCAGAGCCGTTGCAGTGGTAATGATCTTAAGGTTAGAAGCTGGCATAAACGAGCGTTCTGCCTTATAATTCACTAAAACCTCCCCACTTTCTACATCTTGAACCCATAAGCCTACATCTCCTCTGGAAAGTAAGGTACTTTGCTCTAAATTCAACAACTCTATGCTTATAGGATTAGACTTATCCGAATTTTGAGCCCAAGCATAGCTTAGTCCTAAACATACCATGGATAATAATCCTAAAACACTCTTTACTCCCCTCATGAATATCTATTGAAATGAATGATGTAATAATCGCAAACCAGGAATTTCCGATATATTTTTTCGGAAAATATTATTAAAATAAAACATTTTTTTTATTTTAGTACGAAATAATTCTTTGTGTATAACAATTTATTTTTAATACCCTTGGTGCATTATGGCAAAGTCTAACAAAAAAAAGAAAGCGGTAGCTTCTAAAGCCTCTAAGAGTAAGGCTTCTAAAGCACCAAAAAAATCTTCTGTAGCGAAGAAACCCGCCGCTAAGAAGAAAACGGTAGCGAAAAAGGCCACTGTGGCCAAAAAGAAGACTGTAACAAAAAAAGCTGTGAAGAAAGCAGCGCCCGTTAAAAAGAAAACAGCGGCGAAAAAGAAAACTTCTGCAAAGAAAAAAACAGTAGCAAAAAAAACAGCGAAAAAAGCAGCACCCGCGAAAAAGAAAGCAGTAGCGAAAGCCACTAAAAAAGCGGCTCCTGCCAAGAAAAAAGCTGTTAAAGCAGTAAGTAAACCTGCACCAAAGAAAGCAGCGCCTAAAAAAGCAACGCCTAAGCCTAAAAAAGTAGCGGAAGTAAAAGAAGAATTATTGGATACTCCAATCATTGATTTTGATGCTCCAAAAGCCTTTGATGAACCGCGTGAAGAAAGCTATACAAGCAAACCTTCAAGAAAATCACACGATGACGATGATGACGATGATTTCTTCTCTTCAGGAGACACATCCATCGATACATCCATCTTCTAAATAAAAAGACCTAGTGATTTACACTAGGTCTTTTTTATGCATCAATCTCAAAAAGAAAGGACTTACAACTGAATGTAAGTCCTTTCTTTTTATGTATTCATATTTTCTATTGGCCTTTCACCACTTTCCTTGTAATGACCTGGCTATTGCTTTCATATCTTACGATATAGACATCGGAAGGTAATGAAGCCCCTTCCAGAACAAAGCGATGCGAACCACTACTCAGGTAATCATCTACCAAAACAGCAACCACTTGACCTGTTTTATCATACACTTTCACAGACACAGGTCCCGCTTCCGCCACAACAACATCGACAGTCGTGCTTCCAACAAATGGATTAGGTGCATTGCTCAATACATTTTCGTTGACCTGAGCTGACGATGAAGTTAAATCAACATTGCTGGCTTGTGCCTGACAAGATCCTAAAAGAATCCAAGCATCCTGCCAGTACATACCTGTACCAGCTCCATAGGCCCATGCTGCACCATTACACCACCCAGAATAAGGCCATGGCTTACATTCGTATCGGTTTCCACTGTTTTTAACAATTGAACCTGCAACATAACCTCCATTCTCTACATATTGCGCAATAGAAGCACAAGCATCTGTAGTGACATTTTTAACGATTACGGTTACGGCTGAAGATGTTCTAACGCCTCCACTATTATCCGTAGCTCTGGCGGTAAGACTATACGTACCCGCTGTAGCATTAGCCCATACTACACCATAAGGAGCTGTAGCATCACTGAACAACAAGGTAGAACCGATATAAAAATCCACTTTACTGATGCTGCCATCGGCATCACTGGCATTGGCCGTAATGGTGATGTTGGCAGGAGCATTAAAGCTGGCATTATGGGCTGGCGAAGTAATCGTTACCGTTGGCAATTGATTCGTTGGTGAAGTCACCACGACATTGACCACTGTAGAAGTCGTAACGGCACCACTATTATCTGTTGCTCTCGCTGTAATGCTATAACTACCAGCTTCCACATTCGTCCATGCAAAAGAATAAGGAGATGATGTATCCGTATTCAACAAGGTGGTACCATTATAAAATTCAACCTTACTGATCGTACCATCTGCATCCGATGCATTTGCATTGATGGTGATACTTGCCGGTGCAGTAAAGCTGGCATTATTCGATGGAGAAGTAATGCTGACTGTTGGCGGTTGATTCGGGCTCACAGTTATAGTCCGCACGACAATAGAGGATGCCCAATCGTTTATACCGTGACTGACTAAACAAGAAACATCTGATCTGAAAATTTGAGAAGCCCCTTGAAAATTATCCAAATCATACAATACAATTTCATAGCCACTCGTCACTTTTAAAGAAGAAATATCATTATTTAAAATACCAAGAGCCTGCATTTGAGCTGTAGTATAGGTACCTGCTGCCAAATTAATCCCATACCCAGCAGTACTGTAATCACAATGTTGGTATACTGTTGCTCTTGTCACCACTACAGGAACCCTAAATAAAGCAGAAGCAGGAATGGTTTGTTTGCTGATCCCAGGACCACTATAGCTTGCTGTTAATACCTGATCTCCTCCTTGTTCAAAAAACGTAATGGTCATGGCATGTTTACCCGCTTTCAATCCAATCGTTCCTGATCTTTCCTGATTACCATGTAATCCATCATTATCAACGACCAAAGTCGTACCTATATATAATCTACTGCCATCATCAGAAGAGGTATAGAAAGTATAAGAACCATCCGTTGGTACATTGATATAACCCGTAAAACTAAACCCAAACTGATCGTCTCTGTTTCTCGGAGAAAGTCCAACCGTAGTCACGGTACCTGATTTCACTGCTGTTAAAGACGCAAAATTAGGTAACGCATTCCAATTGCCTTCGTAATACTTATAATCCAACCCAGCTACTGTACCTGCTGGATTCTCCGGATTACGAAGAGATACCGTAGCATTCGGAATGGTACCAGAAATCGTATAAGAACCCAGAGACGCATAATCGGAATACCCTGTATTCAGAGGATTTCCAAAACCTGTACCATCTACTGAAATATAATACGTTCCTGCGCCCAGGCTTGCTGTCACCGTTGCATTCAAGCCATCCTGGTTGAACACCCCAATTTCTGTACCTGATTGCGTGTATAGTCTTACTAAGACATCCAAATCCCCATGTCTTGAAACCGTATTTACATTCAAAGAAATATTACCACCTGAAGTATTGAAAGAGAAAAAATCCAGGTCACTTGTTCTTTCGATTACCCCTGTATTATTGGCTGCAACCACGCTACCTGTAGACGTTACCACCAAGGCTTTGGCGGTAGAGATTGTATTTCCATGATCATCATTTCTATAGCCTACTCCGAATTTCGTACCAGCAATAACGGCTAAGTCATCTTGTGTATTGTCAGCATTTGCAAATTCACCTTTACTCCATTGAGAAATGGGTCTATAATAACCAACCCCCATAATCGGAGCCCAGTTTCCATGTCCTTGATAATAGCCTTCTACAGGATTTGTTCTTCCATCATGACGTAAATCGAAGGTATGACCAATTTCGTGAGAAGCAGCTTCTCCACCTGACTTGCCACTTAAAATAAATACCCAACAAGGTGTATCGTCATTCCAACTAAACGATCCAATATAAGCCACACCTCCAGCAGTAGGCGCTACAGTTTTAGTGGGCGTAAAAATACATCTCATCCTTCTGTTTTTAGGATATGAATTAAACACATTAGCATCTGTCGTTACATTTAATCTAAATGGACGGAAGTCTTCGCTGACCAACTCCCATGCTTCCGTGATGGCCGCATCACTCATACCCGCAGGTGCAGCATTGATCCCTACTCCACCATTCCATGGTGTACCCACCACATATTCTCCGTCGAAATCCAATAATACACACCCAGGAGCTCCTGGTAAACTTTGTAGATTATTCGCTGCTGCTACTGCCGCTTGTTTTAAAGACGACGGTGTTTTTTCTTTTTCTGGTAACTGATCATAATCAACACACAATAACTTATTGATATCTACTTCTTTTACATAAGCATTACCTTGTTCATCGGAATAATATTCGTAAGCCTGTCTCTTATTTTTCAAAATAATGTTTCCTCTTACCGAACCATTATTAATGTCCAGGTAAAAAGAAGATCCCTTCTGCCCCTCAATTTCTCCAACCACATAGCTGCTCGCAGCATCGGTCTTATTGAAATTGACAGTCGCATCAAAAGTTTTAGCAGCTCCGACCTTCAATGCCAAATGAGTCTTTACTTCTCTCCCATTTGAAGCATTAACCTTCGTGTTGATCTGGTTCACCAGACCAGTAAGACTACCTAATGAAACAGGATCCCCATCCGGTTTCAAGTCTTGGGCATAAGAAGTACTAAACAGTACCAAAATACTGAGTACACAAATCATGTAGATGTTTTTCATAACGCTTGGTTTTAAGTTGATATCCGGAAAAATTTAACCTTATATGATATACTACCATGAGAAGGGTAAAATATTACACTTAACCAATAAAAAATTGTCCAAAACGAATAAAAACAGCCTTTAAAAGCGTTAAAAGCCTTTTATAAAAATGAAAAAATAAAATGTTTAAATATGCATGTCGGAACAAAAAATCCCTGTTCATGTAGATGAACTTTATCAGGCCGAGTTGCTTCTGAGTACAGAAGAGGATATAGAAAATGGAGGTTTGAATCAGAAGAACTCGGCCGTCGCATAAAGTCCCAGCAAGAGTTCTCCGCAATGTCATAATACGTTACTGCGTGCGGAGCAACTCTTGCTAAGAAGAAATTACGATATCTGGATAGTCATTATAAAAAATACAATGTTCAAACATTAATACTGAACCGATATGTAAAAGCCCTGTTCCTAAATTTAGAAACAGGGCTTTTTATCCTCAAAATTAACTTAAAGATGCTTTAATTTCTTTTATTCAGCTCATCTCGAATTTTAGCGGCCTTTTCATAATCTTCTTTTTGAATGGCATCATCTAACATCACCCGAAGCTGTTCTATAGAGTAATTTTTAATGCTATCGTCTGAAGAGGAAACTTTAGTGACTTCTTTTTCCACGAGCGCATCTTCATCGGAAGCGTCCATGTCGTCATCTTCCTCTTCATCATCTTCGTCATCGTTAAATTCGTTCAACACAATCCCAGCTTCAGAAAGAATACTTTCATAAGTATAAATGGGCACATCGAAACGAATACCAATCGCTATCGCATCAGAAGGACGTGCATCAATTTCTACTTGTCTGATTCCATCTGAACACACAATTTTTGAAAAGAAAACTCCTTCTTTTAAATCTGAAATCAGTATTTCTTCTACCGAATAATTAAAAGCCCCTGCAAATGATTTAAACAAATCATGTGTCATAGGACGATTAGGAACAACCTTTTCTATTTCTATAGCGATGGCTTGAGCCTCAAACATCCCTATAATAATAGGTAATCTACGATTACCATTTTCTTCTCCCAACACCAAAGCAAAGGAACCCGATTGAGATTGACTCGAAGACAAACCTAATATGTCTAGCTTAATTTTATCCACTTTCCCTAAACCTGTTTTACAGCTTCTTTGCTGCTTCTATTAATTTCGGCACTACATCAAATGCATCTCCCACAATACCATAATCAGCGGCCTTGAAAAACGGAGCTTCCGGATCTTTATTAATCACGACAATCACTTTAGAGCTGCTTACCCCTGCCAAGTGTTGAATAGCTCCCGAAATTCCAATCGCAATATACAGATTTGGACTTACTTTTACGCCTGTTTGACCAACATGTTCATGATGTGGTCTCCAGTCCATGTCCGATACAGGTTTAGAACAACCCGTGGCTGCTCCTAATGTTTTAGCCAACTCTTCAATCATTCCCCAGTTTTCCGGGCCTTTCAATCCTCTTCCTCCTGAAACAACAATATCGGCTTCTGTCAATAAAATATCACCACTTGCTTTTTCTTCTTTTTGATGTACTAATTTTTTAGCAACATCGGATACCGCATATGTTTTTACTTCTACAGTTGCTGCGGCACCATCTTCTTTCACCGCACAAGCATTTTTAGCCAAGCTGATGACTTTCATGGCTCCACTCAAACTCATACTGGCAAATGCCTTCCCCGTATAAATAGATTTTTTCACCTTCAGAGATGATCCCGATACTTCTGGTACAGCATTGACGCCTGTAGCGAGAGAAGCATTCAACTGTACCGACAAACGGGATACAATACCATCTACTAAAGACGATTTCGATAACAATACCACCGAAGCATTTTGTTCTTTCGCACACGCAGCCAATACATCGGCATACATCATTGCGGAAGGATAAGCTGCTTCAGCGACATGAATCACTTTTTTCGCTCCTGATTTTCCTAAATTTTGTAACACACTGGAATCATATTCTCCAATCGCTACAGCAATGCAATCCACATTTAAATTGCTTGCTAATGCCGCTCCACAAGAAACCGCTTCTAAGGAAGATTTCTTAATGTTTTTATCTAATCCCTCTGCAAATACTAATACTGCCATGATCATTCTTTTTAAATACCTTACCTATAATACCTTTGCCTCATTTTTCAACAAGCTCAACAATTGAGCAGGATCAGATGCATCAACCAATTTACAAGCCCCTTTAGGAGCAGGTAAATTAAATTCGTCAAATACCACATGGCTATCCACAGCAACAGGCTCTACGACTTGAAGAGGTTTCGTTCTGGCCGACATAATTCCTCGCATGTTTGGAATTTTCCATTCTGCAATGGGCTCTTGACAACCCGCAACAAAAGGCATCACACATTCTACCCATTCTTTACCACCTTCTATTTCTTTTGCCATGATGGCTTTGTTTCCATCAATATCCATTTTCATCACTGGAGAGACCGAAGGTATCTCCAATAATTCGGCCACCATACCATGCACTACTCCTCCATTAAAATCGATAGATTCTCTACCCATCAAAATTAAATCATACCCTCCATCTTTCGCTACAGCAGCAATTTGTTGGGCTACAAACCATGCATCGGTAGGCTGAGCATTTACTCTGATGGCTTCATCGGCACCAATGGCCAAAGCTTTACGAATAACAGGTTCTGTTTCTGCTCCTCCCACATTGAGTACAACAACCGTAGCTCCATTTTGCTCCTTGATGTCTACCGCCCTGGATAAGGCATATTCATCGTAGGGACCTATAATGAATTGGACTCCTGCATCGTTAAACTTTTTCTTATCTTCACTAAAGCTAATTTTTGACGTCGTGTCAGGAACATTGGTAATACAAACTAAGATTTTCATATATGCGAATTAAAAAGTTTCTGGTGTATGGGTGATAATATTAATGTTAAACTTAAAAATATAATTTTAAGTTACATATTTTGTACAGAAATTCTAATATTATGAATAAAGAAAGGATTGACATGTTAAAAAAACTTCAGGAAGAAGACCCGCTTGATCCTTTTCCTGTATATGGTTTGGCGTTGGAGTACAGTAAAGAAGAGCCCGCACAAGCAGAAACTTTATTTGAACAACTCTTAACCACACATGCCGACTACCTGCCTGTGTACTATACCGCTGCACATTTTTTAGCCGACAAAGGAGAAGAGGAACGAGCCATCCTCATTCTTCGAAAAGGAATCGAATTAAGTGTTCAACAAGGAAACGAAAAAACAACACGGGAATTAAAATCAGCCTTAGAACAACTGGAGTTTTAACATATTAGAACGGTTCTTCTTCGTCTTCATCTTTCAATTTAGGAAGGTCATTGATTTTACTACTGAACGTTTTGGCAGGGTTGCCAAAATTATTCGGATCATATCCTCTGTTATCTTCCGACTCGTAAACATCTTCTAAATTGGTAAACTTCGTGTAATTGCCCACAAAACGGAGTTGCACATTTTCCAAGCTACCATTACGATGCTTCGCAATGATGACCTCACCTACTCCTTTGAGTGAATTACCCGCTTCATCGCTATCTATTTTATAGTATTCAGGACGATACAGGAATATCACCATATCGGCATCCTGTTCGATAGAACCCGATTCCCTCAAATCAGAAAGTTGAGGTCGCTTATCTGGCCTGTTTTCTACTTGTCGACTCAACTGGGAAAGTGCGATAACAGGCACATCTAACTCTTTGGCCAAATTCTTCAATGCCCTGGAAATCGCAGCGATTTCCTGTTCACGATTCCCCATGCTTCCTTTGGCATTTCCTTCTCCCGACATCAATTGGAGATAATCGATGATGATCATCTTGATGTCGTTTTTGGCTTTCAAACGCCTGCATTTGGTACGTAATTCCCGTATGCTCAGGGCAGGTGTATCATCTATGAAAATAGGAGCACTGGTGATTTTCGCAATTTTATGATGCAATTGAGCCCATTCATGTTCTTCCAAATTCCCTTTCCGAATTTTCTCACTCCCCAATTCTGCTTCGGAAGAAATCAAACGATTAACCAATTGTATGCGAGACATCTCTAAAGAGAAAATAGCAACACCTTGGTTATGATCTACCGCTGCATTACGCGCTGTAGAAAGAACAAAAGCCGTTTTACCCATACCTGGACGCGCAGCGAGAATCACTAAGTCACTCTTCTGCCAACCGGAAGTCACTCGATCCAAACTTGTAAATCCACTCGGTACACCTGTAAGCGTCGCATCATGATCTTTCTTCGCTTGCAATTCTTTCAAGGCTTGAGCCATTAAAGAACGCATGTCCTCATAATTTTTACGAATGTTTGCTTCAGAAACCTGGTACAACCTACTCTCTGCTAAATTCAGCAAATCGAATACGTCGGTTGTATCATCGTATGCCTGGTTGTGAATCTCTGTGGCAATTTGAATCAAATCTCTTTTAATGGACTGCTCCGCTACAATCCTGGCGTGAAATTCAACGTTCACCGCAGAATTGACTTTAGTCGTTAGCTGAGTAACATAATATGCTCCACCGACAATCTCTAAATCCCCATTTTCCCTCAATTGAGTGGTAACCGTCAACAAATCTACGGGCTCCGACTTATCATACAACTGAATAACAGCCTTATAGATCAATTGGTGAGATTCTTTGTAAAAACTTTCCGGTTTTAGGATCTCAATGACTGTAGTCAATGCCTCTCGTTCCAACAATAAAGCCCCCAAAACAGCCTCCTCCAAGTCCATGGCTTGAGGTGGTAACTTACCAGGAGCAGCGCTTTTGTCTTGGTACAATTGATTGATCTTCGAGCCTACCGTACGAGGCTTGGGTTTTCCTAAATCCATACCACAAATTTAACCGTTTTTCTTGAGCCTGTTTCATCATTGGCCTAAGATTTACACACGACATACCAACAGACCAAGAGCTCTAAGGTGGAAAACTGATCCTTTTTTATATCAACACCGCATCTTATAAAGTTTGTTCCTGGGCTATTTTCTTCTATTTTTGTTGGATTTTAAAAACTTGAAACACAATGGAAGAGAAGGCATTAAAAATCCATTTTATTGCCATAGGCGGGAGTGCTATGCATAGTTTAGCCATAGCACTTAAAAAATCAGGATACATCATTACAGGTTCCGATGACGAGGTGTTTGAACCTTCTTTAACACGCCTAAAAAATGAAGGTCTTTTACCTGAAAAACAAGGCTGGTTTCCGGAAAAAATAAACTCCGATTTAGATGGTATTGTATTAGGAATGCATGCACGCAACGACAATCCAGAACTTTTGAAAGCAAAAGAGTTCGGTGTCCCTATTTACTCTTACCCTGAATTCATCTACGAACAGTCGAAAGATAAACAACGCATTGTGATTGCTGGCTCTCACGGTAAAACTACCATCACCTCGATGATTTTGCACGTGATGAAATTTCATCACAAAAACTTTGATTACATGGTAGGCGCACAGATTGAAGGATTCGACAATCCTGTAAAAATTACAGAAGACGCACCTGTCATCATCTTGGAAGGAGATGAATACCTCTCGTCTCCCATTGATTTACGTCCAAAATTCTTGCATTATCATCACCACATTGGTCTCATCAGTGGTATTGCCTGGGATCATATCAACGTGTTTCCTACATTTGATGATTATGTCAAACAATTCGATGCCTTTGCAGACTCTACACCGAAAGCGGGCATGCTCATCTATCCCGACAACGATGATTTAGCAGGCATTATCGGTAAAAAAGAACGTGAAGACATTACACGCATCGAATACAGTCAACATAAAAACGAAGTCAAAGACGGTAAAACCTATTTGGTCACGGAATTTGGTAAAATTGAAGTAGCTGTATTCGGAGAACACAACATGCTTAACATCAGTGCGGCCAAAAGTGTATGCACCAAATTAGGCATCACCGACGAGATGTTCTACCAGGCTATTCCTTCCTTTAGTGGTGCAGCCAAACGATTGGAGATCGTGGGTAAAGGAACACATTCAATCGTCTTCAGAGACTTCGCTCATGCACCGTCTAAACTTGTAGCAACAGCAACAGCAGTAAAAAAACAATACCCGAAATCAAAACTTGTAGCGGTACTTGAATTACATACCTTCAGCAGTCTGAACAAAAACTTTTTGGCTGAATACAAAGAAACATTCGACGCACCAGATTTACCCATTGTATTTTATTCCCCAGATACCATTGCGCACAAAAAACTGGAACCCATTACAGAAGCCAACATTAAAGATGCTTTTGCCAATCCAAAATTAAAAGTATTTACCAATCCCACAGATTTAGAAAAATTTCTTTTGTCACAAACATGGGCTGACACCAACCTATTGCTGATGTCTTCCGGACATTTTCAGGGATTAGACATCAAACAATTGGCCAGCACCATTACAAGTCAAAATTAAACCGTGCAACAACAACTTTCCATATTCGATAAACCTATGCTTTTGAATTTACACAAGCCTTTGGCTTTTTTTGACCTTGAGACTACGGGCATCAACGTAACCTCTGACCGTATTCTTGAAATTTCAATTGTAAAGGTTTTACCCGGGAACAATGATGTTGAAATTAAAACAGAACGCATCAATCCTACCATTCCTATTCCTCTTGAGTCGAGCTTAATACATGGTATTTACCAAAAAGACATTGAAGACAAACCCACATTTAAAGACTTGGCTCATAGTTTCAATAGTTTTTTAAAAGGGTGTGATTTAGCAGGCTTTAACATCTTGAAATTCGACGTTCCTGTGTTACAAGAAGAATTTCACCGTGCAGAAGTAGACTTTGACATCACCAATAGAAAACTGGTTGATGCACAAAAGATATTCCACATGATGGAACCTCGTACGCTCAGTGCTGCTTACAAATTTTATTGCAACCAAGACCTGGAAAATGCACACAGTGCAGAAGCTGATACCTTGGCGACATTTGAAGTACTAAAGGCACAAGTAGCCAAGTACCAAGACAAAACCATGAAAGATCGTAATGGGAAAGAATATGTTCCGATTAAAAACGATATACAAACCTTACATGATCTTTCCGCATCGAACATGGTAGACTTAGCAGGAAGAATGGTATTCAACGACCAAGGCAAAATTGTATTTAACTTTGGCAAATACAAAGGCACCCTGGTTAGCGATGTCTTGAAAAGAGATCCATCTTATTACGACTGGATCATGAAAGGAGATTTCTCTATTGATACCAAAAAGAGATTGACTCAAATTAAATTAGACGAATTGAAAAACAGATAAGTTCTGCTCTCATGAGAATATTTGCTATTGGGAGAAATTACCAAGACCATATTGCCGAATTAAATAACGCAAAACCGAAAGCCCCTGTTGTTTTTACCAAACCAGATACTGCTCTGCTGCGCAACAATACGCCTTTCTATTACCCCACATTTACCAAAGACATACACCACGAAGTAGAAGTGGTGATTCGCATTTCAAAAGAGGGTAAAAACATCGACGAAAAATTCGCTCCTAAATATTACGATGCCATAGGCATTGGTATCGACTTTACCGCACGAGACCTGCAAGATGAGTTGAAAGCACAAGGTCTTCCTTGGGATATTGCCAAAGGATTCAATGGTTCTGCTCCCCTTTCTGAATGGATCGATATTCAGCACATTAAAGACGTGAACAACATAGGCTTTTCTTTAAAAATCAACAACCAGTTGGTACAACAAGGAAATACAGCGGATATGAATTTCAGTATAGCTCATATCATCGCTTATATCTCTACATTCTTCACCTTACGAAAAGGTGATATCATATTTACCGGTACACCAAGTGGTGTCAGTTCCATAAAAATAGGAGATCGTCTTGTAGCCTATTTAGAAGATAAAGAAATGCTCGACTTTGAGATCAAATAATGCATACCTTACTTAACAAGCGACATTTCTTATTCACGTTCAGCATAGTAGTACTAAGCCTGACATCCTATGCACAAGCTCCTGTAAAAGGATATTTTTTATTCCCCATTAAACCCGGTCAAACTAATTACCTGTCTGCCAACATGGGGGAATTAAGGCCCAACCACTTTCATGCCGGTCTCGATATCAAAACAGATTTTGCCATTGGATTACCCGTGTATGCAGCCCAAGATGGTTACATCTCTCGTGTACGTGTTTCCTCTTATGGCTATGGCAACACCCTGTACATTACACATCCCAACGGATTAGTTACCGTGTATGCACACTTAGAACGGTTCTCTGATCCCATCAAAAATTACGTTCTCAATTTCCAGTACGAAAATGAAACCTTTGAACTCGATCATGAGCTTCCTGTAAACTTGATCAAGATAAAAAAAGGAGACATCATCGCCAAGTCAGGAAATTCAGGGAGCTCAGGAGGTCCTCATTTACATTTTGAAGTCCGGGATTCCTTAGAACATGTCCTCAATCCTCTTCTATTTGGATTTTCAGAAATCAAAGACAACCTGCCTCCTGTTTTTCAAAAAATAGCGGTACGCCCTTTAAACATCCATTCCAGAGTACAAAATGAATATGCCTTAAAAGAATGGGTAACCAGCAAAAAGGCCGACGGAACCTACCAAATTGCCAATCCAATTGAAGCATTCGGATCAGTAGGGATCGAAATTAAGGTACACGATAGAATGAATGAAACATCCAATATATATGGCATCAATTGCATCGAATTATTTGTCGATGGAGAAGAGGTCTTTTACCACAACATCGAAACTTTTACTTTCGATGAAAGTAAATACATCAATGTACATATCGACTACGAACATTTGGTAAGCCACAGACAACGCCTGGAACGTTGCTACATTGCAGACGGAAACAAACTTTCTACCTACAAAAAAATACGTAACAGAGGCCGATTAAGTATAGCTCCCAACGAAACCAAACACATAGAAATTAGAATATACGATACCTTTGGGAATAAAAGCATTTTAAAATGTAGCATCAAAGGCCATGCTCCTGAAAATAAAACCATCTTTTCTTCTGCCGTACTAACACCAGGTTCTAAAGTGGATGAAAACACACTTGTGATCGCCTGTCCTGCACAACCCGATGAAAAAGCATCCTTGTTCCTGAAAGGAAAAGAGATCCCTATCACACCTGCTTACCGCATTCACTTGATGAACATATACCTCTATGACCTCAGAAAAGGCCTACCCGATTCCATACAATGCTTTAATTACAAGGAGAACTTCAACTTTGTAGCTGCGATCCCTCCAGGGAAAAGTTACACCTTAAACTACCAAAATTTATCCATAGGCTTTGCCGATACGACATTGTTCGACACCCTTTACTTGCAAGTAAAAAATCATACCATCAAAGAAGGACAAGAGGTTTTCGAAATCAGCTCTCCGTCCACCCCCATTTTCGGAAAAGTGAACGTTAAATATTGCCCCCAACACGTCGATAATAAATCGGAACAGTGCTATATATACAGTGTCAATGGAGGAAAGAATCACAAATTTGAGGGAGGAGAATGGAATGACAATAATATCTTATATGATATCAAATATTTAGGTAAATTTACGGTACGCAAGGACATCGTTGCCCCACAAATTACAACTAAAAAAGTCACCAACTCTAAAGTTGAATTTTCGGTATTCGACCTGCAATCAGGAATCAAATCATTCCGAGCAGAATTGAACGGTAAGTGGATCCTGATGAATTACGATCATAAAACGGCACGACTTTGGTCAGAAACTAAAGTACCCGGAGAAAAAATAAAAGGAACATTAACACTGGAAGTGACCGACAAATCACTGAATAGTAAAACCGTAACCATTACCATTCCATGAGTCTAAACATTGGCGATAAAGCGCCGGCCTTTAAAGGCAAAAACCAAGACGGGAAAGTCGTAAGCTTAAGTGATTTTAAAGGTAAAAAGCTTGTACTTTATTTTTACCCCAAAGACAATACTCCAGGTTGTACTGCTCAAGCCTGTGACCTTAGAGACAACATAGGAGCGTTGAAAAAAGCAGGATTCGAAATTATCGGCATCAGTTCGGACAATGAAAAGTCGCATTTAAAATTCAAGGAAAAATATACCCTTCCTTTTGATTTGATTGCTGATACGGAAAAAACGATACATGAAGCTTATAGTGTATGGGTAGAAAAATCGATGTATGGAAGAACGTACATGGGAACAGCACGTACAAGCTTCATCATCGATGAAAAAGGAATCATCAGTGACATCATACAAAAAGTAAATACCAAAGCGCATACCTCTCAAATTATAAAATAAAATAACATACCAATACTATGCCTGAACAAAAAGAATTAGAACGCGTTGCATCGCAGGTAAGAAGAGACATACTTCGTATGGTTCATGGAGCCAAAGGCGGACATCCAGGAGGAGCATTAGGTTGTACAGAACTGTTTGTACTGCTCTATTTTAAAATCATGAAACACAGACCGGAACTGTTTAACATGGATGGTATAGGAGAAGACATTTTCTTACTTTCTAACGGTCACATCAGTGCAGGACTATACAGCACACTTGCTCGTGCCGGATATTTTGGCGTAGCAGAATTAGCTACGCACAGAAAAATCAATTCCAGACTCCAAGGACACCCTACTCCTCATTCCCACTTGCCAGGTGTTCGTATGGCCAGTGGTTCTTTGGGTCAAGGACTATCCGTTGCCGTAGGTGTTGCTCAAGCAAAAAAACTAAACAACGACGACCAAAAAGTGTATGTGCTGATGGGCGACGGGGAACAACAGGAAGGACAAGTGTGGGAAGCAGCCATGTATGCAGCACACCACAAAGTGGATAACCTGATTGCCTTTATCGATTACAATGGACAACAAATTGATGGGCCATTGAGTGATGTCATGGATTTATTAGACCTGGGAGGTAAATACAAAGCCTTCGGATGGGAAGTTATTGATGCCAACGGCAACGATTTCGAATCACTTGAATTAGCGATCAATAAAGCCCAACAAGTAAAAGGCAAACCATCGCTTGTACTCATGAAAACAAACATGGGACATGGAGTAGACTTCATGACCGGTCATCATAAATGGCATGGTGTTGCCCCTAACGACGAAGAGCTTTCTCGAGCATTGTCTCAATTAGAAGAAACCCTTGGCGATTATTGATTTTACCTAAGCATTCAAACCATGAAAAAATATACGTTCACAGAAAAAAAAGATACACGTTCAGGATTTGGGGATGCCATGACTGAACTTGGAGCCACACATCCTAACGTAGTGGCTTTATGTGCCGACCTTACCGGCTCACTTAAACTGGAAAAATTCCAAGAGAAATTTCCTCATCGTTTCTTTCAGACAGGCATCGCAGAAGCCAATATGATCAGCATCGCGGCAGGTATGACCATCGGTGGAAAAATTCCATTCACATCAACCTTCGCCAACTTTTCCACCGGAAGAGTGTATGATCAAATCAGACAATCGATTGCCTATTCTGAAAAAAACGTAAAAATCTGCGCTTCGCATGCCGGATTAACACTCGGTGAAGATGGAGCAACACATCAGATCTTAGAAGACTTAGGACTCATGAAAATGTTGCCTGGCATGGTGGTCATTAATCCTTGCGACTACAACCAAACCAAAGCCGCAACCAAAGCGATTGCCGATTATGTAGGTCCTGTATACTTACGTTTCGGAAGACCAGCCATTCCTGTTTTCACAGATCCCAACCAAAAATTTAAAATCGGTAAAGCCTGGATGGTCAACGAAGGAAAAGACGTCAGTATTTTTGCGACAGGTCATATGGTATGGGAAGCAATTAAAGCAGGTGAGATCCTGTCTGAAAAAGGTATTTCTGCTGAAATCATCAATATACATACCATCAAACCTCTAGACGAAAAAGCAATATTAGATTCTGTTAAAAAAACAGGATGTGCCGTATCTGCCGAAGAACACAATATACTAGGAGGTCTAGGAGAAAGCATTGCCCGTACCTTAAGCATCAACAACCCTACTCCTTTAGAAATGATCGGAACACAAGACACATTTGGAGAAAGTGGAACCCCCGATCAATTGATGGAAAAATATGGCCTCACCGCCCATCATATTGTAGAAGCTTCTTTAAAGGCTATTCAACGAAAAAAATAGGGAATTCTTTAAAAATTAGTATATTCAAAGCTGAATCGACCATACGATTCAGCTTTTTTATACAAGCATACATTGGAAGACAAAGAAATCATAGCGCTGTTCAACAAGGAAGAGTCAAAACATTATGGCTTCAACCTCCTGGTGACCAAATACCAAAAAAAAGTATATTGGTTGACCCGAAAAATGGTGGTAGACCACGACGATGCCAATGATTTAACTCAAAATGTTTTTGTTAAAGTATGGAACAACCTCGATAAATTCCGGGAAGATTCCAGTCTTTACACATGGATATACCGCATCGCCAGTAATGAATGCCTGAACTTCATCAAGAAAAAGAAAAAAGTACTCTTCATACCCATTTACGACCTCACCAAAGAACTTCATGCTAAATTAGATTCAGGTTCATTAATCGACGGTGATGAAATAAGCATACGCCTTCAAAAAGCAATTTTGACCTTACCCGATAAACAACGTTTAGTATTCAATATGAAGTATTTTGAAGAAATGCCTTACGAAGAAATGTCTTCTATTTTAGGAACTTCCGTAGGAGCCCTTAAAGCTTCATATCACCACGCCGTGAAAAAAGTAGAAGCTTACTTAAACGCCAGTTTAAACCAATAATATTTTTGATTGTCAAAAGGGTATAAAGGGACAAGGTCATGACGAACAAGTTCAAACATCCATTCACTACACCTGATGCTTACTTCGAAAAGCTCGAAGGGCGTATTATGGAAAATACCCCTGGAAGCCTATTAAAAAAAGCAGGGCAAAAGAACATATATACCGTCCCTGATCAGTTTTTTGAAGAACAATACCTTGAAATTCTTGCTAAAAAAGCCAGTACTTCTTCGCCTGTTTTGACTCCTAAAAAGTCTTTAGCATGGGTAGGTGTTGCTGTTGCCAGTTTAGCATTAGTCGTATTTTCATATTCCTATTTCGGAACAGAACAAATCAATGATATCCTTTCGAAAGAAAGTAAAATTATACAATCAGACATCAGTGATTTACCTCCACCATTGGACAGTTTTGAACAAAAAGAGAAAAAAGACAGTACAGCTAAGGCCACTAAACACTAATTTTTTTATTCTCTTTAGAAAAGGATACTGCATCTGTGGTATCCTTTTTTGTTTTATAGCGAGTATATTTGAACTATGATTACGCAACGCTCTTTATTCTTAAACCACCTCGCCCAAACTTCCACTACACCACTGGCTATTGAAGTTTATAAAGCTTCAGGGGTATACATGTACACACCTGAAGGCAAGGAAATACTAGACCTTATTTCAGGTATCGCCGTGAGTAATGTAGGACACTGTCATCCTGATGTCGTAAAAGCAGTACAACAACAAGCGGAAACATACATGCATCTGATGGTTTACGGTGAACTCATCCAATCTCCACAAGTCAACTTGGCCCAAGCCATCAGCAAGACCTTACCCGTAGGGATGGATCGGGTATATTTTGTCAATTCAGGAAGCGAAGCTATAGAAGGAGCATTAAAACTAGCCAAGCGCTATATTGGTCGTACAAATATATGTTCTTGCCTTCAAGCTTACCATGGTTCTTCGCACGGAGCCTTGTCGATTATGGGCAATGAATTTTTCAAACAAGCCTTCAGGCCTCTTTTACCCGGCATTACTCATATACGATTTGGGCATATTGAGGACCTTCAGTTCATCACCGATCAGACTGCAGCCATGGTCATAGAGACCATACAGGGAGAAGCGGGTGTGGTAGAAGCGGATCAGGCTTATTTCCAACAACTGGCTCAACGTTGCAAAGCAACTGGCACGCTTTTAATTCTGGATGAAATACAAACAGGTTTTGGAAGAACAGGCAGCTTCTGGGCATTTGAAGCATTGGGTATTACACCCGATATCTTAGTCTGTGCCAAAGGCATGGGTGGAGGTATGCCCATTGGTGCTTTTATTTCGCGTACAGAAATTATGGAAACCTTAACCCACAATCCTTTCTTAGGTCATATTACCACGTTTGGCGGACATCCTGTAAGTTGTGCGGCTTCCTTCGCTACCCTAAATTTGATTCTGGATCAAAAGCTACATACTGCGGCAAAGAAAAAAGAACTTCTATTCCGTAAGCTACTTCAACATCAAGCGATTTTAGAAATACGAGGTAAAGGGTTGATGATGGCTTTAGAATTGGGTGATGCCAACTTAGTTCAAAAAACAATTGCCGCTGCACTGCAAAGAGGAGTACTGACCGACTGGTTTTTGTTTAAAGATACCGCACTGCGCATCGCTCCTCCGTTAATCATTACAGAAGAAGAAATTAAAAAAGCTTGTGGTATTCTTTTAGAAAGTTTAGACGAAGCTTTACATTAAAGCTTCACGGCCGTAGCAATTTGAGTCGACAATTCAAGCATACGTTCCTTCGATACATTCAACTTAGGATTCGCAAAATTAACATCGTTGACCACATTCATAGGAATCAAATGTACATGCGCATGTGGAACTTCCAATCCTATGACTGAAACCCCAATGCGGTTACAAGGAATCACCTCTTGTATGCCTGCAGCTACCTGCTTTGCAAAAAGTAAAAGTCCAGACAATAATTCATCGTCTAAATCGAAGATGTAATCAATCTCTTGTTTAGGAATAACCAACGTATGACCTTCTACCAAAGGCATAATGTCTAAAAATGCGAGGTAACGATCTGTCTCTGCTACTTTATAGCAAGGAATTTCTCCATTTACAATTTTTGTAAAAATACTCGCCATCCCCAATACCGATTACCTGGTAATTTCTATAATTTCAAATTCCATTTTCCCGGCAGGTGCTTCTACTAAAGCAGACTCTCCTACTTTCTTCCCTAAAATACCACTTCCAATAGGAGACTTCACAGAAATCTTACCTGCTTTTAAATCTGCCTCTTCTTCCGATACAATGGTATAAACCACTGTCGCTCCGTTCTTTTTATTTTTGATTTTAACAGTCGATAAAATAGAAACCTTAGAGATGTCAATACTTGATTCATCCAATAGTCGGGCATTGGCGACAAGGTCTTCCATTTTAGAAATTTTCATTTCCAATAACCCTTGAGCATCCTTAGCCGCATCGTATTCTGCGTTCTCACTTAAATCACCTTTATCACGTGCCTCGGCAATTTGCCTCGCCATGTCTGCTCTACCTTTTGATTTCAAATAAGACAACTCGTCTTTTAACTTTTGTAATCCTTCTGGTGTGTAATATGAAACCTTACTCATAATGCTATTCGATTAAAATAAAAAAAACGGCTTTTCCGTAAAACCGTTTTTTCTTAAATCAAAGTTAGTAAAAATCTATTGATTTTCAACCCGGGCTAAGATTTATTGACCCATTGTACTATTTTTCTACCCATCGTTTCCGAAATCTTTTGATAAGACTCAAATGTCCAACCCGCCACGTGAGGTGTCATCATAACCTGAGGATAGCTCAATAAACGATCAAACAGCATTTTCTCCTCAGGGCTAAAGGTTTTAGGATTTTCATTCTCCCAAACATCCAATGCAAGCCCTCTTAATTTGCCTGAATCCAATAAAGGCAGTATATCTTCTGTTTTCACCACCTTTCCACGACTGGTATTGATCAGCCAGATGTTCTTTTTAAAGCCTTCCAAAAACGGTCCGTTAATCCAATACTTATTTTCTGGGATCAATGGAACATGTAAACTGACAAGATCACTTTGTTCTTTTAACTGTTCTAAAGAGACCATGGTAACTCCATCCTGAACATCCCTTAGAGCTTGTTTATCATACGCAATGACCTTACACCCAAATGCTAATAACCTTTGGCATAAAGCCTTTCCCATGTATCCGTAACCAATAACACCAACCGTAAAACTACTGAGTTCATAGCCTCTGTTTCCTTCACGAATCCACTCGTAGCGGCTCAACTCATGATCAGATTTTCTAAAATTATTCAACAAGGCTAAAATGAGTCCAATCGCATGTTCACCGACAGCATCACAATTCCCTTCCGGAGCATTGATTAAAACAATCTCTTTTTTCGCCAATGCTGTTTCATCGATATTATCCACCCCTGCTCCAGCTCTTGCTATTACTTTTAAAGAAGACGCATTCAACATCTCCTCATCAACAAACACCTTACTGCGCACAATCAATCCCTCATAGTTTGGTAATAAGGCTTTCACTTCAGCAGGTAAAATATCGGGTTGGTAATCCCAGGCTACACCAGCTTTTTTCAAGTAATCAAAAATGCTGGGATGCAAATCATCTACAATTAAAAACTTCATACGCTACAACACAAAATCAATACAATAAATACGCCAGACTAAAGTAAATAGCTAAGCCAATCAAATCGTTGGCTGTCGTAATGAAAGGGCCAGATGCGATGGCTGGATTAATATGAAATCGATCTAAAATCAAAGGGGTAATCGTTCCTAAGAAAGAGGCCACCACCACGACACTTAAGAGTGAGAAAGAAACCACCAATACCATACGAGGGTCTTCTCCAAAGAAATAATTCATCACAAAGACCAATAACGCTAAGACCAATCCATTGATCAGAGAAACAAGAAAACTTTTAAAGAAACGAGAAAAGCTAAAACTATCGTCGGCATTTCCTCGCGCTAAAGACTGCACCACCAAGGAAGACGATTGGATTCCTACATTTCCTCCTGTTGCCGTAATCAATGGAATAAAGAAAGCCATGGCTGGAACCAAAGCAATAAAATGTTCAAACAAGCCTAAAAAACGTGCCCCCGTAAGCCCTCCTGCCATACCAATGATGAGCCAAGGTAACCGGCTTCGAGACAAGAGCCAAATGGTATCATCTTCTTCTACATCATCAGAAATACCGGCCATGGCCTGACGTTCCAAATCGGCTTGTTCTGTAATTACATCGACTACGTCATCAATGGTAATACGACCTAAGAGTTGTCCTTGAATATTGACTACGGGTACAGCATCCAAGTCATACTTACGCATGATTTCAGCCACATCCACTTCATGTAAATAAGACTCTACAGAGATGATTTCATCTTCGTAAATGTCTGAAATCAAAGCATTATCATCGGCAAGAATGATGCGCTTGAGCGACACTCTTCCGAGCAAGCGATCGGCATTATCGACCACATAAACAGAATATATTTTTTCTACTGCGCGGGTTTGCTTTCTGATTTCTTCAATGGTTTGTTTGATTGTCCAATTGATATTGGCCTTAATCAATTCTTTCGCCATCAAGCCCCCGGCACAATCATCGTCATAGTGCAACAGGTCTCGGATGTAGTTGGCTTTCTCTTTGTTGTTGAGTAGCATCACCACCTCTTCACCTGTTTTTACCGATTGTTCATTGATGATATCAGCCGCATCATCCGAAACAATAAATTCTATGTACCCCGCAATTTCAGCCGACGAAAAACCTTTAATGATTTTTTTTCTAAAATCAGGTTCCAATTCTTTGAGTACCTGAGCTCCAAACTCCGTATCGAACAAACGCAATACGTATGCCGCTTGCTCATATTCCAATTCAAGTAAAACGGCAGAGACATCCTGTTCCGGAAGGTCTTGAAATAAATTCAACACCTCCGTAGATTTTTCCGAATTGATCAATTCCATCAACTCTTCTATAAAATCTGTGGTCATCTCGAAAGCCATACTTACGCTTTAGGAAATACTAAATTTGTCAAGACAATAAAATCTTGTACGGACAATTGTTCTGCTCTTTTATCCATATAAGGATGATCGTGCAATTCGGGCGGCAAATTAAAGCTTTTCAACGCATTACGCAACATCTTACGACGCGTGCTAAAACCTTGTTTGACCACTTTGAAAAAATGCTTGACATCGCAGTCGATTTCTTTATTTTCCAAACGGGTAAACCGCACAACCCCTGACTTTACCTTTGGAGGAGGAGTGAATACCCCCTCGTTCACTGTAAATAGATATTCAGCTTTATAAAATGCCTGCATCAACACACTGAGTATACCATAGGTTTTACTCCCATGAGGAGCAGCAATACGCTCCGCAACTTCTTTTTGGATCATGCATACCACTTGAGGAATACGATCACGCATCTCCAATACCTTGAAAAAGATAGGCGATGAAATATTGTATGGAAGATTACCAATCAATGAGAAAGGCTCTTTCCCATCGAATAAATCTTCACTTGTCATTTTAAGAAAATCCCTACTCCAAATTTTACCCTTCAGCGCAGGATAATGTCGATTCAAATAATCCACCGAATCACGATCAATTTCTACCACATACAAATCCAGGTGCTCTTTAGGAAGTAAATACTGACTCAGTACCCCCATACCTGGACCAATCTCCAACACTTTTTTTCCTTCTGGAACCAAAGTCAAACTATCCACAATACGTTCGGCAATGTGTAAGTCATGCAAAAAATGTTGTCCTAGCGATTTCTTAGGTGTTACTTTATCAAATTTCTTGATTTCCATGGGGTTACTTTTGAACATGAGGAGGTATTAACTCGGGTAACACAATACGGCGGTAAGTTACGCCATATCCGTCGTATTTACATCTTTTGCAGGTAAAAACTCCCTTCTTCTTCGGTTGGGAGTTTTTCTTTCTATCAAGCTCCCCTCTGCTCGTCTCTTTTCATAAGAAGTCATTTTCACAACAACGCCTGAACTTGAATTTAAAAGGATTAGGACTACACAATCGGTATTATTTATTAGTTTTGTGGACTAATTACACTTTAGTTGTATTAAAAATGAGTACAGTTTCAACAGAAAAACCATTGGTAGCCATCAGTATTGGTGATTTTAATGGTATCGGACCAGAAGTCATTCTGAAAACCTTTGCCGATCCAAGAATTCTAAAATTATGTACCCCTGTCATTTATGCTAACTTTAAAATTTTTGCACGTTATAAAAAACTGATCGCACACGAAGAAGTAAGCTTTCATTCGATCAAATCCATCGATGAAGTTTCCCACCGCAAAGTCAACATCAAAGTATGTTGGGAAAACGATTATGAAATACATCCTGGCACTCCTACAGCAGAATCAGGTAAATGTGCTTTCATATCCTTGGAAGAAGCGACTAAAGATGCCTTAAGCGGTAAAGTTCAAGTCTTGGTGACAGCGCCTTTAGACAAAAAAAATATTCAAAACGACAATTTCAACTTTCCCGGACATACCGAATACCTGGCTGCTCAATTTACCAATACCGAGCCCCTGATGCTCATGACCGGTGAATCCATGCGTATTTGTATGGTTACCGCTCATGTCTCTCTGAAGCATGTAGCCGCCATGATTACTCCGGAATTACTGACTAAAAAAATCACCATTTTGACACAAAGCTTGAAAAAAGACTTTGGCATCAAAAAACCCAAAATAGCGGTATTGGGACTCAACCCACATGCAGGAGAAAAAGGTCTTTTAGGAGAAGAAGAAGAAAAAATCATTGCTCCGCTGATTAAGGAATGGAAAGAAAAAGGAGCCTTATTAGAAGGTCCCTTCCCTGCCGACGGCTTTTTTGCGGCCAGCACATACCGACATTTTGATGGTGTAGTGGCCATGTACCACGACCAAGGTCTTGTAGGCTTTAAAACCATTGATTTTCAATCGGGAGTAAACTTTACGGCAGGACTTCCTATTGTACGTACTTCTCCCGATCACGGAACGGCTTATGACCTGGCAGGCAAAAACTTAGCCGACGAGTCTTCATTCCGGGAAGCCGTCTATAGAGGTTTAGACATTCTAAAAAACAGAAACGAAGCTGCCCTTGTAAAGGCTTAAAAGGGCTTTTGAAAGGAAAACAGGTCAATCTGTTTTATTTATTCGTTTTTAGTTATAAATTTGTGCCTTATTATCTATTGAGTAATGGCTAATTTAAGGTTATTTGAGATCGATATTTACAATCTTCCTCATCAGGAATATGAATATCAGTTCGATATAAACGATAGTTTCTTTGCTCAATTCGAAGATAGTATCGTAACCAAAGGAAGTTTGGTGGCAAAAGTAACCTTGGTGAAACATCCGGGTACGCTGGAATTACACTTTGATATCAATGGAACCGTAGTATTAACCTGCGATCGGTCGTTGGACGAGTACAACGAAATCATTGACAGCAATGAACGCTTATTACTGAAATACGGTGAAGAAAATGCTGAAATCAGTGATGAGATCATCAGTATAACACGTGATACACACAGGTTCAATGTTGCTCAATACATTTATGAATTCATTGGTATAGCCATTCCTATTGTCAAACGTCATCCTCGTTTTAAAACTGAACAGGACGATAAAAATGATGATGAAGAGGTCAGGCTAATTTACCAAAGCGGTACTGCCCCCGATGAAACATCAGAGGGAACAGAAAATCAAGAAGACCCACGTTGGGCTTTATTGAAAAATTTAAAGAATAATCTAAACTGAATATAACAATGGCGCATCCAAAGCGAAAAATTTCGAAAACAAGAAGAGACAAAAGAAGAACACATTATAAGGCAGTAGCAAACCAATTTACGGAATGCTCAAACTGTGGATCTGCCGTGTTGTTTCACAGAGTTTGTTCTGAGTGTGGACACTACAGAGGTAAATTAGCAATCGAAACAGCTGTAGCCGTTTAATGATGAAGGTCGCCCTAGACGCAATGGGGGGCGATTTCGCTCCTCGTGCCACCATTGAAGGTGCTGTGATGGCATCTAAAGCGGTGGATCAAGGTACCCACATTATACTTATAGGAATAGAAGAAGAAATTCACTCCCAGCTTTCTGCGCTTGGAGCGGATGCTTCTGCGTTTCATATTATACATGCCCCAGATGTGGTAGGTATGGGAGAGCACCCCACCAAAGCTATTTCTCAAAAACCCAAATCAAGCATCAATACAGGATTTCACTTGTTGAAAAACAAAGATATCGATGCTTTTTGTAGTGCCGGTAACACAGGCGCTATGTTGGTGGGTTCTCTATTCAGTGTAAAAGCTATTGAAGGTGTACTTCGACCTGGTATTGCGGGATTCATTCCCAAAGAGTCAGGTCGTTTTGGTATCGTACTGGATGTAGGCGCAAACGCAGAATGTAAAGCTGAAGTATTGGCACAATTTGCTGTGATCGGCTCTCTTTACGCCCAATACTATCAAGGCATTGAAAACCCCAAAATAGGTCTAATGAATTTAGGAGAAGAGGAAGAGAAAGGAACTACTCTACTTCAAGCCGCTCACGGACTTATTAAAACACAATCTGCCGTTAATTTTGTAGGGAACATAGAAGGTAGAGATATCTTTAATGATAAAGCCGACGTCATTGTATGCGACGGATATACAGGAAATGTAATCCTTAAAATGGCCGAGACTTTTTACAACTTGACCAACGATCGAGGTTTTACACATCCATTCTTCAGTATGTTTAATTACGAAGAAGTAGGCGGAAGTCCAATTTTAGGGATTAACGGAAACGTGATCATTGGTCACGGATCATCTTCTCCGAAAGCCATCAAAAACATGATTCTACAAGGACAAGGCTTAGTAAAATCAGACATCACAGAAAAGATAAAGAAAGCGTACAGCTAATCAAGTTAAGATGAGTAAGATTACAGCAGCGATTACCGGTGTGGGAGGATATGTGCCCGACTATAGACTTACCAACAAAGAATTAGAATCTAAAGTAGAGACCAACGACGAGTGGATTACCTCTCGTACAGGAATCAAAGAAAGAAGAATACTCAAAGGAGAAGGACTAGGGACTTCTCATATGGCGGAAAAGGCAATCAAGGAATTGTTGCAGAAAACCAACACCAATCCTTTGGATGTTGATTTACTGGTCTGCTGTACCACTACTCCTGACTACATCTTCCCTGCTACAGGCAACTTACTGTGCGACATGTGCGGGTTGAAAAACGCATTCAGCTATGACCTCAACGCAGCATGTTCCGGTTTTTTATTCGGACTGGCAACAGGTAGTCAATTCATTGAAACAGGTAAATACAAAAAAGTAATTGTAGTGGGTGCCGATAAAATGTCGGCCATTGTCAATTATGAAGACCGTGCAACATGTATCCTTTTCGGAGACGGTGCAGGTTGCGTGTTACTTGAACCCAACACAGAAGGACTAGGCGTAAGGGACAGTATACTTAAAACCGATGGATCAGGTGCAGACTATTTATGTCAAAAAGCCGGCGGAAGTCGTAGACCTCCATCCATTGAAAGCGTTACCAACAAAGAACATTATGCTTTCCAGGAAGGAGCGCAAGTATTTAAATATGCGGTAACCAACATGTCAAATGTTGCTGCTGAAATTATGGAACGTAACAAGCTTACAGCAGATGATGTGACCTGGTTAGTGCCTCATCAAGCCAACAAACGTATCATCGATGCCACAGCCAATAGAATGGGTGTAGGCGAAGAAAAAGTAATGATCAATATCGAACGCTTCGGAAATACGACCAATGCCACAATTCCTTTAGTATTTTGGGATTTTGAAAAAAAATTCAAAAAAGGAGATAACGTCATATTAGCTGCTTTTGGAGGAGGTTTTACCTGGGGATCTATTTATTTAAAATGGGCTTACAATCCTCAATAATTTAACATGGAATTTTAACAAGGCTTATTTATATTCGTTTTTAACCACAGCTTACTAAAAGCTAATTCTCTAAAGAGGACTTTATGAAACCAAAAGAAATACAAGAACTGATTGATTTTGTTGCTAATTCAGGTTTAGCAGAAGTTAACATCGAAACGGAGCAGTTTAAGCTTAATATTAAAAAGTACCCTGATGTCATGAAGAGTGAAGCTCCTGTGTACAGTGTTCCTGCACTTCCTCAAGCTCAACAGATTCAAGCTCCAGTAGCCAACACAGCCCCTAAAGCAGAGGCTTCAAAAGTAGAAACTCCAGCAGTCAGCAATCTTATTACCATCAAATCGCCAATGATCGGAACATTCTACCGTTCAGCCAGTCCAGATAAACCTGTGTTTGTAAACGTAGGTGACGAAGTTTCTCCAGGGAAAGCGGTTTGTATCATCGAAGCCATGAAATTATTCAATGAGATCGAATCTGAAATTTCTGGCACCATCGTTAAAATACTTGTCGATAACGCAACACCTGTTGAATACGATCAACCGTTGTTCTTAGTAGAACCTAAATAAGGTTCACGCAAGCATTTTTATACTCAAAACTTATTTTATGTTTAAGAAGATACTCATTGCCAATAGAGGTGAAATTGCCCTAAGGGTTATTCGTGCCTGTAAAGAGATGAATATAAAAACGGTTGCCGTTTACTCTGTAGCCGACAAGGACAGTCTTCATGTACGATTTGCGGATGAAGCCGTATGCATTGGACCTTCACCAAGTAGCCAGTCGTACCTAAGCATGCAAAATATCATTGCTGCTGCAGAAATTACCAACGCCGATGCCATTCACCCTGGTTACGGATTCCTTTCTGAGAATGCCAATTTCTCTAAAATCTGCCACGATTATGGAATCAAATTCATTGGAGCTTCTGCTGAAATGATCAACTCCATGGGAGATAAAGCTTCTGCTAAAGACACCATGAAAAAGGCCGGAGTACCTACTATTCCAGGTTCAGATGGTTTATTAAAATCCATCGAAGAAGGAATTAAAATTGCCAATAAAGTAAAATACCCTGTCATCCTAAAAGCTACAGCCGGTGGTGGTGGTAGAGGTATGCGTATCGTAAAAGGGGATGCCGAATTTGAAAAAGCATGGAACGATGCCCGTCAGGAATCAGGTGCGGCCTTTGGTAACGATGGATTGTATTTAGAAAAATTCATTGAAGAACCTCGTCATATTGAAATACAATTGATGGGTGATAAGTTTGGCAAAGCAGTCCATTTCTCTGAAAGAGATTGTTCTATTCAACGTCGTCACCAAAAATTGATCGAAGAAACCCCCTCTCCGATCTTAACCGAAAGATTGCGTAATAAAATGGGAGATGCCGCTGTAAAAGGGGCTAAGTCCATAAAATACGAAGGAGCAGGAACCATTGAATTCCTGGTCGACAAACACGGTGATTTCTACTTCATGGAAATGAATACCCGTATCCAAGTAGAACATACGATTACCGAAGAAGTAACCGACACCGATTTGATCAAAATGCAAATCAGAATGGCTGCCGGAGAAAAATTGGAAATCAAAAACCAATTCCCATTACGTCATTCCATTCAATGTCGTATCAATGCAGAAGATCCTGCTAACGGATTTAGACCTTCTCCTGGTAAAATTACCAATTTCCATATTCCTAGTGGATATGGTGTACGTGTTGATTCTCATTGCTATACAGGATATACTATTCCTCCAAATTACGATTCCATGATCGCTAAATTGATTGCTACAGCACCTACACGTGATGAAGCTTGCGATCGTATGAAACGTGCCTTGCAAGAATTTGTAATCGAAGGTGTAAAAACAACAATTCCTTTACACATTGCCTTAATGGATGATCCAACATTCAGATCAGGAAACTTCAATACCAGTTTCCTGGAAACCTTCGATTTCTCGAAAATAAAATAAAAATGCTACGCGATTTACAAAAACAGCAGATCTTGTATATATTCACAAGATCTGCTGTTTTTTTATACTCATGCTTAAAAATATATTAACCCTTTGTGTTTTTGTCTTGCTCAATACGGCAGGCACTCATATGCAAGCGCAAGACAGCATTACCTTCAAACGCTTTATTGAAGTTGGTGTTGGCGGTAATTCCTATCGTGGAGACTTACAAGCAGGGTATGAAAAATTCAGTTCGGGATTTCACTTGGGTATGCAATGGATGAAGAAAAAACGTTTGAACGGTGCAATTAACCTACAAATAGGTAATGTCAATGGACAAAATCCAGATTATAAATACACGGGTATAACAGAAAAAACAACACCCAATAAATATTTTAAAACCTCTATTTTTACAGCACATTATGAAGTGCAACTCAACCTCATTAAACGTCAACGTTTTCGTATCTTCATCTCGCAAGGAATAGGCATATTACGCTTCAAACCCAAAGACGATCAACGTGAAGACCTTAGTGGTCAATTGCCAACAAGAGCCGAAGGAGAAACTTATGGTACTATCGCCCTTATTTTACCTACGCAAGCCGGTGCTCAATATTTTCTGCCTAATGGACTGGGTGTGGGCCTTAAAATGGGCTGGTACAATCCTCAAACCGATTACATCGACAATATTTCTCAATGGGGAAATAAAAGCGGTAACGATAAACTCTTCAACTTCCGATTTTCCGTGATGGTACCCGTAAGAGGTAAAGCCGAGAAAGGGAAATAATAAGACGATTACATTTCTTTTATTATCTCTTCGATTTCTTGATTACTTCAGCGTTATGTGTTATGTTCATCTTCGTATGAATTCCCTTAGAGTATCATTCACAAATGAAAAACAGATTTCTACCTATACCATGAAAAACACACTATTACTTAGCTTTTGTTTTGTTTTAATCACAACGTTCTCTTTTTCTCAAACAAGTAATAAAAAGAAAAAAAGTACGAAAAACACAAAAACGAGCACCGAACAAACAGCAACCCAAAGCGCCAGCATTGCGGATCTTGCTCCATCCCTAAGTAGCTTAACCAATGTAGATGTCAGCACAGGCTTGAAAGAAGCATTAACCATAGGTGCTAAAAATGCTTCTACTGTACTGAATCAACCCAACGGTTATTTCGGTAATCCGGAAGTACGGATTCCTTTCCCCAAAGAAGTAGAGCAAGTCTCTACTAAATTGCGTTCACTGGGTATGGGTAAACAAATAGACGAATTTGAAAAAACCATGAACCAAGCTGCTGAAAAAGCTGCCATAGAGGCTGCACCGATATTCACCAGTGCCATTACAGAAATGTCGATTACCGATGCCAAAGATATCTTAACAGGAAATAACAACGCCGCCACGACCTACTTACAAAATAAATGTACTGCACAATTGACAGCCGCTTTTAGTCCTCACATCAAAACAGCCCTGGACAATAACAAAGCAACTTCTTACTGGAAAGACATTACCGGTTATTACAACAAACTTCCTTTTGTGACACCCGTAAATACTGACTTGGTAAAATATACCACAGATAAAGCCCTGGAAGGTTTATTTAAAGTAGTCGGTAAAGAAGAAGCTAAAATAAGAAGCAATCCTGCTACTTGGAGTACCAATGTCTTGAAGGATGTATTTGGTGCTAAATAACGATGCATTGTATCCATTAAAAAGTCCTGTTTGATTTCATCAAGCAGGACTTTTTTTCATTCCATCGCTTCTTTATTCAACTATCATTTTAGAAGAAATGGTCTTACGATCGTCAGTTACACTCACGATATACATTCCTTTCGGTTTCCCTTGTATAGATATAGACAAGCTCTCCAATGAAACTTCTTTCACTTGTTGATGATACACCAAATTGCCAACAACATCATGGACCTGTACTGTAATCATGTCGTTGAATCCTGAAAGACGAATATTAAACTTGCCATGGTTAGGATTCGGACTCAATAACAGAGCTGAAGATCCTTCATTAAAAATGGATTTCATGTCCGTGTAAAACAACATTCCATCTAAATCTTGTTCTCGAATACGATAATAAGACCATCCCGGTAAAGGTTGTTCATCTCGGTAATGATATGTACTACTGGTACCACGTGCAGGAACAGAGCCTATGGCTATAAATTCTTCTCCCTCTTTACTTCTTTCTACAACATACATTCCTGTATTTTCTTCTTGTGCCGTTTTCCAATACAACCATACCTCTTCGTCTCGTTTTTCCATTTCAAAACTTAGCCATGTAAGCGGCAAAGGATTGTCGATACAAGGAGAAAATTCTGACGTTCTGCAATATCCCCCATTACAATCACTTCCTGCACCCGTTGCCAAAGCACTGATATCGTTGAACATCGGAGATCCATTGTTGTAACTCCACGTTGTTCCAGCAATACCAGCAGCAGCAGGCACATACGTTCCTGTAAATCGAGATTCTCCCTGTGCAATACAGGATGCACTACTGGCACACGAATAAGTACCATACACATCGACCACGCTGTTGGCAGGACGAACACCTGTTAAGCCAGTAGGGGTTACAGGAACAGGACCTGTAATCGATAATGTGCCATTACCAAAATTATTATTGCCCGCTTGTGCAGTACCATAATTCAGTTCTATCGCTTTAAGTCCATTACAAAACAAACTGTTCCACCGCATTTCAATGTAATCTCCATTCTTCACTTCAATGCCATGAGATCGATTGTATGAAATAACATTTTGTTGTCCGGCACCCATACCTCCAATTCTAAAACGAGAAGATGTCCCTGAAATAAAGATCCCTGATCCACCATCGATGTTAAGTCCCAAATTATTTTGTCCGGCAGGACCTCCTACCAACAGTCCACCTAAGAAATTACCTTGTATGAGAACATCCGTCGTATTCGTAAAGACAATACAAGCATTAGGTATAGCAGGACGCGCTCCTTTATTGAAGCCTATCCTATTGCCTGTAATCGTATAATTACTTCCTCCTGAAATGGTCATACCCGAACAATAATTCCCCAGGTTAGCACCCGCAGCATTGGTACCGATATAGTTGTCGGTAATGCTCACGTTCGTACACGGTTTCTCAAGTGATAAGCCATGAGATTCATCGCCATCGCCCAAAGTACCTCCATTGTTTCCTATTACATTATTATTGATGGTAACGGCACTGCATATTCCATTGATAAATATACCCGTAAAGTAATTTCCTGCTAACTGAAACGAAGGTGTTACGCCTACAAAATTATTACGAATATTCACTGTTGCACAAGCCGATAAAATATACAAACCACATTTTTGAATATCCGTACCACTCACGAGTCCATTCCGACAAACAATATTATCATTAAACACCAGATTATTACACGTTGCCGATTCTATGGCTACACCGCCATACGCATTACCCCATGCAACGCCGCCATCCGTACCATCTACACGAACTCCTATTTTATTATTCGTGATCGACAGTCCATTCGTACTCGCTCCATTTGTAAAAACACCAAATCCTCCAATGGCACCAATCGGTCGGGCCCCTGATATTACATTTTGGTCAATAGTGATATCTATAGAGTTATTAATCCAAAGCATGTGATCACTATTTTGATTCAAGAGTACCATACCCGTTTTATCCGTACCAATATAATTGCCCCTAAAGACATTGTTATGACAACCCGTATTAAGAAGTATCGCTCCTTGATAGGTATAAGTCGCTCCGCCCATAGAAAACACATTTCGTGTAGCACAGGTTGTGCCACCAATAGTATTGCCTGTTGAATTGGTAAAAGTCATGAGACTGGCTCCCATGTTATTTCCAGCCACTCCAGTACCTGCGGTATTTAAATTAAACCAGCACCCTTGCAACTGATGAGCACCGCCACCATTAAAAGCAAACAAGACACTTCGAAAAGATATTCCCCGAATGGTATTCCCTGTACCTTGAACAGTAAATGTACAAGGCCAAGCACCACCCAGATCAATAACCACCGTAGGATTACCACACGTATAATCTGATTGTGTACTGGCATCAATGGTTAAATTATTTTGCGTAATGGCTATCACCGCAGTCAGTGTAATGACATGGGGAGCCGCTCCTGCTATCGCAAACTGAATAAGATCACCATTACCGGCAGCGGCAACAGCATTTCTAAAACTTCCGGCACCCGCATTCGCTGTATTGGTTACAGTATACGTAGCCGCTATGACCGTAAGACTCTGTAAAAAAAACAAAGCCCCACAGCACAAGCTGATCAGGTAATTCATAATAAAGGTATTTCTTAGCTGGTTGAATAAGTAAAAAGGCTTTTACTTATTTCATGTGCACATGCACAACACTAAGGTAAGGAAGAACATACTTCTTTCCCAACATAAAACTAAGATCTTATCCCTCCTTTCGATCAAAACAAATGACAAACCTGCCAAGCGTATTTTAATACGCTATCGATCGAGTTCTTCTTTCTTTAAAACCCGATAAGCTCCTGGTTTTAAATCTCCAAGTTCTATTGATGTAATACGTAAACGTTTAAGTCGCATGACATCATAACCCAACTTATAACACATACGACGAATTTGACGGTTTATACCCTGCGTTAATACAATACGAAAACAATATTCATTCATCTGAACAACACGAGCCGGACGTGTTATTCGACCTTTTACCATAAGCCCCTCCGACCATTGTTGGATGGCTTCAGAAGTCAATACCTGAGCTACTTCTACCTCGTATTCTTTTTCTTTTTCCCGTTCTGCCAAAGCAATATCCTTATAAAGTCTACCGTCATTGGTTAAAATCAATAAACCTTCCGATTCTTTATCCAATCGCCCAACGGGATAAACATGTTCTTCAAAAGGCAGTATACTCATTAAGTTATCCGCTATAGCAGGATTCAAAGTACATTCAATCCCTCGTGGTTTATAAAAAGCATAATAAGCAAATTGTTCTTGTACTCTTATCGATTTACCATTAATGGTAACCCCATCGTGTCTCTCAATACGCTGCTCTTTTGCCATTGATCAGCACCTCCTGCTCTTGAATAAAAAGGATACTTTTTTCCGAAGAAAAACGATAATGTCGAATGAGAAACGCGTTAATGTTCATGTTTTTTCTATAGACCTTTGATTTCTCTCACCAAAATGTCCCTTAAAAATACGAGTATTAAACCAAAAGACCATTGTATTTAAAAATCAAACACGATCGAAAAACAACCCGTCATCGTAAAACGAATGTCTCCTGATCACATTTTTTTTACTTATATTGATTTATTAAACATCTACGATAGAATGAAAAACTTAAACATTGCCACCGCTCAATTTGAACATAAAAGCGGCGATAAAAACTACAATCTTAAAATCATTGAAGAACTCACCCAAAAAGCATCAGTAGCAGGAGCACAAGTCATTGCCTTTCACGAATGCAGCATTACAGGTTATACGCATGCCAGACATTTGAATAAGGAACAGATGTTAGCATTGGCAGAAATACTACCGGAAGGCGATAGTATTCATCGTTTAACGGCCATTGCCAATCAATACAATATGACCATCCTTGCCGGATTGTTTGAAAAAGATCTCAATAACAACCTGTATAAGGCTTATGTTTGTGTAACCAAAGACGGTATGATTGCTAAATTCAGAAAGCTTCATCCTTTCATCAATCCTCACCTTATACCAGGCAATCAATATTGTGTATTTGATTTGCATGGATGGAAATGCGGTATTCTCATTTGTTACGATAATAATATCATCGAAAATGTACGCGCCACCAAACTTTTAGGCGCAGACATTATCTTTATGCCTCATGTAACGATGTGTACACCTTCTACCCGACCTGGTGCAGGTTTTGTTGATGCAGAATTATGGAAAAACAGAATCAATGATCCAACATCGCTGCGATTAGAATTTGATGGCATGAAAGGGCGGGATTGGCTCATGAAATGGTTGCCGGCAAGGGCTTATGACAATGCCATCTATACTGTATTTTCAAATCCCATTGGCATGGACGATGACCAATTGAAAAACGGATGTTCTATGATCATCGACCCATTCGGTGATGTGCTGGCAGAATGTCGAACACTTGGCGATGACTTTACCATGGCCACCATCACACCAGAAAAATTAACCCAAGCTGGAGGATACCGATACATAAAAGCCCGACGCTCTGAATTGTACCGTGACATCATCGGCAAAGAACACCAATCGAAACAGTCTGTCGTTTGGTTAAAAAATGAAAAATAACTATCCTTCATTGTAAGAAGATGAACCTCTATTTGTAGTAAGATGAAGTATTGACATCATTCATCACTCCTATTTGCTTCTGTTCCAGGTCTACTTGAAAAAAATAGTCCCCATAGCGCTTATTTTTTGCATTACAGTCCCTTTTTTAGGCACTTACTCCTTTGTACAGTATCAAAAAAAAATGGCCCGTAGAGAGGTGAAAAAACTCATGATTGCAGGACTCAAAGACGAGCAATTGACCCTACTCTCTTTTTCAATACCCGAAGCCAACAAAATCTTGAAATGGAAACATGACAAAGAATTCCAATACCAAGGACAAATGTACGATGTCGTCAAAAAAGAGATCCGAGGAGATTCTATTTTTTACGTATGCTGGTGGGATCACAAAGAGACACTACTGAATAAACAACTGGATCAATTAGTAAAAATCAATACAGGATCTTCTCCACACCAAGAAAAGCAAGAACGAGCCTTAATCTTTCTACGAAACCTCTACTGCACACTTCCTTTTTCCTGGATTATTGATATGTACGCTAACGAACAAATACAATTCCCTAGCTATGATAGTCCTCTTTCTTTTTTTATCGTCTCCCCCAGCTTACTACCTCCTGAAACAACATCGTTAACTTCTGTTCTTTAATTATTCAAGAAGCTTCCAATGAAAAAGGGAAGTTAAAACGTGTTTCATTTTTAATCAAACTACTATGAAGTTTATACACATCTGGTGTGTATTGATTTGTGCATGGGGATCAAGCTATGCTCAAATCATCACCATCAAAGACCAAGAAAACAACAGACCTCTTGAAATGGTCAGTTTAGAAAGTAAAGAGCTTAATGTAAGTGTCGTTACCAATACGAAAGGTCAAGTAGACATTTCAGCACTTCAAGGTGCCGAAAAAATAGAAATCAACAGTATGGGTTACAAAGCAATCGTTAAAAGTTTTGCAGAATTAGAATCCTCAAATTTTGAACTGATGTTATCGGGAGCGATTTCACTGGATGAAGTAGTTGTTTCAGGAACGCGTTGGAAACAACACAAAAGAGAGATTCCGTCGAAAATCACTTCTGTTTCAACTAAAGATGTAGCCTTACAAAATCCCCAAACCACAGCCGATCTACTGGGTAATACAGGCGAAGTATACATTCAAAAAAGTCAACTCGGTGGTGGAAGTCCCATGATTAGAGGATTTGCAACGAACCGGCTACTCATGAGTGTCGATGGAGTACGTATGAATACCGCAATCTTTCGTAGCGGCAACATACAAAACATCATTTCACTAGATCCCTTAGCCATAGAACACAGTGAAGTGTTTTTCGGACCAGGGTCTGTCATGTATGGAAGTGATGCCATTGGTGGTGTCATGAGTTTTCAAACCCTTACTCCTCAATTTTCCTATAGCGACCAACCGCTCATCAGTGGCAAAACATTAGGACGATATTCTTCTGCTAACAATGAACGTACAGGGCATTTTGATGTAAATGTAGGATGGAAAAAATGGGCAGCTGTCACCAGTTTCTCTTACAATCAATTTGGTGATTTACGCATGGGTAGTCATGGACCAAGTGAATACCTCAAACCTTTTTATGTCAAAAGACAAGACAACGTCGACATCGTAGAAACCAACGATGATCCCTTGGTTCAAAAACCTACGGCCTATTCTCAGATGAACCTCATGCAAAAAATCCGTTTCCGTCCGAATAAAAAATGGGATTTCCAATATGGATTTCATTATTCCACTACATCTAACTATGCACGATACGATAGACTTACACGGGTCAATGGACAAGGAATACCAAGAAGTGCAGAATGGAATTACGGTCCACAAACGTGGATGATGAATAACCTTTCTGCTACACATACACAGAAAAATATTTTGTATGATCAACTCTGTATTCGTGTTGCCCATCAATATTTTGAAGAAAGTCGTATCGACCGAAACTTTAATAGTGACGATCGCTTTATTCGAATCGAAAAAGTAAATGCCTATTCTGCTTCCTTGGATTTCAATAAAACAATCGGCTTAAGACATAAAATTATATATGGATTAGAAGCGGTACACAACGATGTCAATTCAATAGGCAAAGACGAAGATATTTCAACAGGCATTACCCAAAATGGTCCTGCACGTTATCCTCAATCGGCCTGGAGTTCTTACGGTGCATTTTTAACGTATCAGTTTAAACTTTCTGAAAAAGTTTTAATGCAAGCGGGAGCTCGCTATAATCAGTATGTGTTAAAATCAGATTTTGACACTTCTTTTTATCCTTTTCCCTTTACGTCTGCTCGTATCAACAATGGTGCATTTACAGGAAGTTTGGGTGCTGTGTACACGCCTTCGGACAAATGGACACTTAGTGCTAATTTATCTTCTGGTTTCCGTTCTCCCAATGTGGATGATGTTGGAAAAGTATTTGATTCCGAACCAGGATCCGTGGTGGTACCTAATCCCAATTTGAAAGCTGAATACGCTTACAATGCAGAGTTGAGTGTATCAAAAATTATTGGTGAGTACGTCAAAGTAGATGTAACAGGATACTATACTCTATTGGACAATGCATTGGTCAGAAGAGATTTTCAATTGAATGGACAAGACAGCATTGAATACAGCGGGCAAAGGAGTAAAGTACAAGCCATCCAAAATGCAGCAACAGCCTATGTATATGGTATACAAACAGGCTTTGAAGTCAAACTACCGGCGGGATTTGGACTCATGTCCCGATTTAATTTCCAAGAAGGTCGAGAAGAATTGGACGATAAAACAACAAGTCCTTTACGTCATGCCGCACCATGGTTTGGGATTTCTCGACTAACCTATACAGCCCATCAGTTAACCCTTGATTTCAATGTGGCATACAGCGGAGAAGTGAGCTTTTTAAGTTTATCCGAAGAAAGTAAAGGTTCTGCTTATCTTTTTGCAAGAGATGTCCATGGAAATCCATATGCTCCGGGATGGTACACCCTCAATGTCAAAGCCATGTATCAGATCAACGAACAATTTTTAGTGAGTGCTGGTGTCGAAAACTTAACAGACCAACGTTACCGCACTTATACGTCAGGCCTTGCAAGTGCCGGAAGAAATTTCATCCTTTCTTTAAGGGCAAATTTTTAACTATGCACTATAAAAACGAGCACACCAAATTTGATGTGCTCGTTTTTTATTTATAAAGCTCAATAACTCTTCTAATCTGCAAAAATGATTTTGGTATTGTATACCCTATCGGCGAAACGAATAATACCAAAATACATTCCCGACACAACACTTCCAGTTTGAAGCTGTATTACATTTTTTCCTTCGCTACAAACCTGTTGATGTACTAATACATTGGAATGGTTGTAAATCTCAATACCTGCAGGTTCTGTTAATTCAAGGTATAAATCGGAAGAAGAGGAAGCCGGATTCGGATACATTGAAAATGCAGAAGAGCTGTTGTTACCATTACCTACAGAACGAACCACAGAATACACATAAGTTCCATTGATGTCTACTTGTTTCAATCGATAGTAAGAAATACCCGGTAAAGGTGTTTCATCGACGTACTGATAATGTACCGTACGAGAAGAATTTCCTTGCGCTTCGATCACCGCTAATGGAATGTATTTTTGACCATCGACACTTCTTTCAACCACAAATTCTTTACTGCTTTCTTCTGAATGTGTACCCCACGATAAATGAGCTTGCTCATTGACCATGAATACGTCGAACCATCCCCACGTCACAGGAGCAGGTACACCGGGTAAATTTCCAGGACACAAAATTTGTGTATTGGTATACAAACCTGTCGATGAAGTAAAGCCCCAATACACTAAGGGATTCCCACCAAAAACCGTATTGATGATATCATTGGTATACGTTAATCGTAATACGGCATCGAAATACACACTGAACAATTGTGTACCCGGATCCCAAGTAATGCGCACACTGTGATTGATGCCATCTTCGATATTGGCAGATGTTGAAGAGGCTTGAACAGGGCCAGCCACAGGAGCATTGACAGCACCGTTCACACTGATCGCAATATGATCTTCCGGAATATCATTCACACCTGCACCATTATTGAAGGTATCGAACTCTACAATGAACGTGTTGGTGATCGGTCCGATTCCCAATTGCCATCCGGGATTACCACAAGCCGATGTTCCACTGGGTGAATTTTGTAAAACGAAAGTCATTCCATCGGCGCCATTACCATCGTTCACCCCCATGTTTACACTATAGATATAATCAAACGCTGAATTCATATTGATTTGAGTGGTATTCCATACACAACCAATTTGTGCTTGTTTATTAGGAGTTGCCTGAATACAAGTCCCAGGATTAATCTCACTGGCCTGACCTGCCATGCAATAGAAAGGAGCTGGGTCACGAATACACAAGCCAAAAGCTCCCGACTGCGCATTGTTAAATGCCCAAAAACGAATAAATAAAGAGTCGCCAGGATTCGCACCTGTCAAACTAATTTGCGGCATATTGCCAATGGCATTATCATTACACGCGAGTAAGGTTAATGTTCCTGTACAAGAAGAACCTCTGTACACCGCCATACCTCCATCAGTAATATGATTGGCCTGTGTACTGATGACCAATTGACCCGATGAAGGAACTTTTGTAGAAAACCACACATCTCTGCCATTGTATGACGCACATCCTGGATTGGCTTGTGGTGAATTGGTTGCTAAATCAGTCGTGTAAGTGCTGTAATTACAAGAACAAGAATTGCCATAAATGTAAGTAGCTCCACAAATATTATCGTTGACAGGTACCATTGTTCTGTATGCCATTGTCTGACATATCGCATCGGCAGCACAATTGTATTTCGTAATCAATACTCGATAGGTAATGGCAGCTGGTGCTATAAAGCTCAACTCTGATCCCACTCCACAATTATCATCGTTGTATGCACCCGGCACAACAACACCTGTTGCATTATTGATAATCGTAATTTGTGTATCCCAGGAAAAACTACCTCCACCCTGACAGAAAGAGAACTGATACGTACGTCCTTGAACAGCCGTAAAAGTAAGGTATTGACCTCCTTGTATACATGAAGTTTGCCAACTCGTATTAGGTGTAATCGCACCCGCTGAACTACCTCCAGTACATTGAGCAAAAGATCCAACAAAACTCATCACAAAAAACAACACCGATAAAATCATAACTTGTAAAAATTTTTCCATAGCAAACGGGTTTAATTTTATAACAAAAAGACTAAAAACATTACACAAGTAAAGAAGTATACGCAAGGGAGAAAAAATGTTTTGACAAGGACTAAAAAGAAGGCATTTTGTTTGAAAATTGCCAAAAAGCCCTTAAAAAACACAAAAACAAAATGTAAAAGTTTTAATAAATATAAAGTGAGGTATAATTAACATATAAAAAACAACAAATAATTACATGTAAAAATGTTACTTATCGAAATATACGTCTACATCTCAACAGATTTGAAGCATAGTGAAGTAGTCTGATGAAAAGCTTTTCTTATCTATGAATAGAAATTAAATCCCCTATAAAAGAACAGGTCTTCTCATACAACACAATACCTCCACTTCATCACGCATCAAAATATTCCTATAAATACCTTTCCTCAACTTCAAAGACCTTGCATTTTGCATCGAAATAAAACACCTATTATATTTAACCATTCACTACTCCCTTAAAACATCATCATGAACGGTACCATCAGAGCAAACATACATCCTGGCACAAAAGTAAAAATCGTATTGAAGAAAGATCAAAAAACAGGCGTATTGACAGAAGGTGTCGTCAAGGATTTATTAACGAGTGTACCCAAACACCACCGAGGCATTAAAGTTCGACTGGAAGATGGACAAATCGGAAGAGTGCAAGAAATTTTATAAACATAAAATTCTCTTCTTTTTGATTTAAGATGTGTATATTATAAAACCTTACAACAAGTATTCTCGTTATAAGGACTGAGAATAGAGCAAGTATATATCTCTATAAAAAATATTTATTCCCTAGTCAAGAATAGATGCTCTAATCACAAAAGAAGTCCCGGTGATGATCATTGGGACTTCTTTATTATAGAAAATAAATTACACTTAACCCTGGTTCGTGAGGACACGAACCAGGGCGGATGAAGAAAAAGTATGGAGTGTGAGCGCGAGAGTAGGGAGAAAAAGACTGTGCTCAAACGCCAGCCATACGTTCCTACCTCCTCGGTACAATTTTATCGTAGGCCTTGTTCATGAAACCGGGTGCTTTAAAGCGATAGCCCAACTCCAATCCTACATAACTGTACTCATTGGTAAGTTGTGCCTTGCTGAATTTCACACCACGACGATCGACCTCATAACGCAAGCCTATATAAAAACGCTTGGATTGATAACCCAAACTTGCTCGTCCATCCAATACCACAATAAAGCTGGCGCCTGATTTTGTAGAACCATCACTGAATTTAGTATAGTCATACAAATACAAATCGTAAGCAACAAACAAGGCTGCTGAAAGGTAAATGCGATGAAAGAAAACCAAATTCCCACCAAAGCCCGGTGCCAATTTGATAGAAACGCCACTGATGCGGCTTACATCGTTGAGCTGATCGAAAAAGGGACTTTGACGAGAGGTTACCAAACCTGAATCGGCACTGAGTTCATTGTAAGAAATTCCGGTCTTGGCCAAAATACCCACCCGACTTTTTAATTGTCGTTGCAGAAAGGTCAAGGGAGCCGTATATGAATATTTTTTCCAACTGAAATTATAAATTCCTTCGAAAACATATTCTCGCAAACGAATATCACCGCGGCTTAAGTAACGCGACAAAGTATCTAAGTTATTTTGTTCATTCATATCGGTAAGGCCTTGCAATTTACTGTACCGAAAAAATAAATAGTAAACAGGATTCTTCAAGCGTACCGAGAAGGTATTGTATTTACTCGGCACCAAGTCTTTGTTTCTCTGGTTATCGGAAGGTACATTAAAACCTACAGCCACGTTAATGCCTCTGTATCCTACCGTAAATCCTAAAATGTTGGAGATATTGGCACGGTAATCGGATACCAAATTTTGACCTTCTGCCTTGGGATCCTGGGTTTCCAGTTTCATAGACACCGAAGGAGCAATAGTAAACATCCCCATGGTCAAGTACTGAGGATAAGACTGGATGTAAGTAGAATCGGGAGCGAATCGTCTTTTTTTTTGAGTCTGCGCCAAACTACCCTCTACTCCAATCAACACGCATACCAACAACCAGTACTTCCACATACCATTTAAAACATTACACTTATTTTTGAATCGTTAAAATGTTCAATTCTACCCTTCTGTTTTGAGCCCTGGCTTCTTCCGTATCGCCTTCTGCTCTTGGCTTACTTTTCCCTAACCCTTTTGCTTGCACGCGAGAAGAAGAAACCCCTCTTCTCGTCAGGTATTTTACAATTTCTTTGGCACGCTTGTCGGATAAACTCAAGTTGTATTCTTCCGAACCCACATCATCGGTATGTGCTTCAATACGTACCATCACTTTTTTATTGGTCTTCATCCACTGTACCAATTTATCCAACTCTTTAAATGAAGGATCACTCAATTGATAACTGTTGAAGTCAAAATAGATGTCGTGTATTTCCAAAAAGCTTCCTTCTTTTAAACGTGCCACAGGAATAGAAGCTTCTGCTGATCCCGCTTTAAGCATGCTTCTGGTAAACGCATAGCCTTCAAGGTTATTGACTTCTACCGAATATTCATCACCTTCTCTTAAGTGCACGGTATACTTACCGTCTTGTTGCATGTTTTCATCCAAGATCAATTCTTCTCCTGTGTTCTTATTGGTCAATTTTACTTTGACTTTTAAGTTCTTGCCATTCTCCTGATCCGAAACGTTAAAGACCATTTTCATTTTCCGATGTTGAATCAACAGGTCTTCCGCTTGTATACTGAAGATTTTATCCTGAGGTACTGCATAATACGTATAGAGCGTATCATACTTATTCGCCGTTACCCTTACTTTATAAGTATAAGATGCCGGAACATACAACGCATAATCGCCTTCACTATTGTTGGTCGTGGTAAAAGAAGTATGATCGATGGTATCTTGCACCAAAATCATGACCTCATGAACCACCGTACCTTTTTCCGCATCTTTCACTTTCCCCACAAAACTCGTCCCTAAGATATGTGCATCGTAGGCCAAAGGTGCTGTTTGTAAATCTCCATTCGCTGCATACAAGACCATATCTTCTTTACGATTCACCCATGGCGTTTTTACATTCGAGATAGAAGACAAATGTTTGGAAACCGCTTCATCGTTTTCTGTGGTAGAATAAGCACTGAGCAATTGTGTTTTACTGTTGTTGTCTGTCCAGTAAAATCCTTTGGCATAGGTTTGTTGCAATCGATTGTAACAACTATTGGTCAGCGGTAACTCACTGGCTGTTCCCCATTGTCCTGCTGCATTTTTCACACTATAAAAAACCTTTCCACAAAGAGAAGACAAGGGATCGGTTTGTACTTTACGTACAAAGAACAAGGTATCGCCTGTATTGGATAAAGAAGGAGCCGTTTCTCCTTGCTTACTGTTCACCGTTTCTGCAATGTGTTCAGGTTTAGACCACACCTCATCTTTACGTTGCGCATAATACAAATCCAGATCACCATAGGTATCGCTGTACCAAGCCGAAAAAAACAAGGTATTGCCATCGGCCGATAAATAGGGACTCCCAATGATGGATAAATCTTGCGCACGATAGGTATTGATGGCTTCTATGGATTGTGGAGCCGACCATACCGAATCCAACTTACGCGATTCGTACAATTTAAATCCTTTGGTTCTGTTCGATTGAAACAAGAGGTATTTCCCGTCGGCACTGAGTACCGGAGCATACTCAATCTGCGGACTATTCACTACCGAAAAGTCGTTGGATACTTGTGCACGAGTCACCGAAACCCAAACCGTCAATACAAGAAAAATGATGCTATTTATTTTCATAACAATGCTTATGCTTAACTATTGAATTTTCAATTGATACAAAATACTCAAAGGATTGGAACCTAAACCACCATACACCTCTGTTTTACCTTGGGCATTTCTAATCTTCCACAAGACCGAAGAACGTCCTGGTATAGGCTCCATGCCTGGCGAAGCCGATGGAATTACTGCACTCCACTTCCCTGTATGATCCAACGTATAAACATACTTAGAATATACCGCCGGACCACTCCCATTGGTATTGATTCCATACACTAAACTATAGCTGCCCATATCAACTCCCATGCCTTCTGAAAAACCTAATCCATTATTGGGCGTAGTTGGTGTCGTGGTTAATTCACCGATAGAATTATCAATCCATGAAAGTGAAAAACCAAGCAAATTTTCACTGGACTGCATTTTTCCTCCTCCGACAAAATAACCTCCGTTCCAAGGGAAACATAAGGCATCTTGGTAATCATGTGCAGGAAAACCGTAAACAATCGGTTCCGTTCTTTCTGTCCAAGGTTGACTAATATTCGCACGGGTGTAAAAATTAGTCCCCGAAGATCCCACACTACCTAAACCCACTATTTCTTGGTTATTGAACATAAAGTATACCGGATTGAATCGTTGTTGAATCCCTTCTTCTTCATATTCTGTATTCCATGAATCTTTACCTGGATCATACACATACGTAAGGCTATTGTCCATATAATTCCCCTCTACAAATTGACCACCTAAAACATAAATTTTATCTTCCCCCCCATCCTTTACCACTAAAGCCTTTGCGCCAACAATAGGATAAGGGCCGATATTTGTCCGCTGCACAAACTGAGTTCCATCAAAACTATACCAGTCATTATAAGCTATAGTACCGGTATGATCTTCTCCTAAACCAAAATAAATAAGGGTATCGCCATACGATACAGAAACAGTATTGATACGACCTAAGAAAGAAGTAGGCATCGTTGGAAATACTTTAGGAACCCAAGTCATGCTCCCTGCAATGACTTCTCGGGTTAAAAGCAACAAGCCCTTTTCTGGATCGACATAATAAAAAGCATTATTATCCTTGCTGTACATCAATTTCACCCGACGAACACCTCCTCCTCCTTGATCAATCAACTCCAAAGTTATGTCTTGACCGCTGCGATTACTGCTGTACGTTACTGCCCAAGAACCGTAAAAAGTACACGAACCTTGCGTGTACAAATAAGTGGCATTACTACGCAAAAGCAATAAAGGTTGAGCAGCATTCTCACAACCTTCCTGCAAAGACGAAGGAAATCTCCAGAGTGTACTGTCTTCACCTGAAAGTCTACGTTGAATCGTAGCACTGTCCAATTGTTCTTCTGATTTTTTACAAGACATCATGCCGAGTAATATAACAAGCAGGAGTACACTCCTCATGCTTATTATGTTGAACATTGTTTTCATAATTTTCTTGTTTATAATTTTCTAAAATGGTATCGAACCGTAAATCCTAAATGAAAATAGGTTACATTTTGTGTCCATGTATAATCGAAGGCTACATTCTGTTCCAGGTTTGTTTCCTTCACTTCATTATCAATCACGTAATCGTATACCTTCGCTTGAAGACCTAAGCCTATACGACGGGCAATTATAAATTCTAAACGTGCCCCCGTAGAATAACCTACTCCTATACCCGACGAACTACGATCAAATGCCGTCACAAATTGGTTATTGGAACTATTCGTTACTTCATAAAAATCATTATCCCTCGTTTTCATACTGATCATGGAAAACTCTAAAGGAACATAAACCAGTAGCCTGGATCCCAATTTGAATCCTAAATCAGGACCGGCAGAAAAAGAGCCGTAACTGTATTTACTCAAACGTCCATGAATACTATACCCTTGCGACTGTACTTCTGAATTGTACTGCCTGAAGTAAGACTCTTCGTCCACACCAAATGTTCCAAAATTCAGACAGGCCCCAACACCAATAAATTTATAAATAGGGAATCGGCCTTCTACACCAAAACCTATCCCCCCTTTAGCAAAACCACTGCGATCATCGTTATAATACGTTTGAGCAAAATCGCTCACAGCCATATTGGGACCAATCGCGATGCCTACATAGGCTCCAGGGTATTTGGCTTTTTTAAAATCAATGACCTTACCATTGTCAAAAATGATTTTAGAAATGCGTTCTGTAGATAAAACAGAAGTCTTAAACTCAGGATCATCATAGCTTACATAACTTACATTTTTTTTATCACGATTGGCGACCACTACTTTTAAGGTATCGCCAGACTCCATGATAATACGATCCTGAGCAAAACTGTTCAGACTCATGAACACACAAAAAACAAAAACGATTCTTTTCACTGAAAAATCAATTAAATTTAAAAACTCTTCTCTAATTTACAAGAACAGCTTTACTAGCCATTCATTTTTTTATTATTCACAAATAATTTACTGACCACTGATACCTGACCACTATTTCCTAATTCCCCACCCACGTAAATGCCCCCCAATAATACGGTTCAGGATAGAGTGCTTTCATTTGACGTTGCGCATTGAAAAAGGCTTGTTTCATATCACCTTCTTTTGCACCTAACCAAAGTTTATAAAAGTGCACCATCAGTTCCTGTGTCACTTTGTCATCAACTTTCCATAAACTGAGTACAATAGACGAAGCTCCGGAAGAACGTAAAGCCCTTTGTAAACCGTAAACACCTTCTCCATTTTTGATTTTACCCTGCCCCGTTTGACAAGCAGATAAAACCACCAAACGTGTTTTCGCTAACGGTAAATTCATGGCTTCATAAGCCGTCAGTAAACCATCTGAAAAGAGATCCAACACATCCTGATTTTTGGCCAAAATTAAACCTGAACGCATCAACGGATTTTCTGCTTGTGCTGCATTTTCTTTAGAGGCTTCTATGTCCTCTAAAAAATAACCATGCGTAGCAATATGCAAGACATAAGGGGGTTGTATTTCTTTGACGGCATTTTCATTGGCATGAAAACCAGAACTTAAAGTCACATTCCAATTGGCATTCTTAAACAAATCGTTGATCAATTGTATTTCTTGTAACGTACCAGGCAATGGAACAGGAACAGAAACAGCATTTCCTATTTTTACTTCTGAAAATTCTGGACTTCCAATGAGGCGTACATGTTTATTATTCACATCATAATCCAACGGTTCTATTAAATCTGTAGCACCAGTATAAGCATAAATATCATACCAGTCGAGCATATACTTTCCTTGTTCATCTTTAACCGTAGCTACATTCAACAGATGATAAGCTCCGTCGGAAGAAAGGTATACCTTTTTATGATCTTTCACTTTTTCATGCACCGGTTTCCAAAACTGGTTAAAGGTATGCTCATCATTTAATTTAAAGGTAATGGCATTGTAATAATACTTGATGTATTTATTTTCTAATGCGGTTCCACTTTTAATAAGTACCAATTGCGGTGCTAATTCTTTTTTAGTGATGATGATAAAGGCATAATAAACGGAGTCCCGTTCGACATCATCTTCGTACTTATACTTTACGTATGTACCTCCCTTTTCAGGTTTGTATTTTCTGAATCGTACCACTTCCACCCAAACCTCTTCGGGCATCAATTTCGCTTGCACATCTTTCCACGTATAGACATCCATCTTAAACATGGAATTGGTGGAACTTACTGCTTGTGAAAGTTGTCGTTCTAAATTTTCTATGTCCTTTTCTAAACGTTCCTGCGTTTCTGAAGAAAGTTTTCCTTTGGCATATAAGGTAGCCAATTCCTCTCTTTTCTTTTCCCAATCGACCCATGCTTGCTGTACAGCAGGATCTGTATTCTTTTGCAACAATTCATGCATCTTTCTATTGGAACGAAACAGTAAAGACTTGGTCAAGGTTTGGTATTTAAAAATGTATTCCAACAATTGCGGTGAACGTTGAATATGCATGACTGCATAAGAATTGAATTGTTCAAATCGATCTTGAATCGTATAATAAAATGCTGATTTTTCTTTCTCACTCATTACGGGGAAATACAAATTAATTTCAGCGTTGAAATTTTCTAAGGCATGAATCCAGCACGAATCAGCAGCTGCAAAGTTTTTTTGCGCTGCCGTAGAACGTGCCAAATTACAATATACTTCAGTGACTAAAGGATGTTGAGGACCATACAAAGCTATTCTTCTCTTCAAAGAAGTAGCATATAAATCTGACGCTTCGGTATAACGTTCTTGTTTTTCCTTAATCAAACCAAGGTTATCAAGCATGGTAGTTACTATCGCATGGGTAGTGCCTAATGCTTTTTCTGCTTGAGGGAGCAATGTCATCAAACGCGTTTCACCTTCTGCCAACATCCCCTTTCTTACATATACAAAAGCAATATTATTCATGACCGATAAGTAATCGGTATTACTCTTACCTAAGTTTTTCTCAAACAAACCCAAAGCCTTATTATAATTTCCCAATGCCTCGTCGTGTTTTCCTTTTTTCTCCAGTATACCAGCCAGGTTCGTCAACATGTAAGCATAATCAATAGAATTATTACCCCACGTTGCGGCCGCCATGGCCGCTGCTTTATTGTAATACGATTCAGCTTCTTGTTCTCTTCCCAAAAACTGGTATACCTCTGCTAAATTGTTGTATAAAAAAATCCATTCTTCTGCACGATCTTTCACTTTAACCTCAAAAATACCAATCGATTTTTTATAACTCACTTCCGCTGCAGTCCACTGTCCAAGCAATTTCTGTTGTGCCGCATTCAAAGCCAACAAATGAGCATATTCTTCCGATTGTTCTCCAAAATGTGTTTGTGTTAAAGCCGTTGCTTCATTGAGTAAAGGAGCTGACAATTCTGTTTTTCCTTCACTCTCATACAAATTGATCAGACCAAATTGCAATTGCAATCTCACTTTAGGTGATGTTTTCGTATTGGATAAAGTCAATGCCTTGTTGTAATAATCTTCGGCTAACATCCATTCTCCCTTATCAACATAAATACCTGCTAATGCGGTATAGAGATTAAGTTTAAAATCATCATCAGAGGAAGGGATTAACACCAAAGGTTCTAAAAAAGCTAAAGCTTCATCATAATGTCTATAATGACGAGCAATATAACCCAATTGCAATGCGGCATAACTGCGCAACTTCACTTGTTCTTGTTTATCGAAACTTGTTCCCTGATATGTTTCTTGATAAGCGCGTTCAGCCTCGCTGTACTTATTTTTTTTCATCCAAATCCGACCTTGATTATACGAACCTTCCAAGTACAAATAGGTCGTTGTCAAATTAGAATCTTTCATGATGCCTAATCCTTCTGCATACAGGGGCAAAGCTTCTTTAAACATCGTCCTCTTCGTATAACGATCGGCCAACTCCACCGCTGTTTGGGCATACAAAACAGATTTTTTCGTTTGTACTTTATCTATACGTTTGAGGTAATGCATATAGAGGCTGTCTATTTTTTGATCTTCGTAAATAGAATAACTGGCAACCACCATATTACCATAAAGATCTAAATAGGTGTTATCCCACTCCCCTTGCCAACGATCCCATTCTTTGATGGATTGTTGATAAAAATAAAAGACAGAATCACTACGTTGAATGGTTTGATAAATGTTTCCTAAGGACACCGTAGAAAAAAGACCATATTCTAAAAATTTGGATTTCGGTTTTTTAGAATATTCAAACCATACTTTGTGAAAATAAGGTTTAGCTTTATGGTGCTGATTGCCCTGCGTATAAGCATCGCCCAAGGTATTGAGCAGGTTGTAATAAGAAGCGGTATCTTGGTATACTTTTTCTACCTCTGGTAAAACTTCTTCCAACTCTCTAATGGCCGCTTCATAATTACCTCCATTGTAATGAGCTATTCCCCGATCATATTGCTCTTTTAAATCAATAATATCCTGAGCTTGAGCAACAGATACCAGTTGAACAAACCAAAAAACAAAGACAGTAAATAATTCAAAAAAGCTACGTACTCGTTTTACCATAGGAAAGAATCAACTTAAAAAAAGTGATTTTTACCTCATAAAGCAATACTTTGGGGATAAAGATATCTATTATTGATACCTGCGGTGGAATTTAGGACAAGGAGCATTTCTACCTCTTCTGTATTTTTTGTATTTCAGCTCAAATTCGTAAATCAGGGAGATTTCATGTACACTTCCACTTCCCTTTAATCCCGAAATGGTATAATCATAACTATAACCAAATGTAGCCCCTTTATAGTAGGCGCCTAACATGAATACTAAGGCTTCACTTCCACTTAATCCTGTATTATTTTTCGATGTTGGAATCCCTCTGTACCACAATCCAGCCATGAGAATGTCGTACGTTAAATACGTACCCAAATCCAATTGACTGGTTTGTCCTTGTCTTTTATACAAAAAGGTAGGGGTTAAACTGACTTCCGTATCGTTGCCACGGTAGTTTTTATACTTGGATTTCCCTCCTGATAAATAAAACTTATACCCACCATGCACCGAAAACTTAATCGGAAGTTGTACGATATCTGTTTCCACAAAAGACTGATTAGGACGATTGAGGTGATGAAACGAAGTTCCTAACCATATATTCTCATTATACAATAAACCTCCCGCAGCAAAATCGCCATAAACTCTTGCTTTCACTCCTGCCGCTAAAGGATCTGTACTGGAAGAAGAGGTTTGACCATTTGTATTTAACTGATCTCCAAACACCATCGAGGAATAATTGGCATCCCGAGACACCAACCCTGCCTGAATTCCCGGTTTCAAAACCCAACTATCATTCAGATAAATACTATACGAATATAACAAACTGATCTCATTGGTGGTCAGTCGGCTATTTCCTTGCTGATCTCTAAAATAAAGTAAGCCTATACCACTGTTATAAGGTTCTATATTATGATCTGCAAAAAGACTAAAAGAGTTAAATGGTTTGTCTATTCCTCTCCATTGTGTACGGTAATTCAACCCTACACGGGTATTTTCTGCCGTTCCAGCAAAAGCAGGATTGAGGTATAGCGGGGCGTTGTAATATTGAGACAATTGAACGTCCTGACCTTGGATTGTGCCTATTCCCCATGCACAAAAACCGAGTATGAATAATATTTTGCCAACTTTCATTAGCACGAAACTAATAATTTAAATTTAAAATATGTTACTTCGTAACGTAAAAATAATCCATGATGATGACTTGGGAAATATCGGACATGCCCTTAACGTTAAAATACGAGTGGAAAATTGCACGAAATACCAGCTCATTCAAACACAACTTACTGATTACCATAAAGACAAATGATCAGCAAGGCCAAGGTGAGATTGCTCCCAATGTTCGTTATGGAGAAACTGTTGATGTAATCAAGCAGCAATTTCAAGACTTGCTCCCTTTTCTGAAAAAGAGTATAACGATGCATCCTGAGGAATTTGCTCTTGCTCTAAAACAACAACCTGTAGCTAAATCACTAAAAAACGGACTAGAAACTGCTTTTGTTCATTTGTATTGTCGCACACACCAGCTGTCGGTCAGCAGTTTACTAAAGATTAACGCTCCCTTACCAGAAACCTTTACCTCTTATACCTTGCCCATTATGCCCGTGGAAGAAGTAGGAGCTTTTATCCATCGACATGCTCTTACCCGTTTTAAAAGTCTAAAAATCAAAGTCAGTAAAGACACTGCTTTAGATTTAGTAAAGGAAACGTTATTACACTATAAAGGTCCTGTAAGAATTGATGGCAATGAAACATGGAATAATGAATTGGAAGTCATGTACTTTATTGAAAAAATAGCTACGAATCAGCTTGAATTTCTAGAACAACCGCTCCCTGAAAAATGCATTACTGAATACCAAAAACTAAAACCCATATCTCCGATCCCCATTTTATTGGACGAATCCATTACAGATAATCCTGATTTTGATACCATTAGCCTGTTATGTCACGGCATCAACATGAAAATGATGAAGGCCGGAGGCTATTATAATGGCTTACATATTCTACAAGAGGCTCAAAAATACGACCTCAAGACCATGATTGGATGTATGATTGAAACCACATTAGGAATATTTTCGGCTATTCATTTGAGTAATGGAATAAATTATCTAGATTTGGACGGTTTTTTTGTCATTGATAATGACCCTTTTAATCTCATAAAGGAAAAAGAGGGCAGATTGATTATAAACAAAGAAATTTTTTAAACAAATGGCCAAAATAGTAAAAAAGGCGAAAGCGACTGTGACTAAAAAGAAGGCGGCGACCCCTAAAAAAGGCTCTTCTTCCAAAAGTGCCCCAGTAAAGGCCAAAAAAGTGGCTAGCAAACCTGCCCCTAAAAAAGTGGTCACGAAGGCAAGCAGCACGAAAAAGAAGGCTCCTGTAAAATCTACGTCTAAAAAGACCGTAGCGAAAGTCACTACTAAAAAAACGCCTACCAAAAAGGTAGTCGCTAAAAAAGTCGTTAGCAAAGGAAAGTCACCTGCTAAAGTGACACCTAAAACGATTGCTAAAACTAAAAAACCTTCCTCTACCTCTTCCAAAAAAGTAGTAAAGAAGGTGATCGTAAAACATAAAACTCCTGTTGTTAAGGTCAAGGCGAAAAATCCTGTAGTGGTTGAAAAAACGAAAGGTAAAGTCCTTGTAGAAAAGACTACAGCATCTGCTAAACCTGTTCAAAAAGGAAAAGTTAAAAGCGGCTTAGAGGTTAAAAAACAAGTCCCTGAAAAAGGCTCAAACGCTTCTACTGCGGGAACTCTTGCTCGTCCTACAAGACCAGCCAAAGATCTCCCGAGAAAAAAGATGTCCTTACGAAACATCATCTCTGATGAAGTCTCTTTTGATATGCCAGCACCTAAAAAAAACAAGGTGATGACACTTTCAAAAGAAGAAAAAATGAAAATCAAGAAAATGCTCTTGAGCAAGTGTATTGAGATTCAAAAAAACAATGTGGCCATGGCTAAAAAAGCCATGGAAGAAGCACAAGAAAGTGCCAATTCTGAAAGAACTTCGGAAGATATGTCGGAATCATTCCGTGAAACGATGCAAGCTACCCGCGACATGTATGCGCGTCAAGCGCATGAAGGAACCAATACCCTTGCCTTGTTGAATCGTATCATGATCGTACAAGAGCATGAATGGGTAAAATTCGGATCCGTCATCATTACGGACTACCAAAACTACTTCATCAGCAGCGGACTAGGAGAAATCACCATCAACGATGAATCTTTCATCACCGTGTCTACGCTTTCTCCTTTGTTTCAAATCTTAGCAAGCAAGCAAAAAGGAGCACAGTTCATGTTCTTAGACCGCATGTACAAAGTCCTTGAAGTATTTTAGTGGTTGATTTTTAATTTTAATCCCATAAAAAAGACCATTCTGCCTAAAACAGAATGGTCTTTTCTTTTATCCTGAATGAGATTAAGATTTCCGTTGAAATACTTCTGAAGCAATAAAAGCCTTTTTTAAGTTCGAAGTATTACGAATCCAGACTACAACTTCTGGTGTTTTTTCTTTTTGCGGAGCATAAGGATCCAAATGTTCATCGGGCAAAACAAACCTGTCTTGTTTCATCTTCGCTTCTTCATTCCTTCGTTCTGATAAAACACGGTTCACCAATGTCGCTTCTTCTTCTAACCCCTCTTGCGTCAAGGACTTATATTCTACTCTTTTATCCTGAACCTCTACTTGTCGACTCTTTTTCTTCAATAAAGACGGTTTACTTTCACGTAACTTCCTGAACTGCTTGTCTTCCCGTAAACGCTCACTCGAATCCATACTTGCCTTTCGTTTCAAAGGCTGTGGTTCTACCCAAACAGGACTTGGAGCCTGTTCTTCTCTGGCTTCTTCCTGCTTTTTCTTCCCTTTACGCACCTGAGACACAATGTATATCACAAAAATAATGGCGTAAAAAACAAACTTTATAAAGTCCTCCATAAATCAAGCTTTGACTCAAATATAGGCATTTTTTATCCCTATGCAATGTTGATAGCCTGTTGAAAAAATACTCTCCTGTTACCTGTTAATAACTTCTATACCCCTTATATTTATACTCTTGTAGGAGGTAAAAAAGGAGAAATCCTGACCTTGTCTCTTCGTTATGTTCGAACAGTAGAGTTATGCAGTTAAGTAAATTAGAAATCAAAGGGTTTAAAAGTTTTGGAGACAAAGTCGTAGTCAACTTTGATGAAGGAATAACCGGTATTGTTGGACCCAATGGATGTGGAAAATCGAACATCGTAGATGCCATTCGATGGGTATTGGGAGAGCAAAAAACACGCGCGCTCCGTTCCGATAAAATGGAAAATGTCATTTTCAACGGTACACGAAACCGTAAGCCTTCTCAAATGGCGGAAGTTTCTTTGACCTTCAACAACACCAAAAATATTCTTCCTACTGAATACTCTCAAGTCACCATTTCCCGTCGCTATTACAGATCCGGCGAAAGTGAATACTTATTGAACAATGTGACCTGTCGTCTGAAAGACATTACCAATTTATTTTTAGATACGGGTATTGGCTCAGACAGCTATGCCATCATCGAATTAAAAATGGTAGAAGACATCCTCAATGATAAAAACAACTCTCGTCGAGAATTATTTGAGGAAGCTGCCGGAATTTCAAAATATAAAGTCAGAAAGAAAGAAAGCTTAAACAAACTCTCCGATACCGATAAAGATTTAGAACGTGTAGAAGATTTGCTTTTCGAAGTCAACAAAAACATGCGCAGCTTGGAAAAACAAGCCAAGCAAACCGAAAAATATTTCCAGGCTAAAGAGGAATACAAACAATACAGCTTAGACTTAGCCAAAGTCAGTGTCGCTTCTCAGCGTGAGGAACTCATTCGTATGCAACATGCGGTAGAAGAAAAGAACGACCTGAAAAATCAATTGAGCGCAAGCATCAATGAAAAAGAAAGTTCCATAGAAAGCACCAAACTACAGCAAATCGAACAAGAGAAAGTATTGGCCAGCAGACAAAAAGCGCTCAACGAACACGTAGAAAAAATACGAAAATACGAAAGTGAAAAAAGCTTAAAAAATGAACGCCTCAATTACCTCACCCGTTCCAGTCAAAACCTGGAACAACAAATAGAACAAGACAAAGAACATAATAAAAGAGCTGGTTTTGCCATCGAATCCATTACACGAGAAAAAGAAAGCGCCGAAAAAATATTGGCTGAAACAGAAGCTCGCGTAATAAAATTGAAAGAAGAATACGAAGCACAAAAAACACAATATCAAACCTTACAGGAAGAAGCTACGGTCATCAATAACCAATTCAAGCGCAAGCAAGAAGAAGTGTTCAACCTGAATAAAACGATTGAAATTAATCAAATCCAACTCAGTACCTTAAAGCAAGAACTGGAAAAAACATCGACGGATTCTTCCGAACAAGAAGCCAGCTTGAATGACTTCGAAACCAAAATCAAAGAAGTCAACCAACGTCTGGAAGAAAAAGCCCAAACGCTTGCAAGCATTGAGGCGGAAGAACAGAAAATCCAAGCACGTATTGCTGAGCTCGAAAAAGAAATTGAAGCCAGCAAAGAATTGTTGACGCAATTCAACAGAACATTAGATGCCAAGCAAAACGAATTCAGCTTAACCAAATCGATGGTAGAAAACCTCGAAGGGTTTCCTGAAGCAATCAAATTCTTAAAGAAGAATGCGCACTGGAGTAAAAATGCTCCGCTCCTATCGGATGTCATTACTTGCGATGAAAAATACAGGCTCTCCATTGAAAACTATTTGGAGTCTTTCATGAACTACTACATCGTAGAACAAGAAAGCCATGCCTACCAAGCAGTAAACCTGCTAAGCGATGCCGCTAAAGGAAAAGCAAATTTCTTTATCCTTAACAAGTTTGAATCGTACAAACCGCAAACCAAACAAACCATTGCAGGAGCAGTATATGCACTAGACATTGTAGAGGTAGACGAAACCTACCGACACCTTGCCGAGTACTTACTCAACAACGTCTATATTGTTACCGAAAACCAGGAACATCTTCCTGACACGAAAGATGTGGTCTTATTGACCATCAACGGTAAAATAGCCAAACGTGCATTCTCCATCTCTGGAGGTTCTGTAGGCTTGTTTGAAGGTAAACGTATTGGTCGTGCCAAAAACATGGAAAAGTTGGAAGTAGAAATCAAACAACTCAACCAACAGATTCAAGAAGTACGCTTAAAACTCGATGCACAGCAACAAGAATTCCATCGCCTGAAAGCATCGACGAGAAAATTAGAAATTGATAAACTTCAAAGTGAAATCAACTTAATCAGTCAAGAGTTAGTGGCTGTTGAAACCAAGAAAGAGCAACTGGCTTCGATCTTGTCGAGCAACAGCATGAAACGTGAAGACATGTTAGAGCGTATCAGCAAACTCGAAGAAGACATTACGCAAAAACAACCTTTATCTTCCGAAGAGAAATCGAACCTGGAAATCTTAGAAGAACGTCTGGTAAGCTTAAGCGAAGACTTACAAGTTCAAAACGAAATTTTATCACAAAAATCATCGGCATACAACCAGGAAAACATCCTTTTCCATCAACAACAAAACAAAGTCAACAGCGCCGAACAAGAAATCAGCTTCAAGCAAGCCTCTTTTGATCAAAGTAAAGAGCGTATCGACAATAATATGTTGGAGGCGGAAAAATTCAAACAAGAAATTCAAGAGCTCCTTCAAAAAACCGATGTCAATGAAGACGAATTGGTTGAATTCTACAAAGAAAAAGAATCGATCGAAGCTGGCTTACAAGAAGCAGAGAAAAGCTATTATGCTTTACGTAACCAAACCGATGGCATCGATAGTGAAATCAGAGAAATTCGTAAAAGAAGAGATGAAACAGATGAATACCTTTCTATCACTCAAAACAAATTAACAGAAGTACGTTTAGGTTTAAGTTCTTTAAAAGAAAGATTGGCGGTAGAATTTAATACCGATCTGGATGAACTCTTGAACCAGGAAGACCCAGAAGGAAAAGTCATTTTATCGGAAGAAGAACTTCAGGAAAAAGTACAGAAGATCAAACAATCCATGGAAAAAATGGGCCCCATCAACCCTATGGCCATGGAAGCTTACCAGGAAATTAAAGAACGTGGCGATTTCATTTCTGCTCAAAAAGAAGATTTGGTGAAAGCCAAAGAATCTTTATTGAATACCATCAAAGAAATTGACGATGTGGCAAAAGACACGTTCTTAAGTGCATTTAATCAAATCAGTGAAAACTTTAAAAACGTATTCAGATCACTCTTTACCGAAGAAGATAAGTGCGATTTGAAACTGGTCGATCCTGCCAATCCTTTAGATTCTGAAATTGAAATCATGGCACAACCCAAAGGCAAACGTCCTTTAACCATCAATCAATTATCGGGAGGAGAAAAAACATTGACCGCCATATCATTACTTTTCTCTATTTATCTTTTAAAACCGGCACCATTCTGTATCTTTGACGAGGTAGATGCACCATTGGATGACGTGAACATTGATAAATTCAACAACATCATTCGCAAGTTCTCTAGTGAATCTCAATTCATCATTGTAACCCATAACAAACGTACCATGTCTAGTACCGATGTAATTTATGGCATTACCATGATTGAACAAGGTGTATCTCGATTAGTACCCGTTGACTTAAGAGAATTAGCGTAAGCGCAAAATGGACTTATTATTACTTGCTTTAGCACCAGGCTTAGCAATATGTATTTTTATCTATTACAAAGACAAATTTAACCGGGAGCCTAAAAGACTCCTGGCTTATTCTTTTTTGTTTGGAGCTTTTAGTATTGTACCCGCATTAGCCGGTACTTATGCCATCAAATACATATTGGGCATCAGCCATTCCAATGACGCAGCCGATACCGATCAGCTCATTTATGCCTTCTTAGCGGTAGCCTTGAGTGAAGAAGGAGCAAAGTTTTTTTATTTACGTCTCTATGCCTATCGTCAAAAAGACTTTGATGAACCTTTTGACGGCATTACGTACGCCGTTATTATCTCTATGGGATTTGCCACCGTTGAAAACCTGCTCTATGTATACGATGGAGGAGGTTTAAGTACAGGTCTGCACCGCATGTTTACCGCCATACCGGGACATGCCAGCTTCGCCGTAGTCATGGGTTACTATGTAGGCTTAGCTAAATTTACCCATCGTAAACATTTACAATGGGTAGGATTAGGCTTAGCTGTATTACTTCATGGAATTTATGATGCCTGTTTATTTCTGTATCACTACCCCATCATGGTCATTGGAGCGTTCATCACCGTATTGATTGGAATTCTTTATTCTCTTCGTGCCATTAAATTGCACCAAGACAATTCTCCTTTCAGGCACTTACACATTCCTCCCATAGAAAATCCTCAAAACGAATCTTCCCGAGATAAAGACAGGTCTTCTACTAAAGACTGAACATAAGCCCTCAAGTCTGGAAAAAAAGTGGTGAATTCTTCTTCATACACAGCATAATCCATCCAAATATCTTTCATCGCAGAAGCTAAATTGGACTCCAATGGAGTACGTCTCGCCATTCCTTTAAATACTTTATCTATCCCTTCTAATGTTCTATAATGATAAAGCCAATTGGACTTAATCATATACGGAAGGAAACGTTGTACCTTCTCAGGTAATTCCGCGCGATGCCTCATCATTAAAGCATAACAATCGTGTACATACTCAAACAGTTCTACGGAAGAATATTGCTTCCAGTTTTTAGCTAAAAAATGATCGTAAGCAATGTCTACTACTATACCGGAAAATTTACCATGATGCTCTCTTAATCGTTTAATACTATTGAGTACAATGGGATGGGTATCGGTATACGCATCAATTTTACGATGTACTTGAATCCCTCTGATGACACCTTGAGAATAGACCGATGCAGAAGGTTTCCCCTTGACAGAATCGGCGATAAAGTTTCCTATCTTTAATTCTTCATCATCTCCTGATAAGAAGAGGTGGGCTAAAAAATTCATTCTGTGGCTTTCGTGACAGGCTTCTTCTTTGGTTCAAATGTTTTAAACAACTGTATCCCTAAACCGAATTCAAAAAAAGGTAACCATTCATCTACCTTATCATGACCCGGTGTTTCATATGTTGTATAAGACATTCCTAGTTGAGCATTGGAATAACAGCGTCGAGCAAAATAAAACCGTAATCCGGTCAACAAGGCCGCACTATTGTAATCAGAATCTTTACTATAGTAACGATCACTTTCACCTCTTGAATAAAAACCCGATGCAATCCATCTGACATTGTAAAAGGCTACTGAAATGGGTTTAATATCTTGAATCAAACCTACTGTCAATCCTCCATTAGGAGCTATTCCTCCTGATAAACTAGTTCCTTTGTAAGATACATTCAAAACAGGTATTGGATTTAAAAATGGCCCTGATTCCCCGCCCAAACCCATGAATAATCCTACGTTAAATTTCTTCAATGCCGGAGAGCTGATTTGAGCCTTAAGTGTGGATGAGACAAAAAACACAGCCAAAAATAATACGATGATTTTTTTCATAGTTTAATTTATAAAAGAATTTCTTATTTCAAAAACTTTGTCAATACTCCAGGTTCTCTGGCAATAATTGCCTTTTCTCCTTTTACGATAATAGGACGCTCTATCAAGACAGGATGAGCGAACAAAACCCTCAACCATTCAGCATCAGAAAGCTTTTTATGTTTATACTCACTTTTATAAAGCTCTTCTCCCTTTCTCACGAGCTCTTCCGGCTTTAGCCCCAACTTTATACAAAGCTGTTTCAATTCTTTTTCCGAAAGGGGATTTTTTAAGTATTCTATCATGTTAATCTCGGCATGAGTGGATTCTAACTCTTGCAAAGCCGCTCTGCTTTTTTGACAACGAGGATTATGATATAGGGTAAGTTCAGTAGGCATTATACGGTTTCTATGACAAAGTTATGGTTGGTATAGATACAAATATCCGCAGCAATAGTAAGTGATTCCCTCACGATTTCTTCTGCTGAAAGATGAGGAGCATGTTTTTTCAAGGCTAAAGCAGCGGACTGGGCATACATACTCCCTGACCCAATCGAAGCAACACCCTGATCCGGTTCCAACACATCCCCAGTACCCGATATGATTAAGATTTCTTCCTTGTTTACCGTAATCAGCATGGCTTCTAATTTACGCAAGTAACGATCTGTACGCCAATCTTTGGCTAACTCTATGGCCGCACGTTTCATATTCCCTCCATAGGCAGAAAGTTTTTCTTCAAACCGTTCAATCAAGGTAAAGGCATCTGCGGTAGAACCTGCAAAACCGGCTATAATTTTACCATCGAGTAGTTTTCTTATTTTCTTCACATTCCCTTTGGCAACGGTATTGCCCATAGTGGCTTGTCCATCGGCACCAATAGAAACCTTGCCCTCATGCAAAACAGCCAATACGGTAGTTGATTTTATTTTTTCCATCGTTCAAAATAAAAAATCCCGCCGAAAATTTCAGCGGGATGGTATAGAATTTTATAACTACTTAAACCAAGATTCGTACCGGATCTTCCAAGAGCGACTTCAAGGTTTGCAAAAATGCAGCACCGCTTGCTCCATCAACTACCCTGTGATCACAAGAAAGCGTCACCTTCATGATGTTACCAACCACCAACTGACCGTTTTTAACGATCGCCGTTTGTTTGATACCACCTACGGCTAAAATACAAGCATCTGGAGGATTTACAATCGCTGTAAATTCATCGACTCCAAACATGCCCAGGTTCGAAATGGTAAAGGTATTCCCAGCCCAATCGGCAGGCTGCAATTGTTTGTTTTTAGCCTTCGCTCCCAGTTCTTTAATTTCTCCTGAAATCTGTGATAAAGATTTAGAATCGGCAAAACGAACCACAGGAACCAACAAGCCATCTTCTACCGCTACAGCGATACCGATATGTACATGATGATTGTATCTTATTTTATCGCCTAACCAAGATGAATTGATGGCAGGATGTTTTTTCAAAGAAGCTGCCACTGCTTTCACCACCATGTCATTGAAAGACACTTTCACCGGTGAAATTTCATTGATGGATACTCTCGCCTCCATGGCTTTATCCATGTTAATTTCCATAGTAATGTAGAAATGCGGAGCAGAGAATTTGCTTTCTGCCAAACGACGAGCAATCGTTTTACGCATTTGAGAAACCGCCACCTCTTCATAACTTTCCTGACCTACTACTGCCGTTGTAGAAGCTGAAGATGAGCCTGAAGATTTAGAAGAAGGAGTAAAATTCTCTACATCTCTTTTAACAATACGTCCAGCTTCTCCTGATCCTTTGACCTCAGTAATGTTTATTCCTTTCTCTTGTGCTAATTTTTTAGCTAATGGAGATACTTTGGAACGTCCATCGGCACTGTTGCTGTTCGAAGCAACACTTGCTGTTGTAGCTGCTACTGCCTGAGGAGTTGAAGAAGCTACTGGTGCTTTAGCGGGTTCCGTTGCAACGACAGCGACAGCAGCAGGTTTCGCACTTAGTAAAGGCGTTACATCAGTACCTTTCTCTCCAATAATGGCTAAAATACCATCGACAATAACAGACTCTCCTTCTTGCACACCAATATGCAATAGGATTCCATCTTCATACGATTCCAATTCCATCGTTGCTTTATCGGTAGCCACTTCCGCCAACAAATCACCTGATTTCACCGCATCACCAACCTTCTTATGCCATTTTACAATGGTCCCTTCAATCATGGTATCGCTCATTTTAGGCATACGAACCACTTCTGCCGGAATAGAGGACACATCAACCGCGGGCGCTGATGCAACGGCAGCAGGAGCTGACACTTCAGCCTTAGCCGCTGGTGCTGATGCCGGAGCAGAACCACCGCCACTGGCAAATGATTTTAAGATGGCATCAATATCTTCCCCTTGTGTACCTACAATGGCAATCAAGCCATCAATAGCCACAGCCTCTTTGGCTTTGGGGCCTATATAGAGAATGGTTCCTTCTTCGTAGGATTCCAATTCCATGGTTGCTTTATCCGTTTCTACTTCTGCAAGAAGATCGCCGGGCTTCACTTTATCACCGACTTTTTTGTGCCAAGCTGCGATAACACCTTCTGTCATCGTATCACTCATCTTGGGCATTCTTATAATCTCTGCCATTCCTTATGATCTGTAATTGATTAACACGTATAGAACCCAAAAATAATTTTTTTTCCTTACAAATCCCTCGTTTAGGCTAATTTTAAAGCGATTTATCGTTTTTTTAAGCTAGAAAGCTCTACTTCAAGGTGTGATGTGTCATTTTCTTTCAAAATCGAGACCTGTCCCTCTTTCCATTCTAACATATACAAGCACAAATTACTGTGCGAAAAATAATCCATTTCATGCAAAGGTGTATCCATCAATATGGACAACAAAACCCTCATCGCTCTCCCATGCATACAAATGAGCACTTCTTGTTCTGAACTTACAAGTAACTGTTTTACAAATGGTAACAACCTTTCCCTCACCTCTTCTGGATTTTCTGCCCCAGCCACCTTCGCTTTTAAATCCCCCGTTTTCCAACGGTTCAAAATCGTCCAATACACACTATCCTGATCGTTGGTATCTAATTTACCATCGTATTCCCCCCAACTGATTTCATTTAAGGCAGAGGTCTTTTCATAGGGTAAACCATGCTCAATGAACTGAGCCACCGACTGGTAAGTTCTTTGAAGTCCTGAAATGTATACTTTCTGTAAGGCCAGGTCTCTGTATTTTTCGTAAAATAAAGCGGCTTGTTTTAATCCTGTCGCATTGAGAGGCGAATCGACACCAGATCCCTGAACTATTCCCTGAAGATTATAATCCGTTTGGCCATGCCTGATGAGGTAAATTTTTTTGCTTTTCAAATTCTTATACCTTTGTGTTGTACAATAAGCAAGTTAATGATTCCTGCTCACATCTCCCTTTCTGAAGTCAAAAAATGGTGTGAAGTCAATGCACTTTTACACCTTGGTATTGAACTCACTGAAATCGGTCCTGATTATATCTGTGGCAGCATGCCTGTAGATCATCGCACCATGCAACCTGCAGGCATTTTACACGGAGGCTTATCGGTTGTATTGGCTGAAAGCCTGGGCAGTATTGCTTCCAACCTGATTGTTGATGGACAAGACAAAATATGCGTAGGTTTAGAAATTAGTGCCAACCACATCTCTTCCGTAAAAGAAGGAAAAGTATTAGGAAAAGCAATCCTTGTTCATGCTGGTGCAAAGACGCATGTTTGGGACATTCGCATCACCCGAGAAAATGGAAAACTGGTTTGCATCAGTCGCTTAACCATGGCTGTCCTGGATAAAAAATAACATGACACACGTCGATCCCCTTATCGTTTCTCCATTTTCCCAAGCCTTCAATAAGGCGGTTAAAATGAAGCATGCGGTTGCACTGTGGGCAGAACCAGGCTGTAGCAATTTCAATCTATTGATCGATCACACTCCGAGTACAAAAACAGAACGTGCACGTTGGGCAAGTGATACCAAAGGATTTCTGATTCATCCTTTTGTCAATGATGCACAAGACGCATCGATTTTATTAAAACCCAGTTTGTTTTTTCAAATCGAAACCTTTTCAGAGAAAGATCGGAATACACTACTTGAGTATAACGATACTACGCTTCCTTATGCTTATTTAGAAGACCTCCCCTTTTCGGAAAATACATCTGGAGAAAGTGATTATACTGCTCAAGTTGAACATCTCTTAGATGAAATCCAAAACGGGTCGCTCAAAAAAATTGTACTTGCCCGACATAAAGATGTCATCAAAGAATTCACTAAAGATCCTGTTTCACTTGCGATCGAGTTGCGAAAACTTTATCCCAATGCTTTTATTGCTTTAGTATTTCATCCTCTTGTCGGATGCTGGATAGGAGCCAGTCCAGAACTCCTGGCTTCGCTAGATGAAAATGGTATTTTCAGTACGATTGCGTTGGCTGGAACACAAGCCTACGATAAAAATAAAAGTTTAAAAGAACACCGCTGGACCAATAAAGAAATTGAAGAACAAGCACTGGTAACACGTTACATCATCAATTGCTTTAAAACCATTCGTTTAAGAGAATACGAAGAAGAAGGACCTAAAAATTACCTGGCAGGGAATTTAGTTCATTTAAGCACCAGCTTCAAAGTAGATACACAAACGTTACAAGTACATGAACTTGCCGATCAGATGTTACCTCTGCTACATCCTACGTCGGCAACCTGTGGTGAACCTAAAACCAAAGCATTGACACTGATTCAACAATATGAGAATGCCCCCCGAGGTTTATACACTGGTTTTTGGGGACCTCTAAATCTTGGTAAAAAAAGTGCGGTATACGTCAATTTACGTTGCGCACAGCTTTTTTCCAATGGATACCGAGCATATGCTGGGGCTGGTATTACCGCCGATTCCATTCCTTCACAAGAATGGATTGAAACAGAACATAAATTACAATCCATAGAAAAAATATGGGGCATAACTTCTTAACATGTCCATCACATTAACTAGAATACCATGTCACTTATTTATCAGGTACCAGCCATCTTAGAAAAGCACAACATCAAACATGTTGTTATTTCTCCAGGTTCTAGAAATGCACCGTTGACCATTTCTTTTGCAAGGCATGAACATTTTAAAAAACACATCATTCCTGATGAACGTTCTGCCGCATTTATAGCTTTAGGTATTGCTCAAACGACCAACACCCTTGTTGCTTTAGTATGCACAAGCGGATCAGCCGCATTGAATTATGCTCCCGCTGTAGCAGAAGCTTTTTTCTCCAACACTCCTTTACTCATTCTCACCGCCGACAGACCTCCGGAATGGATCGACCAACAAGACGGTCAAACCATTCGGCAAGAAAATATGTTTGGCAAACACGTCCGTGCAGCATATCAATTACCTATAGACACCTCCCATCCTGACAGTGCCTGGGAGTTTTGCCGAAAACTAAACGAAGCGGTAAACGCCGCTCAACTGCATCAGGGTCCAGTTCATGTCAACATTCCTTTTAGAGAACCCTTTTACCCTACGGAAGAAATTGTCTTCGATCATAACTTACAACATATCACCTATTCTAAACTAGAAACTTTTTTTCCTGAAGCATTCATCAATGAATACCTCAAAAAAATACCGACCGATGTGAAAATTCTTTGCATCGCAGGACAAGGGAAAAAGAATGAAGCGATGGATGAACTCATGCCACAACTGGGTATCCCCGTCATCTCAGAAGTCATCGGCAACTTAGGACAAAGTAAAAATAACATTCAAAAGCACGATGTCTTTTTACCCAACTTATCCGATCAAGACATAAAACGACTTCAACCCGATTTACTCATTACATGGGGAGGTGCCATCGTTTCTAAAAGCCTAAAAAACTTTTTACGTCAACACAAACCTACACACCACTGGCATATCAGTCCATCGGGAGAATCAGCGGATACCTTCCAATGTTTAACAGCCACCTTACAAACCGAACCGATCGATTTTATTCGTTCACTGAATACGATTTCCTACAATAAGGACTTCTTAAAAGATTGGCAAGCTATAGAAGAAAAAGCAATAGAACGCATCTCTTCTTACTTTAAACAAGAAAACACTTTTTCCGAACTCAATGCCTTTTACCATGTGCTAAGGCATTTGCCAGAAGATTGTACCCTACATATAGGAAACAGTATGCCGATCAGGTATGCAAACCTTTTAGGACCTTCTTTTCCAGCCCCCAAACGCATCTTCTGCAACAGAGGCACGAGTGGTATAGACGGCACAGTCAGTACTGCCATGGGGGCAGCCTTAGCGAATCCCCATGAAACTCATATTGTATTAACCGGTGATATGGCTTTCTTTTACGATCGTAATGCATGGTGGCATAATTACGCATGTCCTAATTTGAAAGTAATCCTCTTCAACAACCACGGTGGAGGTATATTCCGATTGATCGATGGCCCTCAACAACACGTTGAACTAGAAGAATACTTTGTCACTCACCAAAAATTATCGGCCAAGAACCTGGCATCTGAATTTGATCTGAATTATTTTCATGCCAGCAATATCGATGGCCTCATTGGACAATTAAATAAATTACTACGTCCTTCTACACAACCTTCCATCATAGAAATAGAAACCGATGGCATCGATGATGTCGAAGCCTTCAAAAAAATTAAACAACACCTCAAACTACGTTCATCATGAAAAGTAACTATCCTTGGGAAATCCTGAAAGAATACGAAGATATTTTATTTCAATACTACGATGGCATTGCAAAAATCAGCATCAATAGACCACATAAACACAATGCCTTCACCCCAAAAACGGTGAGTGAGATGTGTGAAGCCATGGAATTGGCTCGTCAAAATGCAAAGGTCGGTGTCATCATACTTACAGGAGAAGGAGGTAAAGCCTTTTGTAGCGGAGGAGATCAAAGTGTGCGTGGTCATGGTGGATATGTGGGAGCCGATGAAGTACCTCGTTTAAATGTACTGGACCTTCAGAAACAAATTCGTTCCATTCCCAAACCCGTTATAGCCATGGTAGCAGGATGGGCTATTGGAGGAGGACACGTACTGCATGTGGTATGTGACTTGAGTATCGCTGCTGACAATGCACGATTTGGACAAACCGGCCCTAACGTAGGAAGTTTTGATGGAGGTTTTGGTGCATCCTATTTAGCACGTGTAGTAGGACAGAAAAAAGCGAGAGAAATTTGGTTTCTATGTGATCAATATGATGCACAAGAAGCACTCGACATGGGCTTGGTAAACAAAGTCGTCTCTCTGGACAAATTAGAAGAAACAACCATTACATGGTGTAAAAAAATATTAGAAAAAAGCCCTATTGCACTTCGTATGCTTAAAAGTTCCTTCAATGCAGAATTGGATGGACAAGCTGGAATACAAGAATTGGCTGGTAATGCAACCCTATTGTATTACTTAAGTGAAGAAGCCAAAGAAGGTAAAAATGCCTTTATGGAAAAACGTAAACCAGACTTTAATAAATTCACCCGATTCCCATAATAATAAACGGCACGCCTTTTGCGTTGATACATTTGTATCACCAAACAAAGAAAAGCCATGAAAAAGTATCTTATTTTCACCTTGCTATTAAGCTTGTTATGTGTTGGTTATAATAGCCACGCTCAACACAAAGGCAAAAAAAGACATCATGCACAAGCTCAAGGGAACAAAGGTAAACACCTTAGTCCTGAAGAAAAGGCAAAAAAAGTAAGCGATCGCTTAGAAAAACGATTGACTTTAAATGCCGATCAAAAAACGAATGTCTACGACTTAACCCTTGCTCACATGACGAAAGTAAAAGCACTGAGAGCAACAGAAGATCAGGGAAAAAGAGAAGCTTTTAAAGCAGCGCGTAAAGAATACAACAACGGCTTGACTGCTCTCTTCAATCCTACTCAACAACAAGAATGGGAAAAGTTAAAAGCAGAAGCCCAAGCCCGAAGAACAGACACCAACCAAAAAAGAGGTTCCCAATCAGATCCCACAGAAAAACCTACATTGGATTCCGAAGTGGAATAATGAAAAATCCCCCGTTGAATCAAACGGGGGATTTTTTTTATGATATGATTTATATCATACTCTTTTTATCCTCCTTTTCATAACTTGAGTTCTGTTCACCAAGAGATTCACTCATGAGTACACTCAGCGACATTCGCACTACCGACGACATTAAAACCATGGTTGATTCTTTCTATGCTAAAATCAGAGAAGATGAATTACTGGGACCTATTTTTAATGAACGTATTGGAGACCGTTGGCACACACACCTTCAGACCATGTATAACTTTTGGGAAAATTTACTGTTTGGCAACAATACCTACCACGGTAGGCCTTTCCCTCCACATGCCACCATGCCCATCGACCTGGAACATTTTGAACGCTGGTTGATGCTGTTTGCTTCTAATCTTGATGAACATTTTGCAGGCCCTAAAACCGATGAAGCACGATTCAGAGCGACCAATATCGCCAATGTATTTTACCACAAAATAAGTTCCATTCGTGGAGAGATCAACCCACACACTCCTTAGGAACAGAATACTTTGACCTCAGTTCTTTTTTCGGTAATTTCAGTACAAGAAAACAAGCATACCTCTTTAGACCATGAGAAGATATTCTGTCATTGTACCAGTATACAATAGACCACAAGAAGTAAAAGAATTACTCGACAGCTTGGCTCTTCAAAGCTATAAAAACTTTGAAGTAGTATTAGTAGAAGACGGTTCAATACAACCCTGCGAATACCTTTTATCCAACTACAATTCATCGTTGACGATTCATTATTTTTTCAAAGCCAATAGCGGACCTGGAGACAGCAGAAACTTTGGTATGGATAAAGCAGAAGGCGATTACTTTATTTTCTTCGATTCCGATTGCATCATTCCTGCACATTATTTTGAAACACTGGAAGCACATTTAAACAGATACCCACTCGATGCCTTTGGTGGTCCCGACAGTGCCCACGAATCGTTTAGCGATACACAAAAAGCCATCAACCAAGCCATGACCTCTTTCATTACCACAGGAGGTATACGTGGAAGAAAACAACAACTCGATAAATTTCAGCCTCGCAGTTTTAACATGGGCTTGAGCAAAGAAGTATACCAAAACGTGGGAGGCTTCTCCGACATACACCCGGGAGAAGATCCTGATTTAAGTTACCGCATCATGAATGCTGGCTATAGTACAGGACTTATCCCTGGTGCATATGTGTACCATAAGCGTCGTATTGATTTTGAAAAATTCTACATGCAAGTCAACAAGTTTGGTATGGTACGGGTGATCTTACTCAAGTGGTATCCAGACAAGGCTAAGGCTGTATATTTCCTCCCTGCCTTATTTGTATTGGGTACCACACTATTACTCTTGTTGAGCCTGTTTGTACATCTTTCGTTAACACCTTTAATCTTATTAAGCATCGTCATTTGGGCAGAAGCCATCGTCAATACGGGAAATTTAAAAATTTCTTTACTGGCTGTGGTCGCAAGTTACATCCAACTCTTTGGTTACGGTTGGGGCTTTCTCAAAGCGTATTGGGAAATTAGTATGAACGGTAAAAATGAAAGAGAAGTTTTTCCGCAGCTGTTCTTTAAGAAAAATTGATTGGTTCTGTCTTCTTAGCTCTGTTTCTCTTGTTTTATACTTCTCAACAGGAGTTGCTCCAAAAACTACAATTCTACATTATATAGCGAAAAACTCGTGCGGGTACTTTCTGGCTTCGGGCGACGGACGAGTTCTTCTGATGTAAACTTTCTTTTTCTATATCCTCTTCGCTACTCAGAAGCAACTCGTCCTGAAAAAAGTTCATCGTATTGAGGGCTTGTCGTTGAGGTATAAACTTTGCTGAGACGAGTGTCCAAATCGTATTCGTAGACGTGGTAAAACTGATCGGCTTGTCCTCGGTTGTAAGCCACTTCCCATACATTACCGCTGTAGTTGTAGCGGTAGTCTATTTTGTGTATACCCAAACCTGTGAGCTCTTGGGCTGTTTGTTTCATGCGACCTCTCTCATCATAGCTGTACCAGGTTTTAGATACGCCCGGTTTCTCGGTGCAAGCTATTTTCCCTATCGTAAAATCCTGGGTGATGGGAGCTGCCGGATCGGCTTCGTCGTAGTGCGTAAGAATGCGTTCGGTTTTCACACCGCCTGTTAAGCCGCCGTCTACGCCTATATTTTCCAATACTGCTTTTAAATCTGGAGTTTGAAAGACCAGTACCGTGCCTGTCGGATCAAACGCTCCGCTTTCTATCGGGCGACCGATGCGGTCGTAATTCGTATACGAATATTTACCAGAGAGGGCTTGTTCTGCATTTTGCGAAAAACGGATGCTGCCGTCTTTGCGGTACATGTACCTGGTCATGCCTGCATCGAGTTCGTTGACTAACTCCAATTATTCGAAGGAGGAATCGGCGTCTTACTATTATCTATATTAACAGGATCAGGTCCTCGTGATACCATTCCCCCATCAGGATCAACATAAGAAACTGGATTGTTTCCCATAGAGATGTAACCTGAATAGAACTCCTGATAAGGATCGGGTCCTACCCAGCGTCCTACCACAGGATTGAGCGATCTAAGCATGAATTTTAATTCACCTGTTTCAGGATCTCTTTCTGAAAACTCACCTTGATAGGTATTGTAGCGGGAGTAGTTTTGCTCGTAGCCGCGCATGCTGAGGCCGTAAGGATAATAGTCTTGGTAAGAGAGCACTTCCAATTGATCATTGATGCTGTTTTTCCATACCAGTGCCCTTACACTGCCCAAGTGGTCCTGGAGTTCGTATACGTTGATGAATTGGTTTCCGTCTTTACGGTACTGCCCTATCCTGTTGCTTCCGTACACGTTGTATTCTTGCACCTCTGGTGTAGGCAGGATACTTAGACACAAAAGGATTTGTGAGACATTACCGTAGCATCAGCACCAGAAGAGACATTACACCCTACCAGTCATTTTTTTCTAGCTCAATCAAAGAATACTTGTATTTAACTCCAATCCCAGGAGGAGCTAAATAATAAACACCATTTAACTTTTGCTCTTTTATAGTATTCCATTTATCAGACTCATTATAAATTTTTACAAATGTGTTTTTTTCCCATTTGTAAATTCCATTATGTAGTTTTTTTAGTGCTATCGTATCAATTTTATATTTTGTAAGTATATAATCTTCTTCTACTTGAGCCAATAGAGAATCCTTTACATACCAAGACGAAAAACAAGTGCCATCTTCACCATTTTGTAAATAAAGAGTATCATTATATACCATATAATCTCTGCTTGCAATTTTATTATGCCATAATCGATAACCTATAGTATCGCCATTTTCTACTTTTTCAAAACTAAGCCAAAAAAGAGTTTCTGACATTCCTATATCTTTAGAACGATATTCTAAGGAGAAGTTGCCATGTTCCCATATCGATTTACCTAAAATAACACCTTCGCTTGGTCTGTACTTTTCAAACTTCTTAGAGGTACAAGATACTATCAACAATAGTATACAACAACATATTACTTTAACCATTCTACTGTATTAGGTTTAAAATTAGGATAATCTTGTCTGATTTTAGGAGTAAATGTATTCCCCCCATATAAGCTTCTCATAAGGAATCCGAGATTCTGATAACCCGTAAAAATAGCTCTTACCTCATGAGCTTCGTCTAATTCCTGTGCTACAGCAAGTTTATATAATTGAGCTCCTGAAAAAGTTGTCGTTGCTGTAAAACCAAAAGCTCTACTAGCTGCACCCCAAAAATAATTACCCGCTTCATTTGTATTATAATATATACCATCAATTCCTATCAATTTATCTTGTGGTAATTTTCTTTTAAAATCTAAGTCTCCACGAGATCTAGATTCTGAGGCAAAACCAAGTGGACTTTCTACATCTGATAACCCTTCAAATACTAAGTCAATTTGTGTTTTTACAGAAATATCATACAATCCACTCCAACCTTGACCTCCATCACCACCTCTAATAGTTTCTTTTGAATTAACTCTGATATAATTATTACCACTAAATGAATGTGTTCCTGAACTATATTTTAAATAATATTTATGTTTACCTAGTTTGGGTGTTCTTCCTATTTCTAATCCTTGTCTATTGTAATATATATCATCCCTTCCATCTGGATCAACAAAAGATATAGGATTATTTCTCATTGCCAAATAAGGGCTGTTATGTTGCTTATTAGGATCTACATTTAACCATCTACCAACTATAGAAGAATAATTTCTAACTTCAAACTGCCCTAACCCAGTTTCAGGCTCTCTCTCTGCATATTCACCTTGAAAAGTATTGTACCTCGAATAGTTTTGCTCATAACCTCGCATACTTAAGCCGTAAGGATAGTAATCCTGGAACGAAAGTACTTCTAATTGGTTACTGAATATTTTAATAGCCGTCTCTATAGCCGTTGGGACGTATTTTGAATCTTTCTGTAAATACTTTTCAAGATCTTCGTCACTTTTAGTAGATAATGTTTTTTCAAAATCGTGATTCATGTTATTGAATGATGTTGATGGATTAATCTTCTTTTTGTTATAGAGAACTACGTCTAGCATACTACGAATGAGTTCTCTGCGAAATTGACCTGCATTCTTCTATTCTATTTTTTCGAATCGCAGAGCAACTCATTCACCAGAAAACGCCACCTCTCATTGTGAAACACCTATGATAAGATGATGCATTTACAGAGTCTGTATGCCTCTAAAACCAAGGAGAATGATAGTATATACCAGACTTCTTTCTTGTACTTTATGCTTTTTTAGTGTTTAAAAGCACTGATTTTCAAGCAATTAAACCAAAATCTCTCATTGTGAGACATTACCCACCTCCAATACTCTTACCCAAATTGTGAACAGTACTATTGGGAGATAAATCTGCAAATACATCTCCTCCTACTGAAGCTCCGAAACCAGCACCTACTTGCAATGCCGAGCTATGAAATAAAGCAACATCTCCATTATGATCTATTGCTAACCCAATTCCATACGACGCTCCTAAACTAAACCAAACATTTACTGGCACCAAACCTTTCGCAGTAATCATGAAATAAGTAACATAACCTCCATTTGGCGAACCTCTAACCAAGGCTAAGACATTACCCTTTAGCCATTACTGGGATAACAACTTATGCATAAATCTAAACCTAACTCACCTAACAACTTCATATCTTTAGATGAAAACTCAAAATTGCATTGATCGCTAAACTCATAAAAATACCAAACTGTAATATCACTTGTTAAAATTCCCATCTCCTTTAGTTTATCTTTTTTTTGAGAAACCAACTCTGTTAAATGCGATATAGCTACTAAATAAAAAGGAGACGATTCTTCAATAGAATATTCCCAAAAAGCATTCTGAGATGTTGAAACAACACTAAGTGTTTTAGAAATTTTTTCAAAGTTTACTTCGTCAGCATTTATTCGAAGAACATAGGTAGAAACACTCATAATCTTATCTTAAAAAAAATCACTAGGATCTAATATTGTTGTAAATCGTTTACCTTTAAACGGACCTGTTCCTTGTAGAACTATTTTCCCTCCCTCAACAAGTATATCAGGATTTTTACCAACCGTTTTTTCAAAATTACCTGCATTTTTCAATATTGAAGGTTTAATCAACCTGTGAAACTTTTTAGCATCAACAACTATCTTACCTATTCTAAGAAACGCTACAGGAGCCATAGCTAATTCAACTTTTGCTTCCGTGGAAGAAGCTTTCCAGTCTCTATTAACGAGTTGACCAATTCTTGATATAGGATCTCCTATTTTCCCATTTACTATATAATCTATGTCATCATTAAACTTCTGAGTTTCCATCCCTTCTTTAGAGTAGTCATACGAAGAAGCTGGTTTAGGTGCATATCCTCCGCAACACTGAAAACTATTCATTTGATTCATCATACTAAAAAAGCTACCCCAGTTAGTATTCGGAGGTGTTTGCTGAGATGGATTAGGTCTTCCCATATGTGGATCAGCCGAAGGCCCTCCACCACCTGGAGGTCCACTTGTTCTCCCCCCATCAGGATCTACGTACGACACAGGGTTATTTCCCATGGACAGGTATGGCGAATAAAACTCTTGGTATGGATCAGGTCCGAACCAACGACCGATAAGGGCGTTATAGCTCCTTAACTCAAAATGATTCGTCTTTACGTCTCCTTTTTCAACTCCACAAAAACTGCTAGGCT
>CAYVTO010000009.1:0-157735 GCA_964454665.1 uncultured Chitinophagaceae bacterium
CTGCCTCCTGCCTCCTGCCTCCTGCCTACTCCATAACTATTGGGAAATCATGTCCTCTTGAAAAAGTATAAGGGTACTGTGGTTTGCCACTGTACTGTTGATTCAGTTCAGGAACTTGATCGTCGAGGTAAGACTTTAATTCGTATACTGTTATTTTGCCATCTTTAGGAGCACCGTCGGCTTTTCCTGATAGAGCGGAAAGTAATACATAGGTAAATAAACCATGACCGAGGTCTGATAATTCTTTTGCATATTGTTCACCACCGGCTGAAGCGAGTACATGTATTCCAGCACTTCTGGATAATTGTGCAATGGCTTTTTCTTCATTGGCGCCACGCAGTGCAAGGAGTTCTACGGAACTGCCCGATTGACAGGCATCCATGATGATGATTTGTTTTAAGGCTTTAATTTGTTTTAATTTTTCTTGTATCAGTGTGGCTTCTATTCCATCATGTACAAGGCTTGCCATTTCGTATAGGCGAGTACATTCTTGAGGGATAAAGAAAAAACGATTGTCTACCATGCTTCCATGGCCCGCATAGTAAAACAGTAAGACATCGTTGGCTTGTACTTTAGTTTTTAGTTCATCTAAGGTAAGAAGGATATTGGACTTTGTCGCTTGTTCATCGAATAAGGTATGTACTTCTATTTTGCTGAATAGTTTTTGACTGTGTTCTTCAATTGTTTTTACAAAGGCTTCCGCATCTTCATGGGCATAGTTTAGGGTGAGTTTATTGTTTTTGTATTTGTCAATTCCTATGGCTACGACATAGCAGGTAGAGCTTTTTTCAGAGGAGGTTGCTGTTAGTTTAATTTCTACAGGTGTAGATTCTACTCGTCCTTTACTAAGCCCGGATACAGAGATGGTATTGTGACCACCTACTAAAGCAATGCGTTGTGTGTATACTGTATACTTGCCTTTTTCATTGGGGAAACTCAGTTTTTCGGTGTCGAGTGTAAGTTGTTTACCATTATGGCTCATTCTAAGTTCAGAAACACCACCGCCTTCATCCATGATTTTAACATACAAGTCGATTTCATGAGTACCCTGTACGGGTAAACTGTTTATTTTTAATAAAGGAGGAGGAGAGCTGGTCAGTTTACTGTCGATATTGGGTAACTGTCCTGTTGCTCCCCGGTTTTTATACATGCTGGGCAATAAATCGGGACGATAAAAGTCTTCGAAAAATTGGTCTACATTATAATATTCCATTCCCTTTACAAAATGTATAGCATGACGAGCGCCTTCTGTGGCGTTGAAGTAACCGTCTTTTGTTTTGGCCATCCAATCGTTTTTACCTACGTGGATGTGTTCGTAAAATTCAGTTCCTTTGTCTAGGTTCCATAATTTGATGACTCCGTCGAGGCTTCCTGATAATAAAGTCTTTCCATCTTTACTGATGTTCAGTGATGTAATTTCAGCTTGATGTCCTTCAAATGTTTTTATGGTTTTGGCATTGGAAATGTCCCACATGCGTATCACACGATCATCACCAGCGGTGAAAATGAATTTCCCATCGGTGCTGTATATGGCTGCGTGCAGTGCTCCTGTATGTCCTTTGAATTTTTGCACCATCATACCGCTGTGGATGTCCCAGATTCTAGCGGTACCATCCCATGAGGAAGTCAGCATTAATTGGGGATCGGTACCAAAGCTAATGGATGAAACAATATCGGTATGTCCAACGAATGTACGGACAATGGTTTTGCTATCGGGTTCCCATAGGTCGAGTGATTTATTAAGCTTTCCCGTGACTAAGTATAAACCATCGGGTGTATAAGAAAGGCTATAAGCCGAATAATTTTGCATGTCGAGTAAGCTTGTTTGGGTTCCTTTTTCTAAGTCCCAAATGCTGACATATCCATCCCAAGTGGATACGGCGGTTTCGGTTCCGTTGGGATGAAGTTTTACTTCAAATAGAGGTTCCCGGTGTGCTTTGATTTTTTGTAAAGGTTTTCCGGCCATATCCCAATAGATGAATTCACCGGAGCCATCACCGGTGATGAGGTGTTTCCCTTCTTGATCATAATCGTAACAAATGACAGCTTTGCTGTGCCCTTGGTATTCTTTGATGGTTTCTCCTGTGGCGATGTCCCAACGTTTGGCAATGGTTCCGAATTTACCTTTGAGCAGTGTTTTTCCATCTGGACTGATCAGTACCTTGTTTTTAAGGCGTATGTATTTTGCAATGTAGGAGTCCCAATAGTTGTCGGGGTCATAATGGATACCACCTTTGTCGACATCATTTAATATGCCGGTGTATGTTTTTATGATTTCTCCTGTTTCAATGGATATAGAGAAGGCGGTATTGTTACTGCTTGAAGCCAGGAGTTGATGCGTACTGTCGTCAAATATCACTTCCGTTATTTCTTGTTCGAAATGGTATTGGTGAAGTAAAGAACCGTTGGCATTATCCCAAATATAAATGTCTTTTTTTGACGCAGCCATGACGGTTTTGTTTTCGCCATCGAATGCTACGGCTGCAATATCATCAAATTCTTCTCCATAGGATTGTTGTCGTTTGCCTGAACTTAAATCGTATTTTTCAACCATACTGTTGTGTGATAATTTCAGTAGGTATTTACTGTCGGAACTAAAATTGACCAAAGTTCCACAACCACCACACCAGCCTTCAGCGGGTGCTAAAGTGTAGGTGAGTGACCAGCTATTGACATCGTATACTTTTACGGTTTTATTATCTTCTCCTATGGCTAGCCATTGGCCGTTAGGGCTAAAGTCTAAACGGATGCCGTATCCAGAGCCTTGATCGGCATTGACTTCTATTTCTTTGAGGAGTTGCTTGGACTCGATGTTCCATATTTTGGCGGTATTGTTGTATCCTGCGCTGATGAGGAATTTGCCGTTGGGACTTAAGGTCACGTCGGTCATGTATTTTGCTTCGGTAGGAGTGCTGAACACTTCTTTGCCTGTAGAGACTTCCCAAAGTTTGGCGGTGTTATCGGCGCTGCTGGTGGCAATGTATTTACCATCTTTACTAAAACATATCCCATTGATGGTGTGACCATGTCCTGTGAAGGTTCTTAGTTCCTTACCAGAGACTTTGTCCCAAAGCTTGGCCGATTTATCACGACTACCTGTGACCAGGTATTTACCATTGGGACTTATATCTATGGCTTTCACAGCAGCATTGTGTCCTTTTTGTACCACCGTTTCTAAACTCATTTTTTGAGCAATACTGTATATGATGGTATGGCATAATAGTAGGCTAAATAGTATTCTCATCGAAAAGAAATGTTAATAGCGTTTAGGAGTCTTTTTTAGCGGTTTTAAAAGGTCTTCCAGGCCGTTCAATTTGATTTCATAGATGGTGGCGAGCATCATGCCCAATTTGCCTTCAGGGAAACCTTTAGCCTTGAACCATTCGAGGTAAGATACGGGAAGATCGCAGAGTAAGAGCCCTTTATATTTGCCAAAAGGCATTTGTACAGAAACTAATTCCATTAAAATTTGTCCATTAGGACTGTTTGTACTTGAAGGGTTCATAGGGTAATGCCTTAAAAGAGAATCGAATATAAGCTAAAAAAAGGATTATCTTTTTCTCTCATAAAAAATATTAAAAAAAAGAGGAGACCTGTAAAATATTAATTATTCTTACTCGTCCATCAGTACATATGGATGCGATTAACCTGACGATGGCCCAGATCAAAAACGATAAAATAGCAGAAGCTGTGCAGAAAGATCGTGCGAAGCTTTTGAGTTTTATCAGAAAACGAGTTTCCGATAAAGACGATGCAGAAGATATTCTGCAGGATGTTTTTTTTCAATTGACTCAAGGGTACGATATGATTGGTTCCTTAGACAAGGTGACCTCATGGATGTATACGGTGGCGAGAAATAAAATCACGGATCTTTACCGAAAGAAGAAACCAGAGCCTTTCAGGTCGACCTATAACTATAACGGAGAAGATGACGAAGGGTTGTTTCTGGAAAATATGTTGCCTGCCTTAGGTAATACACCTGAGGATGCTTTATTCAAGTCAGTGATATGGGATGCCATTACTGAAGCATTAGATGAATTGCCTGTTGAACAAAGAGAAGTATTTATAAAGAATGAATTTGAGGAAGTGGGATTTAAAGAGTTGTCAGAACTCTATGGTGTTTCTGTCAATACCTTATTGTCGAGAAAGCGTTATGCTGTATTGCATTTGAGGGAGCGCCTAAAAAGTTTGTATGAAGAATTAAACCATTAATTGAAATAGTATGAAAAAGCACTTTGTTGGAAAATGTATTTTATTTGGAATATTGGGAGTGGCCTTTGTGATAGGCTTGACCTATGTTCTGATGTTGTTGTGGAATTGGTTGATTCCAGATTTGTTTGGAGGTCCTGTTGTCGATTTCTGGAAAGCAGCGGGTTTGTTGTTGTTGTCTAAAATCTTGTTTTCAGGTTTGGGTAGAGGAGGTAGTCGATTTAAAGAACGAAGAGCCCAATACTGGAAGCATAAACTAGAAACCATGTCTCCGGAAGAAAAAGAGAAGCTGAAAAATAAATGGAAATGTTGGAGTAATCCGTGTGATTCAGGATCTGAACAATAGTTTTTATAATCTATGAAACATCACTATAAAGTGGATTATCGTGTAAAGACAACTTCCTTAGACAACGGAGAGTTTTCGCATGAACAAATAGGGCAATTGCATTCGCATGTTAGTGTTTCTGATGATTTAGGTGAAGTGTTTACAGATTTGTGTGACCTTCATCGTAATGATTACATTGTAGGATTGGAAATACTCTCTATCGGAGTTATAGACGTTTAACTTCATTAGATTGGGTTGTTGTAAAAAGTTCAAAAGAGAATAAACGCATGTTGTTCTCTTTTGAACTTTTTTGTATATTCAACTATTAGCCTCGTTTTTTGAGCAGGTTAGGATATACATGGATCGATTTTTCGTTCGTCTTTTATGGTATGTGTTCTTTTTTCTACCTGTTTCTATCCTGCAGGTGAATGCTTCTGTGCAACCATTTTCCATCGACTTTACAGTTCATGAACAAAAGATTCCCGGTCGTTATATTGAGTTTTTAGAACAGGATGTCGATGAATCAGTTTCTGTTCTAAAATTGCTTCATGATCAACGGTGGGAAATAGTCAGTGACAGCCATTCTTTATTGATTAAAAATCCTGATCGTGTGTTATGGTTAAGGTTTTCGATTAAAAATAATACGAATAAACCTGTTAAATATTACTTAGAATTTGCTGATTCTCATAATTCAAAATTACAGATTTTTCATCTCAACCCTTTTGGAAGTATTGATAGTATGGCTGCTGTAGGGTTTGATGAACCCTTTTCATCACGTGTATACGATCATAAAAATTTTGTGTACAATGTTTCTTTGGAAGGAGGGGAAGCCGCCTATTTTTATGTTAAGATTAAGTCAAGATATCAGTCGTATTTTGGTATTAAGTTAGTTTCTGATCAGCATTTGATTTCTTATTTTTATAAAGAATATTATTGGCTTGGTATTTTTTATGGGATATTATTCATCATGGCCATGTATAATTTTTTTCTTTTTGTTTCGACAAGAGAATATGTATACGTGTATTATGTTTTGTATGTATTGAGTTGTGCTTTATACACGAGTGGAGAGGATACCATTTTATTCCAATACTTGTGGCCTGAACATCCTTGGCTTAATCATGTGTTTTTTATGATTGCGCCTTCTTTACTTGCATTTACTTACGTTCTATATTCTACGTCTTTTTTGGAAGTCGTAAAATCGTATCAGAAATGGGTTGTTTTTTGTTATGTACTGGTTGCCATATCAGTCTTATTTTTGTTTATCGATACCTTATTTTGGTATAAAGTCAGTATTTACTTTTTTGTTTTGCCTTTTGTTATCGTCAATGTGATTGCTTTGAGCTTGTATAAAAAAGGCAATGTGTTTACTCGTTTTTTTATTCTGGGATCTGTGTTTATTCTTTTTAGTTTACTGATTTTTATGTTGAGGAAACTAGGGTATGTGTATTCGAATGCATACAGTTATTATATTTTTAACATCGCATTTGTCGTAGAAGCTTTGTTGTTTTCTCATGCACTTGCCGATAAGTATCGATTGATTAAAGCTGAAAAAGAACAAACTCAAGACGTGCTTATTGCTACCTTAAAAGAACAGGAAGTGATTAAAGATACGATCAATAGGGAGCTTGAATCTAAGGTAAAACAGCGTACCGAAGAGTTAGAAAAAAAATCACTGGAGTTGTCGGAGAAGAATGAAGAATTAGAATTGATGGCTGAGCAACTGAAGCAAATGAACTTGAAGCTTGATGTTGACAATTGGCAATTGAAAAAACAGGTGGTGGAAGAAACGAAATCAAGAATACTCTTGCATGAAGTTTCCTTGGATGAGTTTAAGGAAATCTTTCCTAATGAGTCGGCATGTTATCGTTTTCTTGAAGAGTTGAAGTGGTCTCAAGGGTTTGTTTGTAAAAAGTGTGGATCAGAGGCTTATAGTCAAGGTGATAAATTGTTTGCCCGTAAGTGTAGAAAATGCAAGTACAATGAATCGATCACGAACAATACCTTGTTTCAGGGCTTAAAGTTTCCAATTGAAAAAGCCTTTTACATTGCATACCGCACGTTTAAAGATACCGATAAAATTACGGTGGAAGAATTATCCCAGTTGGTGAGCTTAAGAGCAGCGACAGTATGGGCTTTCAGGAAAAAAGTGCAAGAGGCCAAAGAATTAAAACGAAAAGATAAGGTGAAGTTGAGTTCTTGGGAGCAGATAATACAGTAGATAGTAGTCAGGTATCAGTGGTCAGTAATGAAACATCAATCTTTTTACTTTATTATTCTTTAATAGTATATAAATAAGTACTATACTTGAATTACATTTCATTTTTATACTTATTTTTATACTGACCACTGATACCTGACTACTGACTACTAATTCCTAGTTTCAGTGTCATACATGCATCTTCAGCGGCGGCTTGTTCTGCTTTTTTCTTGCTGAAACCTTTTCCTTTACCTACGGGTTCGTCGTTTACAAAAACTTCTGCGATAAATTCTTTATGGAATTTGTCGCCTGTTTCATGTACGATTTTATAAATCAATTTGTGGTTTTGTTTTTGGCACCATTCGAGCAAAAGGCTTTTAAAATTACGGGTATTGAGAATAAGCTCTTCGAGGTTGAAGTGTGGGTATAAAATACGCTTCATGACAAAGTGTTGACATTCATCGTATCCTTTGTCGAGGTATATGGCACCTACCATGGCTTCCAGGGCATCTCCATAAATCGATTTATGGGAAAAATTAGTAGATCTGCCATTGAAAGAGAGCAGCTTGTCCAGTCCTATTTTACGGCCAATTTGGTTGAGAGATTCCCGATTGACGATTCGGGATCTGATTTCCGTGAGGAAGCCTTCGTCTTTAAAGGGATATTTTTTAAAGAGAAAATTAGCCGTAATACTACCGAGTACGGCATCTCCTAAAAATTCTAGTCGTTCGTATGTGTCTTTTTCACCCATTTCATTGGCTACAGCCGCAGAAGGATGTGTTAAAGCCATACGGTAAACGGCTAAATTAGAAGGTACAACACCCGTTAAATTGTGTATACTAATAGACAAAGCTCGTTTGGAAGAGGGAAGAAGGTATAAACGTGAAACCCCTATGAGCTGCCTTAGAAATCGCAAGGTTATTCTACTTTACGTAAAACAACAGAGCAATTGTGTCCACCAAACCCAAAAGTATTACTCATGATGACCTTTACATCGCGTTTTTGAGCCTTGTTAAAGGTCAAGTTCAAACGAGGGTCGAACGATTCATCATCGGTAAAGTGATTGATGGTTGGAGGGATAATTCCTTTCTGTAAAGCCATGATGGAGGCGATGGCTTCAATGGCACCTGCTGCACCCAAAAGGTGCCCTGTCATGGATTTGGTAGAGCTGATGTTCAATTTGTACGCATGGTCTCCAAATACACTTTGGATTGCTTTGATCTCTCCAATATCACCCAGAGGTGTGGAAGTTCCATGAACGTTGATGTAGTCAACATCTTCTGGTTTGATCTTAGCATCTCGTAATGCATTGATCATTACATTTGTAGCACCTAACCCTTCTGGATGTGGTGCTGTCAAATGGTATGCATCGGCTGACATACCGCCACCGATTACTTCGGCATAAATTTTTGCTCCACGGGCTTTAGCATGCTCGTATTCTTCCAACACTAAAGCTCCGGCTCCTTCACCCATGACAAATCCATCTCTGTCTTTGTCGAATGGTCTGGAGGCTGTTTCTGGAGAATCATTTCGTTCAGAAAGTGCTTTTAATGCGTTAAATCCTCCCATTCCTGATTCAACAATAGCGGCTTCAGATCCACCACAAACGATGATATCGGCCATTCCTAAACGAATGTAGTTAAATGAATCTACAATGGCATTGGAAGATGAAGCGCATGCTGAAACAGTAGAAAAATTAGGTCCTCTGAACCCATTTCGAATGGAAATATATCCTGAACTGATGTCGATAATCATTTTAGGGATAAAGAAGGGATTGAAGCGAGGAGTTCCATCGCCGCTTGCAAAGCCCATCAATTCATCGTGAAATGTTCTTAAACCACCAATTCCAGCACCCCATATTACGCCAACCCTGTCTACATCTACGTTGTCTTTTGAAATCCCTGCATCGTTAATAGCTTGTTCTGAGCAAACTACAGCGTACTGGGTAAAAGGATCCATTTTACGAGCTTCTTTTCTTTCGATAAAGTCCTCTACATTGAACCCTTTGACTTCACAAGCAAACCTCGTTTTGAATTTTGCAGGATCAAATTTTGTAATCGGGGTAGCACCACTTACACCTTTTTCTAACGAATGCCAATACTCGGTGAGAGTATTGCCTATAGGAGTAAGTGCTCCTAACCCCGTAACTACAACTCTTTTTAATGACATAAAAGGGAGTAACCTCTAAATTGGATTTATTTAACGTGTTGTTCCAAGTAAGCGATTGCCTGGCCTACTGTAGTGATGTTCTCAGCTTGTTCGTCTGGAATTGAGATGTTGAATTCTTTTTCGAATTCCATGATCAATTCTACTGTGTCAAGAGAATCTGCACCAAGGTCATTAGTGAAGCTTGCCTCAGGAGTTACTTCTGATTCTTCAACGCCCAATTTGTCGACGATGATACTTTTTACTTTTTGTGAAATTTCAGACATTGTTCTAAATGTTTTAGTATAACCGATTGCAAAGAAAATTATTTGTGACGTTCATGTCAATGAAAATCGATTATATCTTTTAACAGTTATGCACATTCTTTTAATTTAGAGAGATTTAATTTTATATTTATACCCTCGAAAGGGGCGTTTTTATGAAAAATGAAGGGTTTACGATAGAATTAGATTTTGATTTTGACCTCTTTGCAATGATTACTTCTGCCAAGGAGTATAAGCTTGCTTGGTGGCTCAATAAGGCTCTATCCCTTGACTTACAGAAAGATGACGATATATTGATCGATTTTTTAAAAGGTAAATCGCTGCAACTTTCTAATTATAGCTACAAGACGACACATTCTTCTGTTCATCTTATTAGAAATAAATGCATCGAATATACTAACTTTGCCAAGCCTTACCTGATACCTGAGTTACAACGGTACGATTACCTCCTCATGGTGAAGGATCCGGCACAAGTATATGAGTTGGCTCAATGGGAAGAGAAATTACATGCTGTTTCTTTAATACAGTTCATACAACATATCGATATAAATAGCTTACAATCTAAAGAGAATCTAATCTTTGAATAACATGGTAAATAAGAAAACTAAAATTGTTGCAACCGTTGGACCAGCTTGTAATAACAAAGAAAAGCTTTGGGAGTTGATAAAAGCAGGAGTAAATGTCTTCAGATTGAATTTCTCACATGGAAGTCACGATGTTCATCGTCAAGTTATACAATATATTCGCGAACTGAATGCCGAACACGGTACTCATATCAGTATCCTGCAAGATTTGCAAGGACCTAAAATCAGAACCAACGAAGTAGAAAACAATGGTGTTGAATTGATACCAGGGGAAAAAATCATCATCACCAGCGAAAAGATTTTAGGCACCAAGCATAAAATCAGCACGTCTTATCAAGCCCTCACCACAGATGTGAAGCCGGGTGATACGATTTTGATCGACGATGGTAATTTAGAGTTGAAAGTCACGAAGTCATTAGGTAAAGAAGTAGAAGCAGAAGTGGTTTATGGCGGTATTTTGAAATCACGTAAAGGAATCAACTTACCGAATACAGAGGTCTCTGAACCTTCTTTAACAGAAAAAGATAAAGAAGATTTGATTTTTGGGATTGAACAAGGAGTAGATTGGATCGCTTTATCTTTTGTAAGAAGAGCTTCCGATATGAAAGACATCAAGGATATCATTGCCAAATCAGGTAAGAATATCAAAGTGATTGCTAAGATTGAAAAACCAGAAGCGGTGGCGGACATCGATGCCATTATCGCAGAAACAGATGCTGTGATGGTCGCCAGAGGTGATCTTGGTGTTGAATTGTTAATGGAAGAAGTGCCGATGATTCAAAAAATGATTGTTAGAAAATCAAACCTGGCATGCAAACCTGTTATTGTAGCTACACAAATGATGGAGAGTATGATTTCCAATCCTCGTCCAACAAGAGCGGAAGCAAATGACGTGGCCAATGCCATCTTAGACGGTGCTGATGCAGTGATGTTAAGTGCAGAAACGGCTTCAGGTAATTATCCAGTGCTTACTGTACAAAGTATGTCTCGTATTTGCATGTCGGTGGAAAAAGATGCCGATCAAATTTACAATAAAATACCTGCTGAAGATGAAACCACGTATACGGATAATGTAATCCATACCGCTTGTGACTTGGCCAATAGTACAAAGTCTAAAGCCATTATAGGGTTGAGTCAAACGGGATATTCTGCTTTCCGTATCTCTGCACACAGACCTAAATCGAACGTGTTCTTAGTGACGTCTGATAAAGCAACATTGACTCAGCTTAATTTATTGTGGGGAGTGAAGGGAATTCAGTTTGATGCATTCAATTCTACCGATGAAACCATTGAAGCCGTAAAGGATAAATTGGTGAAAGAAGGTCATCTGTCTAAAGGCGATGTGTATGTAACGACTGCTGGTATGCCCAAAGCGAGTGCTCAACGTGCCAACAGCTTAAAGTTAGGTGTTGTAGAATAACAGTCTAAAAAGAATGAGTAAAGGACCTACGGAAGTTAATTTTTCATTGTTAAAAAAAATAAGTGAAACACCGGGTGTTTCGGGCTATGAAAAACCAATCAGGGATTTTCTGAGTCAGGAATTGAAGGCTCTAGGACTTTCATTTTCTATTGATGCGATAGGCAATTTAACGGTGCATAAACCTGGTAAGGATTCTTCAAAAAAGTTGCTGGTCGCAGCTCATATGGATGAAATTGGCTTTATCATCACCCACGTTGATGCACAGGGATTTTTACGTTTTAATGCCTTGGGAGGATTTGATCCTAAGACCTTAACGTCTCAACGTGTGATTGTTCACGGTAAAAAAGATTTATTGGGTGTGATGGGGTCTAAGCCTATTCATGTGATGTCTGCCGATGAAAAGAATAAGCCTGCTAAAATGGAAGAATTTTTTATCGATTTAGGTTTACCTAAAGAAGAAGTCGATAAATATGTAACGGTAGGTACTCCCGTTACCCGCGAGCGTACGCTAGAATGGATGGGCGATTGTGTCAATGGAAAGTCCTTGGATAATAGAGTCTCTGTTTTTGTGTTGCTCGAAACCTTGAAATGTTTGGGTGATATACCATACGATTTGTATGCCGTATTTTCAGTGCAGGAAGAAGTCGGTTTAAGAGGCGCTCAAGTGGCGGCACATACGATTAATCCTGATTTTGCTTTTGCTTTAGATACGACCATTGCCTATGATGTGCCAGGGGCTAGAGATCACGAGAAGGTGACAGAATTGGGTAAAGGTACAGCCATTAAAATTTTAGATTCTTCCACCATTGCCGATTATCGCATGGTCAATTACATGAAGAAAACAGCCGATAAACATGGTGTGCGTTGGCAGCCAGAATTGTTAACGGCTGGGGGTACAGATACCGCTCCATTACAACGTTTTGGTAAAAACGGTGCCATTGCGGGTGCGGTATCAATTCCTACACGACATATACATCAGGTGATTGAAACAGTACATAAAGACGATATACTTCAAAGTATTCACCTGTTGAAAGTTTGCATAGAAGATTTAACCACATACAACTGGGATCACACCGCTGATCATACCAATTAATCATTATGGGACGCGCATTTGAATTTAGAAAAGGAAGAAAATTAAAACGTTGGGGGCAAATGGCCAAGACGTTTACCAAAATCGGTAAGCAAATCGCCATGGCTGTGAAGGCGAATGGCCCGGATCCGGATAATAATTCTCGTTTGAGGGCTATTATTCAAAATGCCAAAGCGGCGAATATGCCTAAAGACAATGTCGACAGGGCAATCAAGAAGGCTTCTTCTAAAGACGAAGGTGATTTTAAAGAAGTCGTATACGACGGTTACGGTCCTCACGGCATTGCTTTCGTGGTGGAATGTGTAACGGATAATCCCACGCGTACGGTGGCCAGTGTGCGGTCTTATTTTACTCGTTCTGGTGGCACTTTAGGTACTAATGGTTCGAATGAATTTTTATTTGAGCGTAAGTGTATATTCAGGGTAGCGAAAAAAGATGATATCGATACCGATGAATTAGAGCTTGAATTGATTGATTGTGGTTCAGATGAAATGGGTGTAGATGAAGGAGAAATCGTAATCTACGGCCCATTTGAGGCTTTTGGTTCTATTCAGGGTTTTTTGGAGGAAAGAAAGTTTGAAATCATCAGCGCCGATTTTGAGCGTATACCGATGGATACGAAAGAATTGAATGAAGAACAAGAAAAAGATTTGGAGAAATTGATCTCTAAGTTTGAGGAAGACGAAGATGTTCAAAACATATTCCATACCATGAGGTAGTCATGGTTTTTTAAAAAAGTAGGGGCTGAAGATTTTCAGCCCCTACTTTTTTGATCTAAAAAGATACTTTTTTCCCCGTTCGACGTATTTAATAGTACAGTGAAATAGGCTAATGATATCCACATGTATCGTAATGTGTTTATTTTTAGTTATTTTGCTATTACTGTTTGGCGGTTTTAATCGGTTAACTTTGAAGCAATTTTTAGCATTTTATTTGTTCTTATCTAGCTTTTGTCTTTTCGGGCAAAAGCCTTCTTTGGTATTTCATCATATTTCTGTCGATGATGGCTTGTCTGAAAATACCATTCGTGCTACCATAGAAGATCAGAAAGGGTTTATCTGGTTTGGCTGTGAAGATGGCTTGAATAAGTTTGATGGTTACGAATTCAAAATATATAGAAACGATAACAGTAATTTGTATTCTATCAGTAGTAGAAATATCAAGCAATTGTATTTAGACCGTAAAGGTCGTTTGTGGGTATTGACCAGCAGTGGTTTGAATTTATACGATGCGGTAAAAGATATTTTTTATAGCTATAAAAATGATACTTATGTTGCCCTGAAACCTCTATCAGGAGATATTGGAGGTATCGAAGAAGATTCAAAAGGTAACATCTGGGTTTCTACTGTAGATCATGGTTTATTTAAAATAGAGTCTTTGGATAAACCTGCTCAAAAGTTTACAACTCCTTTCAATGATAATAGTAAACACCTGAGTTTTTTAATTGAAGATTCAGATACGAGTTTGTTAGTGGGTACGAGAGATGGTTTGTTGAAAATCAATACGATTTCGTATACATTTTCTGATTTAAGACCTTCTTATGGAAGAGGCTATGAAGTAAGAAGTATTCTGATTGACAAGAATCGTTTTATGTATCTGTCGACAAGTAAAGGATTGAAAATTATTAATGGGTTGGGGAAAATGAAAGAGTATGTTTATGATGCGAATAATCCTCAAGGGATCAATGGTGATAATATAATCAATATTGTTCCATACAACGATGGTAATTATTTGGTAGGTATTGATGGAGGTGGTATTGATTACTTTGATGTGAAAAAAGAAAAGTTTTATCATTATGTCGATGAATTGTCAAGCCCTAATATTAACTGCTTGTATAAGGATAGCAAGGGTGATATATGGGCTGGTACATTTTTGAATGGAGTGAATTATTCGAATGCGACAACCAATTTGTTTGTGTTAAAAAAGAATAGTCAATATTCTGATTATTCGATTAAGAAAGGTATTATTTCTTCTTTTTTAAAAGATGCGAAACAAAACTTTTGGATTACGACCGATGGAGGAGGCTTATATAAGCAGGCAAAAGGTGCTGAGAAATACAAACGTTATGAAGCAGGGGATAAAGGATTGTCCAGTAATGTCATTATATCGATGTTGGAAGACAAAGATTGTTTTTGGTTGACGACGTATGGGGGAGGATTACTTCGTTATGATCCTAAAAAAGACGAGTTTAAAAACTACAAAGCTGATCCCGCCAATCCTCAGTCTTTATTTAATGACCATACCAAGGCATTGTGTAATTATCAAGGTAAATTATGGATATCTGGATTTGGTGCAGGTATTGGTGTTTTAGATAAAGAGACAGAGCTGTTTAAAAATTATAAACACGATGATGCAAATCCTGGATCACTTCCTTCTGATTGGATTCAGACTTTTTATATTGATCGTCAAGGGATTTTGTGGTTGGCTACATTCAAAGGATTGAGTCGTTATAATCCTGAAACGGATGATTTTACAACGTTCTTTTTTAAAAATAAATTGTCACAAAATCATGTTGATATCAATTCGATCATCGATATCATTGAAGATAAAGAAGGTAGAATTTGGTTTGCAACAACAGGTAATGGTGTGGTATGTTTTGATAAATTCAAACATACGTATGTTAATTACACGATAGAAAATGGCTTGTCTAATAATTATATCAAAGCGATTATAGAAGATGATCGTTCTAATTTATGGATCGCAAGCAATAATGGAATTACAAAGCTTGATCTCAAAAACAGAAAAATAAAAGCCTATACGATAAAAGATGGGATTCCTCCGTGTTCATTTTTCTTTAATTCTAAATACAAAGATGAAGATGGTATCATCTACTTTGGAACCAATAAGGGTTTTTTGAAAATTGATCCGTCCATGACGGGAGAGAATAAACGTATTCCTCCTGTTTTGATTACGAAGTTAGAATTATTCAATGAAGTGGTGGTGCCAGGAGCGAAAGGTTCTCCTTTGAAAGTGGATGTTTCTGAAACAGAAAAAATCACCTTACCCTATTATCAGAACACCATCACATTTCAATTTGTAGCCTTGAATTTTAACAGTTCGAGAAATAACAAATATGCCTACTTTTTAGAAGGTTTTGATAAGAAGTGGTTCATGGCCGGTGATCAGCGTATAGCGAAGTATACGAATTTGAATCCTGGAACGTATGTGTTTAGAGTTAAAGGTTCCAATAACGATAACCTTTGGAATGAAAAGGGAACTTCTATTATCGTCACCATTACTCCTCCTTTTTGGAAGACATGGTGGTTTGTTACATTGACGGTTTTACTTTTATTACTTCTTTTGTATTTCTTATATGTATGGAGAACGAGGGTGATTATTAACAAAAATTTATTGCTGGAACAAGTGGTGAAAGAGCGTACCGTGGAATTGGAAGAAGCGAATCAGCGTTTAGAAACATTTGTTTATAAAGCCTCCCATGATATTAAAGGACCTTTGAAATCAATTATAGGACTTACGACTATTGGTCAGAAAGATGTTAAAGATGAAATGTCGAAAACTTATTTTGATCATATTTTACACAGTACTAAAAAACTGGATGATTTATTGATGGACCTTTTAATGGTTACGAAAGTAAGACAAACCGCTTTATTGGTGGAGAAGATTGATTTCGAAGAAATGGTCAGGGATATTTTGTTAAGTTTTGAAAATGCACCAGGCTATGACCGAATGAATATTACGACAGAAATAAAAGCCCATGTTGACTTTTATTCGGATAAAAAACTCGTGCATTCTGTACTGCAAAACTTAATAGAGAATCCCATTAAATACCAGGATCCGGAAAAGAGCAAACATACTTTACACATCAAAATTACTGTTTTGAAAAATGGCCAGGCGGAGTTGATGTTTAAGGATAATGGTTTGGGCATTAAAAAAGAATTTCAACAACATATTTTTGATATGTTTTTCAAAGCCAATGAGAGTGCAAACGGTACAGGATTGGGCTTGTATATTGTGAAAACTACCGTTGAAAAATTAAAAGGTACGATTCGCTTAGAGAGCGAAGAAGGGAAAGGAAGTACCTTTTATGTCAACTTATAGCTGGTACTTCCTCTTGAATTTTTACATGTATAGTTCGTCGTTGTTCTTTTTTAATTTTAGAATACCTAAGGCATGAAACAGGAGAATGAAAGGGTAGGTAGGATCAAATTCATGCCATTTAAATCCGAAGTTTGCTCTACCGCCATACTTATGGTGGTTATTATGGTATCCTTCTCCCATCATCAATACATCGACAGGTAATAAGTTTTTGGCGGTGTCATTGACTTTGAAATTCACATAACCATACTTGTGGGCAAACCAGTTGATGATGGCACCGTGAATAGGTCCCATCAAAAAGTGGACAGGTAAGAATAAGAATTGCCACCATGCTGTTGCAAATTGAATGTAGAACAATACATAGGCTGTTCCCCATGCTATTCTTACCATCCAGTTGTCTCCAATTTTTTCAATCAACGACCAGTACGTTACATTTTTCATGAACTTAGGATCAATTCCTGCTCGATCGTGTAAGATGTCGTTGTATATATTTTTGGTTTTCCACATCATATCGAATAAACCCGTTGAATACTTTGGAGAATGAGGGTCTTTTTCTGTATCTGCATAAGCATGATGCAGACGGTGCATGATGCCATAGGCTTTGGGGCTTAGGAAAGAAGATCCTTGGAAAAGAAAGGTGAGTACATAGAAGAATTTCTCCCAGCCTTTGTTCATGGTAAACATTTGATGGGCTGCATAGCGATGCAAGAAGAATGTTTGTGCGAATAAGGATAAGTACCAGTGAAGCACAAGAAACAGAAGAATTTGGTATGGCATTTTCGTAGTATTTTAGGAAAGCAAATTCGTACATTCAGAGGGGGAAAAAAATGACTAAAATCACTGTGTTTTAGGTGTATTTGTCATTCTCAAACACTTGAGATTCATAATAAATGCTTATTTTGTAAGGGTTGTTTCGATCGTTTTTATGAAAAAGAATATATTATTCGTTTTAGTTTGTGTTATATCTGTGGCTTGTGCGAAAAAGGCAAGTGTTTCTTCTGTTTCTTCAATCGAGCATAATGTATCGACGAAGGATTATGCTGAACCTCCTCATATTGATTTGATCAATGCGAGATGGGTGTTGAGGGAATTAAATGGGAAATCCGTTCCATCCCAGGCCGATGTTTTTATTCGGTTTAAAGATTCTACGTCAGTAGAAGGTTTTGGAGGTTGTAATAGATTGTTCGGATCTTATACGTCGAAAGGGAGTATTTTAAACATAGGACCTTTAGCGTCTACAAAAATGAGTTGTGTTGAGGATCATCTTGAACCTCAGTTTTTACAGGTTTTAGAGAAAGCAGAGTCTTATTATACAGACTCCAAATATTTGTATTTACAAAGCAATGGGAAAATTATAGCGAAGCTAGAGGCTTTATATTTGTAGTGAAATAGGGTAGGTATATCTCTTCATCAGTAGTTATGTTTAAAGTCACTATTTGGATATCACATCTAAATAAAGTTTAACTTCTTAGTATGAGTTGCTCCGCACGCAATAAGATATTATAACATTTCCCATTTGTTTGCGGAGAACTCATGCGGGGTGGGGTTTTATGCGACGGCCTAGTTCTTCTGATTCAAACCTTCATTTTCTATATCCTCTTATGTACTCAGAAGCAACTCGGCCTGAAAAGAAGGAAAGGTTATTGCTAAGCTGGAAGCTTTATATTTGTAGTGAAAGACGGCAGGTGTATCTCTTCACCGGCATTTTTTTTAATAAACAGCAACAGAATCATCAATTTGTTTTGCCCATTGATGAATTCCTCCCTCTAAATTACTGATTCGAATAAATCCATTTGATTTTAGATAAGTCACGACAGAAGCGCTACGCATGCCATGATGGCAATATACGATGATATGTTTATCCTTAGGCAGGTCATGTAGATGTTGTGGTATGGTATTCAGGGGAATGAGTAAAGCACCTTCTAAACGACAAAGTTCATACTCGTATTTTTCTCTTACATCCAGTAAAAGAAGGTCTGTCGTTTTCTGAAGTATGAGCTGTTTTAAGCTTTTGACGTCGATGCTGTCGGATATCTTATTTTCTTGTTCGCAGTCAAAGTCATAGTCTCCCAATTGGTCTATCATGTAGTTGTTAGGGTCTGCTTTGACTGAAAAAGTAGTGGATTGCATGGTTAATGCATCGAAAGTGAATAGTTTTCCAGCTAAGGGATCTCCGATCGTTAAGATTAATTTCAAGACTTCATTGGCTTGTAAACTTCCAATGATGCCTGGTAAAACACCCAATACTCCGGTTTCAGAACAAGAAGGCATTTCTCCAGCCGCCGGTGGTTCAGGGAACAGACAACGGTAAGTAGGTCCTTGTTGACCTTCTGCTGTGGTATAATTTAACACCGCCACTTGTCCATCGAATTTGAAGATAGAACCAAAGACTAAGGGTTTGTTTACTAACACACAAGCATCATTGACTAAATAACGTGTGGCAAAATTATCTGATCCATCGACAACGATATCGTAAGATGAAATGACGCTTAAGGCATTTTCTTTGTCAATACCTTGGGTGTATGTAGTAAAGCGAGTATTAGGATTGGCTTGCGTTAAACGTGCAGCGGCAGCTTCTGCTTTATACTTGCCAATATCTTCGACGGTATACAGGATTTGACGTTGTAAATTGGAAGGATCAACTTTATCAAAATCAACAATCCCAATATGTCCAATACCTGCCGCAGTGAGGTATTGTAAGCACGGACAGCCTAAACCTCCTGCACCGATGACAAGGACAGAGGCTTGTTTTAATTTCTCTTGACCTGCTAAACCTACTTCAGCGAGAGAAATATGGCGACTGTAGCGTTGTAGTTCTTCTTTATTGAGCATATTCTTGGTAACTGGTATCCCAGTCTTTCCATACGACTTCGTAGCCTTTGCTGCGTATCATATCAGTCACTTCTTGAGGACTTCGTTCATCTGATATTTCAAATTGTTCCAAGGCATCTTCTTTTGAAGCATAACCTCCCGGCTCTGTTTTAGAACCTGCACTAAAGGAAGTAATACCTAGTTTTACGATGTTATCTCTGAACTTGATGTTCTCACGGGTTGACATGGAGAGTTCGACTTCTTCGTTGAAAATACGATACGCACAAATGAGTTGAACCAATTCCTTGTCACTCATGTCTACTTTAGGTTCTATATTTCCTGCATGTGGACGTAGTCTTGGAAATGAAATAGAGTATTTCGTTTCCCAATAGGTCTTTTCTAAATAATCTAAATGTAATGCGGTGAAAAAGGTGTCTGTTCTCCAATCTTCGAGACCGATTAGCACCCCTAACCCTATTTTGTGAATACCGGCTTTACCCAGTCTGTCTGGCGTATCCAAGCGGTAGTTGAAGTTTGATTTTTTCCCTTTCGGGTGATGGAATTTGTAATTTTCTTCGTGGTAGGTTTCTTGGTATACCAATACACTGTGTAATCCCAAATCGATCAGCTCTTCATATTCATGTTGATCTAAGGGTTGAACTTCGATGGACAGTTGTGCGAAGTGAGGTCTGAGTAGAGGAAATATTCTTTTGAAGTAATCCATGCCTACTGTTTTGTTGGCTTCACCGGTAACCAACAATACATGTTCGTAGCCTAATGCTTTAATGACTTCTACTTCTTTTAAAATTTGCGTATCGGTCAGTGTAATTCTACGCATGGGATTGTCCAAGCTGAAACCACAGTAGGTACAAATGTTTTGGCATTCGTTAGACAAGTACAATGGAATGTACATTTGTATGGTATTGCCAAAACGCTTGCGTGTAATGTAATGGCTCAGTTGTGCCATTTCTTCTAAGAAGGGTTCTGCAGCAGGAGAAATGAGTGCTTTGAAATCTTCCAATGTTCTTTTCGGACTGTCCAATGCTTTTCTAACATCGACGGCTGTTTTAGCATAGATACTTTCTTTCACCTCTTCCCATGAATACTGATTGAAGAGGTGTTCGAAAGTATGGGTAGTATGTTTAGAATGAACGGTCATCGTTGAATTTATAATTCATCAAGAAAGGAAGTGAAAGGACTGCTGGCTTCAGCCTGTACATGTTTTTTACCTAGTTTCGCTTCAAAGGCCATGCGTCCGGCTTCAACCGCCATTTTGAACGCGATGCCCATGGCTACAGGATCTGAAGAAACGGCAATGGCTGTATTGACCAATACGGCATCGGCTCCCATTTCCAGGGCTTCAGCAGCATGAGAAGGAGCCCCAATGCCAGCATCGATCACCACAGGTACTTTACTTTGTTCGATGATGATGCGCAACATTTCTCGGGTTTGCAAGCCATTGTTGGTACCAATAGGAGAGCCCAAGGGCATGACTGCAGCCGTGCCTACTTCTTCCAGTCTTTTGCATACCACAGGGTCTGCACCGATGTAAGGCAATACGATGAACCCTAGTTTTACTAATTCTTCCGCTGCTTTTAAGGTTTCGAAAGGATCGGGGAGTAAGTATTTAGGATCAGGGTGTATTTCCAGTTTTAGCCAGTTTGTTTCCAGTGCTTCACGTGCTAATTGTGCTGCAAAGACGGCTTCCTTAGCGGTGCGTACACCTGAGGTGTTTGGCAATAAATTGAATTGAGGATGACTGAGGTGTTTTAAAATATCGTCTTCCTTATTTTGTATGTCTACGCGTTTTAAAGCAACAGTCACCAGTTCTGATCCTGATGCGACTAATGCTTCTTGCATGAGTGCAGAAGAACTGAATTTTCCTGTACCCGTAAATAAACGTGAATGGAATGTTTTTCCTGCAATGATTAAGGGGGTCATACGCATGCTTTATTTAATGTGGTATAAAAAGAAGCGATGGTTTCTTTTTTGTTATTAGACGAACTGATGACGGAGGAAACAGCAATGCCGTGAATTCCTGTTGTAAGAATAGACATGACATCTTGTTCAAGGATTCCTCCAATGGCAAGAATTGGAATGGTGATGTTTTTTTCTTGACACGTATTCATGATGCGTTGATAGCCTTCTATTCCGACGATAGGGCTTAGTTTTTCTTTTGTCGTTGTAAAACGAAAAGGGCCTAAGCCAATGTAATCCACTCCGCAGGATACCCAATATTCTATGTCTTCTATGGTGTTAGATGTTCCTCCTATGATTTTATTTTCACCCAATACCTTGCGCGCTTCGATCGGAGAAATATCTTCTTTTCCTAAATGTACACCGTCGGCATCCACTTGTTGTGCGATGCTTAAATGATCATTCAAAATAAATACGACGTGGTGTTGAGCACAGATGTCTTTTACAATTTTCGCAGTCTCTAATGTAATTTCTTCCGATTCATTTTTGATTCGCAGTTGAATCCATCGGGCACCGGCGGCACATGCTTCTTCAACCTGCTGTATTTGTTGAGCAGGAGTGCCTGAAGTAATGTAGTGTAAGGTGTCGATGTGTTTAGGCATAGTGAAATCCTAGTTTAGTATTGTTGCTGACCAAGTATTTTTCTACGTATTGTTTAGCCTTGATTATCGCTTTTTCTAGAGGCATACCCAAGGCAAGGTTGGATAGGATCGCAGAAGATAAGACACAGCCTGTTCCTCGTTTGTCGGCATCCAATCGTTGGGCTGTAAACACGACTTCGGATTTTTTACTGATCAAAATATCGTTACTGTGTTCTGTATGGAGGTGTCCTCCTTTGATCAGAAGATCACAGTGGTCGCTGAATGAACGTGTTTTTTCTTCGGTGTTGACTGGAAATAGTACGTTGAGTTCTTCTTGATTCGGTGTTACCAAATGAAGAAGAGAAGATAGTTTGACTAATGTTTCTGCTGGAGGTGTCTGGTGAAAGTTAAAACCGGCAGATGCTTTTAAGATAGGATCCCATAGAATAAAACAAGAAGATCCTAGTTTGTTACGTAAGTAGGACAGGAGTTGAACTAATTCTTCATACCCTTGTATTAAGCCAATTTTGATAAACCGAATATCAAAACGTTCGAGTAATACATCAATTTGTTCTATGATGTTATCTGTCGTTGTCCAATCGACTTTTTTAAAATGGATGTCGTTTTGATAGGTGATGGCAGAACATACCGCCATGCCGATGACGCCATGAGCTTCCATGGTTTTAATATCCGCTAAAATTCCTGCACCTCCGCAAGGATCAAGTCCGGCTATGGTTAATGTATAGATGCTGTTTGGCATGCTGTTTTGAGTGATCTAAAACGTTCTTTGATTATATCTTCATCTTCTATGCCATTGATCCCTTCCCAGAGTGCACCGAGTACGACTGCCCCATCAAATCCTCTTTGCTGTATGTTTGGTATTTGATGGGTTGTAATACCTCCTAATGCAAATACCTTTGTTTGTTTATACGCTTTCGTTTTTCTCGCCAATTCATTTATTTCATGATGAGTCAGTGAGGGATGGTAATCGTTTTTTGAAATACTTGTAAATACAGGACTGAGCCAAACGTAATGTAAACCTTCTTTCAAGTTATCGTATTCTTCTTCATGGTGTATGGAAGAAGAAATACTCATGTTTTGTTTCGTTGTCCAGTAGTGTATTTCTTCGGCAGATAATTTTTTGTATTGACTTGCTCCTATATGAATCCCTTTAAGGTTGAATTCTTCTGCTAAATTCCAGTGGTGGTGAATGACCGTTTGCTTCTTCACCATATCGTCTGCCTTACTGAGCCATTCTTTTAGTTCATCTTCTGAATCATTGGGTTTTCTTAAATGAAACGTAGTCAAGCCTTCCTGAATCAATACTCTAACGAGGTCTTGTTCATGGTTCATGATTGATGGCGATGAACAAACGATAAGGTCCATATCAGTGGTCAGGTATCAGTGGTCAGGTATCAGTAGTGAAAAGTAGAGTTTTTTATACTATCTACTGATCACTGATACCAGACTACTGACTACTTTAAATAAATTTCCGCACCGGTTTGAATGAATTCTTTTGATTTTTCTTCCATGCCTTTTGCGAGAACGTCTTCGTTGTTTAATCCATTTTCTTCTGCATAGTCACGCACATCTTGTGTGATTTTCATCGAGCAGAAATGTGGGCCACACATCGAACAGAAGTGAGCGGCTTTGGCACCTTCGGCGGGTAAGGTTTCATCGTGGAATTCACGTGCAGTATCCGGATCCAAGGCCAGGTTAAATTGATCTTGCCAACGGAATTCAAAACGTGCTTTGCTCAAGGCATTGTCGCGTACTTGTGCACCAGGATGACCTTTGGCCAAGTCGGCAGCATGGGCAGCAATCTTATAGGTAATGACACCGTCTTTTACATCTTTTTTATTCGGTAGACCTAAATGTTCTTTAGGGGTTACATAGCATAACATGGCACAACCGTACCAGCCAATCATGGCCGCACCGATGGCAGAAGTAATGTGATCGTAACCTGGAGCGATGTCGGTAGTCAATGGGCCAAGTGTGTAGAAGGGGGCTTCATCGCATTCTTTCAATTGCTTGTCCATGTTTTCTTTGATCAATTGCATCGGTACGTGACCAGGGCCTTCGATCATGACTTGGATATCGTGTTTCCATGCGATCTTAGTTAATTCACCTAAAGTTTCTAATTCACCAAATTGAGCGGCATCGTTGGCATCAGCGATTGAACCGGGACGTAAACCATCCCCTAGAGAGAAGGCTACATCGTAGGCTTTCATGATGTCACAAATTTCTTCGAAATGAGTATACAAGAAATTTTCTTTGTGGTGAGCTAAGCACCACTTGGCCATGATCGAACCACCACGGGAAACGATACCCGTCACGCGTTTAGCCGTGAGTGGTACGTAACGTAACAATACCCCAGCATGGATGGTGAAGTAATCGACACCTTGTTCGGCTTGTTCGATTAGTGTGTCACGGAAAATCTCCCAGGTTAAATCTTCTGCTTTACCATTTACTTTTTCCAGTGCTTGGTAGATAGGAACAGTTCCAATCGGTACAGGAGAGTTGCGGATGATCCATTCTCTCGTTTCATGAATGTTTTTACCCGTAGACAAATCCATGATGGTATCTGCACCCCAACGACAGGCCCATACGGCCTTTTCTACTTCTTCTTCAATAGAAGAGGTAACAGCAGAGTTACCAATGTTGGCATTAATTTTTACCAGAAAATTACGACCGATGATCATCGGTTCGCTTTCAGGGTGATTGATGTTGTTTGGAATGATCGCACGACCTGCTGCAATTTCGTCGCGTACAAATTCTGGTGTGATCCATTTGATGGGTGTTCTGGCACCGAAGCTTTCGCCTTGGTGTTGATGTCCCACATTTTGCATGCTTTCAATTTTTTGGTTTTCACGGATGGCGATGTATTCCATTTCCGGAGTAATGATGCCTTTTTTAGCATAATGCAATTGACTTACATTCATGCCTGCTTTGGCACGTAAAGGTTTTTTGATGTGTTCAAAACGTAAGTGATCCAGGTCTGGATTATATAACCGTTGTTTCCCAAATTCAGAAGAAACATCAGGTAATTCTTCTACATCACCACGTTGTAAAATCCATTCTTGACGTAGACGCGGTAACCCTTTCGCTAAATCAATTTCTACATTGGGATCTGTGAATGGACCGCTGGTATCGTATACTGTTACGGATGCATTTTTTTCTACTTTAGAGATCTTTGCAAATTTATTGACCGTATCCGTAAGTTCTATTTCACGCATGGCTACCCTGATGTTTGGGTGTAGTATTCCCGGTACATATACTTTTTTCGATGCCGGAAAGGGTTCGCGTGTCAGGGTAGTTTGGTCAGGTGTTTTTTCTTCTCTCATAATGGTAGGATAGGTGTAATGTTTTTTACGGGTCTGATCATGGATTAACCGCCTTGTGTAGCTCGGATGATCGTTATTTTGTCATTTTCGGTAAGGAGGTATTCATCCCAATTACTTTTTGGGACAATGTTGTTGTTGACAGCAACAGCCATTCCTTTCTGTTCGCGGAGTGACAGTTGTTCAAGTAATTCGGCTAGACGAGCTTCTTTTTTTGTGTTTTGTGTTTGATTGTTCACCAATACAGTCATGCCTGTGTGATTACAGTTTTACAATTCAATACAGACTTAAGGGGGAACAGGGTAAGGAGAGAGTAGGATATGGGCGAGCGCCTCTACACTTTTCCCTACGGCAGTACGAACTGCATCAGGTTCGAAGGGTATTTCTCAGTCCCGCTTACATTGTGGGACACCCCTAAAGTTTACCAAATATATACGATTAGATTTGAAAAAGAAATAATAGCATGTTTTTTTCGTGAAAAGGTCATCAAGATCTCAAAGGGATAAATATCATCATGCAGAAATACTTGTATTTTAATGGTTTTGAGCTATTTTTGATAGCGTGTCTGAATGTATTTGATTTCAGATCTGTTGGAGAAGTGTGGTTTTAATATGTTTATTCCAGCTATGTTTATTCGTTTTTTTTCCGGTATCGGATTTTTGTTGGTCATGGTTCATGCTTTATCTGCTCAAACGGCTAAAGATTACTATTCCAGTGGCGTGATTAAAGACAAGGTAAAAGATTGTATTGGTGCTGAAAAGGAATACAGTAAGGCCATTGCACTTGATCCTAAGTTTGTTCAAGCTTATATGAACAGAGCATTGACTTACCAGTGTCTGAACGATTATTTTGCATCCATTCGCGACTACACGATTGCCATTAAGTTGAGTGCTACGAACGATGAATTGTATTTTGGCAGAGCTTGGGCGGAGCGAAAAGTAGAAGATTACAAATCGGCTTTAAAAGACTACGATAAGGCGATCAGTCTTCATGGTAAGAGTGATAAATATTATGGATTTAGAGGAGAAGTGAAGTTTATTCTTGGCGATTATATTGGAGCTAAAAGCGATTACGATAAAGCGATTAGTTTGAACCCCGGTATTGCAACATATTATTATGATCGGGGCAAAACTGAATACATGTTGAAGAATTTTAAAAATGCGTTGACTGATTACGATAAGGTTTTACAATTGGATTCAAAATATGTATTGGCATACATTGGAAGAGCAGAGGTAAAAGATAAGCTAAAAAGATTCAATGGAGCTTTAGACGATTGCAATAAAGCCATAGAGTTAAATCAGAATGATGCTTTTTTTTACCTGTTGAGAGGAAATGTGAGAAGGCAAATGCAAGACAATTATAATGCGTTGAAAGATTACAATAAGGCTATAGAACTTGATCCTAATTATGGTATCGCTTACAGTTATAGAGCTACAGTGAAAGAAAAAATGGGAGATTCACCGGGTGCTGTTCAGGATTTGAATAAAGCTCAATTGTTGAAAAAGAATAAGCGTTAAGAGGTGTTGTTTTTTTATTTTTTTTTTAACTTGCGAGTCCACCACCTCGTATTTATTCATGTTAACTCCTCTTATTAAAGGCGTATTAAAATTAAAAAAAGAAAGTAAAATTTTTTGTATAGGAAGAAATAAAACAGGAACAACTTCCTTAGCAAAAGCATTGTCTGACCTCGGATTTAAAGTAGCTCCTCAAGAGCCGGCTGCTGTATTGATTGATGATTGGGCAAGAAGAAACTTTACTCGTCTTGTTGACTTTTGTAAACATTCTGGTCAAGTATTTCAAGATCATCCTTTTAGTTTTCCATATACCTTTCAGGCGATGGATGAACATTTTCCTAATAGTAAATTTATTTTAACCATACGTAATACACCTGAAGAGTGGTATGACTCATTGGTTCGGTTCCACAGTAAATGTTTTGCCAATGGTGCGATACCTACAAAAGCTCATTTGATTGATGCGGAATATGGTTATAAAGGATTGATGTGGAAAATCAATAAATTGGTCTATGGAATTTCTGACGATGATATTTATAACAAGGAAATTTTAATAGAGCATTACAATACACATAATGCCATAGTAATGGACTATTTTAAATACCGACCAGAGGATTTATTAATACTGAATGTGAGTGAAAAAGAGGCCTATAAAAAGCTATGCTTTTTTCTAAACAAAGATGTCGTGATGGATAATTTTCCATGGGAAAATAGAAACGATACGTGTTGAAGATAGGAGATCTCCATTGTTCTGTTAACACTTTGATACTATAAATTTATCCATAGTATTGTTTTCAGGAGCTTGTCGAATACGCCATTCTGCAGGATAGTAATTGTTGGTGCGGGTAGGAGAAATGAATTTCATGAATCCTAAAGGAGCTTGATTGTACCGGATCAAATTTAAACCTTTGCTGCTTTCATTCGAAGGGATAAAGTTTTCGCGCATTAAAAAAGTAATGGCCTCTTCATAACTTGAGTGATATATTGGGAATGCATCTTCTTTTAAATAAATTGAATGTGCTAAAGCTTGAGCAGGAATGAAATCTTTTTGTTTGAGTGTACCAATATCAATTCCTGCATATTTGATATGTAATGTATTTAATGCACCTTGGCAACACTCCACTTGATGAGCAGTCAAGGCCATGAAGTGCTCATTGGCTGAATAGCATTGTGTTTGACTAGCTTCAGTATCAATATAATTTATCAGTGGGAACTTTTTTTCCGCCTGTATGGGTGAGCGTGCTTTCGATCGGTAACGGGCTTTTCCTTCGTTACTGGTCGAGGTTTTTCTAAGAACGACCAGGGCAAAACCTTCTCCATCCGTGAGGTGTGGAAAAAAACGATAATTACCATGTGGAATGTGTTGATAGATATTCCAGGTTTTGTCTGTCGGAATAGCTATGATTTCAGCTCCCCATCGTTCTTGTATGAAGGCTACTTGTTCTTCGTTTTCTTTGGTATTGAACGTACATGTACTGTAGATGAGGTAACCGCCTTCTTTTAGTCCTTGCCAGGCGTGATCGAGAATCGTTTGTTGACGTTCTACATTGACCTCGACTTGTTTCGCAGACCATTCGTTGCGGGCAGCGGTGTCTCTACGAAATAAACCTTCTCCGGAACAAGGTGCATCGATCAACATCAGATCGAAAATTTCACCTACTTGTGCAAAATGAGCAGGATCGTTGTTGGTGACGATGGTATTGCCAATTCCCCATTTGATGGTGTTTTCTTTTAATATTTCGGCACGAGAACCCATGATTTCATTGCTGACGAGTGTTCCTTTTTGACCTAACCATGTTGAGAGCAGCGTAGACTTGCCACCAGGGGCAGCACACAGGTCGAGGCACAGCAAAGGTTCTTTTGCTTCGAAGTGTAGGCTGTTTAAGGCTTGTTGTACAAACATGGAGGCTGCTTCTTGTACATAATACCATCCTGAGTGAAAGGCCGGATCGTAAGCAAAGGTATGTCCTACACCTACCATATAACCTTCTTTACACCAAGGTACAACAGGAAGATCTAACGATCCTTTAAATTTATAGGGGTTGATCCGTATACTTCTATCGCCTTTGCCTTGGTCAAGTTGATGGCATAAGGCCTCACAGAACGCACTTCCAAAAACACGAGAGGTGTTTTCAATAAAATCGATGGGTAAGGGAATGTTCAAGGGAATATTAATCGAACAAGCTCATGGTTTCTCCCGGATAAAACTTTGGTGCGGCTTGAATACACTCTGGTGTATTGTTGCGCGCATCGTTGACAGATCGATGTACTGCATATGAATACATGGCTTCGCTATCGTATGCTTTTAGCAAACTGCTGGCTTGACTTTCTGTTACATCTTCTGCGATCCAAAGGCGTTCCAAATCTTTACGTAGGATAACCGGCATGCGGTCTTGCACTGATTTGACCATTTTGTTGGCATCGGTGGTCAGTATCGTGAAAGAATTGGTCACCTCTTCTGTTTCTTCGTTTTTCCAGCTGTCCCATAAGCCGGCATAAGCAAAAGCTTCGTCGCTATTGAGGTTGAAGCGATAAGGAACCTTATTTTTACCTTCTTTTCTCCATTCGAAAAATCCATCGGATAATACGAGGCAGCGTTGACTTTTAACGATGTGTTTGAAGGGTATTTTTTGGTATACCGTTTCCGCTTTGGCATTGATTAAATTCATGCCAGTGGTATTGTCTATAGACCAGGAAGGTATAAGTCCCCATTTGTAGAACTGTATATCATTAGGATACTGATTGGTAATGACAGCACAGCTTTGCAAAGGTGCAATGTTATATTGAGGAGAGAAATTACCTTTGATTTGTACCGCAAATCGTTGTTGTATTTCTTCTTTGGTTTTTGCTAAAGAATATCTTCCGCACATGTTGGGTATGGATCTCGAATGTTATATATGTTGTGAATTTACATTATTGTGCTATGAATTCCAATGTCCTTTCAAGCATAGATTTTCCACCGTGTTGAAATCCACAATGCCCACCTTCTGAAGGGTATTGAAATTGAATATGGGGGAAATCTAAAGGGTTGGGGAAACAAGAAGGGGTAAGAAAAGGATCATTGCAAGCACTTGCAATCAAACATGTTGTTCGGATGTGTGGAAGAAAATATAAGGATGAGGATTGGGTGTAGTAATCGTGTGCCGATTGAAAACCGTGCATGGGTGCGGTGAAATGCTCATCGAAAGACTCAAAGTCTTTGCATTGGTCGAGCATCGCCATGTTGAACGGAGCATTGGGGTACTTTTTTTGAGTTTTTCTGATTTTCTCTTTTAGGCTTTTGAGGAAACGTTTCATGTAAAAACCACCGAAGCTTTTGCTTAAATGCAGCGCAACATCTTCCAGTTGTAGAGGGGTAGAAAAACATACGGCAGTATCTACGCCTTCTATACCTTCTCCTAGTAATTTAAGGGTGATGTTACCTCCCACACTGAATCCAATGAGGTGTATACGCTTATACGCTAGTTTTTTAGCTTCTTCAATCAGGATTCTTAAATCCAGGGTAAATCCACTGTTGTACAGTAATGGACCACTGTCTATGGAAGAGCATCCTCTCATGTACCATGCCCAAACATCATAGCCTTTTTTATGCAGGGCTTTTGCGGTATCTTGCACATATCCCGATTCAGCGGAACCTTCCAGTCCATGAGACAGAATAAACAGTTCGTTTTGAGCATTTAAGCTGTTTTTGGTCGTCCAGCTGAGCAAAGGGACAGGGGGCTGGTTTGTCATGTCAAGGGTCTTGAATGTGCCTTGAGTAGAAGGGTATAAACTCCTTAAACCACGACCAATAAAAGGATAGATGGTTTGCCAATGCGCTTGTAGGCCATGAGAAAAGTGTAAATCGGACGGATGCTGTACATGAACCTTGGTCATGGAGCAAAAATACCTTAATTTTTTACTTTCTAAAACGACAGTTTTATCGGATATTTGTCCAACTAACAATTTTATAATGGAAGTTTTACGTATTGCAATACAGAAGTCAGGTCGTTTAAGCGAAGACTCTTTAAGATTAATCAAAGAATGTGGCATTGATATTACGAGTGTAGGAGGTCAATTGATTGCTACTGCTAGTAATTTTCCTATAGAAATCTTATTTCTTCGAGACGACGATATTCCAGGTTATGTGGCCGACGGGGTTTCGGATTTGGGTATTGTTGGAGAAAATGTATCAGTTGAAAAAAAGAAAGACGTAGAAAATGTTAAAAAATTAGGATTCTCGAAGTGTCGTTTGTCGATCGGTGTACCTAAAGCCATGGAGTATAAGGGGATTACTGATTTGAATGGGAAGAGCATTGCCACATCTTATCCTCATATACTTTCTGATTATTTAGGCAAACAGGGTGTAAAAGCGGATATCCATGAAATCAGCGGATCGGTAGAGATCGCACCAGGTATTGGTTTGGCAGATGCCATTTGTGATATTGTGAGTTCAGGAAGTACTTTAATCAGTAATGGACTGAAAGAAGTAGAGGTCGTATTCAGGTCGGAAGCCTTGATGATTGGTTATCCTCAACTTTCTCAAGCGAAAAGAAATATTTTGGCTGAACTCTTGTTTAGGATAGAGTCTGTTAATAATGCTAAAAATACCAAGTACATTTTGTTGAATGCTCCCAATCATTCCATCGATAAAATTATTGCTCTATTGCCTGGTGTGAAGAGTCCTTCCGTGATGCCATTGGTACAAGAGGGGTGGAGTTCTTTACATTCTGTGGTGAAAGAAAATGAGTTTTGGGAAGTGATTGGCAAGCTTCGCGAAGCAGGAGCAGAAGGCATTTTGGTGATACCGATTGAAAAAATCATACGTTAATTCATGAATATTGTTCGCTTACCGGAAGCACACACCTGGGCATCATTGCTTCAAAGGCCTGTGTTCAATGCAGAGGATTTGTTTGTGAAAGTGCGTGCGATCGTCAATGAGGTGAAAAATACCAAGGACAAAGCGTTGTTTGATTTTGCGGCTCAATTTGATGGTGTTGAATTGAAAAGTTTACTGGTGGGTGAGGATGAATTCGCATTGGCCATTGAGTCTGTGTCTTCTGAGTTAAAGGCTGCCATTCAGCAGGCAAAAAATAACATTGAATTGTTTCACTCCAAACAAAAAGAGGTAATGGTTAAAGTAGAAACCATGCCAGGAGTAATGTGTTGGAGAAAAAGTGTAGCCATTGATAAGGTTGGACTTTACATACCCGGAGGATCTGCTCCTTTGTTTTCTACGATCCTGATGTTGGGTGTCCCTGCCGCTATTGCTGGATGCAGGGAAATTGTTTTGTGTACTCCACCAGACAAATCAGGAAATATTCATCCTGCCATTTTATATACGGCTTCTTTGTTGGGCATTAGAAAAGTAGTGAAAGCGGGTGGTGCTCAAGCCATCGCTGCGATGACATTTGGTACGGAAACAGTTCCTGCAGTATATAAAATATTTGGACCCGGTAATCAGTTTGTAACGGCAGCCAAACAATTGGTAACACAATATGGTGTAGCGATTGATATGCCTGCAGGACCTTCTGAGGTTGCTGTGATTGCCGATGAACATGCCGATGCAGAGCTAATCGCTGCAGATTTGCTTTCTCAGGCAGAACATGGTGGTGACAGTCAGGTGGTATTCATGACGTCGGTTGAAGGTTTGTTGTTGAAGGTGGAGAAAGCCGTTGAAGAACAGGCGAATCTATTGCCCCGTAAGGATATTGCTTTAAAGGCCATACAAAACAGCAAGTTGATTTTGGTGAAAAGTATGGAGGAGGCATTTGAGATGAGTAATGCATATGCTCCGGAACATCTTATTCTTCATATCGAAGAGGCAGAACATTGGTCAGGCAAAGTAATCAATGCGGGCTCTGTATTTTTAGGGGCGTGGACACCAGAGTCAGCGGGAGATTATGCTTCAGGTACCAATCATACCTTGCCCACCAACGGTTATGCGCGTGCTTATTCTGGCGTATCGCTCGATTCGTTCATCAAGAAAATTACGTTTCAGCACATTTCTAAAGAAGGCTTACAACAGGTAGGTCCAGTGGTAGAAGTGATGGCAGAAAACGAACAGTTGCATGCACATAAGCATGCGGTGACGTTGCGATTGAAAAAAATCAAGGGCTAATTTTCTTTAACGCGAAAATCTTGAATCTGTTATCCCCAACACTTAGAGCTTACCTTGCAGCCGTGGTGGTAGTATGTATCTGGTCAGGTTGGATTACCTTATCTCGTATGGGCGTACAAACCCAACTAAGTCCTTATGATATCACGATGTTGCGTTTTAGTACAGCCGCGCTCATTACACTTCCTTTTTCACTCCGTTATGATTGGTCGAGTGTAAAATGGCATCAGGTGTTGTTGGTGGCTTTAGGGTGTGGTTTCCCTTATACCATGTTTTCCTTTATAGGATTAAAAACCATTAAAGCGGCCAATGCAGGCGTATTGGTGAATGGCATGTTGCCTGTGATTGGATTGTTTTTTGTGTTGTTTTGGTTTAAAGAAAAAGTTTCTATTGTCAGGATTGTTGCCATTGTTTGTTTGCTTTTAGCGAATGTGTTGATGATGAATTGGGAGCATACTTTTTCTCCGACCTATACCATAGGAATTTTTACATTGATTGCAGCGGCAATTGTTTTTTCCACCTACATGGCTGCAACCAGGATGTGGGGGTATACGATGAAAGACGTTATTGCATTTGTACCGCTTGTGAATGCGATTTTATTTCTTCCCATCTGGTTGTATTTCCCTTCCCGGATTTTGAATACACCGTTCTTTGATGTTTTTGTTCAAGTTTTGTATCAAGGTGTTGTGGTGAGTATACTCGCTTTACTTTTAATTACCTATGCGGTGGGTAAACTTGGTTCCGCGACGATGTCTGTTTTTCTATCGTATGTTCCAGCCGTAACCGCTTTGTTGGCTTATTGGTTTCTTCATGAATCGTTGACCTTATCGGAGAAAATAGGAATTACATTGTGTTCTATCGGTTTGTTTATTTATTCCAAGGGATAAACGTTATACTGTTCTTGTTTTATATGGTAACTATGATAGATAATAGACCCTTCATAAAAGATATGCGACCCCTTCAGGGTCGTGTCGTGTATTTTGTTCTTCCCATTCTATAACTATGTGAATCCTTCGGATTCAAAGAAAGGGTGATCGATCCCGAAGGAATTACATCTTTATAGCGTATTAGGATATCCCGAAGTTTCGGGACAAATCGACCCTGAAGGGGTTGCGTGCACATCGACAACGATTTAAGTTGTTAGGGGCAATAAGTACATCGTTAACATCACTCAAGTGATGATATAGGTCATTTGTATTTGTCTTTGAATACATCGTTATTTAATCAATAATGACTATCCGCATATAGTCACCTAAAATATGACATCATTCATCGGTCTCCAGATCTGATGATCAAGATCTTTGTGCTATCCTTTTTCTTTTCTTTTGCTCACCCAAAAGAAAAGAAACAAAAGAAAAGGGAGCCACGAAAACCAATTGCAGCAGATAGAGTGGATCAGGAAGGCATACGAAGTTAATTCCTAAGTCTATCTGCTGCAATTCGCTCTTTTCGTGGACGCCAGCCGCACCAGACTTTGCGGATTTCAATAGGTGACTATATGCGGATAGTCTTTAAATCAATTTAAGTTTTATATGATCAGCTTATGGATAAGTCAATTCGTTTTACATTTTTAGGAGGAGCAGGAACGGTAACGGGTTCTAAGACCTTATTGGAAGCAGGTTCTTATAAAATTCTTATCGATTGCGGTATGTTTCAAGGCTTGAAAGCTTTACGCATACTTAATTGGGAACCTTTTCCAATCGATCCGGAATCGATCGATGTGGTGATCTTGACCCATGCACATTTGGATCATGTAGGTTCTTTACCTTTACTGGTGAAGCAAGGTTACTCTAATCCTATTTACTGTACGGCACCCACGTACGATATAGCCAAAGTAATCTTATTGGACAGTGCTAAAATTCAAGAAGAGGAAGCTGAAAAGGCCAATCGGGAAGGGTATTCCAGTCATACTCCTGCTAAACCTTTGTACACGGTAGAAGATGTTCATCAATGTTTATCTCTTTTTGTCACTTATCCTATAGGTAAAAAAATCGACCTGTTCGAGCATTTGAGTTTCAAATTCATACCCAGTGGACATATTTTAGGATCAGCTTTGGTGAAATTAAATGTGTTTGAAAAAGAATTGGTTTTCTCAGGTGATTTAGGTCGTTCTAAACCTTTGATACAAGACCCGCCAGCATCTATTCAAAGGGCAGATGTATTGGTGTTGGAATCGACGTATGGCGATCGCTTACACGAGCAAACGAATCTGGAAGAGTCTTTTGCTCATATCATTAACGATACCATCGTATTCAAAAAAGGGAATCTTATCATTCCCAGTTTTGCCCTGGAGCGCGCACAGGAATTGATCGTACTCATTAATCGTATGAAACGTAAAGGCTTGATTCAAGATGTGCCTTTGTACTTGGATAGTCCTATGGCCACCGCCATTACCGATATCATGCTGCATTTTCCCGATTGGCATACCCTCACAACAGTCGATATTCGAGACATTCGCTCAAAGGTTCACTTTGTTCAAGACATTAAAGAAACCTTTTCTGTGATAGAAGATCCTACACCTAAAATCATCATTGCAGGAAGTGGTATGATTTCAGGAGGTAGGGTATTGGAGTATCTAAAAAAACACATTGGAGATTTGTCCAATACGGTTTTACTTTCCGGATTTCAAGCCGAAGGAACAAGAGGAAGGGCTTTAATGAACAGAGAAGGACAGTTGAAAATTTATGGTAAAATGTATGATGTCGTGGCTGAAGTCAAAGAAATTAGTGGATTATCAGGTCATGTCGATCAACAAGAGATGATCGATTGGGTAAGTAATATTAAAGAAAAACCGAAAACGATTATTTTAAATCATGGAGAACCTGAAAGTTCAAAAGCATTTGCCTTAAAACTGAAAGAATTATTTCCTTCTATTGACATAGAAATAGCTGTTATGGGACATGTGTTTAGGATGAATTAAATTCTTAACACAAGAAATCTCTTTTCAGGCCGAGTTGCGTTTAATTATACATCACCGCTCTGGTTCGTGTCTCACGAACCAAGCTGTCTACCTCTCCAACACGTTTTTAATGTTCAGCCTTGGTTCGTGAAGACACGAACCAAGGCTGAGGGGGCGCATATTTTTACACACATATGGCTACCTTAATTTCTTAACACAAGGAGCCTTTTTTTTACTTTTTCGTAATGACTTCCTAATATCCCGGTGATGTATGTGATGTAGTTTCGTACAGGTAAAAACTGATACGACTATGGCTTTATTCATTGATTTATTCGTGACCAAGGTGGAAGAATTTATATTGAGAATATATATTCTTTTATCGTATTGTCGTCATCATAAGTATTCTATAGGAAATACATGGAGAGCTTTTTTTTCTCTCATTTAATATGAAAAAACGTCCTGTAGAATTGGTGGTTATTTCGGATGTTCATCTGGGTACTTACGGATGCCATGCGACCGAGCTTTTAAAGTATTTGAAAAGCATCAAACCTCAAACGGTTGTGCTTAATGGGGATATCATCGATGCATGGCAATTCAGTAAACGTTATTGGCCTAAGTCTCACATGCAAGTGGTGAAGCATATTACGGGATTAATTGGAAAAGGAGTAAAGGTGTATTATATCCCTGGGAATCATGATGAGATGTTGCGCAAGTTTGTTGGGTTTAAGCTCGGTACGTTTAGTATTGTCAATAAAATCATTCTTCCAGTTAGTGGGGGGAAAGCATGGATGTTTCATGGTGATGTGTTTGATGTCACCATGCGTTATTCCAAGTGGTTGGCAAAATTGGGTGCTGTGGGTTATGATGCCTTAATTTTGATCAATGCCTTTGTTAATTTTTTCTCCGTCAAATTGGGTAAGGGAAAGATTTCTTTGTCCAAAAAAGTAAAGGACAAAGTAAAGTCAGCCGTAAAATTCATCGATGATTTTGAGAAAACGGCTTCAGATATCGCCATAGAAAAAGGTTATAAATATGTGGTGTGTGGTCATATACATCAGCCTGCGATGCGTATGGTATTGAATGAAGATGGGGAAACCATGTATTTAAATTCGGGTGATTGGATAGAGAATCTAACAGCATTGGAATACAACAATAAGAAATGGTCTATTTACCGATACCATGAAGATAAGTTGGCCAATAAAATAAAATTGGTTGATGATCGCAAAGCAAATTCCAATTACAAGGAACTTTTTGAAGAACTCTTGGTTGAGTTCAGTTTGGTACAGGAAGTGGCTTCTTCATATTCTAAACCTTTAAATACGAATCGACGCCGCGCATGAAAATACTATATGCCATACAAGGTACAGGAAATGGACATTTAAGCCGTGCCCGGGATATTGTACCTTTATTGAAAATGAAAGCGGATGTTGATGTGTTGATTAGTGGGATACAAGTAGATGTTTCGGCTCCATTTGATGTTGACTATAAATGTAAAGGATTGAGTTTTATTTTTGGAAAGAAAGGTGGTATTGACTTGTTGACCACGTATCGCAGAGCCAATACGTTAAACTTGTTAAAAGAAATAAAATCATTGCCCATAGAACAATACGATTTGGTATTGAATGATTTTGAACCGGTGAGTGCCTGGGCGGCAAAGTTTAAAAAAATTCCATGTGTCAGTTTAAGTCATCAAAGTGCTGTCATTTCTGAAGATTCTCCGAAGCCTAAAGAACGTGATTTGATCGGAGAGACCATTCTTAAAAATTATGCACCGACACCCAGTTATGCAGGGTTTCATTTTCAATCGTATAATGATCACATCAGCACACCTGTTATTCGACAACAAGTGAGGCATGCTCATGTTCAACAGCATGATCACATTACGGTATATTTACCAGCATATGAAAATGAACGGTTTTATCGTGTCCTGGGCGAGATTAAAGGAGTACAGTGGCAGGTGTTCTCTAAGCATTGTAAGACAAAAGAAAAAAAAGGGAACGTATATGTTTATCCCGTAGATAATGAAACATTCTTGGAAAGTATGAATTCAGGAATTGGGATATTGTGTGGGGCTGGTTTTGAAACACCTGCAGAGGCTTTATTCTTGAAGAAAAAATTAATGGTGATTCCAATGAAGGGGCAGTATGAGCAACAATGCAATGCTGCTGCTCTCAGAACAATGGGCGTACCTGTGATTAAAAAACTAAAACGCAAATATACTCCTGTTATAGAAGATTGGTTAAATCAAGATACGATTGTACCTGTAGACTATCCCGATGTGACGAGCTCATTACTCGATGATTTGATTGAAAAATATAACCCTAATACTTTATTCATCTCATAAAGTAGAAATAAGAAGGCGTGTGATTAAGAGAAGTGATTTTGGTGCAGATTTTAAGTGGGGTGTTTCTACTGCCGCTTTTCAAATAGAAGGGGCATATTTAGAAGGTGATAAAGTACCTTCTGTATGGGATGTCTTTACTCACCGAAAGGGTAAAATACACAATGGACATCATGCACGCTTAGCATGTGATTTTTACAATCGTTATGGGCATGATTTATCCTTGGTGGCTTCTTTACAAATTCCTCATTTTAGGTTTTCATTTTCCTGGCCTCGTATCATCAATGCCGATCATTCGGTGAACATGCAGGGCATAGATTTTTATAATCGTATCCTTGATGCCTGTATCGAGCGTGGCATTACACCTTGGGTAACCTTATACCATTGGGATATCCCTCATTTTTTGGAAGAACGTGGCGGCTGGACAAATCGTGATATTGTGGGCTGGTTTTGTGATTATGTTCAAGTCTGTGCTAAGTATTTTGGCGATCGGGTGAAGTATTGGATGGTGATGAATGAGCCTATGGTATTTACTGGTGCGGGGTATTACTTGGGGATACATGCTCCAGGAAGAAAAGGCTTGAGTAATTTTATTCCAGCCATGCATCATGCTACACTGTGTCAGGCGGAAGGTGGACGTTTGTTAAAGTTCTTATTGCCACAAGCAGAAATTGGTACCACCTTTTCATGTTCGCATGTCGAACCTTATAAACCAACATCATGGGATTATAAAGCGGCGATCAAAATAGATGCTTTATTGAATCGCTTGTATATAGAACCGGTTTTGGGTTTAGGTTATCCCGTGACTGATATTAGTTTATTGTCTCGTGTTGAAAAATACATGTACAGTGGAGATGAGCAGAAGATGGCTTTTGATTTTGATTTTATTGGGATACAAAATTATACCCGTGAGATTGCTAAACGATCTTGGTTGGTACCTATCGTGTTTGCCACTTTAGTCGGAGCGCATCAACGAAATGTAGAGACCACCTTAATGAATTGGGAGGTATATCCAGAATCCATTTACCACGTATTGAAAAAATACGGAGCCTATAAAAATATAAAAAAAATCATTGTTACTGAAAATGGAGCAGCGTTTGAAGATGTTGTCATAGGGAATAGAGTAGAGGATACGAAACGTGTGAATTTTTTAAATGATTACATTGCTCAAGTGTACCGGGCCAAGCAAGAAGGCGTGCCTGTAGAAGGCTACTTTGTATGGACCTTACAAGATAATTTTGAATGGGCAGAAGGGTATAGACCTCGGTTTGGATTAGTGTATACTGATTTTGATACACAGCAACGTATTGTAAAAGATTCAGGCTATTGGTACCGCAATTTTTTGAGGAATGAACAACCTTTAGTTTGAGGTTTAGCGGATTAGGGTGACTCTACTGCTGTTCGATTCATTGACGATGATCAGATAGAGCCCACTGGTGGCATTTTCTCCTTTGGTATTGGTTCCGTCCCAATTCGCAGGTGTATTGAGTTCCTTGATGGGTAATGTCTCAGAAAGAGAGTTTTCAATATAAGATTCAGATAATCAGATAGAATCAATTGAAAGGGAGGGTAAAAAATCAAAGAAAAAAGAAAAGGCGTTTGGTATGAAGTATCAGAGCTGTTCATTTTAGGGGCTTCTAAGGGCTCAAATACAGTCAACTATTGTTAAGTGTCTCACAAAGAGAGGTTGATTTTTGGAATTAAACGCTCACTCTTTTTCAGGCCGAGTTGCTTCTGAGCACAGAAGAGGATATAGAAAAAGAAAGATTGAATCAGAAGAACTCGTCCGTCGCTCAAAGAAAAAGAAAAAAGGAACCCCGCAGGAGTTCTCCGCAAAGGAATGGATAATGTTATAAAGAAGGTATTGCGTGCGGAGCAACTCCTGCTAAGAAGAAAAAAACATCTTTTTAAGGAATAAGTTTGATTAAAGTAAGCAGGTCTTTATCTGCGATGTTGTCTTGTTCGGCCTTATCGTATATGGAAAGTAAGAATACTTTTTTGTTGATGACCTGTATATGAGTAATGATTCTAGCACCACCGCTTTTTCCTTTGCCTTTGGAAGCAATAGCGATTCTAATTTTAAAGCAATGGTTTGCCAACGGAGTTCCTTGCTGTGGATTAGTAATAAGTGAATCTACAAGTTGATTTAACTCTTCTTTTAGAGAGGGGAATTTTTTAATGAGTTTTTTAGCTTGTTTTTTAAAGCTAGAAGTGATCTCAATATTATAGTTCATTTAAGAAATCCTTAGCAGATTGGAGTTTTACTTTACCTTGTTTAGCTAGCGTTACTTCTTGCACAGCACTTTTAAGTTCTTTGAGAAACTGGGCTTTAGAAGGCGTGAGTGTTTCAGCTTTTACGAAAGAAAGGTTTTTTAAGAGTTCTAAAACGAACTCGGCTTTGTTGTCTTTGATGTCCAGAAGCACTTTCATAGGATCGTATTTTTATTTAGTACTATAAGTTTTTTTAGTTTTAAAATCTCTGATAATAAGATCAATAATACTGGAAGACACGTTGAGGTAATGTGAGTTATCGCTGAGCTTATCGAGTTGTTTTTCGCTGTTTTAGAAATGGTAACAGTATACTTAGGTATTCTGTTTTTCTGACCTTGCCGAGGTGTTTACCAAATGTGCTAGACTCTATAAATAGCTTAAAAACAACATGTTTTAGGTTGTTTTATGTAAAATAAGCAACATAAAAGTATTAAACAAAATCGGTAATGTCTCACGAAGAGAGTTTTGTGTGTAAGATAAAGAAAATCAATTGGATATAGTTGAAAATCAGGATAAAAAAGTGTTTCACAAAAAGAGATCGATTTTTTGGAATTAAACGCTCACTCTTTTTCAGGCCGAGTTGCTTCTGAGCACAGAAGAGGATATAGAAAAAGAAAGATTGAATCAGAAGAACTCGTCCGTCGCTCAAAGAAAAAGAAAAAAGGAACCCCGCAGGAGTTCTCCGCAAAGGAATGGATAATGTTATAAAGAAGGTATTGCGTGCGGAGCAACTCCTGCTAAGAAGAAAAAAACATCTTGAAAGAAGAAAGAGAAACAGAGTGTAGAAAGATCAAATGGTATAAGAGTTACAGGCTTTGTCAAATATGGTTTGAATGAAGCAGGTCTTCCACGAAGTAAGCGAGGAATACCGTTACAAACTCAGCGACCACCTTTTCAGGCCGAGTTGCTTCTGAGTAGCGAAGAGGATATAGAAAAAGAAAGATTGCATCAGAAGAACTCGTCCGTCGCCCGAATCCAGAAAGAGCCCCGCATGAGTTCTCCGCAAACGATTGAATGATGTGACAAAGAGGTTTGGAATGCGGAGCAACTTATGCTAGGGGAAAACATAATTTTTTAACACATTTTATTACCAGTCGTAAACTGGAATACGACTATGTCGATTTCTTTATTTTCTTTTCAAGCCGAGTTGCTTCTGCGTACAAAAGAGGATATAGAAAATAAAAGATTGAGTCAGAAGAACTCGTCCGTCGCCCGAATCCAGAAAGCACCCCGCATGAGTTCTCCGCAAACGATTGAATGATGAGACAAAGAGGTTTTGGAATGCGGAGCAACTCATGCTAGGGGAAAAACATAATTTTTTAACACATTTTATTCTTCTCCGCTGGTGCAAGACTATGTTTTGTGTCTATATTATAATAGAGCTTATAGCTCGGGGTATTGTTAATGTTTTTGTACTTTTTATTTTAAAGCGAAACGCTTTGTAATAAAAAGACATAGTCTTACGCCAGCAGGGCCTTTTCGACCAACCACGGCGAACGATTGAAATAGATTGCTCAAAAAGAGTTGAAAACCTATTTCTCTAAATATAAAAAGCTAACCGCGTATTCATTTTTCTCATCGGCTGGAAGACGTTCTGTTTTCACCGTCTTCCATTCATTTGATAAGTTAAGATCGAGGTAGACATCACCTTCTACATGGGCCAATACTTTGGTCAAGTATATTTTATTGCAGTATTTTAATCCTTCTTTGATGATTGCCGCTCCACCGATGATGAAGGACTCTTCCTGATCATGTTGTTTGGCAATAGCAATGGCCTCTTCTATTGAGTTTACTACGACAGCTCCGTCTACTTTGTAGTTTTTATTGCGCGTGACAATGATGCTGAGGCGACCGGGTAAAACTTTACCAATGGACTCGTGTGTTTTTCTTCCCATGATCATGGGATGTCCCATGGTGATGGTTTTAAAACGTTTCAAATCGGCCGATAGATGCCAGGGAAGTTGATCACCTTTTCCGATGACCTTGTTTTCAGCAATGGCAATGATGACAGATAGTTTCATGAATTAAATTTTATTGCCTCTTAAGTACTCTTCCGTTTTCATTCTCTTTTTTCCTTCGGCTTGAATTTCGATCAATTCTATTTTTCCTTTTTGGCAATAGACATAGACACGATGACCTTCTTGTAAAATACTTCCACTTTCTTGAGAGGAAGACGTATCGTTTGTTTTTTTTACTGCAATCACTTTGTAGTTTTTTCCATTCAAGGTTGTCCAGGCGCAAGGATAAGGGGAAAGTCCACGCACAAAATTGTAAATTTCTTCTTCGCTTTTATGCCAATCAATCTGACAGGTTTCCTTAAAGATCTTAGGCGCCGGTTTTAAGAGCTGATTGGTGTTTTGTGGAATGGTTTTGTAATTACCCTCTTCAATCAATTGGACCGTATTTAAAATCAATTCCGCTCCGATGTTCTTCAAACGGTTGTATAAAATTTCAAACGTATCTTCTTCGTGGATCGGTTCTTTGACTTGTAAAAGAATGTCTCCCGTATCGATTTCATGTTGCAGGAAAAACGTGGTTAATCCTGTTTCTTTTTCTCCATTGATGATGGCCCAGTTGATGGGTGCTGCCCCACGGTACTGTGGCAGGAGAGAGCCATGTAGGTTAAATGTGCCGATGCTTGGCATGTTCCATACGATTTCAGGAAGCATGCGGAAGGCGACTACAATTTGCAGGTTGGCACGATAGGATTTTAATTCTTCAATGAATGTTGGATCTTTTAATTTCTCAGGTTGAAGTACAGGAATATTTAAGGCTAAAGCCGCTTTCTTTACATCAGAGTAGTGTAGGGTAAGTCCTCGGCCCGATGGTTTGTCGGGTGCAGTGACCACGGCTACGACATGGTAGCCATTTTTGACCAATACTTCTAATCCTGCTACTGCAAAGTCTGGTGTTCCTAAGTAAATGATGCGTAAGTCTTTTTTATCGATCATCAATTATTCGAAGTCTGTATACAGTAAATAGTTTTTTCGCATCTTTTTGTACTGTGCTAATTCAGTTGTCCATGACGCTTTGATTTCTTTTTCGGATAAGCCTTTTTCAATTTGTAAGCGTACCTCCTTATTGCCGATCAGATTTTCAAAGAAGGGAATAAAAAAAGTGCTTTTGTTTTTTTCTTTACCGTACATATCGATGAGGTAGCTGAGTGTAAATCCATGCACAGGGACTGTTCTCAGGTCTAAACCATAACACCGTTGATTGGCAAAGATGGGATCTTTGGTCATGCCTTGTGCATTGGTAGGTGTAAAGGTAAATGTTCCAAATGCGGGATCTGGAGCGACAATGACTTGATAAGGATATTCGGTGCCTTTCCCGATGCACATTTTTGTGCCTTCAAATAAACACACCGAAGGGTAGAGCGCGATGGCTTGTTCATTGGGTAAATTGGGGGAAGGTTTTACAGGTAAAGTATAGGGAGTGCTGTGTGTGTAGTGTTTAACAGGTATGATCGTAGTCTTGCACGTTAAATTTTTTCCTAACCAACCTTCTCCATTGATCATTTGAGCCAATTCTCCTAAGGTCAAACCATGTACAATGGGTAAGGGCAATAGGCCTATAAAAGATTTACAGCAGGTGGTGTCCAATACAGGGCCGTCGATGTAATGTCCATGAGGATTGGGACGATCGAGGAGGAGGAGTGGGATACCTTGTTCTGCTGCAGTTTGCATCACGTAAAACATGGTGCTGTAATAGGTATAGAAACGAGCACCTACATCTTGCATGTCAAAAACAAGAATGTCTAATCCTTTAAAATGTTCGGCACTTGGTTTTTTATTTTTACCATACAAAGAGATGATCGGGGTATTCGTTGTGGGGTCGACTTGGTTTTTTACGGTTTCACCGGCATCGGCTTTACCACGGAAACCATGCTCAGGAGCGAAGACTTTTACGATGTCGATACCCGATAAAAGCAGGGTGTCGAGCAAATGGGTATGACCAACAATAGAGGTGTGATTGACGACCAATCCTACTTTCTTTCCTTTTAAAGCAGGCAGGTAGGCACTCATTTGTTCTGCTCCTGTAATGGGTTGAGCAGCCTGTTGGGTTGAGCTATGCGTGTAACCGTGAGGCTTTTGCTGCGAAAAATTGCAGAACGAAAAGACCATCAGCCCGGCCAAAAAAAACAGTATTATGAATTTCTTAAACATGTTCCTATTTTAGGGGTAAATTGCTGACCAAAGGTACACATTTTGAAGGTATATTATTTTATTTCGCAACGGATACGTTCAGGACTTAAAGGTTCTTTTTCTTCTTTGGTTTCTCAAATTGCCATAGCCATTATCGCATTGGGTATGGTTATCAGTATTTTATCGTATTCTATTTTAGAAGGCTTTAAGCGAGAAATTAAGGATAAAATATACGGACTCAGTGGTCATATTGTGGTGACTAAGTTCGATTTGAACCGTTCGTTTGAGGAATCTCCTTTTAATAAAAACAGGGACATTTATCTCTATAAAGACTCGTTAGCAGGCATTCGATCGGTAGATCCTGTCATTCATAAACCGGGTTTGCTGAAGTCGGAACAAGAAGTGGTGGGCATTATTTTGAAAGGGGTAGAACCGGATTATAACTGGGAGCTGTTTGCTAAAAATAGAGTTGCCGGCCGATTACCTTCTCTAAACGATTCGGTTTACTCGCAAGAAGTGATGTTGAGTAAGAAGATTGCCAGTGCTTTGAATGTACAACTTGACGATACCATTCTCTTGTGTTTTGTACAGGATAAACCTCGGTTTAGAAAAGTTAAAGTTACAGGTCTGTATGAAACAGGTTTGGAAGAATTTGATGAACATGTCATCATGGGTGATGCACGTTTGATTCGTCGCTTGTATAATATGCCAGACAGTTTAGTGGGCAGTTATGAAATCACTTTGAATGATTTTTCAGACCTCGACAGCATGGCTTTACTCGTAGAAGATAAACTGGATTATGATTTAGGGTACTTGACGGTAAAGGATAAGTACCTGCAAATTTTCGAATGGCTCATGCTGCTGGATCGAAATGTATTGATTTTTCTGGTTTTGATTATAGGGGTAGGGACTTTTGTGATGGTGGCAACTTTACTCATCATGATCATGGAACGTACGTCTATGGTGGGTTTGTTAAAGGCATTGGGAGCAAGGAACGCTCAAATACGACGTATCTTTATGTTGAATGGAGCTTTTATTGTATTGAAAGGTTTAGCGATTGGCAATGCCGTCGGTTTACTTTTATGTTGGTTGCAAAGGCAATTTAAGCTCATGCCTTTGGATCCGGATACCTATTACATGAGTAGTGTTCCTATTGCCTGGACTTGGACGGCATTCTTTTTGTTGAATGTCTTGTTTGCTTTTATTCTGATGTTGATTCAATTGATTCCAGTCATCATGGTGTCAAGAATCAATCCCGCACAGTCGGTGAAGTTTAATTAGTAGTTAGGGATCAGTGGTCAGTAGTCAGTGGGTTTCTACTTACTTAACCACTGACATCTTATAATAGACTTAGATAATAACAAATGATGTGTAAATTAACAATACACTGACTGATACCTGACTACATATACTATTACTATTTACGCGACGGCCGAGTTCTTCTGATTCAACCCTTTATTCTACATACATGCTCATCTACTCAGAAGTAACTTGGCCTGAAAAGAGTAGTCAGTGTGGTTCTACTTACTTAACCACTGACATCTTATAATAGACTTAAATAATAACAAATGATGTGTAAATTAACAATACACTGACTGACTACTGACCACTGATACCTGATCCCTAATACTATATTACTATTTCCTTTTATATTTCCAGCGTTTGTGCGTCCATAGCCATATCTCCGGTTGAGCTTTGATGTCTTGTTCTAATTTTTTTGTGTGTAATTCAGAGATTTCATTTTCTACACATGTTTTAGGATTTTCTGACAAGAGCTCAAATGTAATGTCGTATAGGCCACGTTTAATCCTTTTTACAGAAGCATAAACCACAGGATAGTTCAGCTTCATGGCTATTTTTTCGGTACCTTTAAACACCGGTGTATCTTGATGGAGAAACGTTGTCCAGTAGGCTCCTTCAGGGAAAGGGGTTTGGTCGGCGATAAATCCTGTTGCTGTAACTTGATCTCGGTCCCGAATCATTCCACGTAAAGATTCATTCATGGAATACAAACCATTACCCAATCGGGTGCGCATGTGGTAGACTAAGGCATCGAATTTTTTGTTGTGTAATGGATGGTAAATGACATACAGTTTATGATAAGCCGATTGGCTGAACCGTGCCCCTGCCAGCTCCCAGTTACCCATATGTCCCATGACCACAATGATGCTTTGTTTCTTTTCATAGTAGGTTTTAAAAATGGATTCATCTTCGATCTTCACATGTTTCATCACTTCTTCAGGAGTAATGGTCAGGGTTTTTAATGTTTCAAGGATGAGGTCACAAAAATAGCGATAGAATTGATTACAGATGAGGTTGATTTCTTGTTCTTTTTTTTCAGGAAAAGAGTTGCTTAGATTTTGCAGTACGACCTTCTTTCGATAGCCAATGATACAATAGAGCACAACATAAAGTATATCTGATAAGATATAAAGTGCACGAAAAGGCAAATAGGAAATAAAGTATAAAATAGGGAGAACGATATAATAAATCATAGCAACAGTAAAACCAGATGGCTAAGATAAATATTTTTTTAGGTATTCTGCAAGGTTCTTAACCCACACGCATGCCTATGACAAGGATGTCGTCGATTTGTTTTTCTTTTGTTCCTTTCCATGCTTCAAGGGTTTGATTTAGGATTTCTTTCTGTTTCTCAAAGGGTTCCTGATGTATTTTAAGTAATAAGTCTCTGAGGTTTTTGATCATGAATTTTTTACCTTCAGTTCCTCCAAATTGGTCTTCGTAGCCATCTGAAAAAAGATAAATGGTAGTCGGTTGATCAATGTGAATGCTATGTTTGGTATAGGTCCTGTTTGCATCGCCTTGGGCTCCACCCACAGAATCTTTGTCGCCTTTAAAGACTTCCAGTTCTCCGTTTTTAATGACGATCATCGGGTTTTTAGCCCCGGCAAATTCAATGATTTTATTGGATTTGTCGATGGAGCAAATGGCCATGTCCATGCCGTCTTTGTTGTTCGATTTTTGTTGTTGAAGAGCATGTTGAACGCTTCGGTTTAGTTCTGATAAGATCAAATGAGGTTCATGAGTATGTTTACTTGCGATCATGTCTAACAGGTTGTATCCGATCATGGACATGAAGGCTCCGGGAACACCATGTCCTGTACAATCGACGGCAGCAATGATGATTTTTTGTACTACATGTTCAGACGTCTGATCGGGATCTAATTCACTGATGGTTTTCCCTGTTTCAGCATTGTAGAACCAGTAAAAATCACCACTGACAATGTCTTTAGGTTTGAACAGGATGAAGGAGTCTGGGATGAGTTGTGTTAAATTATGTTCAGTCGGTAACATTGCATTTTGGATACGCTGAGCATAGTTGATTGATTGAGTAATGTGTTCATGTTGATGTTGAATAAGCCCTAGTTGTTCTTCAATTTGATGGCTGTATTCTTTCTTTTGTTGTAAGTTTTTATAGATGTAAAAGGCTAATGTACTTAAAGTCATTAAGCCTAAGACAAGTGATCCTATAATGACCCAGGTAAAATGCTTTCGAGCTTCTTCTTCTTTAATAATCAGTTCTTGTTCTTTTACTTTGAGGTCTTTTAGCTGTTTTTCTTTATTCAATAAGGTGATTTGACTTTGGCGTTCTCGATTGATGAGATCTAAAATACTCAAGGAATCTTGGGTCATGAGTAATTGATTCGTTGTTGAATCGATGACCTGTGCGGTTATTTTTTTCTCTTCTTCTAAGTTGTTTATCGCTGTGGTACTTCGACTGAGCAGGATTTCGGTCTTTTTATTCTTTTTTTCCAGTTCTTCTTTTTTAATTTCTAATTCCTTTTTTTCCCGGGCTGTTTTGGTGATGTTGTAAAGGGTATTGTATTCGGCAGCCTTTTTCTTGTTGTTTATTTTTTTATTATAAATGCTCAGTAGTTCGTAGGTACGCTCAAGTAATACTTCGTTGTTTAGGGTCTCTGCTGTGGGAAGTATTTTTTCGAGTTCTGTAATGGCTTTTTTAGTTTTATCCTCTTTCTCTAATTGTTCCGCCAATGTAATAGCTTTTAAAATTTGACTTCTTTTATCACTGTTACTGTTCTTCTCTGCATCTTTTTTATTGTCAGAGTAACCGGATATGGAATTAGAGATCATGAGTATAATGCAAAGCCAATACCTTAGTTGCTTGATTATGATGCTTTTCATACCTTAAAATCGGACAGGATGTTGTGGGTTAAAGTGTAAGATACGTTCAATTGCCTGGGTAGGTTATTCCTTGTGTGTCCGTGGATAAGATTAATTTTACTAATCATGAATTAATGCTATATTTAATGCTGTACGTTTTATGCTTTTACTATGATTATTGCCGTTCCTAAAGAAAATAAGTTCAAAGAAAACAGGGTTGCTTTAACGCCTGATGTGGTCAAAGATTTAATTAAAAAGGGTTTTGTAGTTCAAGTACAGGCAGGGGCAGGAGTGCATTCGTTTTTTAATGACGATGCTTATGTGCAAGCAGGTGCTTCTGTTGTTCAGGATCTCAAATCGCTATATGCTTCAGCAGATGTACTTTTAAAAGTCAATGCTCCATCCGTAGAAGAGATTGGATACATGAAAAAAGATGCCATTTTGATCTCTTTTCTTTGGGCTGCTACCAATCCGGAATTAGTGCAAGCATGTTCAAGAGCAGGTATTTCTGCTTTTTCTATGGATGCTGTACCTCGTATTTCCAGGGCACAAAAAATGGATGCCTTGAGTTCTCAAGCCAATTTGGCCGGATATAAAGCCGTGCTTATGGCAGCTAATGCCTTGGGTAAAATATTCCCTATGATGACCACGGCTGCTGGTACGATTCGTCCGTCTAAGGTGGTCATTTTTGGTGCCGGAGTGGCAGGTTTACAAGCAATCGCTACGGCTAAACGTTTGGGGGCCGTGGTAGAAGTTTCCGATATTCGACCGGAAACCAAAGAACAAGTAGAGTCTCTTGGAGGGAAATTTATTATGGTGCAAGGGGACGATTCGATCAAAATGGAAGGAGGGTATGTGAAGGGTGTTTCCGATGAGTTTTTAAAGAAACAGCAAGAGCTGGTGGCCAAACATGTGAAGGATGCGGATATCGTGATTACGACTGCTTTAATACCGGGAAAGAAAGCACCTTTGTTGGTAACCGAAGAGATGGTGAAGAGTATGAAGTTTGGTTCTGTGATTGTGGATATGGCCGTAGAACAAGGCGGTAATGTGGTGGGTAGTGAGTTGAATCAAACTGTAGTCAAGCATGGTGTAAGCATTATAGGAGAAGGTAATATCCCGAGTTTACTGCCTATGAATGCGAGTGATTTGTATGCCAAGAACATTGCCACTTTATTGTTTCATTTAGCCGATAGCACTGGATTTAAATGGGAGTTAGAGGAAGATATTACCAAAGGAAGTTTGATTGTTCATCAAGGACAAGCTGTACATCCTTCTGTTCAATAAGTATTCACACTGAAGTATAAAAAATATGGAATCAATCTTAGCTTTATTTACAGATCATATTTCGATGATCTATTTTATTGTCCTTTCTGTTTTTGTAGGAATAGAAGTCATTGGTAACGTCCCAACGGTTTTGCATACACCTTTAATGTCCGGAGCAAATGCCATTCACGGTGTGGTGATTGTGGGAGCTATCTATGTCATGTTGAATGTCAATGCAGAGGACTATGTAAGTTTATCTTTAGGGTTTCTGGCCGTGTTGTTGGGAACCTTGAATGTCGTAGGCGGTTTTGTGGTAACAGATCGTATGCTTGAAATGTTCAAAAAGAAATAAAATCATAACCTATAGATTGTTGATCTCATGAAATTGTCATTATTAGAAATTTGCTATTTAATAGGTTCTCTTACCTTCATCGTTGGATTAAAAATGATGGGTAATGCAAAAACCGCACGTAAAGGGAATTTAGTGGGTGCGGTAGGTATGTTTATCGCCATTGTAGGTACGGTAGTCTTGTTTGAAAAGAAAGATGAAGCAGGTGTAGTGGTTGACAATTTTACGGTTCCTGCCATTGTTTATGTCTTGATATTTGGTGCCATAGCCTTGGGTACTGTCGTGGGTTGGCTTACCGCTAAGAAAGTACAGATGACCAAAATGCCAGAATTGGTTTCTATGTTCAACGGTATGGGTGGAGCCTGTGCAGCCTTAATCGGTTTAATGGAGTACCATCATCATATTGGAAATACGGGGGCTTTAGTGTCTATCATTGCAGGATTAATTATTGGTAGTGTGTCTTTTAGTGGTAGTATCATTGCTTATTTGAAATTGAATGGCACCATGAATAAGCCCGTACGTTTGCCTGCATATAATATCATGAATACGGTGGTGATGATCGCTGTGTTTTTATTTGGAGCTTATGTCGTATACACTCAACCAACGTCTCTTTGTATACTGTATGCTTTGTTTGCTGCTGCGATCATTTATGGTGTTCTATTTACCATTCCGATTGGCGGAGCAGACATGCCGGTGGTGATTTCTTTACTCAATTCGTTTACAGGATTAGCGGCTGCTTTCGGTGGATTTTTATACGACAATAAAGTCATGTTAACGGGAGGGATTTTGGTCGGTTCTGCCGGTACCTTGTTGACGCTCGTGATGTGTAAGGCCATGAACAGACCATTGAGCAATGTGATTTTTGGTGCTTTTGGAGGTGGGACAGCGACAGGCAGTGGCGCAGAAGTGACAGGATCTATAAAAGATATTTCTGCTACAGATTTGGCCATCTTAATGAACTACAGTAAAAAAGTAGTCATTGTACCCGGTTATGGATTGGCGGTTGCACAGGCTCAACATGTGATTCATGAATTGGAGTTATTATTAGAAGAAAGAGGAGTAGAAGTAAAATATGCCATTCACCCTGTGGCCGGACGTATGCCTGGACATATGAATGTGCTTTTGGCAGAATCGAATGTGTCCTACGATAAATTGGTAGAGATGGATGATATCAATCCCGAATTCGAACAAACAGATGTGGTATTGGTGGTAGGAGCGAACGATGTGGTCAATCCTGCGGCAAAATCAGATCCTTCTTCACCGATTTTTGGAATGCCGATATTGGAAGTAGACTGTGCGAAACATATCATCATCAACAAACGAAGCATGAGTGCTGGTTATGCCGGTATCGACAATTTGTTGTTTTATGATCCCAAATCAAGCATGTTCTTTGGAGATGCTAAAAAAGCATTGACAGAGTTGGTTGCCGAGCTAAAAACGATGTAATTGAAAAAAAACTGATTAAAGTTTTTACTATTCAAAAAAATAATTTTATACTTGCATCATGATTTTAATTACGAATAGTTGTCTGTCTCACGTCGCAAAGGCGAAACGTTTCCCTTCCAGGAGCCGGATGTGATGGATATTGTCGTAACGATATATACAAACACCCGGCTCGCAAGGCCGGGTGTTTTGTTTTAGGGCTTTGTAGAATTGGTCTTCTCGCTCAGCTCATGGTATGGGTAGGAGTGCGTGTTGAAAGATGAAAGGAAAGTTCTTTGTAATGCGCATTCTTGCTCATGCTTCTTATGAATGATAACCAATAACATTATACAATAAACAACATGTTTACTTACGCTTCTTTTTCTTCTGTTTCAAAACATGCTGCGGTCGTAGTGGTGTCGGTACTTTATAGGTCCCGGGCAGGAGGATAATACATGTATGTGTATTGTTATGAAAGGCCCGGATGATTCATCCGGGCCTTTTTTGTTTTATAACCCCATAAAAATTTTAATAAACCAAACCAAACCACGACATGATTAGCACATCAACAGTATTCTCCGCTCGTTCAGAACAAGTACGTCCTTCTTTTATTCGTGATATCCTGAAAGCCGCAGGTCAAGCCAATATGATTTCTCTTGCTGGTGGACTTCCTGAACCTTCTTTATTCCCTACTCAACAGTTGGCTAAGTCAGCGTATAGCGTGTTGATGAACTCAGGCCAGGAGGCCCTTCAATATACCAATACAGAAGGTTTTGCTCCTTTACGAAGTTTCATTGCGGAGCGTTATCGCCGACAGCAAGGCCTTAAAATTAGCCCGGAACAGGTGCTGATTACGAGTGGTTCTCAACAGGCTTTAGATTTGATCAGCAAATTGTTGATTGATCCTGATGATGCTATTGTACTGGAAAGACCTTCTTATCTTGGTGCGATACAGTGCTTCAGTCAATATGCACCTCTTATGTTGGAAGTGGATACGGATGAAGAAGGGCCCAATCAGGAGCAGTTAGCTTGTATGCTCGCTTCAGAGGATGTTAAATTGTTTTATACGATCCCTAATTTTCAGAATCCTACGGGAAGAGTTTATAGTTTGGAATCTAGGAAAGCAGTAGCTTCTCTTGTGAACTCTTCTTCGGCATTCATTATTGAGGACGATCCTTATGGTGAAATCAGATTTGAAGGAGATCCGCTTCCTACCTTACATTCATTGCTTCCTGAAAAGACCTTGTTGTTGGGTACATTTTCTAAAACGGTAGCACCTGGACTTCGCATCGGTTGGATTATCGCAACACCTGACATCATACGAAGACTTGCTATTTTAAAACAGGCATCAGATCTTCATTCCTCTCATTTCGATCAGCACCTGTTGTTTGATTACCTTATGCACAACGATTTGGATGAACACATTGCCAGTATAAAAGCTTTGTATAAAAGAAGAAGAGATGTGATGAAATCAGCCATGGATCAGGAATTCCCTGCTCATGTCAAATATGTTTTACCCCAAGGAGGAATGTTTTTTTGGATAGAATTTCCATTGGCCTTAAAAGCTATGGACGTGTTGAATTCTTGTGTCAAAGAAGGTATCATCTTTGTGCCTGGAGAAATGTTTTACGCTGTTTCTCCTGTCTTGAATACTGCGCGTTTAAACTTTTCCAATACGGAAGAACAAAAAATTAAACATGCGATAAAAACGATCGGAAGAATTATTCGAAATATGGAAAGAGGAAGCCCGTCGGTAAAATGGTGGCCTTTACCTTAGGCCAAAGCCTCTTGTTAGGTCAATGAAAACCTCTTTTGTGTCCCGCAAAAGAGGTTTTCGTCTATAAAATCATCCTCTTCTTCTATACTTTTTTTTATACAAAGTATTTATAACCATTTTTGTATGGTAGATCGTGTGAGCTTATAATGTATAATATTCGGTTAAATTTTGGAAAAAAATTGGAAGTCCTGCTTCATGTGATTGTATGGAGTATCTTTTTCTCTTTTCCTTTTTTGTTGTCAGGCGGAGAACCGCTGAAATTGAATTTTATATTCAGTGTGGTATTACTCCCTTTAGTATTTTACGCTCTCATTTTTTATGTCAATTATTTCTTTTTGCTAGACCGCTATTTATTTACCAAGCGTTTTGCTTTGTTTGGTTTACTCAATGTCTTTTTTTTGATTGCCGGAGTTTTTTTGATAGAGTATGTGAGGGGGATATGGGTTCCTGATAGGCCTTATTATTATAAGCTTTCTTCCTTGTCGAATAAGTCCATTTGGAATTACTCTCGTATTATGATTTCCTATATACTTACCGTTGGAGCTGCTGTATCTATAAAAATGACCAAACGTTGGCTGGCTTTTGAAGACAGGCAAAATCAATTGGAGAAAGAACATCTTAAGTCAGAGTTGAGTGGATTGAAATACCAATTGCAACCTCATTTTTTCTTTAATACCTTAAACAATATTTATGCTTTGGTAGATGCTTCTCCTGAACAATCGAAAGAAGCATTACATCAATTGAGTAAAATGATGCGTTATTTGTTGTATGAGACGGAGGGAGAACTTACGATGCTTTCTCAAGAATTGAACTTTACGATGAATTATATTAAACTCATGGAAATGAGGATTCCTGGCCATGTAGATGTATCGTATGATTTTCCTGAAAATTATAGAGATGTTCAGGTTTTACACTTATTGTTTATTTCTTTAGTAGAAAATGCTTTTAAGCATGGCATTCATTTTAAGGAACCTTCTTTTGTATCTATAAAATGCGATATATCGGATGACTTGATTCGATTCCATGTTCAAAATAGTAATTATCCTAAAGAAGAAAGAGACAGGAGCGGTTCTGGTATTGGTTTAGGTAATCTTCGAAAAAGAATAGAGTTGTTGTCTTCTTCCAATTATAGCTTCAAGACTCTTTTAGAGAAGAATATATTTCATGCCATTATAGAGGTGAGGATATGAAAAAAATAAAATGCTTGGTGATCGATGATGAGCCATTGGCTTTGGATTTAATAGAGCGGTATGTCAATCAAACTCCTTTTTTAGAACTTATCGGTCGTTGCTATAGTTGTATTGAAGCCATGCAAATCATGAACGAGGAGCTTGTAGACCTTCTTTTTTTAGACATTCAGATGCTTGACATGACAGGTATAGAGTTTTCTAGAACACTTAAAAATGGACCTAAATTTATTTTTACGACGGCGTTTGAACAATATGCTTTAGAAGGTTTTAAACTCGATGCATTGGATTATCTGTTAAAACCATTCAATTATGAAGAGTTCTTAAAATCGGCACAAAAGGCGAGAGATTTGTTTGAAGTGATAGAAGCAGGTAGGGAAAGTAAAGGTCCTGTACGTCCTTATTTTTTTGTAAAATCTGAGTATAAACTCATTAAAATAGATTTTGAAGAAATACTTTATATAGAAGGCTTAAAGGATTATGCCAAAATACATCTCGATCATAATACCGCTCCCATATTGACTCTCATGAGTATGAAATCCATTGAAGAACAATTACCTTTGCATCATTTCATGAGGGTACATCGCTCTTATATTATCAATTTAAGTAAAATAGAATCTGTAGAACGTGCACGAATAAAGATCAAAGACATGTACATTCCTGTTGCGGATAATTATAAGCAACGTTTTCAAGAATTCCTCCATAAAAGTACATTTTGATGATACCCTCTATGTTGAAAGATCTCAATTCTTGTTTTTATTCCTTAAGATGTTATGCCGTATTTTTCTTTTTAACATGTTTTATAAGTCATGCGATCGCTCAGCAGGTTTCGGTTTCCGGTTTTGTGAAAGATAAGACAGATCGTTATCCTTTGGTAGATGCGAACGTGTTGTTAATGCAATTACCAGATTCTTCTTTGGTCATACCAATGGTTACAGATTTAAATGGCAAGTTTTTATTTGACAAGGTTTCTAAAGGCAGTTATGCTCTAAAAATATTGTATGTAGGATACCAAGATTATGTTTTCCCTTTAACCGTTGGAGATACTCCCATTGATCTCAAAGAAATTAATCTGACAGCCGATTCTGAATCCAGAGATGAGGTTATTGTAACCATAAAACGATCGGTAGTACAAAAAGGAGATACGACGCAATACAGTGCCGATGCCTTTAAAACGAATCCCGATGCTACGGCAGAAGATTTGATCTCTAAGATGCCGGGAGTAACGATACTGGATGGTAAGGTTCAGGCACAAGGTGAAAATGTGACGAAAGTATTGGTAGATGGGAAACCTTTTTTTGGAGATGACCCTTCTACAGTGTTGAAAAATTTGCCAGCCGATGTCATCGATAAAATCCAAATTTTTGATCAACTCAGTGATCAGTCGCAGTTTACAGGATTTGATGATGGCAACAGAACCAAGACGATTAATGTGGTTACGAAGCCCGATAAAAGAGACGGTTATTTTGGAAAGGTCTATGCAGGCTACGGCTATGATGATGTATATAAAGCTGGCGGTAATCTTAATTTTTTTAAAGGGAATAGAAGAATTTCTATTTTAGCACAGAGTAATAACATCAACGAACAAAATTTCAGTACAGAAGATTTAGCTGGAGTGACACCTGGTGGATCAGGACAAAATAACAGAGGAGGTGCCAGAGGGGGATCATCGGGTTTTAACAATGGTAATTCTGATTTTCTTGTCAATACACAAGGTGGTATTTCTAAAACGAATGCCATTGGACTCAATTATTCTGATAAATGGGGAAATAATACGGATGTGTCAGCGAGTTATTTTTTCAACAGAAGTAATAATAATGCTAGGACATCTTTATCCAGAAGGTATGTGCTGACTTCGGATTCAGCTCAAGCATATCAGGAGTTAAACAATGCAAATAGTGTAAATACGAATCATCGCTTCAACGCCAGAATCGACTATAAGATAGATTCTTCTAATTCAGTACTCATAGTCCCTAAATTTTCTTTGCAACTCAACGACGGTGATCGTTTTATCAATGGATTGACCGATCGTGCAGCATTGCCTGTGAACAGTACTTTGAATACTTATGGATCGAATTTGTATGCACTCAGTTTCTCCAACATGCTTATGTATCGACATAAATTTGTTAAAAAAGGGAGAACCTTTTCATTGGGATTGACAACGGGCTGGACAAAAAACTCAGGTAAAAGCAATTTTTTTGCTCAAAACAATTATTACGCAAACGCTAATGTGTCGGATACTTTAAACCAGGAATCGAATCTGTTGAAAAATGGATATCATGTTGCTCCTAAGCTCATATACACGGAACCGTTGAGTGAAAAGAGCCTCTTGGAATTTAGCTATGGACTTTCTTATGCCTTGAATGATAGCGATAAGAGAACGTACAATTATGTTTTGTCTACACAAGAGTACAATAGCCAGGATACATCGTTGTCGAATAGCTTCAAAAGCATTTATGCTACTCATGAAGCAGGGGTAGGGTATCGTTATCAAAACGAAAAATACCAGTTTTCTGTCAATGGAGTTTATCAGCATGCTGCATTGGATAATGCTCAAATTTTTCCTTCTGACTCGAAATTGAATAGGACGTTCAATAGTTTTTTACCTTCTGCTCGGTTAAAGATCAACATGAGTAAAACAAAAAACGTACGAATGGATTACAGAACACAAACATCTTCTCCAACGGTAGATCAATTGCAAAATGTGCTGAACAATAATAATCCCTTGCAAATAAGTACAGGTAACCCTGGATTGAGGCAACAATACCAACATCTTTTTTTTACACGCTATTCGTCTACGAATAGTGTCAAATCTTCTAACTTTTTTATGATGTTAGGTGCTACCTATGCTCAGAATTATGTTGCCAACAGTACTTTTATTGCCAATCAAGATACCAGTATTCATGGAGTGGATGTGATGAAGGGTGCTCAGTTGATCAGCAAAGAAAATGTAGACGGCTATGTGACAGCCCGTTCTTTCATGAGTTATGGTATGCCTATGGCCTATATAAAATCAAACCTCAATCTTAATTTGTTGGCCAACTTCAGCAGGACTCCAGGTTTAATCAATGGAAAAATTAACTATGCCAACTCTCCTTCGTTTGGTGGTGGTTTTGTTATTTCTAGTAACATCAGTCCAGCGGTTGATTTTACAGTGTCAACGAACTCTAGTTATAATTTTGTACGTAACTCCTTGAATGTAAATTCGAATGCAGAGTTTTTTAATCAAAATTCAAAACTAAAATTCAATGTTATATTGGCAAAGCATATTGTATTGAATACGGAAGCGGTACACCAGTATTATACAGGACTGTCGGCGGGATACAATCAAAACTATATGTTATGGAATGCAGGACTCGGCTATAAGTTTTGGAAAAATAATGCCGCTGAATTGCGCCTGATTGTTTTTGATATTTTGAAACAAAATAACAGTGTCAGTAGAACATTTACCGATGTATACAATGAAGATATGAATACGAATGTATTGTCGCAGTATTTTATGATGACATTTACCTATACGTTTAGGAATTATACTTCAACGCCGAAATAGATAAAGGCAAAAAAAACTCCTTTGAAATTCTCAAAGGAGTTTTTTAAAGTATCTAAGACTACCAATCCGATTTATTGGCAGGATCGTTCTGAAATTCTTTGATGACTCTTTTGAGGTCATCGGATAAGGCTTTCATGTTTGAGCCTGTTTTGTTTTTAATGGTCACCCAACCTTTTCCGGACATTTTAGTAGCTCCGCAATCAGGGTTTACATTTTCTAGTTTTCCTCCGTTGGCTTTGGTTTTGATATCGCCTTCGTGAACAAAGTCCGTTAAAATGTAACGGTATTTACCATCTTTGAAGAACACAGATAAGCTGAATTTAACTTTTCCTTTTTCCTGGATACTTCCGGATACTCCCGGGTATTCTACGTTTGTAAAAGCGTCGTATACAAGTTTCTCAGCAGCATCTTCTTTATTGGTAAAACCTTGTTTCGCGGCCCATTCTTTTACCACTTTGCCCAAGTCAGCAGGAGTTACTCCGGCTGCATCTACAACTTCCAGGTAGGTGATTTTTCCAGTACCTTGGTCAACGGGTAATGTTTGTGCAGTGCTGAATCCCATTACTCCACAGCAAAGCATAACAATAAGAAATAGTTTTTTCATAAGGATCTTTAATTTAAAAGTTTCAGACGTAAATTAAGATACGTAGAAAAAAAAATCTATACAAAGAAGAAGGTATAGATTTCTGTAAAAAAAGTTTTAATCCCTTGTTATTCTTCTTCTTTGGTCATGGAGAATAATTTATCCATGACATCATTTTCAGGAGTGGACAGGTCTATATTTTCAGTATGTACTTTGTAGCCTTCAGATTCAATGACCAGAAGGTATTGTTTACCTTTTATCAATTCAATCGTTTGTGATTTTATATCAGGAGTAAGGGCGTACTGTTTGATGTTACTTGTTGTACTGCCATCTTTGTCTAGTTCGTATATCTTTATGGTCGCAGCAAGTATACTTTCAGATAGAGCGTCTTTTACAGAAGCGGTAAACAAAGTATGGGATAATATACTGTCTTGTTGATCAGGGATTAGTTCTGCGTAGTATATGTCCCTGTCTCCATAGCCTTCAGGTCTTATGGAAGAGAAGTATACTCTTTTTTCATCGGCACTCCAGGTATAATGAATGTCATCGTGTGGTGTATTGAGAGGGTAGCCTATGTTTTCAGGGGTAGACCACATGAGTGTTTCATCGGAGAGGTGAGAAACAAATACATCAAATCCTCCCATGCTTTTATGTCCTTTGGAACTAAAATAAAGTGTTTTGCCATTGGCACTCAGGAAAGGGGCATCTTCATCCATGGCAGTATTGATTGCAGGGCCTAAGGATACAGGAATAGACCATACGCCATTGGCATTTCTGGTGATGCTATATAAGTCAGATCCACCTTGTCCACCTTCTCTGTTGCTGCTATAGATAATGACACCGCCATCTTTCGAAAAAGTGGCACTTGATTCCCAATATTTCTTTTCACAAAAAGGAAGTTTTTGAGCTTCAGTCCAACGAAGATCTTGATATGTACTAAGGTATAAATCACCCGATCCTGATCCTAATAAATTTTCATCGGAATAACGATAGGTAATGAGACTTTTACCATCATAAGACAAGGCTACACTGGCATCGTGGTCTTTGGTATTGATGCTGTCTCCCATGCTTCTTAATGCTTCCCATGTTTGACCGTTTGAAGTACTGATGTATACATCTTCATAATAGTTACCATCGGTAGCGTGATCCCTCAAACCGCCTTTAGTAGTTGGACGACTGGAAGTGAGAATAATTTCCCGTTCATCTCCGGAGATGACTGGGGCGTACTCCGGGTATTGACTGTTGATGAAAGGGCCTAAGTTGACAATGCGTACATTGAGAGGTTTGCTGTAGAGTTCTTTGCCATTAGTACAGTACTCAATTTGCTGGTCGATGTCTTTAAATAAGATTTGGTGATGTTTGGATTTTTTAGAAGCAAAAAAATCTTTGTATTGGGTATAAAAATCTATTGCTTTGTCAAATTGAGCATTGAGGTGGTAGGCTCTTGCTAAATAGTAGTCTAAAGAAGCGGTGCTAATTTCTTGTTTGTCGATGCAAGCCTCTAAATATGGAATGGCTTTCGTAGCATCGTTGAAATACAGATAAGATACTCCAATAGGAAATTGATAGGAAGGAGTTTTGGGACGTATACTATCTAATTTAAGGTATAAAGGTAAAGCGTCGTGAAAGTTTAAATTGAGGTATTCCCGGTTTGCATTGGCCTCTAATTGAATAAGCTCTCGCTTACTCAAATTTTGAGCATCAGATTGCTCTCCAAGGACACAAATACATAGAAAAAGTAGTAAAAATAAAGGTTTCACAGGACGTTTATAATGGTATCTCTAGTAGACAAATATACGTAAAAAGGATTAATAGTCTAGGATAAAATTGCCTCTCTTTTGAATTGATTAACTATTTGGTATATTCGTACCCGTATAATACAAACTATTTGATCAAGTGACTTGTTTTCTGCAAAGATCGGCCAATATTTTTTACTCAGCATGGTTTTTAATACTGTGTTTGGGATGTTTAACTGTGGTGAGAGGACAGGACATTCAATTCTCGCAATTTTATAATGTACCCACTTATCAGAACCCTGCTTTCGCAGGATCTGCACATGCTTTGAGAGGTATTTTTCACAGCAGATTACAATGGCCGGGTTTAGCAGCTAATTTTAATACCGCATTCCTGGGAGTGGATCACTTCTTTAGTAAATACAATAGTGGAGTTGGATTTTATTTCTTAAACGATTGGACGGGACAAAGTTCAATTTCTACGAAAGAATTGCACTTACAATATTCCTATGATTTACCCATCTCTAAATCATATTCCATCAGGGCTGGTTTGCAGGCTGGAGGGGTATATCGAAACCTTAATTATAACGGCTTAACATTCCCTAATCAATGGGATAATACAGGTTATTTGGGAGATTCTACTTTTGGACCTAATGAAACGCTGTTTTATGGAGACTTTGGTTCTGGTGCTTTATTGTATGGCGATCGGCTTTGGGGAGGCATTAATTTTCATCATTTAAATACGCCTAATCAATCGGTTTATGGAGAAGCTGCTCGTTTACCCATGAAATTTGCCCTGACAGGAGGATATCGTATTCCAATCAATTCGGCAAGTCACCATATGGCTTATTTGCATGATGCACCTATGGCCAGCATTACTCCTACCTTTCACTATAAAGCGCAAGGTAAATCTGATCAATTGGATCTCGGAGTTTATGGTCAATACGACATGTTATTAGCAGGTGTATGGTATAGGGGAATTCCTGTTAAAAACTATAATCCGAGATTTCCCAATAACGAATCGGTGGTCTTGATGTTGGGCTGGAAGTATAAAGATATTGCCATTTCATACAGTTATGACATTACCGTATCCCGATTGAATGATGCCAGACCAGGCGGTGCTCATGAACTTAATATTACGTACATTCACTCCAAACACACCAAGCAGCATAAGCCGATGAAGCGACTGCCTTGTCCTTCGTTTTATAAGCACCATTAGTATTTTTTAGGGAGAAATGAAAAACTTAACATTGATTTAAGTATTTGATTATCATTAATTTGTGTTGTTTTTGACTCCTTGGAGACTTGTCTTTGAGAACTTTTCTATTATTCTATCGTTGCTAGTATTATAAAATTGTTAAGTTTTGGTTAACTTATCATTATCAAATACACGCTAAACGCTTAGGAATTATGAAAAAACTGTTAATCAGCACTTTAATGATGGTTGTTTTGATGGGAGTATCAGAATTTGCCATGGCAGACAACGATGAAACGTGTAAATGTATCAATACGCGTTCGGTTTCAGAGCAGTTGAGTGGTATTATGGAAAAGGCAGTTGTTTCAAGTGCTAATCCGGCAGGTACTGTGATGTTACAGTATAGTATTGATGATAATCATTGTATTCATATAGAAGCGTTGCAATCGAATAGTGATGTGCTGAGTACCTTGGTAAAAGACAAATTAGAAGGTCGTAAAATCAAGATGAACGGTAGCCAATGTACCAGTGGTTTTATTAAAATCAATTTTACTGGTGAAGGGCAAGAAAACAATACGTACTTCTGGTATTAAAAAAGGTAGGGGCTGAAGATTTTCAGCCCCTACCTTTTTTTATGCCATTTTTCTATATCGGATAAAAAGTTTCTTTTTAAAATACTGGATGCTGCCAATACGCCAGAAAATAAAGCGCCTCCAATACCAACGCTAATAATATCTTGCCCTGTTAAATACAAACCATGGATGGGGGTGTGCACTCTCAGTTCGTTCAATCGGAAACGCTTAGGTGTATGTTCTAATCCATATATTTCACCCTGTTGGTAATTGCTGAAATGTTTCGTGGACAGAGGGGTTGATAGTTCGCATTCGATGATGTGCCCTTTGATTTGAGGTACGAGTTGTAATACGCGCTCTAGTAACTTCTCTTTAAAATAATCTTTAAAATCTTCGTACTCTCCGCCTCGTTTTTGCCACTTGGTGTTTTCCCATTGTTTTACCCAATCGTATGAAGCGGCACAGATGACTTGTATGGTAGACTTATTGGGTAATGTTTTTGACCAGTTGGGATCTTTGGCTGAAGGAAATGAAATATAAGCCAAAGGCAGGTCTAAGGTAGGATTATTAAGAAAATCGGTATAACTCGAATCAAAATCGTACGTGTTGTATAACCAATAATTGTATTTAGGTAAATTTAAAGTTGCATCTGATTGGTCTAGTCCTATGTATAGACATAGGTGAGCTACAGAGGCTTTAATTTCTTCCAGTTTGGTTTTTAGTTTTTGATCGTAAACAGATGGAGCAACCAGTTTGCTAAAGGTATTTCTTGCACCTGCATTGCTTACTACGACAGGAGCATACAGCATGTCTCCATTGGTTAATTTGACCCCGTTTACTTTATTTTTCTCGATACAAATTTCTTGTACTTCTGCTTTTAAAGCCAAAGTCCCTCCATTTTTTTCAATGGTTTCTACGATTGTTTTGTAAATTTCAGAAGCTCCTCCTACTGGGTAGTTTCCTCCTTCCAAATAATGTCCTGCAATCATGGCTTGCATGGCAAAGCTACTTTGTTTGGGCGGTAGTCCGTAATTGCCACACTGAGCACAAAGTACAGCGATTAATTTTTGATTTGAGGTCAAGCTATTCAATACTTCGTATGTTGTGCGGTCGGAGTAACGGTAAAATTTACGACGAAGGAGTATTCCGATGATTTTGCTTAACCATAAAGGCATACTTTTTTCTCCGAAAAACATGCTGGTTGCTGCACCCATGTTTCTAATCATGGAGAAATATGTTCGGAGGCAAATTTCTTCTTCTGGAAAATGTTTGAGCAGCTCTTGTATTTGATTTTCTTCTCCACAAACAAAATTGTATTCATCACCTTCTATGATCGCTTTATCATAAATATGACCCATAGAAGTCCATTGTAGTTTGTCTTCTGTAAGGTAGTTGAAGGCTTTGGTCATGAGAGCGTCCTCTTGATTGACTTGCCCAACGTAGTGTACACCTACATCCCATGATAAGTCTTTGCGTTTGAACGTGTGTGTGAATCCTCCTGGTACGTAGTGTTTTTCTAAGACCAACACTTTTTTCTTTCTCAAGGCAAAAAGGGCAGCGGTAGTGAGACCTCCTAATCCAGAACCAATAATGATGGCATCGTAATGTTTTTTGCTGATGTTGGAATGGTATAAGTTCTTCATGTATTTAAACGTGGTGTCGCTGTATCGAACCTTACCATGAAGTAATGATTGAGTCCGAAGTTTGTCAAAAAATGCAACACGTCAAAAGCGTTTAAAGCACTTTAAGTCATGAAGCCTATTCGGCAAAAGAACATAAAAGTAGTCTTATTTATGAGATGAATCAAGTACTCTTATGCTTCATGTGATACAAAAAAGGGTTCAAGAGACTATAATTTCTTGAACCCTTTTTTATCCAGAAAGATATAAGCTTAGTTCGCTTTTCTCATGAAGACTTTAGTGATCATACCCGTTTTGTCCCCTAAACCAGAACCTACGTGTTCTACAACATATCCTTTGTCTACGAGTTCGTTGATTTTGTTGACAATGATTTGTCCGTTATCGTCATGGTTATGAGCATCCATCGATTTGAATGGAACATATTCACTTGTGTTATCGGCATAGTGAACGTGTAGCCCTGGATCTTGGTATCCTGGCACTTCGTATACATCAATAAGAATGTATTTACCGATATTATTGGCGGAAGAGCCAGAACTCTTAAATGAAGATAAGTTTAAAAGTACAGCCACCAGAGCGAGTGACACAAAAGAAAAGACGAAAAACTTTTTCATATAATGTTATATAGGGTTAAACGTGAATTTAGGTCAAAAGCTAGGTATTTTAAATCAATATTTCAAATAATAAACAGGGCTCTTTTCAGTCTTTTTTATAGATTTGTCCAATGGAGTTTGAAAATCCTTTAGCGCTTTGGGGATTATTGGGGCTTAGTCTCCCTGTAATCATACATCTGGTAAGTCTTCAAAAGGCTAAAAAAATCTATTTTTCGAGTACGCAGTTACTGCGACAGCTTACGGTTGAAAGTAGTGCTAAGCGGAAGATCAAAGAATGGCTTATTCTCGCATCCCGTATACTGGCCTTGTTTTTTTTGATATTGGCTTTTAGTATGCCTTTTTGGACTACAGATGGTCAATGGAACAGTGAACAAGAAGGTTTGGCTTTTCAGGTTTACATAGACAATTCATATAGTATGGAGAGGAACCCTGGTCAAGGGACTTTGTTTGATCAAGCCTTAATGGGTATTCAAGCGTTGGCTAAAACAAACAGTGCCAGTACGCGGTATCAATACCTGGATAATGATTTTCTTTCTAGCGATATGCTCTCTATTTCTTCGGAATTACTGAGTAAACGTGTTACACAGCAGCAATTTTCATTTCGGTCACGTTCTTTGCATAGTGTGGTCGAACGTTTTGCTCATGCCGATCAGTTGGGTAAAAAAAATAAGCATTGTTTTATTTTTTCTGATTTTCAAAAAAGTACCATTGGTCAACTTAAAACTTCCTGGGATTCGACAACACAGTACTATCTGATTCCGGTTCAGAATACAAGCCAGGGTAATGTTTTTATCGATTCCGTTTGGTTCGATAAACCAGTAGTGAAAAAAGGAGATCGATTAAAAATTTTTTACAAGGCTTTCAATACAGGTTCAGAAGAAGTGAGGGAACAGCTGGTGAAGTTACAGATGAATGATAAACAGGCCTCGGTTTCTTATGTTGATATACCAGCCCTGTCTTCTAAAGAAGGGTATTTTGAGTATATGGTTACTGAAGGAGGAGATTTAAAAGGTAAAATCACTTTTGACGATGGGGACTTATCTTTCGATAACTCATTTTATTTTACCTTAACTGCGAATCATGCTGTGCGTGTAGCTTCCATATCAGATCTTCCCAATGCTCCTCAATCTCTTGTATTTAAAGATTCTGAAGATTTTGTACTGCAATCGTATTCCAGTAATACACTTAATTACGCACAATTGGATGAGGCTGATTTTATCATCATAGAAGGACTTTCACAGCAATCTACGGCACTCATGAAACGTGTTGGTACTTGGCTTAATGCCGGTAAGAGTATTTTGTTTATTCCTTCTGCTCTCGATCGTACACTACCTTCTGAGTTGACCGATGCACTCATGATTCCAGCCGTTTCTCTGAAAACAGATAGTGTAAAGGCTACAGAGACAGCTGTGTTAGAGTTTCCTGATCTAAACAATCCTTTTTTTGCAGATATTTTCGAAGATAAAAAATCGACCATGAGTATGCCATTCGCCCAAGCGAGCATGGCGCTTCCTCCTGGTTATAGCAGTTTGTTAACGACTGTCATGGGAGAATCTGTTTTTTCTCGTTCCTCTCAGGGAAGTACGTATAAGGGAATCGCTTATTGGTTTCATTTTCCCTTACAGAAAAGTCATACCAATTTCCCTCAACATTCTTTTTTTGTACCGCTATTACTTAAAATGGCACTTTTGAGCAAGGAAAATAATGAAGGTACTTATTTTAGGCAGGGTGTTGATATGATTCAACTTTCTGTAAATGAAGATATTGAATCTGGTTTGGTGGAAATCAGAAACGACAAAAATGAAGTGGTGATTCCTTCTCAAAGGTTCAATGGGAGTTTATTCCGCTTCGATTTACCAGAGCAGATCAAGTCTCCAGGTTTTTATGAATTGGTTTATAAAGGCAAGTCTTTGCGTACATTTGCTTTAAATACAGGCCGTGAAGAGTCTTTAACAGCTTCTTATTCAGCGCCAGAACTCATGGAGCACATGAAAGCATATCCTCGGGTGAACGTTTTGGAAAATGTATCTGAAGTGGCTTTGGAAGATCAACTCAAGGAATTGACAAAAGGTGTTCCACTTTGGAAATATTGCTTAATTTTGTCTTTAGTATTCTTCCTGATAGAAATTGTATTGATTCGCTGGTTCAAATAATGGAAAACATTTTAATCAAACAAGCTGAAATAGTCGCACCACATTCTGAATGGCATGGTAAACGCGTGAATGTATTAATACAACATGGCAAGATTCAGAAAATAGGCACACAATCTTTTGAAGCTTCTCAAGTGATAGAAGGGAAAGATTTAAAATTATCGCCGGGTTGGTGTGATTTAAGAACCTTTACAGGTGATCCTGGTTTTGAATCCAAGGAAGACATGGAGTCTTTTACAAGCTCGGCAGCCATGGGGGGATTTACGGTTGTAGCATGTATGCCCAATACCCATCCGAGTTTAGATAACAAGGAAAACATACATTACATTAAAAGCCGTTCGCATGAATTTTTAACCAAAGTACTGCCTGTAGGTTCATTGACAGTAAAAAATAAAGGAGAAGAACTTACAGAAATTTTAGACATGTACCACAATGGTGCTGTTGCCTTTTCTGATGGTAATGCTCCGGTTTGGCATTCAGACGTGATGTTGCGTGGATTGCTTTATTTAAAACCATTCAATGGTTTATTGATGGTTCATGCGGAAGATAAATACCTGACTACGCAAGGTCAAATGAATGAAAGCAAAGTCAGCACGATCTTAGGTTTAAAAGGTATTCCTAAATTGGCTGAAGAGGTGATGGTGCAGCGTGATTTGAGCATTTTGGAATACACATCTGGTAAAATTCATTTTAGTCACATTTCCAGCCCCAGATCTTTGGAGATGATTAAAGAGGCGAAGAAAAAAGGATTGTCGGTATCCTGCGACATTGCTGCATATCAATTGGTGTTGGAGGAAAATTTATTAACAAGTTTCGATACCTACTATAAAGTAAATCCTCCTTTGCGTAGTAAAAAAGATATTGAATCGTATTGGAAATATTTAGCCGATGGTACGATCGATGCGATTGTAAGTGATCATCAACCACAAGACATTGAAAGTAAAAACCTGGAATTTGATTTGGCAGAGTTTGGGATTTCCAATATTGAAACCGCATTCTCCGTTGTATATTCTACCAGTCAGAAATTAAGCATGACTGATTTGGTCGATAAGTTTTCTATTCAACCAAGAAAAATTTTAAACATAACACTACCCGAAATTAAAGAAGGAGCATTAGCAGATTTAACCTTGTTTGATGCTGGTCAGGCATGGACTCCTGAAGTCAAGGATCTTAAATCAAAATCAAAAAATAATCCATTCATCGGTATGCCTTTGAAAGGGAAGGTTAAAGCGGTTTTCAACGACTCCCAATATCAATTGTTTTAAGCATGAGTACATCCGTTCAAATTTCTGTTGTTGTTCCATTATATAATGAGGATGAATCGTTGCGAGAATTAGAAGCTTGGATTCGTTCTGTGATGGAAACCAATGCTTATACGTATGAAATTATTTTAGTAGACGATGGAAGTAAAGACCGTTCCTGGAAAATTGTAGAAGAGTTGTCTAAGGACAATCCTTATGTAAAAGGGATACGTTTTAGACGTAATTATGGGAAGTCTGCCGCTTTGCACATGGGCTTTTTGCATTGTGCAGGTGATGTGGTGATCACCATGGATGCGGACATGCAAGACAGTCCAGATGAAATACCGGGCTTATATAAAATGATTACCGAGGATGGTTTTGATTTGGTATCGGGTTGGAAAAAGAAACGTCACGATCCGTTGAGTAAAACGATTCCAACAAAATTGTTTAATGGTATGACCAGGCTATTGTCGGGTATTAAGTTAAATGATTTCAATTGCGGTTTAAAAGCGTATAAAAGTGATGTTGTGAAAACCATAGAAGTCTATGGAGAAATGCATCGTTATATTCCTGTTATTGCCAAATGGAATGGTTTTAGTAAAATAGGAGAGAAGGTAGTGCAACACCGTCCGCGTAAATATGGTGTTACTAAATTTGGATTGGAAAGGTTTGTATATGGTTTTTTGGATTTACTTTCGATTACCTTTGTATCCAAATTCAGTAAACGTCCTATGCATTTTTTCGGTACGCTCGGTACCCTGTTTTTTATGGCGGGTTTTGGTATTACAGCTTTTCTGATTTATATGAAATTACACAATATTGCACAAGGTATTGTGGCCCGTGATGTCGTGAATAATACCTGGTTTTACCTCGCTTTAACGTTTGTTGTTATCGGTGTACAACTGTTTATGGCGGGCTTTTTAGGAGAGATGGCTACGATGAATTCTTCTAATAAGAGTGATTATAGTGTGGCTGAAAAAGTGGGTCTTTCGTAACTATTGTTTTTCCTGGATGAGCTTATTGAATTGATTGGTAAAACGGTCGAGAAACACTTTTTCCTCCGGAGAGATCCCATTACAAGCAAGTGCTAAATCTTCCAAGATTAATTTAAATTCTTTGTACCCTTCAAAGTAACCATAATGTTGAAAGCTTTCGAGCGCTTTGTGACAAGCTTCTTCCATAGCACTTGGAGTGTTTGCAAGCGATTGAAAAGAGGCAATAATATCAAAAGCATACCGATGGTGAGCCAATACCTGTGTCAGTATTTTTTTTTCTTCTTCTTGTATTGCCCCATCTGCACCGGCGATAGCATACAAAAGTTCTCCAAAGGATCTAAATAGTTGTTCTTTCGTGATAGACATCGTTTAATGGTTAGATATTAAAGTTGATGGCAAATTTCCAAACCAGATTTTTGTTAAACTCAGGGTATTGGTAATCACCGAGTCTCATGAATAAACCACCTCCTAAGCCTACTTTTAATCCCGTTAGTCTTAATGAGATGATATTCTCTAAGAGTAAACCTACTTCAGAATAATTTTTTTCCATGGTTTTGAAATTAAGACCTACGTGTTGTGTCGGATTTTTTAATGAACCGCTTCCTGTATTGTATGAAACAGAAACAGAGGGTTTAAAGAATTTACTTTTATAATATAATCTACCGAAATCATGAGCAATGAAAAGAGCCCAATAGTGATCACTTAAGAACTCATTGTATCCCATGGTTTCGAAACTGTTGTGAATGACAACAGAAGGAGATTTTAAACTTCCTTTTCCATTAAAAAGGGCCGTGTAGGGAGCATTACCTGTTGTTCCACCTACAATGAATTGTACGTTAGTCACTCCAAAGTCTATCAGTTTAATGCGTTGATCGATGCGTATATCCCATTTAAAATATTCATATCCTCCTTGTAAGGAATTTTCTTCAAAGCTTTTGGTTAATCCTAAATAAAAAACGGGGAACTTACTGCCCAATCCTATTTTCCTATCGGATAATTTTATAAATTCTTCAAATGGCGCAAATCGTGTCGCTATTTTGAGCACATTGAGGTGTATAGACTTGAGGTATACGCCTTTGTAAATGTAGGTATAGGCAGGTTGTAAGTCTGTGTATTCAGTAGCTACATGGATGTCCAGGTTTTGAACGGGATGAATGTTAGAATAGAGTGATAATGTTTTGTTGTAATCCATAATACTGAGCCGGTATTTCCTCAATTTTTCACTCGAAAACACCGATCTCGAATAGTATTGTTCAATATTACCGGCTTCCGTAAGTTGATAAGAATAATCAATGCCTATTTTCCATTCCAATTTTTTGTCGAGCAGGTAAGAAAGTCCTAATCCGTATTTTATTTTTTGATCAGCAAAACCATCGGCAATAAAACCTTTGATGATCCATTTTTTACTGAAATTTTCATTGGTTGTTCCTCCAATACCCAATCGGATGCCTTCTACATCATTTAAGTTGATGAGTTTATTCGTTTCTAAATCTATTTTACCCAATGGTATATACCCATAGTATAAGTTATCTCCGATATTAAGAAGTTGTTGTAAGAAACGAGCATATTTTACTTCTTCGTAATAAGCATAGGTCAGAGAATCTGCTGTGCTTAAAGGATAAGGTCTTTCGATCTCTTTTTTAGTCTCTGATTTTTCTATCAATATGGTGTCATTGATTTCTACCACGTATTCATCGAATTGCTCGTTTTTAATTTGTTGTTTGTTGAAGGAAGAATCAGGGTATAGGTAGGTGGAAGATTCAACAAGGATTTTTCGTTTTTGGTTTTGTAAAGGAGAAACATCGGAAACCCGATTGGTATAGTTTTCAAGTGTTCTGTTTTGCGTATCATAGGTTAAACAAAATTCTTTAAATGATCTGGTATCCCAAGCCGGATAAAAAATGATATTTTTAATGGCATAGTTTGTTGATGAGATGGTAATCAATCCATACAAAGCATTGAAGTTTGTTTTAGGTTTGGGAGCAAATTTTATTGTCCAATAAACGGTTTGGTCAATCGAGAAAGAGTCAACAATGTTGTATTCATACCTGTTTAGCGCATTATAAGCAATCGGAGATATGAATTCTTTGCCTTTTATTTTAATGATGTTGTTGTATGGATTAGGGATAAACTCATAGGATGTTTGTGCAAAGACCAAAGGCAATGAGATGCCAGAAGATTGTGTATTGGTATATTGTTCCTTTCTGTGGAGTTTGTTTTTATAGTGAAGGCCGCTTGTTGTTTCCATAATGTAAAAATGATGTTCTGGAGAAAACAACTTTGGGGCTTTGATACCCAATAGGTTTAAGCCACCTAAAATGACTGTATTTAAAAAATCGGGCTTTTCACTACTGATGGTAAATCGTGTGTATAATTTATATGATTTATTTTTTTCATTGCTGAAGTTATTAAGCTTACTGTTTATTTGCGTATTTCTAATGATAGAGATGGATTGTGCAGTAGATGGATCTGCAACAAACAAGTCGACAATTTGTAGTGTTACTGTCAGCACTGTGTTAGAATCTTCTGCTTCTACGCTGATCGTTTTCGATTGGTATTGAAAACGGTATACCTGAAGATGAAATTTAGTATCAGGTGCTTCGAATGTTAATCGGCCTTGTGCGTCTCCGATAAAATGAATAGAATCATTGATGGTGATATGAGGATACGATATAGCTGAGCTATTCAGTTGGTTTAATACCGTCAACTTCACTGTTCTGGCATGTAGAACAGTAAACGGAAATAGGATAAAAATAACTATTTTAAAATAAGTAGACACGCTTTTATTTGCTCTTCAGCGCCTTGTTTTCAGAAAGAAGAATTCGTTTAAGTTTATAGAGAGAAGCCTGGTTGTTCGACTCTAGGATGGATCTCACCAGACTTTCTTTCTCCCTTGTTGTTAAATGCCAGCTCAAAGAAGCTCTTGCATTTTTTTCTATTTCCATAATTTCTTCCGGATTGATGTGCATCTCTTGCAGCTTGTCCCAATATTTGGGTTTAGGGATGTATTCAAATTCAACCACATCTAAATCTGTAGCTAACCAACTTTGAGCATACTGTAATAAATTATCGTTATTTAAGTCTTGAAAATAATCCCAGTTGGCATATAACGATCCTATAGGACTTACCATTTTTTGCCAAACGGAAGATTGTTGATTGCTTTCGATGGAAGCCTCTTTTTCAGAATCTCTAATGGTCACAACAACGACACCTCCTGTATTTTCCTCTATCCATTCGTGAAATTCGTACATGAATTTTACGGCATCGTTTACTCCAAAATTGTCGGATAATCCAGCATCCATGATTTCCATAGATGGATTACTGGGTAATTGAACGGTAGGGGTAACGTAAGGGAACGTTGCCACCATACGTAATGCGCTTAAAAAGTGTAGATTTTGTGCATCCTGTTCAGCAAATAATTTTTTAAATTCTACGCCTTTTAATTTTTGATTGATATTAAATTCAGGAGACGATGTATTGGTGGTCATGAAAGAAATATCCTGAGGAGATATAAATAATTTCCTGCCATCGTTGATAATGGTAGGGGATAAGATGATCATTGGGATTTGAGCACGTTCCTCGGAGATTTTGTAATCACTAATGGTTTTATTAAAAACAAATTCTGTATTTCTATTCAATGTTTGTTCGAAAGCATAACCCCTGTCTTTGGTATACTCATATTTGCCATCGGTGAATTTTTGAAAACGAAAAAACACATCATTGACCACTAGACTAAAAATGATAGGATTTAAAATGTCGGTAGAGATATTGGTCAAGTATTTGCTATCGTATAAATCATTGATTTTTCCTTGCTTACTTCTCAAGTATAGTTCACGGTAGTAGCTCGCTCCAATCATTCCTCCGGATGCTCCCGTCATTAACATCGAATGATTCATCAATTGGCCATTGAGTTCATTGTCGATGTATTGTAAACTGTTCAGCGTCCAAAGTGCCGAACGTTGACCGCCTCCACTTACACATACAAATACCATTTTGGGTTTGTTTTCAGTAGGAAATTTAGCCCTCCAGGTATTGAGAATAGAAATCATTTTTTGTTTGTCTCGAATGACATCACTTGGTTTACTCAAATCATTTAATTTAACCAATGAGTAAGTAGCCTTTTCTTTTGTATTATAATTGATGCCATAAACCTGATAATCGGTATCAATGATGTTATAACGAGATAAGACGTTGAGGAGAACAAATGCCATAGCAAGTATCGTAAAAGACCATCCTCTAAGCCAATAACTGAAAGCTCCTGTAAACATGACAATCATGGCTAAAAATAATACAGCACTTGCAGAAGCAGGTATTTGAAAAAGGGGATTATCTCGAAACAAGCCTAAGGTAATGATGATGGCTACCAACAGCAGTTCTACAATGACTGCATTCAAATGGTTTTGATCAAATACACGAATAATTAAAAGTTTATCGATCGAAATACTTTTGTCAACAGAGGCAATATGAAAAGGTAGTTTTAGGTAATTGATAACTTTGATTTTGTCTTTTTTGAAATGTTTGTAACGTTTGAAAACATTGACACGATTGAGTTTATTTTTTCTCATCTGTCCATCTACGTTGGTTGCGACAAGACGAAATGCATCTTTATTGGTCAAGCGGAAATAGAAAAATAAGAAGACAATAATGGATAACATGCCCACAATCAATGCCCCGATCTCCCATAATATTTCGGCATGCTGTTGGAATCCATTTTTATATTGGAAATAAAAAATATTGAATGCATATACGATCACAAACAATACAGGTATGATGCTGTTGTTGAGGCAAAAATGAGCAAATGGACTCTTGATTGTCGCTAAGAAGTTGAATTTGTAACTATCTAATATATATATGGTTACATGGAATGCTGTAATGAAGACACCCATCGATAAACCGATGATAAAAAAGCCTTTAAGGCTAATGGTGTTGAGGTATTCAGGATCGAGGAAGAGGTAAGGAGCACCGACCATGCGGCCAATGGATTGTGTGACTAAACCAAACAAGATGGCCCAAATGGCAAGCAGTATTTGGTTTTTCTTAAAGTTGAGAATAAGCAATTGAATAGGAAAGGAGTACAAAAAAGACTCCCACCATGTGCGAATAGCATCCTTATTTAACGTATTGCCTATAGCCATTGCATAAATATAAACTTTTTACTCCAGCATGTAAAGATGGTCAAAAAGAATGATTCAATGCCTGCTAATTACCATTGCTTTTTCCTAAATTTGTAGACGTATTATTATATAAATGGAAAACATAAGAAACTTTTGCATCATTGCTCACATTGATCATGGTAAAAGTACCCTGGCTGACAGGTTATTAGAATTCACCAATACCGTTTCCAAAAGAGATCAAAAAGCTCAGGTACTGGACGATATGGATCTTGAAAGGGAGCGAGGGATTACGATTAAGAGTCATGCGATTCAAATGGATTATGAGTACCAAGGTAAAAAGTACATTTTTAACCTTATTGATACTCCTGGTCACGTCGATTTTTCCTATGAAGTATCCCGATCCATTGCGGCTTGCGAAGGTGCTTTGTTGATTGTTGATGCCGCTCAAGGAATTGAAGCTCAGACCATCTCCAATTTATATTTAGCCATTGAACACAACCTTGAAATCATTCCTGTGCTCAATAAAATTGACCTTCCTGGTGCTATGCCGGAAGAAGTGAAGGATCAAATTGTAGAATTATTGGGTTGCGATCGTGAAGGCATTATCCATGCCAGCGGTAAAGAAGGGATTGGTATTTATGATATTTTAAATGCTGTTATTGAACGGGTTCCTGCTCCGAAAGGCAATAAAGATGAACCTTTACAGGCATTGATCTTTGATTCTGCTTTCAATTCTTTTAGAGGAATAGAGGTAATGTTCCGTATCTTTAATGGTACCCTCAAAAAAGGAGAAAAGGTAAAGTTTGCCAATACGGGTAAAGAATATTTTGCCGATGAAATTGGAGTTTTACGATTGGAAAAAGAACCCCGTCAACAAATGGAAGCGGGTAATGTGGGTTATATCATTTCGGGGATCAAAGATGCCAAAGAGGTAAAAGTAGGAGATACCATTACGCATAAAGAAAGACCTGGAGAAGCCATCAAAGGATTTGAAGATGTAAAACCCATGGTATTTGCAGGTATTTATCCTGTGGAAACATCCGAGTTTGAAGAGTTACGCACTTCTATGGAAAAACTTCAATTGAACGATGCTTCTTTGGTTTGGGAACCTGAAACGTCTGCAGCACTGGGATTTGGTTTCCGTTGTGGATTCTTAGGCATGTTGCACATGGAAATTGTGCAAGAACGTTTGGAACGAGAGTTCGACATGACGGTCATCACGACAGTACCTTCGGTTCAATTCAGAGCCTTCACCACGAAAGGAGATATGATTTTGATCAATGCTCCTTCAGATATGCCCGATCCTACACATTTGGATTATATTGAAGAACCGTTCATCAAAGCACAGATCATTACCAAAGCCGATTATGTAGGTCCTATCATTTCATTGTGTATGGACAAACGTGGTTTGATTAAAAATCAGATCTACCTTACTTCGGACCGTGTAGAACTACAGTTTGAATTGCCTTTGGCTGAAATTGTATTCGACTTTTTTGATAAACTTAAAACCATATCGAGAGGGTATGCTTCTTTGGATTATGAACTGATTGGTTTTAGAACATCTAACGTTGTAAAACTCGATATCATGTTGAACGGTGAAAAGGTCGATGCGTTGTCGGCCATTGTACACCGCGACAAAGCCTACGATTGGGGTAAACGTTTGTGCGAAAAACTGAGAGAATTATTGCCACGACAAATGTTTGAAATTGCTATTCAAGCATCTATCGGAGCGAAAATCATTTCCAGAGAAACGGTGAAAGCCTTGCGTAAAAACGTATTGGCGAAATGTTATGGAGGGGATATTTCCCGTAAGCGTAAATTGTTAGAAAAGCAGAAGAAAGGGAAGAAACGTATGCGTCAAGTGGGTAATGTAGAAATTCCTCAAGAAGCCTTCATGGCCGTGTTGAAATTAGATAGCTAATCTTGTTAAGCACCAAATCACAAAGCTTCTGGATTTGAAATTTGTGTTTGGATGCTTTGCCTGAACGATTTGATTTCAAGTAAGGTTGAAGGAAATTAAAATATAAATTTAATCAATGATCTTCACTATGAGTACACCTGTTTCATCGACTTACCAACTCATCGACGGTAAGGTTGTTTCCGAAGCCATCAAAACCCAAATTGCTGCTGAAGTAGTTGCCTTTAAAGCGCAAGGAGGTAAAACACCTCATCTTGCGGCTATTATTGTAGGCAACGATGGAGCCAGTGAAACCTACGTGGGCAACAAAGTCAGAACTTGTGAAGCCATGGGCTATAAATCGACCTTGGTACGTTTTGATGAATCGGTGACAGAAGAGGAGCTGTTAAAAAAAGTAGAAGATATCAACAACGATGAAGACATTGATGGGCTGATTGTTCAGTTACCATTACCGAAACACATTTCTGTAGACAAGGTCACTTCCAAAATCAGACCTGAAAAAGACGTCGATGGATTTCATCCTGTGAACATCGGTCGTATGAATAAAGGCTTACCGGCTTTTATTTCTGCAACGCCTTATGGTATTTTATTGATGTTAGAGCATTACAATATACCCACTACAGGTAAGCATTGTGTTGTTGTTGGACGTAGTAATATTGTGGGTTCTCCCATCAGTATCCTCATGGCACAGGACACCAAAGTAGGAAATTGTACGGTGACCATTTGTCACCGTCATACCCATAACTTAGCAGAGATTACGAAACAAGCCGACATCCTGATTGTCGCTACAGGTCGTCCGGGTATGATTACAGGAGACATGGTGAAAGATGGAGTAGTCGTGATTGATGTAGGGATTACTCGTGTTCCGGATGCAAGTAAGAAATCAGGCTTTGCCATTAAAGGCGATGTTGATTTTGATAGTGTTGCTCCTAAATCAAGTTTCATTACACCTGTTCCAGGTGGTGTTGGTTTAATGACGATTGGTGCTTTAATGATGAATACCTTACGCTCTGCTAAAAAAGAAATTTTCTAAGGCCATGAGCGATGCAGCTTTGAACACAACCATGTTGCCCATCATGGAGGCTTTTTACACCATTCAAGGGGAAGGCCGTCATACGGGAAAAGCTGCATACTTTATACGTATAGCGGGTTGTGATGTAGGTTGTGTATGGTGTGATGTGAAAGAGTCCTGGGATGCAAACACTCATCCCCGTTTATCGATCGAGCAAATTGTATCAGAAGCGGAAAAACATCCCGCTCGCATCGCTGTCATTACAGGAGGAGAACCTTTACATCATGACCTTACCACCCTTTGTGAAGCCTTGCATCAAAAAGGGTTTAAAACACATTTAGAGACCTCTGGGGCTTATGCTTTATCGGGCCAATGGGATTGGATATGCCTTTCTCCTAAAAAGTTTAAAGAACCATTGCCAGAAATCTTAGCCGTATGTGATGAATTTAAACCTGTAATTTTTCACGTTTCGGATATTAAGTGGGCTGAAAATTTTGTTTCTTTAGTGAAGAAAAAAGAAGCTAATTTGTTTTTACAACCAGAATGGTCAAAACAAGAGGCGCTTTTACCGCTCATTATTGATTATATAAAAGCTCATCCACAATGGCAAATGTCTCTGCAAACCCACAAGTACATGAATATTCCTTAGGAAGACTGAATACCTTTTTTATCGCCCTTATTTTTCTAATGGGGACCTCCACTTTTCTTTTTGCTCAATCCGATTTAAGTACGAAAAACAAGAAAGCGATTAAACATTACTTTCTTGCTGAAGATTATATTCGTGGTCGTCAGTTTGATCAAGCCATTGCGTCCTTACAAGAGTCTCTTAAAGAAGACAACCAATTTACGGAAGCATACTTTAAGCTGGGTAGCGTATACATGTTGTACGGCAAAAAAAATGTGGCCAAGCAATATTTCATAAAAGGTGCAGATCTGGACACCAACAATGTAAAGTCGGCCAATGCCTATTTTACCATTGGTGAAATAGCCATTAAAGAAGGAGATTATACGAGTGCTAAAAAATATTTTCAATACGTCATCAATGTGAACCCTAACAATAAGAAGATAGCGGATCAAACACCCAAATATATTGAAACCTGCAACTTTGCCATGGAAGCGATGAAACATCCTGTGGCTTTTCACCCAGTACCTTTACCCAAGCATATCAACAGCTCTTTTGTCCAGGCCTATCCTGTATTAACGGCTGATCGAAAAACACTTTTATTCTCTGCCCGCAAAGGTCAAAGAAGTACAGACGATGAAAATATTTTTAAATCTTCTTGGGACGGAATGAAATGGTCAGAACCTATTTCTATTTCCAATCATATCAATACTAAATTTAATGAAGGGGCCAGTTCTATGTCGGCCGATGGAAAAACTATTGTCTTTGCATCGTGTAACCGTGCAGATGGTGTAGGCTCATGCGACATCTATATTTCTTACAAAGAAGGGGAAGAGTGGAGTATTCCTGAAAACATGGGCAAGAAAGTCAATTCGGCGGGATGGGATTCGGAACCTTCCTTATCTGCCGATGGTAAAGTCTTGTACTTTTCTTCTGAACGCACTGGAGGATTGGGGAGAGAAGATATTTATGTCACTTACAAACAAGAAGACGGAAGTTGGAGTGTCTCTAAAAATCTGGGAAGTAAAATAAACACTTCTGGTCGTGAAGTATCTCCTTTTATTCATGCCAGTAGCAGCACACTTTATTTCTCTACCAACAATAGACCAGGCATGGGTGAAATGGATATTTTCAGAAGTGATTTTATCGATACGGCTTGGAGTGAACCTGTAAATGTAGGTTATCCCATCAATACTTCTGATAACGATGCTACTTTATTCATTACAGCAGATAATGAAAAAGGATATTATTCTGTGTATGATAAAACGGACTATAACAACATGCGTTCTTTTTTATATGAATTTGATGTTCCTTCGACTTTGAAAGCACGTTCAAAAAGTACCTATGCGAAAGGAACCGTATACGATGCCGATACCCAGAAACCGTTGAAAGCAGATATCGAGTTATACAACCTCGCTTCAGCACAACGCATGCAGTGGGTCAATTCCGATTCCATCAGTGGTCAATACATGCTGGTCTTGTCGGAAGGCATGGATTATGCTTTACACATTGGAAGAGTAGGCTACTTGTTTGAAAGCATTCAATTCAATTACCAAAATAATGCTTCATTTGATCCACTCACGTTAGACATTTATTTGAAACCGATTAAAAAAGGAGCAACGACAAAACTAAATAACATTTATTTCGAAACGAACTCTTATGTCTTGAACAGCAAGTCTACTGCAGAGTTGAATAAACTATTGTCGTTCTTGAAAAAGAATACAACGGCTAAGCTTGAATTGGCAGGCCATACCGATAATGTAGGTTCCGATACTGACAATATTAAACTCAGTACCAATAGGGCTCAAGCGGTTTATGACTACCTTTTAAAAAATGGCGCCGATAAAAACAGGTTGATGTTTAAAGGGTATGGTAAATTACAACCGGTTGCAGATAATGCCAGTGAAGAGGGTAGAGCGAAAAATAGACGGTTGGAGGTGAGGGTGTATTAGGATTTAGGTATCAGGAGTCAGTATTGGACATAAAAGTTCCTTTCTGATCCCTGACTCCTGATTACTCCTTCACACAGCAATACAAGATCTCCCCTTTATCCAATCGGTAGCGAGTAATGAACTCTGATGTACACTCTTTCGCCACAGCATATTCTTTGATGAGTAGTCCTGATTCGGCTAAACGTTGACCGTAATCTCTCCCAAACAAACGCACATGATCGTTTTGACCGAAGGCTTTTTCTCTTTCTAAAGGATCGGTAATGGAAGCATCTTCATAGGTTTTCTCTACACGGTAATCGGCAGGCGATTGTAGGATTGCAAATCCTCCTGGTTTCAATACGCGCTTGAATTCACGTACGACTTGTCTGTCGTCAGTCACGTGTTCTAATACATGATTACAGAAGACTACGTCAAACGTATTTTCTGGAAACGGAATCTCATGCACATCCATTTTTACTTTTGCCAATGGAGAATACAAATCGGCGGTAATGTAGTTCTCTTTGTGTAAGGCTTCAAATTGTTTGATAAAGCAATGTTCTGGTGCGACATGCAATATCTTTAATCCTGGTGTATAGAAGTTTGTTTTTTCTTTCAAATACAAAGCAATCAACCGATGCCTTTCTAAAGATAAACAAGAAGGACACAAGGCATTTTGACGGGGTGCCAATCTGCCGTAGGGTAGAAAAGAACGATAGGTATTTCCACACACCGAACAAGCCACCTTATTGCCGGTATAGAATATGCGTACAAAGAACATGATAACCGGTGTGACCAATTGCAATACCGGACGAGGAATATTTCTAAGTACCCAGCTGATGATTTTTTTCATGATCTAGAAACGTATGCCGGTATAGTTATGAGGTGTAATGCTCATCAGTTCATTCTTGATGTCTTCCGCTACATCCAGCGATACGATAAAGTCAACAATGCTCTCCTCTGTAATGGTGGTATTGGTTCTTGTTAAGTCTTTAAGTTTTTCGTAAGGATTAGGATAACCTTCTCTTCTTAAAATGGTTTGTATGGCTTCAGATACGACTGCCCAGTTATTCTCCAAGTCTCTTTCTAAAGCTGCTTCATTCAATTCTAATTTACCCAAACCTTTCAATAAAGATTTGTAGGCGATTACGGTATGAGAAAAAGGCACACCGATATTTCTTAGTACGGTAGAATCTGTCAAATCTCTTTGTAAGCGAGAGATGGGAAGTTTTGCACTAAAGTGTTCAAACAGTGCATTGGCAATGCCTAGGTTACCTTCTGAGTTTTCAAAATCAATGGGATTCACTTTATGCGGCATGGCAGAACTGCCCACTTCTCCTTTTTTAATTTTTTGTTTGAAATAGCCCATGGAGATGTATTGCCATATATCGCGATCTAAGTCCATCAAAATGGTGTTGATGCGTTTGAAGGCATCACATAAAGCCGCAATGTGATCGTAATGCTCAATTTGAGTCGTGTACTTAGAGCGTTTTAATCCTAATGTTTTATTGACAAATTGATCGGCAAATTTCACCCAATTGACTTTAGGATAGGCAACATGGTGTGCATTGAAATTACCTGTAGCTCCACCGAATTTAGCGGAGAACGGAATTTGTTGTAAGAGTTTATATTGATTGCTCAACCGTTCATGAAACACCATCAATTCTTTCCCTAAGCGCGTAGGAGAGGCCGGTTGTCCATGCGTATGAGCTAACATTGGAACTTCTTCCCAATCGTCGGCCAATCTTGACACTTCAACGAGCACTTGATCTAAAATGGGTAAAACAACATCGATGATGCTGTCTTTTAACAACAAAGGAATCGATGTGTTGTTGATGTCTTGAGAGGTTAAACCAAAGTGAATAAATTCTTTTTGGTCTTTAATTTTTAATTTGTCAAACTCCTGTTTGATGAAGTATTCAACCGCCTTCACATCGTGATTTGTCGTCTTCTCAATTTTTTTTATTGCCAGGGCATTGGCCTCGGTAAATTCGCCAACAATTTTACGTATGTTCTTTTTTTGTGCATCTGTAAAAGGTTTGAAACCTTTTAATTTGGCATCCGATAAGGCAATGATGTATTCCACTTCTACGTGAACACGGTACTTGATGAGCGCATATTCTGAATAAAATGCGGCTAATTCTTCTACCTGATTTCTGTATCTTCCATCTACAGGAGAGATGGCTGTTAATGCTTGAAGTTTCATGAGGTTCGGTTAATAAATGGCAAATATACTTATTTTGATCGAAAGCACCCAGAAGAATAAGAAAGTGTTGATATCCTAAGTTCCTGATCCTAACACTTCTATTCTTTAAGGCTCAGAATCTAGTATATTTCCCATATACTTTTTAAAATTGTACTTCTATTTCCATTGTATTTCAATAGCCATTATGTCTGATCGATATTCCTATTTAAAAGTAAGGGCAATTCTTACTGAAACACCCAAGTCATATTCATTAGTTTTAGAGCAACCCAATCCTTCTATTCCATATAAACCAGGTCAATTCTTTACCCTTATTTTAACCATCCATGGTGAAAAGGTGAGGCGTTCTTATTCTGCTGCTTCTCATCCGGGTGAAAATGAAATTGTGCTTACGATCAAGAGGGTTGAAGGAGGATTGGTTTCTAATTATATTCCGGATCATATTAAAGCCGGTGATTTTGTAGAAGTCATGTCTGCCAGTGGTGTATTCTCTTCGGATAAAAATGCAACCCATCAAATCGCTCTGATCGGAGGAGGGTCGGGTATTACACCCATTTACAGTATCCTAAAAGATTATTTAAAAACAGGTACTGCTACTTCCATTCTATTGATGGATTGCAACCGTTCAGAAGATGAAATTATTTTCAAAAAACAGTTGGAGCAATTGGCTGTAGAACATGCGGAGAAATTTAAAGTGGTTCATTTTTTAAGTCAACCGCAAACGGCAGGTTTGACACCTAATAAGCTTTCCGCATCCAATCTAAAAGAATGTTTGATTGCTCATGGTTTTCATCCCAACAAGTTCGATGCTTTTGTTTGTGGCCCTAATGGCATGATGGAAACAGCCATTGATGGCTTAAAAGAAATGGGGGTTGAGGAAGTTTTTATTCATAAAGAAAGTTTCTTGAATAACACACATGTTTTCGACACCCCGGAAAACCAAGCCGCAGAGTCTGCTTCATCGGAAGATGAAGATACCATTACCTTGATCTATAATCGGGAAGAGTACAAATTACATGTGCCTAAAAACAGATCCATATTAGAAGCTGCATTGGAAAAGAATATTGATCTTCCTTATTCTTGTCAAAGTGGTTTATGTACCGCGTGCATGGGTAAGTGTACCAGTGGAAAAGTCACCATGCCCGATTGCGATGGTTTAACACCGAAAGAAATTAATCTAGGGTATGTGTTGACCTGTGTTGGTCGACCTGTAGCTCCTAATACTGTTGTTGAAATTGATTAATCACCTTGAAAGAATAATATATCGTGACGAGTAGAAAAAAATTGACTACTGACCACTGATAACTGACTACTACCATCATGAAAGCCATTAAATTAACGCGCAGCTATTTACCTCAGGATTGGACTGTGAGTACATGGGATAACCTGAAGCCTTTCTATGAAGAATTGGTCGCTCGTCCTATTGAGCATTTAGATCAATTGAATACATGGTTAAAAGACCGCAGCGAGTTAGAGTCTGTCTTGGAAGAAGACATGGGCTGGCGTTATGTGCGAATGACCTGTGATACACAAAACAAAGAACTGGCAGAACACTTCAACTATTTTGTAGCAGAAATACAACCTCAAATTGCGCCATACAGCAATGAATTAAATATTAAGTTGGCTTCGCATCCTTTAAAAGACAGTTTAAAGAAAGATCCAGGATTATTGAATATCATTCGCAATATTGAGAGTGAAATAGAATTATTCAGAGAGGAAAATATTCCCTTGCTATCGGAGCTGGAACAAGAAGCACATGAATTTGGCTCTATCAATGCTGCCATGACCGTAACGATAGATGGAAAAGAATTGACCTTACAACAAGCATCTGATTTTTTACAATCCAGCGATCGCACGAAGCGAGAAGAAGTCTATCGACAAATTGCAGCACGTCGTATGCAAGACAAAACGGCACTCAATGAGTTGTATTCCAAATTAGTGATCAAAAGACATCAAGTCGCTCAAAATGCCGGTTTCGAAAACTACCGTGATTACATGTTCAAAGCCATGGGACGTTTTGATTATACGGTGGAAAATGTGTTTAATTTTCACGAGGCCATTAAAAAACATGTGGTGCCATTGTTGAATAAACTGGCTGAAGAACGTAAAGAAGCGTTGAAATTGACGAGTTTAAAGCCATGGGATTTACAAGTGAATTACTTTGGTACAACACCTTTAAAACCTTTTTCAGACGGGGAAGAATTGTTGAGCAAAACGATTCAATGTTTTAATAACATCAATCCCCAGTTGGGTGGGTGTTTAGAAACCATGAAAGAAATGAAACACCTGGATTTAATTTCTCGCATTGGTAAAGCACCAGGGGGATATAATTATCCATTGGATGAAACGGGGGTTCCTTTTATTTTTATGAATGCTTCTACCTCTCTAAGAGACTTGGTAACCCTCGTACATGAGGGAGGACATGCTTACCATTCCTTCTTGGTATCGGGCCAGCCTTTACAATTCTTTAAGCATCCTTCTTCTGAAGTCGCAGAATTGGCGTCCATGTCTATGGAGTTGTTTTCTATGGAACATTGGAATTTATTTTTCGCTTCAGCACACGATTTAAAACGTGCGAAACGAGAACATTTAGAAGGTATACTTTCTACCTTACCATGGGTAGCCATTATTGATAAGTTTCAACATTGGGTATATGAACATCCTGAGCATACGGTAGAACAGAGAGAGCAGGCTTGGTTGGAAATATCAGGTGAGTTCAGTACCAACCAAATAGACTGGACAGGTCTGGAAGAATTCAGAAAATACACCTGGCAAAAACAATTGCATTTGTATGAAGTACCATTTTACTACATTGAATACGGCATGGCCCAATTGGGTGCTGTGGCGATGTGGAAAAATTTTAAGGAAGATGCCGGTAAAACTTTCAAGGACTACACTTCTGCCTTGTCTTTAGGGTACAGCCGAACCATTCCTGAAATTTATCAGGAAGCGGGCATTGCTTTTGATTTCAGTGAGCAAAATGTAAAGACGTTGATGGAATTTGTATGGAAAGAATTGAGAAATAGTGGTCAGTAGTCAGGTATCAGTGATCAGTAACAATTAGTAAAATAAAACAGTCTTTAATAAACAAAGAATGCAAACCAACAGAGCGAATGAAATTCGCACCTGATCCCTGAGAATTACTGAATCTCAAACGTTGTTTTTTGCTTCAACTCTGCTGTGGGTATTGGGGCCAATTCGGCATTGTATTTTTTGACCCAAACATCATAGAGTACTCTGTAATTCACTACACTGGCATCTGCTTCCCGGATGGACTTTTCGAGTTCTTCGGTTAAAGTATATTGTTCTACACCTTTGGTGCTTCTTTTGAGCTCAAAAACGGCTGTCAATAAAGCATCTGTGGCTTGGTCATAAGCATCTATTTTTTCAGAGTTTAAATTGTCTTGGGTATAACGTAACTTTATTAATTCTTCCACCTGATTTGACAATCTTTTGAGCTCTGCTTCGTTGTGGCTTGGGATATAGGAAATCTCCTGTAATAAGCGTTGAATATCTTTGATTTTTTGATCGTCGGAGCTCTGCATCATATTCCAAGCTTTAGAGCAACTGTCCTCAATAGCTTTCAATTGCGTTAAAGCAGTGTTTTCCGTAGAAGATGATTGTTTCCTGTCTTTATTATCCTTTGAACAAGAAAAAAGAATACCCAAAGAAAGTAGAGCAGAGGCTAAAATAAATTTATTCATGGTAAAAGAAGTTCAGGTTAATACCCCTCAAATTAGTCAAATAGTTACATTTTTGTCAAAAAATGAATATATATTTAAGCTAAGAAATTATATCCGGAAGAAGATGAGGTTAAAGATCCTGTTTGCTACAGGTTTATTCATGATGAGCTATTTTGTTAGCGCTCAAATTACTGCGCCTAAGTACAGTAATGAATTTTTATCTATTGGAGTGGGAGCCAGAGGTATGGCTATGGGAAATGTCCAGTCTGCCTTGGTCGATGACGTTACTTCAGGATATTGGAATCCAGCTGGTTTATCTAAAATTAAGAATAAATACGAAATCGCATTAATGCACTCGGAATATTTTGCAGGTATCGCCAAATACGATTATGGTGCAGTGGCTACCCGAATTGACAGTAACAGTGCCGTGGGTTTATCGGTTATTCGTTTTGGTGTCGATGATATTGCGGATACGCGTTTTTTGTTTGACAGTGATGGAAATAACAATGGAAAAATCAATTATAACAACATCCGTTATTTCTCGACATCTGATTATGCTTTTATTTTGACGTATGCCCGCAAGATCCATAAAATTGAAGGGTTACATGTTGGGGCCAATTTTAAAGTGATTTATAGAAATGTGGGTGATTTTGCCAATGCTTGGGGGTTTGGTTTGGATGCAGGAGCACAACTTCAGCGAAAAAAATGGTTGTTTGGCCTGATGTTAAGGGATGTCACAGGAACCTTTAATGCCTGGACACATAATACAGAGTTGGTCAGAGATACGTATATAAAAACAGGGAATGAAATTCCTGAAAACTCCATTGAAGTGACTTTGCCGAAGATGATTGGAGGTGTTGGACGATATTTTAATATTTCTAAAAAAATTGGCTTGATGGCCAGTACGGATTTGATTTTCACCTTCGATGGAAAACGTAATACCTTAGTAAAAAGTAATTTTGCATCTATAGATCCTACAGTCGGTTTAGAGGCTAACTATAAAAAAATAGTATTTCTGAGAGCAGGTATTGGAAATATACAGCAAGTCAAAGATTTTGAAGGAGGAACTTATACGAGTGTACAACCTAACTTCGGAATAGGATTGAAGATCTATAAGTTTACCATTGATTATGCGCTGACGAATATCGGCAATGTATCTGAGGCCTTGTATTCTAATGTATTTTCGCTGAAGTTCTCATTTGATTCATTATAAACGTTAATACCCATATGAAAAAACAATTCTCCATATTTTTTGTTCTCGTATTGAGTATGCTTTTTTCAAAGCATGTACAAGCTCAATATGGTAATGAATGGATTGTTGCTGGGCAAAACTACTGGAAAATACCTGTATCCGAAACAGGAATTTATGCAATGCCTTTCGCCACTCTCAATACTGCCGGTATTTCAACATCGGATCCTGCTAAATTGCAAATATGGTTTAGAGGAGTAGAGCAATCGATATACATTAATACCAATACGGTTTATTTTTATGGTAAGGGAAACGATGGAACATTAGATTCTTTGATCTATGAACCCATGAGTGCTCAACCCAATAAGTATTATAGTTTGTTTTCTGATACCACGTATTATTTTGTGACACTCGGTTCAAGTAATGGTAAACGTTTGCAAACGAATCCAGCCATTGCAGGTTTAGCTCAAGACTATCATACGCAAATACACACGACTGTATTAACGACAGATTATTTTAGAGGAATGGAATATAATCCGGAAACATTCCATAGTGCAGGAGACATTGCTGAAGGTTGGACAGGCCCCTTAATATCTCAATCAGGGGCAAGTCCTAATGTATCCACTTCTTTTTCTGTACCGATAAAGAATCTTTCCAATGCGTCGACGACAGCGGAATTGGAAATTTTATTAATCGGTCGAAATATTCATACACACAGGGTGCAAATCTTGATTGGTAATAATCCGAATGCTCCAGATGCAACATATATTGTTCCTGATTTTTATGGTCACAGACCACACTTGTTTCAGCAAACCATTCCAACGTCTTTGCTAACCAATAATCAACCCTTAACGATCTATATAAAATTGATTGGAACAGGGATTCAGCCAGACTTAATATCTGTTTCCCACTTGGTGTTGAAATACCCTCAGGTCTTGAATGTTTCCAGTGAATCTTTTTCCAGACTACGACCTTTTAATGATGCTCAACATAAAACATTCACGGTTGCTGGTTTTACCAATGGCTCATTTTTATGGGATATTTCAACTGAAGGTGCTTATACTGACTTAAACTATTCCTACGGAGGAGGCATTGCTACTGTAAATGTTGATGCCAGCGTGAGTGAAATTTGTTATGTCAATACCTTTAAAACCATCTCGGCAATAGAAAGCGTAGACATGATGCCTTTCACCTTTAATGCAGACATGCTTTTAATTTCACATCGTATCCTGTGGAGCAGTGCTACCGATTATGCCAATTACAGACGTTCCATGCAAGGAGGTAACATGGACGTATTGATGGCTGAAGTACACAAAATATATAATTTATACAGTTACGGAGAAAAACATCCTATTGCCATCAAACGGTTTTGTGCAGAACAATTAGACTTCGGTACACCCAAGTATCTTTTTTTGATTGGAAAAGGCATCAATATAGATTATGCAGGTCCTACCACCAGTGCAGGGACGGTGTATTACAGAAAAAACCCTAAGGCGTTTATCAATAATACCTATACCTATGCTGAGCTAAATTTCAGGATGGAAGATTTGATTCCTACGTATGGTTATCCTGCATCTGATCTGCATTTTACCATACGAGACAATACCTATATCCCGAAATTGCCTACAGGACGTTTGTCTGCAAGAACAAATGCGGATGTCTTGCAATACCTTGACAAAGTAAAGGCGCATGAATTACTGGATTCCAATTCTCTTTGGAGAAAACATATTATTCATTTAAGTGGAGGTAAAACAACAGCAGAGATTGTACAGTTTAAAAACCTGGTTGCAACATTTAAAGTCCTCGCAGAAAATCCTGTGTTTGGAGGTAATGTAGTACGTTCTTATACCAAAGATTTATCTTCTGGTGCTGTAGATCAGAAATTAATTAATAGTATTGCAGAAGAAGTGAATAGAGGAGTTTCGTATATTACTTTCTTTGGACACTCTGCAGCGAATGTGGTTGATTTAGATATTGGAAAAGTTTCTAATCCGGTATATGGTTATAATAACCTCAACAAGTATCCCTTATTGTTCGCTAATGGCTGTGAGTCTGCCGAATTTTTTATTGAATCTTCCATTCCTGAAGACTGGATCATGACTCCCAAGAAAGGCGCAGTATTAGCCATGGGACATGCTGCCATTGGTATTGTTAATTATTTAAGAGATTATACGACTGATTTTTATCGTTTAAATTTTAATGACAGAAAATATATTCATTCTTCTGTAGGAGAAGTTCAAATCAAAACCATCGATACATTTTTAACAACACGTTCTGTTTTTGATCCTCTTACAAGAGCTCAAGTCACTCAATTCAATCTTCAAGGAGATCCTAGCATTAAAATGTATAAACCTTCTAAAACAGACTATGCGATTTCAGGAGATCACCAGGTAGGAGAACGAAAAGTGTTTTTAAAATCATACGATGGGCAGCCTATTACAGCAACATCTACGGCATTTGCTTTAGCTATTCCTGTGATCAATTATGGAATCAGTAGCAGTAAAAATATTCAGTTTAAAATAAGGCATTATGTGAGTGGTGCACTCTATAAGGATTATCCTATTTATACAGTTCCTCCCATTTATTATTTAGATACGGTTTATTTTAATGTTCCGGCCAATTCGGAAAAACTATTTGGTTTGAATCGATTTGAAATTACCATTGATGCCAATGATTCCATTCCGGAATTTAATGAGAATAATAATTTTGCAACGATTGAATACTTTTTACCCTTGGCTTCCGTGTCGTGTTTGATGCCACAGGAATACAGTGTTGTGTATGAGCAACCGGTACGTTTTGTAGCCCAGTCGAATGATTTATTCCAAAGTGAACGGGAATATTATATTGAAATCGATACCAGTCATTTGTATAATAGTTCAGTAAAAGTAGTCAAGATTATCCGGACAGGAGCATTGGTTGATTTTACGCAGACCTTAGTCACGGATGTATTGCCATCGGATAGTGTAGTCTATTATTGGAGAGTACGTTTTAATGATTTGCCTTTAGGACAAACACCTCTTTGGGGAGAAAGCTCATTTATATACATCAAGAATAGTGCGCCAGGATGGTCTCAAAGTGAGTATCCTCAATTTTTTAAAGATACCTACCATCAAATGGAGATTTCATCTACCGGACAAATTTCATTTTCAGAAAGTATGTCTAAAATATTTGCGATCACTCAAGGAAATGCCAGTGGCACATCATCCTCTAATGTTGGGGTAGGTGTCAATGATAATGGTTTAATTTCTTTTTTCCCTGCACCAGGTTATTGTGATCCGAGTGATGGTTGTTATGTGATTGTTTTTGATGGAGCGACAGCATTGCCGTATTTGTATAATCCGGCTTATGGATGTGGACCTTATTTAGATCCTAAAGCACATAAGTTTAGAAATTTACAAGATTTAGGTTATCAAATTCAATTGAGGGATTTTCTATTGTCCTTAAAACCCAATGATTTTGCTTTACTGGTATCTTCCGGAAGTATGTATGCCGATAGTTGGGATGCTTCTCTTAAAAATGTATTCACTACTCAATTTGGAGCATTACACATCGATGACTTAGGAGAAAAAACACCTTACATTTTGTTGGCTAAGAATGGAGGGACGTCACCCATTGCAGAAGTTTATTCTTTAGATGAATCGGAAACGATTGAACTGAGAGAAGATTTGACCGGAGTGTTTAAAGAAGGAACCGTTACGTCCACCTTGATTGGCCCTGCTACTTATTGGGGAACCTATTATAAAACCATATACAATACAGGGAGTGATTCATCTCTTGTACGTATCATTCGATTCAATTTATCAGGACTTGCTGTCGATACCATTTCGATTGATCAAACGGGAGATGTCGATTTAGGTCCACTCATTAATGCCGATGTATTCCCATTCATTAAATTGCTGTATTATGCTTCAGATACCGTAGATCTTACCCCTCCATATTTAAAAAAATGGCAAGTAATTTATGGCCCTGTTCCTGAAGGTACCATTACACCTCAGAAGGCAGGCGTAGCACAGTATTCCGTTGGAAAGAAAATGAATGGAGAAAAATTCAACCTTTCCTTTGCCTTTGAAAATATTTCTGAATTAGATTTTGACGAACCCCTTAAAGTCGTATTTACCTTAAGGAACGATCAAGGTAAAATAAAACGTGATACTTTATTGATTGGTCTTCTTCCAAAAGGAGCATTGACAAAATTTAATTATACCGTAAATACATCGGGATTGCCAGGAAGAGTAACGCTTCAAACCTATGTCAATCCTCGTTTTCAAAGAGAACTTTCCTATAATAATAATTTAATGGATCTTTCTTTTGAAGTGATTGAGGATAGGACACATCCTGTAGTGGATGTGATGTTTGATGGGGTGCATATTTTTGATGGAGATATTGTATCTCCAAGTCCAATCATTAGTGTGTCCTTAAATGATAACAATCCATTCTTGAAGTTTTCTGATCCGAATACCATACAAGTGTTTTTGCTCAGACCTTACCGTAATACGCCAGAACCTATCGATGCCAGTAATCCTGATGTGATCCGTTGGGGGGAAGATGCTCAGAAAAAAGGCCGCTATATTGTCGAGTTTAATCCTAAAAATCTTCCTGACGGAACATACAAACTTATTGTACAAGGGAAAGATGCAAGTGGTAACCAATCCGGTACACAAAGTTACGAGATCAAGTTTGAAGTAGTGAATGCATCGACCATTACAAACTTCTATCCTTATCCCAATCCATTCTCTACGAGTACACGTTTTGTCTTTACGTTAACAGGAGCAGAAATACCTGAAGATTTGAAAATTCAAATCATGACCATATCGGGTAAAGTCGTACGTGAAATTATGAAAGAAGAATTGGGGAATATTCATGTGGGCAATAACATTACAGATTTTCATTGGAATGGTACGGACGAGTTTGGTGATAAATTGGCTAATGGAGTATACATTTACCGTGTAGTCATTAAAAATAAAGGCGATAACTTCGATCACCGCGAGACAGCAGGTGATAAAGCTTTCAAAAAAGGGTACGGAAAACTCTATATATTGAGATAATATAGTTGAAAAAATCATAATTACGTGCAATTTTATTACACTGATCTTTTTTTTCTCTAAAGTTTTCCGATTGAATTGTGAAAGGAATAAAGGCTTTAATTTATTGACTATAAGGGTTTTGTTTTTTTAAATGGTCGCCTGTACACCACTATGTTTTTCATAGAACCATCTTTTTATGACTTATCAAACCTAATATTACATTTTATTCATGATTAAACAGAGAATTTATTGCACTTTTCAGTTACTTTCTCTGTACTTTTGAGATATAAAAGGGGGAATTTATAGAATAAAGTGAGCTATCAGTTATGGAAATTGATTTCTGAATATTCATTTAAAATGAAAATAAACTGATGAAAAAACATCTACTTCACCTGATCATCATTTCTTTCGTATTTTTATTGGGCAATCAAGCCTATTCACAAAACAATTGTCCTGCACTTCCTAAAAAAACAACATTTGATACATTAGCTTATATTAAAGCTGAAATACCTACAGATCCGGCAAGGCCTTTAGGTATTTGGTTAGGTCAAGGTATTGTGAATAGATCAGGTCAATTTAGACCAGGTTATATTCCTTCCAATAAACCAACATGGGCTATTGCTACTGCTGTAGCTTGGAACTATGCAAGAAATGTTGTTCAACGTGTAGAATATCCTAAAATAGGATATTGGATGGCTACATTGGTTCAGGAAACTGAATTACGTTGTGCCACAGGTATGACATGGAGTGCTCCTGCACAAGTTCCTACGGCATATAATCCAGCTACTGTTTATGCCGCTCAAATCAACAACGGTTGTTTGCAAATAGAAGGTCCTGGTTCTGCCTATTCTGCTTTACAACAAGCTTATCCTTATGGTCGTTTCCCTACAGCCAATTATTCTACCTTGATGGAAGGAGTGGATGGTTATGAAGCCAGTGCCTTAGTGAAAACATACTACGATAGTTATACAAGCCAAATATTTAATTACAATGCAGGCTGGGATTTTTATAAAAAAGTAGACTGTAAAGACCAATACGATGCGTATGCATACGAGAAAATGTCTGCATCTGCTTACAACGGTGGACCAAATGCTTTTCTTAATGCTCTTCCTATCTTGAATAATACAGGTCCAGGTTGCTGGACTGGACTTCCTGCTACTACTGCGGGTTATGCCAATGATATTGCAAAATGGATTTCTGTATTTGAAAACAATACGGCGTATTGCGATTATCCTGCAGGTAGTACATGGGGGGGATATTACAATGGTAACATGGCTTGGGCTGATGTTATAAAGTATTTGGGTATCATTGATAACATGTATCCTGAAATTAACTTTGCAGTGGATGTCATTCCGGAAGTACAAGCTGCTTTCATTGCTAAAGCAGGTGCCATCGGAAATACGATACCATTTCAGCAATTTGGTTCGGTCATCGATGCCATTGTATTGAATTTGCCTTTAGAACGTCCAACGATGGTAGAAGGTACTCCAATGGGAGCAAGCTTATCGTGTTCTGGTTCCGTTTTACCTTTTGGTCACGTTGAAATTTTGGATGGATCTACCACCATGTGTTTAGGAAACTCTGTGACCTTGGAATTGGTAGTCGATGCTGGAGGTGGTGCCAATCCTACTTACAAATGGTTCTCTGGTTCAACATCAGGTCCTGTTATTGGTACAGGTAGAACGATTACCATTACTCCTACAGCAACAGGTGTATTTAATTATGCTGCTCAGATATGTAATAGTGCAGGTTGTTACACCGTGTACAGTAACAATCAAAATGCATGTCAAGATCCAAGAAATAGAAATGGATTTAAAATAACAGTGAACAACTGTGGAGGTTGTGGATTTACAGCCAGTGCCACATCTGTGAATACTCCTTGTACGGGTATGAATGCGGGTACCATCAATTTGACCTTGACCAATGCACCAGCAAATTATAGTGTAACTTATACGGCCAACACTCCATTAGGTCCTGTAAGTAATACGTTTAATACTTCGGGAAGTACGGTTTCTATTCCCAACGTACGTGACGGGTCTTATAACCTAGTTTTACAAAGTCTTTCGAATCCCACATGTAGGGCATATACCAATGTCATTGTCAATTATACAACAGCGATCAATGAATATGTAGATGCTACTCGTGTATCGCTTTCGGCTGATAAATGTACCGCTACAGTAAGGGCTGAAATTAAAAAGTTACCCGCTCCATGTAATTGGAAAATACGCACATTTGTAAATGTATTTTTCCAATGGGAAAACTGGGTGAACGTAGGTATTGTTACGTCTACTGGTATATCTACCCTAGAGAAATGGACCCGTATCGCTCTTAAACCAGAAATAGATACATGGAATGATGTACCTATCAGTGAACAAGTGATGACTTTAAATACAGGTGATCGTATCGATGTATATATGGCATTGACCACAACACCGGGAGCTACACAGCTTAGGGCATATACCACGCAAATTTTTAATGAGAATAATGTTCTGGTTCATACGATTGTATCTCCTGCAGGAGCATCCAATGCCGGACCTGTTTTAGCTGGAGGCTATACCGTGACATGTCCAAACCCAACACCTCCGACATATACCTTCTCTTGGTCTCCGGCTTTAACCACCATGACGAATACCACAACACAAAGTAATGGTACCATTAACATCAACTTTACAACACCTACTTTGTATACCGTTTCGGCGCAACATCCCACGAATCCTCAGTGTATTATAAGAGATACACTAACGATACAACCTACTTGTCCTACTGCTATGCCTGTTTCTTTGTTTTCGTTAGAAGCTCTAAGACAAGATCAAACAGTAGATGTACTTTGGAATACGGCATTGGAAGCAGATCTTGATTACTTTGTGATAGAACGCTCTGTAGACGGTCAAAACTTTTCTGAAATAGGTAGTGTTGAACCTAAAAATGGTGTTTCTTACCCAAGAGGATATGTATTTGTCGACAATAATCCATTGTATGTATTGACATACTACAGATTGAAAATGGTCAATACTGATCATTCGGTAGAATATTCAAATATAGTTAGTGTACCGGGCTTGTATAATTTTAGTTTAGCTGTTTATCCTAATCCATTTGAAAATAATACGACCATTCAAATTAATGGATCCAATGATTCTGCTGCCCAACACTGGACGTATCGCCTCATGGATATGCACGGTAGAATTGTAGAATCAGGTTTATCTTCCTCTTCTTCTCAGGTAGTAGGAGTGAATCTAAGTTCCGGTGTATATGTGATCGAAGTAATGTATGGATCTCTTATCTTGAAAGAAAAGATCATCAAGTATTAATTCAACGGATATTGAATACAACAAAAAAGGATGGAGAGTAAGTCTCTCCATCCTTTTTTGTACTAGCATATGAAGATATACCTAATCCTTATACGTTGATTTAGGATGATTCTCGATGTAATGCTTCAGTTTTTCTTTTAAGGTATTTAAATAGCTTTCCAGCTCTTTGGTTGTGATACCTTGAGCAGAAGACTCTCCCAGAAACAAAGGTGTTTCATTCAAGGTATTATACAGCTCCGGATAATTGGTTTCTATTTGTGTGGTGAGCAATACCAAATCTTGCATAAGGGTATGTATGTTTTTCATAGCGTGATTTCTTTTATTATATGCTATGAATATACAAAAATAATCTTTAGTCTATTAAAGACTCTGCATAACGTTTAAACTGATCTAAGATTGCTTGCCAGCCCACTTGTTGCATATCGTGAGGATTCATGTCTTCCGCTTCAAATGTTTCAAGAATACTCGTTTCATTTCCTTTCGCGTTAAAACGTATGTTTACTTTTCTACCATCGGCAATGGTATAAGCAATTTCTTCATGCAGTTTTACACTGGTGTATACACCTTCAAAATCAAAACTCATACTACCGTCTTTAGCGGCCATGGTCGTTTTGAACGTACCATCTACTCGTAAATCATTGTCGCTGTACGGAGCATGCCAATCGTCGGAAGCCTGACACCATTGGGTAATATGTTCGGGAGTGTTCCAATATTGCCATGCTTTGTCTACGGGAAGAGAAAGGGTCGCTTGAACGGTAATTTCTGTTTTGTGGGTCGTTTCCATGCTTTTAAAAATTAAGGTGATAAACAAATATAAGAGGTCTTCTTGAAATCAAAAAAGTACAAAACGACATATTAAAGGGGGAATTACGACAGGTTCATTTTCAGTCTGGTTTCAGGCAAGTAAACAGACAAGGGAACTATATCACTCAAAAAAACATTAGAAGTTAAAAGAAGAGATTCTTTTTCCTTTATTCTTCCTACCATGTCCATAAAATTAAGTGTTTTAGACCAATCTCCCATACGCCGGGGAGGTACGGCTGTACAAGCTTTGAAAGAAACGGTGGAATTGGCACGTTTAGCTGATCGTTTAGGCTATACCCGGTACTGGGTTTCCGAACATCACAATACCACCAGTTTGGCGGGTTCTACGCCGGAAGTGTTGATCGCCCATTTAGCCGGCATGACGCAACACATTCGTGTAGGTTCTGGTGGGGTGATGTTGCCCAATCACAGTGCCTTAAAAGTAGCTGAAAACTTTCGTATGCTGGAGGCTTTATTTCCTGGCCGTATCGATTTAGGTATCGGTCGTGCTCCTGGAGGAGATCGATTAACATCCTCCATCTTAAATCCTTCCAATCGATTCAATGAAGATGATTTATTACAACAGCTGATTGATTTACAAGATTACTTACACGATACTGTTTCTCCTGGTGCTACACGTCCCAATGTACGTGCTATTCCTGTTACAGATACCGCACCGGATTTATGGATGCTCACATCCAGTGGCGAGAGTGGAGTCATTGCCGCTCATTTTGGTATGGGTGTTTCTTTTGCACACTTCATCAATCCCGTAGGAGGTGCACTTATGATGAAAGCCTACAAGGCGCGATTTCAACCTTCTGATTATTTGCATACTCCTCAAGCCAGTGTGGGCGTTTTTGTATTTTGTTCTGAAGACGAAGAAAAAGTAAGACAAACGCAAGCGGTCATGGATTGGCAATTGTTAAACATCGGCAAAGGTATTGGAAATGGTTTTCCTTCTTATGCTGACATTGTCCACACAACTTACGACGAAGCCGAACAAAAAATGATTTCTTATAATCGTCAGCGTATGGTAGTCGGTACTCCTCAAGACGTAAAAAAGCAATTGACAAATTTAGCGGAGGCTTATGAAGTCGATGAATTGGTTGTGGCCACCATCACCTATGATTTTTCCGATCGTTTACGTTCCTATGAACTGTTGGCAGAGATCTTCGAATTAGAAAGCAGATAAGCTTTATTTTCTTTGTTTAAAACCAATGGTTTTACGTTCAGTAGGATGTTCGCCTTTTTTCAAGAGGTAGTTGATGGCTTCGTATACATCTTTAAACTGCTTATTGTATTTGTTTTCCAGATTTTTCAACTGTTCTGTCAAGTCTTCATGACTTAAAGCATATTGACGTACAAAGACAAACGCACGCATAATAGAGATGTTGACTTCAATCGCTTTGCGACTGTTTAATACACTGGATAACATAGCGACACCTTGTTCAGTGAAGGCAAAAGGGAGGTATTTACTGTGTTGACCTTTACCAGTTTCTAAGGACGCAATTTGCGTCCTTAGAAACTGGTATTCATCTTTCGTCAGTTCAAACATAAAATCTGTCGGAAAACGGTATATATTTCGTCGAACGGCTTCTTTAAGTCTTTTGGTTTCTGTTTCATACAGTATTGCCAAATCGAAATCGAGCATGACCTTCTTGCCTCTGATTTCATAAATTTTGTGTTGGATATGTTGAAGTTCCATGAGTGTTCATTAAAAAAATACGCAGAATGAACTGCTAAAAAATAATGTTACAAGATAATAAATGAAAAATAACTTAGCAAATCTGTTATTCTTATTGGTGTTCCAATCGAATGCTACACGGATTTAAAATATTCTGGTACCAAACGCTTAATTTTATCTAAAGTCTCAGGCATAGACAAGTCACTCATGCCTCCAGAAGCATTCGCATGTCCACCGCCGTTGAAATGATCTGCAGCCAATAGGTTTACTGCATTTTCCTTGCCTTTAGAACGAAATGAAATCTTAATGATGCCGTCACGTTCTGAAAATACGATGGCTACTCTTATCCCTTTAATGGATAAAGCCAAGTTGGCCAAACTGTCCGTATCGCCTTTTTGGTAATGGTATTGATGCAGTTCTTCCTTCGTCAAAGAAATGATAGCTACTTGGTAATCGTCTAGAATTTCCAGTTTCTCGCACATGGCATAGCCTTGTAAACGTAAACGACTGGCTGTATTGTTATCGTTCAGTACTTCATGGATGAGGTGGTGTTGAACTCCTGCAGTCAATAGCTTTGCCAATACTTCATGGGTACGAGGCTGTACTGAAGAAAAACGAAAACTTCCGGTATCGGTTAAAATACCCAAGTATAAAGGTGTACCGATTTTTTCATCGAGTAAGTTGCCATGGCCCGATTGTTCAATCAACTCAACAATCAATTGAGAAGTAGATGAAGCAGCGGTATCAGAAACCGTAAGTGTGGGGAAATCTTGTGGATTCAAATGATGATCAATCATGATCTTGGTACACGTGGCAGCTTCAAGCAGGGCTTGCATCTCAGGACCGATACGATCGGTAGCATTGTAGTCAAGGCAAAAAATCAAGTCGGCCTGGATAAACGCATTTTTTACCAAGTCGGGTTGATCGCTCATGAGTAGGATAGAAGAGGTATCTAACCAATGTAAAAAGTCAGGAGCAACATCGGGATGACAGACTACTGCCTTTTTACCCAATTTTTCAATGAAATACAAAAGACCCAGTGAACTGCCTACAGAATCGCCATCGGGAGATTTATGAGAAGTAATGACAATATGAGAAGCAGCGAGTATTTGGGATTCAATCTGTTGGTAAGTATTCATCGGTAAAGGAAGTGTGCCAGTTTAGTAGAAAGCAAGGTAACAAGGTACGAAAAGTATTTGGGATAAAAGAAAAAGCGTTTTAGAACAACTCACTCGTCGCAGTAGATTGTTCATCGAATGCGTTGACTTTTTTTGAGTGATTGGCTTGATGGGACAATTGTCTGAAAATTTGCCACCAACGTATGTTCAGGTTTTCTCTATAAAATTTGAGAAAGCAAACCATTACAGTTTTTTTGCAGGGCTGGTGATGCTTTTATTATGAAAGAAGTAAGTATTGTATGATTATAAATATTTGATATTTAATTTTTTAGACACAAAAAACCTTATTAAAGTTCATGGTTTATAACAAAAAGAGCAACACATTGTTCAGTTGTATAGAGCTTCGAATTCAGAGGAGAAATGAAAGGATATACTGCATAGTACATTAAAGATGTGTTTTAAATCTTGATGTGTTGTATCCTGAAGGCATTAAGAATGGCTAACAAGGCTACCCCAACATCTGCAAAAACAGCCTCCCATAGGCTCGCTACACCACCAGCTCCTAATAGGAGAACAATCACCTTGACACCAAAAGCCAGACTTATATTTTGCCAAACGATTTGCTTCGTGATGTTACCAATTTTAATCGCTGAGCATATTTTATAAGGCTGATCGTTTTGAATGACGATATCTGCTGTTTCTATTGTAGCATCTGAGCCCAAACCTCCCATAGCAATTCCAGCGTCTGCCAAAGCTATTACCGGAGCATCATTCACACCATCACCAACAAAAGCAATTTTATGACCTGTGTCTTTTAGACGTTGAACCTTGTCTACTTTTTCTTCCGGAAGGAGATCTCCATAAGCATGGTTTATCCCTAATGCCTTTGCCACTTGATTGACTACTGCTTGCTTATCACCAGATAACATCACTGTTTTTATTCCTAAGTGATGTAATGCCTTGATGGTTTCCATTGCATCTTCTTTGATTTCATCGGCAATGGTTAAATAACCTGAGTAGGTACCATTGATAGCAACAACAACAATCGTATCTGTAATCGTACTGATTTTTTCATCAAAAGGGATATTGAACTTCTGAAGTAATTTTAGATTACCCACCAATACCTCATCACCGTCAACATAACCTTGTAGTCCATGTCCAGCGATCTCTTTTATATGCTTGACATCAGGTAAGTCTTTGATGGCTGCATAATCCACAACAGCTTTGGCGATAGGATGAGTAGAATAGTTTTCTATTGCCGCCGTAAATCTTAGAAAGTTGTCTTTGTCTATTCCTTGTGTTATCAACTGCTGAACCTTAAATACACCTTTTGTTAAGGTACCTGTTTTATCCATCACTACGGTATTGATTTCTGTCATGACATCCAGGTAGTTTGAACCTTTAAACAGAATACCATTTCGTGAGGCTAAACCAATTCCTCCAAAATATCCTAATGGGATGGAAACCACCAATGCACAAGGGCAAGAGATGACAAGGAAGACTAAAGCCCTGTATAACCAATCATGAAACTGATACTGTTGGACAAACAAGAAAGGAATCACCGTAATACCAATGGCAAGGAAAACGACGATAGGTGTATATACTTTGGCAAATTTAGAAATGAAGAGTTGAGTTTTTGCTTTTCGTGCTGTTGCATTCTGAACCAGTTGGAGGATCTTTGATAGTTTGCTGTCTTTGAAAAGGGTAGTCACCTTAATCTCCGCAACAGTATTTAGGTTAATCATTCCAGCCAATACCATTTCACCTTTGTATTTATGGTCTGGTTTGCTTTCACCCGTCAATGCTGCCGTATTGAACGATGCTTTTTCTGAGAGGAGCTCCCCATCAAGTGCTATTTTTTCTCCTGGTTTGACTTGAATATGTTCTCCAATAGTGACGTCAGAAGGATTTACAGTTTTTACTTTATCATTTCGAAGTACATGAACTTTATCCGGTCTTATATCCAATAAAGCTTTGATAGACCGCTTCACTCTTTCTACTGCGGCATCCTGAAACAATTCACCAATCTGATAAAATAACATGACCGCTACACCTTCAGGATATTCTTTGATATAGAATGCTCCAAGAGTAGCAATACTCATCAGTATAAATTCATTGAAATAGTCATGGCGAGGAATAGAGTGATACGCTTTCTTTAAAACCGGTAAGCCAATCAAAAGATAGGGAATCAGGTAATACGTCAACCTGATGTAACCTTGAAAGCATTCCAGGATTTGATGCTTACCTGTTTGATGATCGATTATAATACCAGCGATGAGCAGAACAAAAGAAATGATTGCAGGAATATACTTTTTAAGCACTTCATATTTGTGGGTACTGTTGTCAATCGTATCCGTATGCTCAGTTTTTGTTTCACTGCAACAATTGTTGTTATGATCATTGTTCATAATTTCTGAATGGGTGAGTGTGATTCAATCATTTTATAATTTAAGATACGATTTTGTTTTTCAATGAAAAGATTGAAATCATCATGAATAAGAATTGAAGGGATGGGAAATGAGACCGTTAAGTGATTGCATTACGAATCCCAGAATAAAGAAACTAAATATGAATACGAAAACCTTGAGTTCTACAAAAAATATTAGAAATCAGAGAAAATCCTAAAGGGAAAACTATAATTGGTCTATATGCAATGATGTTGCGTTACTCGGTTCATTGAACGTTTTATAACATTGTAAATAAGATCCATACCACATGATTTCTGATGAGAGAAGAAAGGGTACTCTTGTGTTTAATTTTTTTACTTACTTCTTTTAAAACCAATCATCTTTCTTTTTTCTGGCTGCTCTTCTTTTTTCAAGAGGTAACGAATGGCTTCGTATACGTCGTCAAATTTTTGATCGTATTTCATTTCGAGTGCTTTCAATTGTTCGGTGAGGTCTTTGTGGGTAAGGGCGTATTGCCTGAGGAAGACAAAAGCACGCATAATGGCGATGTTGACTTCGATGGCTTTTGCTGAGTTTAGAATACCGCTGAGCATCGCTAATCCTTGTTCGGTAAAGGCATAAGGAACGCTATTTTGAGGCCTTTTGTACGATGTCATCACAATTTGTGATGACATCGTACGCCATTCTTGTTCAGAAAGTTGAAACATAAAATCATAAGGAAAACGCTTAATATTGCGTTTTACAGCTTGATTTAATACCCTTGTTTCCACTTCATAAAGTGTAGCCAGATCAAAATCAAGCATTACATTCATACCTCTGATCTCATAGATTTTTTGTTGGATGTGTTGGAGTTGCATCGGATTTAGTTTAAAAAGTAAGGGCAGAAAAACTGCAAAAAATAAATCTTGCCAAAGATAAACAAGAGGGGATAAAAGTCCAAATGAATCTTGTTGAAGAATGATCAGGTTGAGTCATCAGTTGGCGTTCGAATGAATTAATTTTATCTTTAGTAGATTGAACAACTACTTGTCTCAAAGGATTATTTATGATGAAACACAAACTACTGGTATTCCTCTTATGTATTTCATTCTTTGTGAATGCGCAATCTACTGCATGGAAAAGAGCTCAAGCCATAGGAAAAGGAATGAATCTGACCTGGATGGATCAACGTTGGAACGGTACAGAAGAAAATGCACATCGGGATTATATAGACCTTGCTGATTTACCCTATTATAAAAAACAGGTCGAATTGATGCATCAGATGGGATATCGTTTTCTTCGTTTTCCAGTATGTTTTGATTTATGGTACCATGATGCTGCACCTTATCAATTATTGACACCTCAGTATTATACAGCCTTGGATTCCATGGTGAAATGGACGGGAGAAAAGGGAATGATGCTCTCCATCGACTATCACCACGGCAAGCTCAGTTCTTCAACGGTAGAAGAAAATAAAAAACGTATTGTTGCCATTTGGAAAGAAGTGGCGAAAAGGTATAGCAACACAGATCCCGATCGCGTGTTCTTCGAGTTGTTTAATGAACCTTATGAGGTGAGTGAATCGGAATGGCAAGAGGTGCTGACGGAGTTGGTCACGGTGGTGCGAGTACAAGTACCTGCACATACCCTCATTGTGGGAGCAGCGAAATGGAATGGGAAAGAAGCCTTGGTGAACATGGAATTGGTCAAGGATACCAATCTTATTTATACGTTTCATTTTTACGATCCTTTTTTATTTACACATCAGGGAGCAGACTGGGTAGGCGATGCAGCGGCAAGCACCCAATTGCCTTATCCCTATAGAAAACAAGCCATGCCAAGGATGAGCGAAGAGACCCGTGGTACTTGGGGGGCCGCACAAAAATATGTACAGTATCCTCATGAAGCACAATACGATGCGCTTTTTGAATCTTTGAATACCGTGGTCAACTGGTCTGAGGAACATCATGTTCCTGTTTTTTGTGGAGAATGGGGAGCGTATAAACAGTACGCACCTGTTTCCGATCGATGTCGGTACTTGGCGGATGTATACCGCATGTTGGAGCAATTACAAATCCCCAATGCCATGTGGGAGTGGAATGGAGGCTTTAGTTTTTTTGAAGGCACACCCGAGCCTGAAAATCTATCACCTTGTATGAAGAAAGCGATGAAGATAGGGGAGTAATTGTTTTACATTTCTTTCAGAAAGAGTTGCTCTTGAGTATTAAACGTAATGAATGACAGAAAACAAGTTTCAGAAGAACTATTTCGCCGCGGTACCTTTAAGTGAGTATCTATATATATCATAGTCGTGGTGAACCCTGCTGGTACTGACGAGCGTCGAAGCTAACAAGACAAGATAGATACTATTTCAAAACATAACTTGTACTTCTTCCTCCTCCAGGTTCTTTTTCTAAAATATCTTTTTCTATTAAATCGGTAATATCACGTAAAGCAGTATCAGTCGAACACTTCGCAATCTTTGCCCACTTAGATGAAGTTAGTTTTCCTGTAAATTCATCAAATAATTTATTAATCAACAGGCGTTGTCTTTCATTGATAGGCGTGTAGGCGTGCTTATCCCAAAACTTGTTTTTATCTAATACACCTTTGAGTACTTCATCTGTAGCATCCAATGCACGATCTAAACAAAGAAGAAACCATACTAGCCAGTCCGTAATATCCAGTGTTTCTTGCTGTGTTTTTTCAAGGATGTCGTAGTATTGATTACATTCTAACTGTATTTGAGCAGACATGCTGTAGAAGCGTTGAGGATCGCTGTCTGCTTTTGCCAATTGCATGTCGGCTATGGCACGGGCAATCCTTCCATTGCCATCATCAAAAGGGTGTATCGTTACGAACCATAAATGAGCAATTCCTGATTTTAAGACCGCATCAGTAGCCTCGTTTGTATTGAACCAATCAATAAACCGTGTCATTTCTGTTCCTAAATGATTCCCATCGGGTGCTTCAAAGTGTACCCGCTCTTTGCCCATGGCTCCAGAAACCACCTGCATAGGTCCCTTCTCATTGTCTCTCCAATTACCCACGATGATTTTATGCATACCGCTTCTCCCCGTAGGAAATAGAGCAGCATGCCAATCAAACAAACGATCTTTATTTAAAAGTTTATCATAGTTTTGTGTAGCGTCTAACATCATTTCTACTACACCTTCTACGTTTCGATCGGCGGGCACGAGACTAGCGACATCCATGCCTAAACGCCTGGCAATGGAAGAGCGCACCTGTTCTGGATTTAAGAGTTCACCTTCTATTTCTGTAGACTTCAATACATCAAGTGTTAAAGTCTGTAGAAAGGTTTCATCCCTCAAGGCAAAACCCAGTGCTTCCATATAGCCCTTTAAGCGTCCTTGCTTATGTCTTACTTTAGATAAGATTGGGGTGATGATTTGGTGATCCCAGTAGAAATCAGGCCAATGTGCTAATTGATGGATATATTTAGGCATATATTCTCCGCATGTATACGGTGAATATGGTCAATAATCTCCTCATATACAAATTATATCCGCAAATTTGCGGTGAATAAATCGCTTATTCGCCGCAAAAGACGTTGCTTTATTTTTTTTACTGTCTGATTCAAATAAACTTTAGTGGTATATTTGTTACATATATTAAAATACATAGAGAGAGTCACATGATAGTTGGTTCTTATTTTTTACCATTTTTTATACTATGAGTGCGTATTTACTTTCAGACGAACTTATTTCCAGCAAAATTTATTGGCTCAGAGGACAGAAAGTGATGTTGGACAAAGATCTTGCTAAATTGTATGATGTAAAACCTATAAGGCTTAGAGAACAGGTAAAGCGAAACAAGGATCGTTTCCCTTCCAATTTTATGATTCAATTAAATGAAAAAGAAGTGGAGAATATGGTATCGCAAAATGCGATACCTTCCATTCAGCATTTAGGAGGTAGTTTACCTTTTGCTTTTACAGAACATGGTGTGTTGATGCTAGCCAATGTATTAAAAAGTGAACAGGCTCTACAAATGAGTATACGTATCATTGAGATTTTCGTCAAAATGAGAGAAGTATTATTACTGCATAAAGATATTTTATTAAAACTGGAGCAATTTGAAACAAAGCTCAAAGGTCATGACGAAGATATTGCGGTTATTTTTCAATATGTAAAACAACTACTTAATCCTACGCAAGAACCAAGACAGAGAATTGGATTTAAACGCAATGAATAACCTTGCTGGCAGCGGATGGTTAGACGGTGTTATCAAGAGGATCAACCCTCGCTAGCCAAAGAGTACCTTTTGTGCCTAATGTACATAGAGCTTATAGCTTGTAATAACAGCCTTACTTCCCAATACAAAACTTCCCAAAAATATTCCCCAACAATTCATCCGCCGATACTTCCCCCGTAATGGAACCCAGGTGAAACAAAGCCTCGCGTATGTCTTGAGCGAGCAAATCGCCGGGAATGTTTTCGTCCATGCCTTTAGCTGTCGCAATGAGTGCGTTGCGGGTATTGATGAGGCATTCGTGGTGTCGCACATTGGTTACCAGGGTTTGGTTCACGTTGAGCTTATCGTAATGCACCATGTCGAGCAAACGCTGTTTGAGTTCTTCGATGCCGATGTTGCTTTTGGCCGAGATGTAGTGTATGCCGTGGAAATTGTTGAACTTATCGCTGGGTTTAAAAGTCCCCGAGTCAATTTTATTACCCACCACGACATACGGGCTATTGATGTTTTTTAATTCTTCCAAATCGGCAATGAGTTCTTTTTCCTTCGTGGTGTTCACGTCGAATAAGTATATGATCAAAGCGGCTTGTTTCATTTTCTCTCGTGTGCGTTCCACACCGATGGATTCTACCTTGTCGATGGTTTCTCGCAAACCCGCTGTATCAATGAAACGGAAGGAAATGCCATCGAGGATGAGTTCATCTTCGATGAAGTCACGGGTGGTACCTGGTACGTCAGAGACAATGGCCTTTTCTTCGTTCAAGAGGTTGTTGAGCAGGGTAGACTTACCTGCATTGGGCTTACCCACAATCACGGTCGGCACCCCGTTTTTAATCACATGTCCCAAGTCAAAGGATTGAATGAGCTGTTCTATGGAAAGACGAATGGAAGTAATGAGTGCGCGCAATTGATCGCGGTTGGCAAATTCTACATCTTCTTCACTGAAGTCCAGTTCCAATTCGATCAGGGAAGCGAAATTGATGAGCTGTACACGCAATTCTTTGATTTCATTGGAAAAGCCTCCACGCATTTGATGCATGGCCGTACGGTGTGCGGCTTCGCTTTCTGAGGCAATAAGGTCTGCTACGGCTTCCGCTTGGGCCAAGTCCATACGACCAGCCAGGAAAGCACGTTGGGTAAACTCGCCGGGTTTGGCGAGGCGCGCACCATGTTCCAGGATCAGGTGTAAGACCTGTTGTAAAATGTAAGGCGAACCGTGACAAGAAATTTCGGCTACGTCTTCTCCCGTATACGAACGGGGATTTTTAAACAGCGCCACCAGGACTTCGTCGAGGATGACATCGCCTTTACGGATGTTGCACAAGTGCACGGTATGCGAGGCCAAACTCTCCCAGATTCTACTCGGGGCAATCTTCCCCAAGATGGGAAATGTTTCCGCACCGGAAATGCGGATCACGCCAATGGCACCCTGTCCTTGTGGAGTAGCAACGGCTACGATGGTATCTTGTGAAGAGTAGGAATTACTCATGGTAGTTTTTATCAAAGTCTTGCCAGCTGGTGGTTTTGTAATGGTCTTCGGCAAAATAGACCAGTACTTTTTTAAATACTTTGGCTTCTAAATAACCCGGTACATTGCTCAAGATCTCTTGTTTGTCGTTGAGGTATACAGTAGTCGGGTAAGAAGATACCCCCAGTATTTTTTGAGCAAACTCACGTTCCGTCAACGGAATCTTTTTGTAGTGTACGGTACCAGAACCTTCGGCGTTCAATTTCACAGCCACGTATTTCTTGCTGGAATATTTTATTACTGTAGGATCGGTGAAGGTAGATTTATCCATCACTTTGCACCAACCACACCAAGAAGTATACACATCGATGAAGATGAGTTTGTTTTTTTTCTCGGCTTCTTTTACTGCATCGTCGTAACTCATGAATTTGATGCTTTCTTCTTGCGTTCTCAAGCTTGCGCTCATGCAAAAGAAAGAAAGGACAATGATGCTGAAGAAGGATGTGTACCTCATGTGTAAATTTTATTAAGCCTGTTGTGTACGCAAGTACTTGCCGTGTATTTTCTTGCCAATAAAGACCAGTGCAAAAAGCACACCAGAAGCGGTTGCCATGGCACCGGCAATGGAACCGTTACTCCGTTCTGCTAAATAATAACCACTGATACTGGCCAATACACCAAATAAGATACTCAATAAAAGCATGCGTTTTAAATTTTCTGTCAACAAATACGCAGTAGCCGCTGGTACAGTCAAAAAGGCGACGACCAAAATGGCTCCTACGGATTCAAAAGAAGCCACGGTGGTGAGGGATACCAGGGACATGAGGATGTAATGCCAAAGCGTAGCCGATATGCCAATTGATTGCGCATAACTCGGATCGAATGTTGTCACTTTTAAATTCCGGTAACCGATCAGCACGACCGTCAGTACAATTAAGAACACCACAGAAAGCAACCATACCGCTCGCGGCCCATATTCCACGCCGTTGATCAAGAGCGGATCGAGGGTGATGTAGGCAATTTCTCCGTACAAGACACAGTCTTGATCGAGGTCCACATTACCGGCAAAATAAGAAATGAGGATGACACCCAACGCAAAGAAAGACGTAAAGGTAATACCTATGGAAGCGTCTTCTTGTACTTTTCCTTTCTTGTGTAAAAACTCAATCAAGAAGGTCGTGAGCAAACCGATCAAGCCTGCACCGATGATCATAAAAAAAGAATTGCGTTCTCCCGACAAAAGGTAAGAAATCACAATCCCCGGCAATACGGCATGGGATATGGCATCACCGACCATGGTCATTTTTCGGAGTACCAAAAAACAACCCAGCGTGCCCGTGCTCGCCACAACAAGTATACCGGTCAATATAATCCAGAATTCAGTCATGTTTTTTTAGTAGTCAGGTATCAGTGGTCAGTAGTCAGTCTGTGTATTGTTAATTTATACATCATTTGTTACTATTAAATCTATTATTAAGATGTCAGTGGTTAAGTAAGTAGAAAATTACTGATACCTGACTACTGTTTACTGTTTCACTTCTATCCCCACCTCCGGATTTCCCAAGATCGTTTCCAAACGCGCTTGTAATTCTGGTGTGAGGATGTGTTCAATGGTTTCTGCATCGTCGTGCACGTGATCGGGTGCAATGCGAAGGTATTCGGTCAAATACAATTCCCACAGGCGATGCAGACGGGCTACACGTTCGCCTTGTTGAAGTCCTTCTTTTGTGAGTTTATAATGTTGTTCCTCCGCTTTTTCCAAATACCCTTCTTCGATCAAAGCTTCCATGCCTTTGTCAAGTTGTGCACTCGGCATGTTACGTTGGTGTAAGATGTCTATGGTTTTAAAGGCAGCAGTGGGGATATCTCCACTTTTTTGTGTAAGGTAATAGAAGGTCTTCAAAATATTTTCTTCCAACATCAGTTGACGAATGCGTCTTTGTTTGATCCACTTGATCCAAATTCCTTTTTGAGGAGCGAAGACAAAAGTCATGATGGCCGCAAAAGACAAGACCATGACAATCCAAGGACCTGTAGGCATATGTGGAGCTGTATAAGAAATGGTCGCACCCACCAAACCAGCAAAAGAACTGATGAGGATGGCAATGCCGATCATGAAGGGTAAACGATCGGTCCAAAATCGTGCCGTTGCTGCTGGTGCAATCAAGAGCGAAGCCATGAGCACCACACCCACGGCCTGTATACCTGTGACGATGGCGAGTACGGTTAAACTGCTTAGAAGTAATTCCAACAAGCGTGTTTTGTAGCCGATGCTTTGTGCGAAGTCTTTGTCGAAACTCAAGAGTTGAAACTCTTTGTAGAAAGCCCAAACGGTCAGCATCAACAGTATAGCCACACCACCGAAAACATACACATCAAAAGAAGTGAGGGCAGCAGCTTTTCCAAACAGAAACGCATCCAAGCCCGATTGATCGGCCATGCCGCTGTGTTGTATCACGGTCAACAACCAAATCCCAATGCCGAAGAAAACCGATAGGATTAAACTGATGGCAGTGTCTTGTTTGATCTTGCTGTGGTGTACAATGGTGTCCACCAAATAAATGGAAAGCCATCCCGTAATAAACGCACCTGGTACCAGGTACAAGGGATTTTTTGTGCCGCCGATGATGAAAGCCAAACAAATACCCGGCAGAATGGAATGCGCTACCGCATCGCCAATGAGCGATTTCTTTTGCAAGAACGTGAAGGTCCCGACCACCGAAGCACTCACGGACATGAGTAAGCATCCGGCTACGACGTACCAAACATTCGGATTATCAAACGATAGAAACGACAGCATCGGTATAACTTTTATTATTTATCGCGAATAGGAAAAGCTTGTTTGTCTAATAAATCAGAAACCGTGGTGAGGATGTTCAATTTCCCTCCATAAGTTTCTTGTAATAATTCTTTGGTCAATACGTTTTTGATCGGCGCACTGGCTACCAAACGCATATTAAGCAAGACCAACCAATCGAAATAATTTTCTGCCGATTGCAAATCGTGGTGCACGACAACGACGGTTTTACCGTTCTTCGCCATCTCTTGTAACAATTCTACAATGGCCGTTTCCGTGGCAATGTCTACACCGGCAAAAGGTTCATCCATCAAATACAAATCGGCATCTTGTGCCAAGGAGCGGGCTATGAATACCCGTTGTTGCTGTCCACCCGATAACTGAGAAATCTGACGATCGGCAAAACCGTCCATACCGACTTTCTTCAAGCATTCCATGGCTGCATCACGGTCGGCTTTGCGCGGACGTTGAAACCATTTCAACTTGGCATAACGTCCCATGAGTACCACGTCCAGCGCCGAAGCAGGGAAGTCCCAATCGACGGATTCTTTTTGCGGTACATAGCTGACACGTGCACGTACTTTATTCAGCTCTTCTCCGAAGAGTTTAATGTATCCACTGCCAGAGGGAATCAATCCCATCATCGCTTTGATGAGGGTTGACTTTCCTGCACCGTTGGGGCCCATGATGCCGATAATTTTTCCTTTGGGTAAAGAGAAATCAACACCCCAAAGCACGGGCTTTCTATGGTAAGAAACCGTAAGGTCATGTATTTCTATGATGGGATCGTTTACCTGTTGTATCATATCCACTTACTTTAAACCTTGAGTGATGTGTAAGACATTGGCCTTGACCATGCCTTCATAAGTACCTTCCTTGGTGCCTGCTGCACCCATGGCATCGGAATACAGTGCGGTACCCATGCTGACGGCATGTCCTTTACTTCGACAACCTTCCACCACGGCTTCTATGGCTTTAGGCGATACGGATGTTTCAATGAATACCGATTTAATTTTGCGTTCGGTAATGAGATTAACCAAAGAAGAAATATCTTTTAACCCGAAATCAGAAACCGTTGATATGCCCTGCAATCCGATGACTTCTATGTTGTACGCTCTACCGAAATATCCGAAAGCATCGTGTGCGGTCACCAAGACACGTGAAGCAAGAGGAATGCTGGCGATTTCTTGTTTTACCCATTGGTCAAGGCTGTCGAGGCGATTGAGGAAAACTGTTTGATTATTTTGAATCGTTGTACTTAAGCTGCTGTCTTTAGCCAATTCTGCCGATACGTATACCCATCCTTTTTTCCATAAGGCCACGTCGAACCAAATGTGTGGATCGTAGGTATTTTCCCCGAGTAGACGTAGCTCTTCTTTTTTTAAGCCATCGGTAATGGCAATGACTTTTTTCTTGCGTTTCAATTTCTCCAGGATATCACTCATTTTTCCTTCCAGGTGCAATCCGTTGTACAGGATGATGTCAGCCTCTTGCAGAAGTTGTAAGTCTTTGGAGGTTGCTTTATACAAGTGAGGATCTACCCCCGTACCCATTAAAGAGCTGATCTCTGCACTATCTCCCAACAAATGCCTTATCCCATCGGCCAACATGCCTGTCGTAGTGACGATGCGGAGCTTATACTGCTCCTGTGTTTGCTCTTGGGAGCAGCTTACCAGCAAAGTCAGGACAAGGAATAAGGAAAATATGATGTTCATGTGGAATTAATCGAGTAGGGATACCAATATGTTTTTGGCTACTTCATACGAAACAACCGTTGTTTTTTTATCGTTTACTTTCAATTCCATGGAAGCATCGAAGACAATGCGGTCCATGACTTTCAAAGATGTGCCAATGTTGAGGCCTAGTTTATCGAGGTATTGTAAGAAGGCTGCGCTGTGCTCTTTCATCCCCAATACTTTGCAATGACTTCCTATTTCTACTTCCGATAAAGGCACTTGTTTCAATATCGGAATTTCTCCTTTGGCATTGGGAATGGGGTCTCCATGCGGGTCACTGGTTGGGAAGCCCAAGAATCCATCGAGGCGTTCAATGAGTAATTTGGATTGAATATGTTCCAATTGTTCGGCAATTTCATGTACCTCATCCCAATTGAATTGTAGTTTTTCAACCAGGAATACCTCCCAGAGACGATGCTTGCGTACGACCTGTAAAGCTTCTGCTTTTCCTTTCTTGGTAAGGGATACCCCTTGGTATTTTTCGTAATGGATGTACGATTTATCGGAAAGCTTTTTCAGCATATCGCTGACCGAAGCCGGTTTGGTTTTCATGACTTCCGATATGGCGTTGGTTCTTACCGTTTTATTGTCGACCGACAAATGGTAAATCGCCTTGATGTAGTTTTCTTCGGTATATGTAAGCATAATACACAAAGATAAACATTATAGGGAATTCTAAAAATGATTTTAGATTAATCTTAACCTTTGGTTAATTGCGTTAGGGATACTTTTAAGGTCTTCGCTTCTGTTTCCCAGAAAAGTGCTTCTGTAGAATGGATATTTTGGTAAAAAGAAGGGTATTTCAGTCGATGGATCAAAGTTGAAAGTTCTGGTTTTTCATACGAGATGGACATTCCTGCATCGTAGGTTTGAACGAGTTGACTCCAAACAGGGTTGGTGGTGCACAGCACCGGTAAATGGTAGCTCAGGTATTCGTAGAGTTTAGTAGGGATACGGTTTTGAGTGGCTCTGTTGGCTTTATAACAGATCAATCCCCAATCGGCTTCTGCAATGGCTTCTAAAATTTGAGTATGGGGTATCGGTCGATCGAAGGCATCGGCTTGGATGTAGGGAATATTTTTGATAAAAACCTTCAAACGATGGGCTTCTCCTGCATCGGCACAATAGCCCACAATACGCAATTGAAAAGCCGGATCGAAGCTGTGCAATTGTTCTGCCAATCGGATGGCTTCGTAAATTCCATATTCTCTGGAGATGCTGCCACTGTAAAGCAAAACGATGCGATCAGAGGATATTTTCCGTGTCATGTGATTCAAGCGTATGGCTTTATTGGCAATGACCAAGGCTTTGGAACGGATGAACGGCATTTCTTCTAAGTAGCAGTTTTCTGCCGAAAGAATAAGGTCGTAAAAAGGCAGGCACAGTCGCTCATGAAGCCTTACCAATACAGCAACAGGATAGCGCAAGAGCAGTGGAAAAGCTTGGGTATGCAGGATGTTGAGATAATAGTTTTCCTGTAGATCATACACCAGTTGGGTACGAGGACAAATCAGTTTGTACCAAACAAAAGGAAAGAGAAGTTCATGCGTACAAGCGATCAGGATTTGAGGCCTCAATTTCAATACCATCAAAAAGACCTTCCAGGGAGCGATAAGCCGTGAAAACGAGAGCCTTGGAAAAGAACCCAGGCCATGTACACAAATGCTCGTATCCTTTGGGGGATTCGCTGTACCGTAACCGATGACGTGCACTTCCGTGTTTGGAATTTCTGATAGGCTAATTCCAATTTTTTCGTACATTCGTGGCTCATACAGTGGTTTAAGTACCGAGGCGATAACAATGCGCGAGCTTGACATACCACAAATATAGATTTATTTAATACCATAAACCAGTACCGTAGACGATGAAGGAATTGATTGAAAAAGCTTGGGAAGACAGAAGTTTAACACAAACACCCGAAGTACAAGCAGCCATTAGAGCCATTATTGAAGACCTTGATAAAGGAAAGAAAAGGGTAGCGGAACCTGGTCCAAACAACACGTGGATTGTGAACGATTGGATCAAAAAAGCAGTCATCATGTATTTCCCGATTCAAAAGATGCAAACCTTGCATGCCGGTCCATTGGAATTTTACGATAAAATGGACTTGAAGAAAGGTTATGAAGCCTTGGGTGTACGTGTGGTACCTCATGCTGCCGCACGTTACGGAGCTTACTTATCGAAGGGGGTGATCTTAATGCCATCGTATGTCAACATCGGTGCTTATGTCGACGAAGGTACCATGGTAGATACCTGGGCTACGGTAGGAAGTTGTGCTCAAATCGGTAAACATGTACACTTGAGTGGTGGTGTGGGTATTGGTGGCGTATTGGAACCGGTACAAGCCGCTCCTGTCATCATTGAAGACGGAGCCTTCTTAGGTTCTCGTTGTATTGTGGTAGAAGGAGTAAGAGTAGGGAAAGAAGCGGTATTAGGAGCGAACGTAGTATTAACAGGCAGTTCTAAGATCATTGATGTTACTGGTCCAGAACCGATCGAATACAAAGGATATGTGCCTGAACGTTCAGTAGTTATTCCTGGCACCATTCCTAAAAAATTCCCTGCCGGTGAATTTCAGGTACCCTGCGCTTTAATCATTGGTCAACGTAAACCCAGCACCGACTTGAAAACGTCTTTGAACGATGCGTTGAGGGAGAATAACGTAGCCGTTTAGGTTTCAGTAGTCAGTGGTCAGGGATCAGTAAACGCAAGTACCCTAGGCCAACTGAATTGAGACTATATAAAAGAAAGAAGGAGGTGGTACTATTGTATTCTCTCCTTTTTTTCTGACTCCTGACCACTGATACCTGACTACTCATATTTATAAAACCCTCGTCCCGACTTCACCCCCAAATGTCCGGCTTGTACCATATTAACGAGTAGAGGACAAGGAGCATATTTAGGATTACCGAAGCCATCGACCAACACCTTTAAAATGGCAAGACAGACGTCAAGACCAATAAAATCGGCCAGCTGCAAAGGTCCCATAGGATGAGCCATGCCTAATTTCATCACCTGGTCAATTTCTTCTGGACCGGAAACACCTTCATACAAGGTATAAATGGCTTCGTTGATCATGGGCATGAGGATACGGTTGGCAACGAAACCAGGGTAATCGTTCACTTCTACAGGTACTTTATCCAATTTTTTGGAAAGCTCCATGATGGCAGCACAAACCTCAGGAGCAGTATTATAACCCTTGATGACTTCCACCAGTTTCATCACCGGAACAGGGTTCATAAAATGCATACCGATCACTTTATCAGGACGTTGAGTACTTGACCCTAATTTAGTAATTGAAATAGATGAGGTATTGCTCGCCAAAATGCAATGAGCAGGAGCCATTTGGTCTAACTGTTTGAATATCGACAGTTTAATCTCTACATTCTCCGAAGCGGCTTCCACAATCAAATCAGCTTCTTTTACGGCTTCGCTCAGGTTGTTGATAAGTTTTAATCTTTTACCCGTGGCTTCAACATTCTCTTTGGTAATCAAACCTTTATCTAATTGTCTTCCCAGGTTTTTATCGATGGTAGTTTTTGCCTTATCCAATTGGGCAGGCGATAAATCATAGAGGATGGTCTCCAAACCATGTAGTGCCATGACGTGTGCAATCCCATTACCCATGGTACCGGCACCGATTATTGTTATTTTTTTCATAAAAACATTGTATAGATGAAGAGTCTTTCCTATTTTTGTTCTACTTAATCAGTAGAACTTATCTTTCTTTCACAATATAATAAAGACAAATATCGTTAATGATTTGCTCTAACGGTTAATAATTTTGTAATTTCAATTTTAACAATTTGGTAACAATGGGCTTCGTAAATTGCCCGAAATTTAGTTTTAAAGATATTTACCCAAGTTTTAAGTTTATAAGTTTATAGTTCGTACTCATGGAAAACCTAAATCAGACAGTTCCCCAAAAATCCAATTTTGCATCTTTATTTGCTAACATTGTTATACCTGCTGCTATCGTCGTGAGCTGGTTGGTATTTATTTATGTATTCGGTGCGGCAGAAAACTTCAATGAGAAGGGAGAGCCTCTACCAGGTAATTATTTAGGTATAGTATATAAAGGTGGTGTCATTGTACCTTTCTTGATGTCTTTCTTTGTGATGGTATTGACATTCTCTATCGAACGTTTAATCACCATACAAATGGCTTACGGTAAAGGTTCTTTAGATCAATTCGTAAGAACAATCAAATCACATTTGGCTAAAAATGATATTAACGGTGCTATTGGAGTATGTGAAGGTCAACAAGGTTCTGTAGGTAATGTAACGGTTTCTGTGTTGAACAGATACAAAAGCATTGTAGCCGATACTTCTTTATCGAAAGAAAAGAAAATGGAAGAAATCCAAAAAGAAGTAGAAGATTCTACGGCTTTGGAAATGCCTCATTTGGAAAAAAACTTAAATATTCTGGCAACATTAGCCTCTGTCGGTACATTGGTAGCCTTGTTAGGAACAGTATTGGGTATGATCAGAGCCTTTGCAGCTTTGGCTTCTTCCGGAACACCTAATGCGGAAGCTTTGGCAACGGGTATTTCTGAAGCCTTGATCAATACTGCTTTGGGTATTGCAGCTTCTTCTTTAGCCATCATTACATACAACTTCTTTAACAGCCGTATCGATAACTTGACGCATAAGATTGATGAGATCGGTTATACCATCAACCGTACGTTCGCCGACAACAACAAATAAGCGACACCTGATCAGTTAAAGAAATTAGTATTAAAAGCGCCTTAATGGGCAAAAACATAATCGATGGGACAAGTAAAATCAAATAAAAAAGGAATCTCGTTAGACATGACTGCCATGTGTGACGTAGCCTTTTTGCTCTTGACTTTCTTCATCCTGACGGCCAAGATGAAAGTACCGGAACCGGCAAAGTTCGAGGTTCCTTCTTCGATTTCTGACACCAAACTTCCAGATGAAAACGTTCTTCGTATTTCAATCAGTAATGAAGGAGCGGTATTCTTTACCGTTGCAGAACAGCCGATCAGAAGAGAGTTGATTCAGAAAATAGATGAAATGTATAAGCTGGGCTTGACGGACAAACAAAAGAAAACGTTTGAATTGACGGAAACCTTTGGTGTTCCAATGAGTGAATTGCCGTTTTATCTTAGTTTGCCTGAAGAGAAACGTAAAGACTTCAAGCAAAAAGGTATTCTGATGGATTCAACGAATAACGAGTTGAAAGGATGGGTTCGTGTAACGAAGACTATCAATCCAGCCATGCGTATTGCTGTAAAAGGAGACAGGCAATCGGAATATGCGGTATTCTCTAGGGTGATCGCATCCTTACAAGAAATGAAATTGAATAAGTTTAGTCTTATCACCTCTCTGGAAGCTAAACCTTCGGGAGAATAAATAATTCAGGTAGTTTACCATGGCACAAATAGAAGATTCAGGATCGGGTAAAGGTAAAGGCTCAGGAAAAAGTCGCAAAAAGTCATCAACCAATGTCGATATGACACCCATGGTTGACTTGGCCTTCTTGTTGATTACCTTCTTTATGCTTACCACAACACTCAGCAAGCAACAGATCATGCAACTCAACATGCCGGATAAAAACGAGAAAAACCTCGACCGTCCAGATGTAAAAGAGTCGCAAGCGATGACCGTAATTTTAGGTGAAAATGATAAAGTATTCTGGTACACCACCAACGAAGGAGCACCAGAATTTCATGAAACCAACTTTAATCCCGAAGAAGGTATCCGCTCTGTATTGCTCGATAAAAACAAAAAGGTAAAAGATTTAGTTGTGGTCATCAAAGCCATGGAAAAATCGAAGTACATCAATGTCGTAGACATCATCGACGAGATGCACATTACTAAGACAGAGCGTTATGCTTTAGTCGAAATTACAGAAGAAGATAAAAAGCTGGTGGCAATGGAACTGGCAGCATACAAAGAAGAAAACCAATAAACTAGGGAGGTCTTATGATAGAGGAACTAGAAGACGTACGCATCAAAGAAAAAAAAGATCTTATGACACAAGAAAATAGTTTGTCCTCCACACTGACTCTGACTCTTGATGATCTTGTTTTCGAAAACAGAAACAAATCTTATGGTTCCTATGCCTTAAGGGTACGTTACGGGAATTATATGACCAGGGCTTTCATAATATCATTAGTGATATTTTTGTTGATTGCATTCAGCCCGAAAATTAAAACGTTCATTGACTCTTTTCTAGGGACTAAAAAAGAAGTCTATGAAGAGAAGGAAGTAGAAGTCATCGCGGAGTTGAAAGATATTCCAATCGACAAAGATATTCCTCCTCCTCCTCCAGTAGAAGTAGAACCTCCTAAAGTGGAATTGGTAAAATTCTTACCTCCTGAAATTAAACCCGATAGAGAAGTAAAATCGGAAGAATTACCTCCGAAAACCCAAGACTTGGACAGTACAAACATTGCTGCGGTAAATCAGGAAGGGGATAAAAACCTCAACGAAGTCATTACCGATGTGCAGGGTAGTTCTGAAATTGGTGGTGGAGAAGATAATAAAGTCTATACATATGTAGGAGAATGGCCTGAATTTGTAGGTGGTCGTGATGCCATGCTGAAGTTCATCGGAAAAAACATCAAATATCCTCGCGATGCTGAACAAAAAGGGATTGAAGGCCGGGTGATTGTTGGTTTTACCGTAGATAAAACAGGAGAGATTACAGACGTACACATTTTGAAAGGGGTTTCTGCTACGATGGATAAAGAGGCGGAACGTGTTGTAAAAATGATGCCACCTTGGAAACCTGGAAAAAATAACGGGGTAGCGGTGAAGGTGAAATTCAAGGTAGATATCGTCTATAAGTTACCTGAATAGATGTTAGATAAAGGACTTCATTATTTTAGAATGGCAATGGCAGTAATTTATACTGCCATTGGCGTTTTTATATTAACCAAACCCAATGCACTCAAAGGCATTGTGGATGAGTCGTATGTGCCAGTCATTGGAGCATTGATATTAGTATATGGATTTTATAGAGGGTATAAAGAATACATCGTTGAAAAAAACAATACCAACAAAGATCTATAGTTATATAGCCATCTTATGTTGCAGTCTTCTCATTCTTGCTTGTAATCAGGAAGATCAAAAAGAAAGCACAAGCTCTGTTGTGGTACCTTTAGATACCTTATACATTGCCACAGACTCTTCCCAAGCTTACATGTTGAATACTCTTGTTCAGGTTTATGAAGGCCTTAATCCTTATCAAAAAATTACCCCTATTTACACCAAAGAAAAACAGCTTTACCGCTACCTTCAAGAGAACAAGGTAGATCTGATCTTACGTTCATACCCACCAACAAACAAAGAACAAGAAGAGTTTACACGTCGAAAACTAAATCCTAAAATCAACTTGGTGTGGCACGATGCTCTAGCACTGATTGCCAATAAACAAACGAACCTCACCACCATTACAGAAGAAGATTTACTCAACGCTTTACAACACAAAAATTCTTGGAGCGTAGTCTTGGATAATGCAAACACTTCTGCATACCATGTTTTGTGTGCGAAGTATTTTCCCAACCCTCAGCTATTAAAAGCCTACGCAGCAGGTGATGAAAAAGCGGTGATGGCTCAAGTCATCAAAGATGAACATTATTTGGGCTTGGTAAGTTCTGTTTATTTTTCTGGATACCAATACGATAGCTCGTTTACCAAAGAAGTTAAGCTCATGGGTATTATTACCAAAAAAAATCCACAAGCCCAGTATCCATTTCAAGATCAGATTTATAACCAATACTATCCTTTATCAAGATCAATATATTGCATTAATATTGGTGCTCTGAATAGTTTTGGCTCAGCTTTTGCTTCATTTATTTTGAGTGAACGAGGACAACGTATTATATTGAAGTCGGGTTTATTACCAGCCATTATTCCACCACGAACCATTGAGATTAATTAGATTACCATGATGAATTCTATGCTTTTAAAACACACCTTTCGCTTTTCTTTCGTACTTCTTCTTGCCGGGTTTTCAGTGCACGCACAAGATGTAAAAAAAGGAATTGATCTGTTGGTCAAAGAACGCTTATCTGATGCCCGTATTTATTTTCAACAAAAACTCACTGCCGATCCCAAACATGCTGCGGTATATACATTCTACTTAGGAGAAGTATGTTATAATCAAGAACACTACGATTCTGCCCGTACATATTATATGCAAGCCATGAATTTGGATGAGAAAGAAGCCTTAAGCTATGCAGGTTTAGGAAAAGTATCCATAGAAAAAAACGAAGTAGAAGGCCAGAAGAATTTTGAGAAGGCCATCAGTTTAATCAAAAAAAATGGGGATGCCTATAATGTTATTGCGGAATACTATGTTTCTACTAAAAATGTAAAAAATGCCGATAAAGCCATTGCCCTTTTACTGGAAGCCATTAAAGTAGATCCCAAGAATTTCTATAGCCATGTCATCATGGGCGATGCTTTCCTTGTTAAAAACGATGGAAGTACAGCCATGGCTTATTTCAACAAAGCCTCTTACCTTGATGCAGCAAGTCCTGTTACCGCTTGGAAAAAAGGGAACTTGTATTCCAATGCCCGCAACTACGATGAAGGCATGAAGATGTTTCAAGAAGGCTTAGGGCATGATCCAGATTTTGGACCGATATACCGTGACATTGGTGAATTGTATTACAGAGCAAAACAATACAAGAAAGCCATTGAGAATTACCAATTGTACTTGCAAAAAATTGACAACAACGACGATGCACAATTCCGTTATGCTTCCTTTTTATACTTAACACAAGATTACAAAACAGCGCTGACAGTCTTTGATCAATTGGAATCAAAGAAATACAATAATACCATTTTATTGCGTTTAAAAGCATTTTGCTTGTATGAGACGGGTGCTTACGATAAAGGCTTAGAATACCTGGACCGTTTCATGAAAGAAACAGCACCAGAGAAATACCTGGCCGTCGATTATGAATACATGGGTAAGTTATACCTTAAAAAAGAAAATGATTCTCTGGCGACCAAGTACATTGAATTTGCAGGTTTAAAAGATTCAAGTAAATATGAACTGTGGACAGATTTAGGAAATTTCTATTTTACCAAGAGTAAATACGATGCAGCAATTACTTCTTACAACAAAAAATTTGAAAAACTAAAAGCAGACGACAACGATTACCTAAGCATTGGTAAAGCATATTACTTTGGTAAAAAATACAAAGAAGCAGATTCCACCTTTACTTACTTAACCCTGGCAAGACCTACTGCGTATATAGGTTATATCTACAGAGCACGTAGTAATGCCTATCTCGATGCCGATTACAAAACAGGACAAGCCAAACCTCATTATGAAAAAGTAATAGAGCTGTGTGGTACGGACGAAGTGAAGTATAAAGATCCTATGCTTGAAGCATATCAATACATGGCGACCTACTACATGTATAAAAAAGATAAAACCAATGCCGATTTGTACTGGAATAAGGTACTTGTCTTAGAGCCCACCAATAAACGGGCTCAGGATGGCTTAAAAATAAAATAAAAAAGTCCCGTTCCAACCTATAGGAACGGGACTTTTTCTTACTATTCGTTTGTTTATGTAACGATCATGCACTATTTTAAGTAAACAGTAATTAGATCATACCAATTGAATTATGGCAAAGGAAAATATACATAGAGCAATGGGGAGTTTAGCCTACGCCATTGCCATGGCCGATGGAGAAGTACAAGCAGAAGAAGTAAACATTATCCGCAAATTGGCTCAGAAGGAGTTTGAACTCTCTGAAACGGACAACGAATGGATCAACAAAATGTTTGAACAATTATCTTCCAGTAAAATTAAAGTAGACGATGCTTATAACTATGCCATCGATGTATTGGAATCTAATCGTTATGATTATGATTTTGATGAAGGCATGAAACACAAATGTGTTTCCTTTATGAAGAAAATTGCTGATGCCTTTAGTGAAATATCGCATGTAGAAGATTCCATCATTATTCGCTTTGAACAAGACATGAGTCGATTCTGATATGAACACGGCAAGAACTAAGTTGACCATTTTATCCATCGATGGAGGAGGTATAAGGGGAGTCGTTCCTTTATACCTCCTCCATCGATTAGAAGAAGAACTTAGGTCTCGTTTACAAGACCCTCATCTTTTTATCAGTGAATGCTTTGATGTATTGTCTGGGACAAGTACTGGTGCTATCATAACAGCAGGTTTATCCATGTCTGCTCCTGCATCAGATCAACCTTTATACGATGCGCATTATATTTTAAGGGCTTATTTAAGTGCAGGACAAAAAATATTTCGTGCCTCTACCTGGGAGTCCTTTAAAAGTTTAGGAGGTTTAACATCCTCTAAATATTCACCCGTAGCCTTAGAAAAATACTTCGATTTCTTTTTCAAAAAACATACCATGTCGGATTTACTCTACGATAACATGATTGTAGCGTATGATCTCGAAAATAGAAAACCTTTTATCTTTTCAGGAGGGAAACAATTAGGCAATTCATCTTTTTATGTAAAAGAAGCGTTAAGAGCTTCTACATCTGCACCTATTTATTTCACTCCGGCTACGATTCAAGACCTTCAAGGGAATCCATATACATTGATTGATGGAGGAGTAGTAGCCAACAGCTCTAGTTTAGTTTTGTTAGAACATCTTTTAATGAAAGGCTTGATCAATACCAATACAGAACTGACTTGGATTTCTCTAGGTACAGGCTATACCAAACCTTCTTTTTCCGCAGAAGAACTAAATGGCGCATTTACATGGTTATTTCCACTATTGGATATTTTAAACACCGGGTCTTCTAATAATGTCAGTGAGCAAACCTCGGTAATTCTAAGCTCCTTATTCCCTGAATCGAAATTTATACGTATCAATCCTGCATTAGACAAAGCTTCTGATGGCCTAGACGATGTTTCTCCTGAAAATCTAACAGCATTACAAGATGCAGGACAAATCTATATCAATACCCATCCTGAGGAATGGAATGCATTAATAAAACTGATGATGAACTCCTACCAACAACACCATGCTTGAAATCATAGCCTTATATTTTATACTCAGAGAAGTAGGCAAAATTGCTGAAGCAAAAGGCTATGCTCCTTTGCAATGGAAGGTAACGATGGTATTGGCGTGGTTCTTTGCGGAGTTTACAGGCATGTTGGTTGTACAGGCATTATTTCCCAATCAATTGTTGGTCATGATTGCCATAGGTTTGTGTATGGCTTATTTATCGTATTTATTACTGAAGCAATATTGGTTGAGTTTACCAGACATAAACGAAGAAGACGATGACTAAAATAATCATAAGCTTGGTCGTGTTTTGTATACAAGGCACATTCCTTTTTGCTCAACAAAAGCAAATACAAAACCCCAATTTGCAAACATTGGGTAAACCCATTAATACCTTAACATATTCTGAATTCGCACCTACAGTAAGTGCTGATGGCAATACCATGATTTTTGAATCGGATAAAAGTGGACGATGGAGACTTTATATTACCACACAAATTAGACCTGGTGTATGGACTGAACCGAAAGATTTGGAGGTCATCAATAATCAAGTCGCTCCTGGAGATTTTCTCGGAGGACCTTGTATCAGCTACGATGGAAATACCTTGTTTTTTACGTCCAACATGAAAGGTTCTATTGGAGGAGTGGACATTTGGATGAGTACGCGAACAGGGGATACATGGTCTGCGCCGAAGAACTTAGGTAAGACAATCAACAGTACAGGATACGATGGTTTTCCTTCTCTTTCTGCCGATGGATACTGGCTTTACTTTATGCGTGCAGCAGAAGGAAGTTCACCAACGGGACAACGTTGCTGTGAAATTTTCATCGCACAAAAAAGAGGCGCATTTTTCATCAATCCCAAACCTTTACCTGCTCCTATTAATCTGGGCTGTGAAGGTTATCCCCGTATTATGGCCGATGGACGTACCTTGATCTTTTCTTCTTACCGACCAGGAGGAAAAGGAGGTTATGATTTATACGAATCGAAATATAAAAATAAAGCTTGGTCAAAACCTGTTCCTCTGGAATTCATCAACACATCAAAAGACGATGAATTAATCTCTGTACCCGCATCTGGAGATATTATTTATCTTTCCAGTACCATGAGCAATAACAAAGATGATATTTATAAAATAGAATTACCTCAGGAATTTAGACCGGATAAAATTGTAGTAGTAGAAGGGAATGTTGTCGATGAAGAAACTAAAAAAGCCATTCCTGCGGTAGTCAAAGTCAGCGATCTGAAAAAGAAAGAAAAAGTTCAAGAAGTGGAAAACAACAGCACGACAGGAAAGTACCAGTTGTTCTTAGAAGAAGGACGAAAGTATGATGTGTCGGTAGTTTCAAAAGGACATACCTTTGAATCGGAAGTCATCGATTTGGAAAATGTAAGCAAATACAAAACGGTCAACAAACAAATCAAACTAAAACCGTTAAAGACCAATACTTCTTTTGTCTTGAACAATGTGTTTTTTGATTTTGATTCGTCTTCATTAACCAAAGAATCCGAATTGGAGTTAGAACGTGTCGTAGAATTATTAAATACCAATCCTTCGATGGTCGTAGAAATTTCTGCCCATACCGATGACAAAGGCAGTGACGAATACAATTTAAAACTGTCACAATTAAGGGCAGAATCGGTCGTACGATTCATTACGGCAAAGGGTATCTTTAAAGACCGTATGCTGGCCAAAGGATATGGAGAAACAGCTCCGGCAGTAGCCAACGATACCGATGAACACCGGGCACAAAACAGAAGAGTAGAGTTCAAAATTCTTAAGATGTAATACCATGTGTCTCAAGCATTGTGTTACTTTTCATCATGTATACACCACAAAAACAGAAAGAACTCGGTAAAAAATCGGAAGCCGAAAATAAAAGGCTCATCAAGTTTTTAAAAAAGAAAAAGCCTGCTGACCTCGATCAAAAGGCTGAGACCTTTCATGAAAAAGCATTTGAATGCATCGATTGTTTGCAATGCGCCATGTGCTGTACCACCACAGGCCCTTTATTTACGGATAAAGACATCAGTCGTTTAGCCAAGCATTTTAAAGTGAAAGACATTGATTTCAGAGATCACTACCTGCGCTTGGATGAAGATGGAGATTGGGTGTTGAAAGAAGTCCCTTGTCCTTTTTTAGGGGCCGACAATTACTGTAGTGTATACGAAGATCGACCGAAAGCGTGCAGAGAATATCCTCACACGGATCGTAGAAAGTTTGGACAGATTTTAGACTTGACTTTAAAAAATACCTTCATCTGTCCTGCGGCACATCAAGTGATGGAATCTTTGCAAAAAGTTTACCTTAAGCCTTAAGAAAAATGAGCTACCGACTGGTTATGTCCTTTGAAATTTTCTTCAATTACTGCTGGAATTAATTCAAATTCGATGTTGCATACATCCAATTCAATTCCGTTCTCATTGAAATACCTGAAAAATATACCCAATTGGTATTCAAAAGGATATTGCTCAAATTGTAAGGAAGATACAAAATTAGATGCTTTGCAAAGTTCCGTATGAAAGTCTGTAAAATCTTGCCAAGCTCTTGGGTATTCCTTTTGAATGTGCTCAATGTTCACTTGAATTATTTTCATAGATTTATTAACTTTAGGTCAATACAGAAAAGATATGAAAGGACTAATCGAGTTTTATAAAAAGTACAAAGAATACATTCGTGTCGATGCGTTAATGTACCTCTCTTTTATTATCGCCTTTATTTTGTTGTTGATCTTTTATAAATAAAAAAATCCCGAGTTATTAAAGCTCGGGATTTTTTTATTTTGCTCTTTCAATGTAATCTCCAGATTTGGTGTCGATTTTTACACGATCACCAATGTTCACAAAGAGAGGAACGTTAATGATAGCTCCCGTATCTACTGTCGCTTGTTTTAATGTTTTGGTTGCTGTATCTCCTCGGATACCAGGTTCTGTATACGAGATTTCTAGTTCAACATACTGAGGTAATTCGGCCAATAGAGGAGTATCTCCATCCAAAGAAACACGAATGATCATTTCTTCTTTCAAGAATTTAGCGGCATCACCGAAAAGCTCTCCAGAGATGTAAATCTGATCAAATGTTTCCAGATCCATGCACACGAAACTATCGCCTTCCTGATATAGGTATTGGTAGTCTTTTACATCGACTCTTACCATTTCCACGTCTTCACCTGCTCTGAAACGGTTTTCTACAAATTTACCCGTTTTTACATTGCGCATTTTAACTTGATAAAATGCTCTTAAATTACCGGGAGTACGGTGTTCATAGTCTGTTACAACTACCAGTTCATTGTTGAATCTTAAAAATGAACCTTTCGATACGTCTGATATATTTGCCATAAATGAGTTATTCAAGCCTCAAAAATAATTCTTTCTTACGAAAGGACAAAAATTATTGTTTTATAATATAGCCTGCTTTCGTAATGATGGCCGCCAGTTCTTCCAAACTAATGGCTCCCTGTACCACAAGTGTTTTTTTGGGGTCATCCGTATCCACTTCCCAGGAATCTATTCTGGGATCCTCGTCTAAAAATGGTTTTATCTTGGCTACACAGCTCGCACAATTGATGTTGGTAGAAACTTTTATCCCCGGTTTTTCTTTTTTGAACCATTTTAGCATAGCATGATGTTTTGGTTGTAGTTCCAAATTAAGTATTTTTGAATATAAAATCACGATTATGAAGGGTATACGTAAGTTATTTTTATTTTCTACATTGTCTCTGCTTGCTTATGCTTGCGGTTCAGGAACTTCCAAAGAAGAATCTTTTTACGTCCGGGGAAATTGTGGCATGTGTAAAGAACGTATTGAACAAGGAGTAAAGGAAATGAAAGGAGTTCAAGGTGCATTTTACAATGTAAAAAACGAAGCCTTGAAGGTTGTATATGATAGTACACTCACTTCACGACTAGCCATTGAAAAACAATGTGCCGATTTAGGACACAGCACAGAGGCTGTACATATGAATGAAAAACACCATGCCGAATTGCCCGAATGTTGTCAAGTAACGAATCAAAAAGGCAAACATTAATGTTTGCCTTTTTGTTTTAAACAGGTTTGTTTATCAATCGTTCGATCATCATATTATGTCAATCCCAAAAATAGAAAATCAAGAAAACAACAAGCAACTGTTCTTAATAGGAATGGCATTGAGCATGTTTTGTTGGGGCTTAAGCTGGGCATCCGGGAAAGTCTTGTCTGGCTACGGAGAAATTCAGAGCATTGCTTTGTTTCGCTTTGTCATTACCTTTTTGTCTTTGTTATTGATCCTTTTGGCCATCAAAGAAAATTTAAAGGTACAACGAAAAGGTTGGCTCGATCTAACAGCTGCTGCGCTCTGCATAGCTTTGTATAATTATTTGTTTTTTAAGGGGCTTTACCATGGTAAACCTGGGGCCGGAGGAGTATTGGTAACCACATTAAATCCCATCATTTCTTATGGGATCATGTTATTGATGACTTGGCGTAAACCAACGGGTAAGGAAACACTAGGACTGTTTATTGGAATTTTGGCGGGTATTGTATTGTTGAGGGCTTGGAACAATTGGCAAAGCATTTTTGATGCCGGTAATCTTTATTTTGTACTGGCTACGTTTACCTGGGCCATCTTAAGTTTATTTACAGCAAGAGGATCTCGTTATGGTTCTCCTTTGGCCTTCAGCTTGTGGTTATATGCTCTTGCTTGTTTGGTAATGTTGTTTTTCACCCAGCAAGTGGCAAATATAAACTTGTTCTGGAAAGGAGATCTTTATTTCTGGGGAAATATGTTGTTCAGCGCAGTCATCACCACCACCTTAGCCACTACATTTTTCTTTGTAGCCACTTCCCGTTTAGGGGCAAGCAAAGCCAGTAGCTTTGTATTCCTGGTACCATGTTCAGCCGCTTTAGGTTCATGGTTCTTTTTACATGAAGTTCCACAGTGGTATACGGTAATAGGGGGTATCATGGGTGTTGGAGCGGTGTATGTGATCAATAAAAAATAGCGCTGTAAAAAGAAAAATATTCTTTACTTTTTCATTGGAATTTGTTTGTCCGAAACTCATTTCAGGCCGTTTGCTTCTGAGTAGATCAAAGGATATAAAAAATGGAGGGTTGAATCAGAAGAACTCGTCCGTCGCCTAAAGCCCCCGTATGAGTTACATTATAGACCTTTCATTTATAAAAAGCAATGCGCCCCCTTCTGGGTCGGTGTATAATATCTGGTATTTAAACTATAGACATGTGAATCCTTCGGATTCAAAGATAGGTTCATGCATGAATACCAAAGGGATTACATCTTTATAGATTGTTATGATATCCCGAAGTTTCGGGACAAATCGACCCTGAAGGAGTCGCATCAAAAAGACAACGATTTTATTCGTTTCAGGCCGAGTTGCTTCTGAGTAGATCAAAGGATATAAAAATGGAGGGTTGAATCAGAAGAACTCGTCCGTCGCCTAAAGCCCCCGTATGAGTTATATTATAGACCTTTCATTTATAAAAAGAGATGCGACCCCTTCTGGGTCGGTGTATGATATCTGGTATTTAAACTATAGACCTGTGAATCCTTCGGATGCAAAGACAGGTTCATGCATGAATACCAAAGGGATTGCATCTTTATAGATTGTTATGATATCGTTTCGGGACAAATCGACCCTGAAGGAGTCGCATCAAAAAGACAACGATTTTTTTTATTTTTCAATATGGTAAGCAGTAAAATAACTTTTGACTTTCATTTTTAATACGCCCCAAAACGCTTCTGTAAAAATACTGGTAGACATTTTAGAGTCGCCTTTGGTACGGTCTCTGAAGATAATAGGGACTTCGATAATTTTGAATCCGTATTTCCAGGTTAAAAACTTCATTTGTATTTGAAAGGCGTAACCTAAAAACTCTACGGTTTGGTATGGGATATTGCTCAATACCTTATTGGAATAACATTTAAATCCTGCCGTCGTATCTTGGACATCGAGTCCTGTTACAGTACGTACATAAGCACTGGCATAATAACTCATGAGTACCCGTCCAATGGGCCAATTGACCACTGATATGCCGTTGATGTAACGGGAACCGATGGCTAAATCTGCACCTTCTTGTGTACAGGTATGATAAAGGCGTACCAAATCGTCGGGATCGTGAGAAAAATCCGCATCCATTTCACAGATGTACTGGTACTGATGTTTCAATCCCCAATCAAAGCCAGCAATGTAGGCTGTTCCTAAGCCCAGTTTACCTTGACGTTCTACCAAATGTAATTGATCGGGAAATTCAACTTGAAGTGTTTTAATGATGTTGGCCGTACCATCAGGAGATCCATCATCGATGATTAAAATATCAAAGCGTTCAGGTAAAGAAAAAATTTTACGTAACAAAGCCTCAATGTTTTCACATTCATTATAGGTAGGTATGACAACTAATGCAGGTGCTTGAGACATGTTCAATCTTTGTTAGACCAATTGTCCTGCCAGTTCATGTGCATGATGGATACAATCCGTAATGCTAATTCCCTGAGGCCAATTAGAACAAATATAAACATTCATTTTCTCTAAATCCTTACGATTTTCTAAAATACTTCTCATGGTCTGATTGTATTGAGGAATTGCTTTTTCCCAAATGCCAGTGTACATTGCAACAGGTTCTCCTGTGATTCCATACAAGGCTTTGATTTCAGCAAGTAATCGGTTTTCGACTTCTTTTTCACTCATGTTTCTAAGCTCAGGCGTCCTTTTTTCCGTTACCATACACGTCAACAACACCTGATCATTGGGTGTTCTCCCATCAAAAACAGAAGAGTTCCAAATCACTCCTGCAGTAAATAGGGGTTCAACAGAAGGGTGTAAAGCGCCAAAACCTTCTGCCTTAAAAGCAAACTGTTCTTTATGAAAAACTAAATGTGCATTACGAACCATGGGATAGTCAACGGCTGCTAATTTTTGTCCCCAGGCCTCTGAAAATGTTTTCACAATTGGGGCTGCGCGAAAAGCAGGTATGGCCATCACGACTTGTTGGCACGGTAGTATTTCCAGGCCATCGGAAGTTTTTAAAGACAAATTCCAAGTACCTTCTTCTTGTTTCATAGAAATCACTTCTACACCATAACGTTTATGGATAATACGTTGAGCAAGGGTATCAATCAATTGCTGTAAGCCTCTTCGAAAGGTAATGGAGGTTTTACGTTGCGGAGGATTTTTAATCAATCCTTTTAAGATTGAACCGTATTGATCGATGTTTTTTCTCAGTACGGGAAAACATAAATCGGCCAAGAGCTCTTTGGAACTTCCAGCGTAGACACCCGATACGAATGGATCGAGTGCATAGTCGGCAACTTCCTGACCAAAACGTTCGGTCACCAAATCATATAAACTAAGTCCTTGAGCCGGTTTGTTGCCATTAAAAAACTCTCCCAAAATTTTCAATTTACTCCGAAAAGAAAAATACGTGTTGAACAACAAACTGAGCGGTCCGGAAGGTAAAGCACGGTACTTCCCTTTTTTATAAACAAAGCGTTTTTTGCTGATGCTGCTGGCTTTGACTATTTCATCCTGAAGTCCGAGCTCATGTAAAAACCGGAACACAAAGTCGTCGGCCAAGATGGAGTTAGGACCTTTTTCGATCACCACCTCTGATCGTATTTCACTCTGCATGTAACCGCCCGCTACAGTACTGGATTCCAGTAAAATATAAGGTTTATTTTGTTGCTGCAAGGCATAGGCTAAAGACAAGCCGGAAATACCTCCACCGATAATTGCGATCATAAACGCGTGATTTTATCCAATATTAACTAATTTTACACGGAGTGAAAAGTATAATGATAACTCTCAACAAAGCCGATTAGATTCCTTGACTATGAAATGTGTGTTCCTTGACCGAGATGGTGTCATTAATGTGGATGATGTGAATTATACCTATAAGGTAGAACAGTTTGTTTTGGTCAAAGGAGTAAAGGAAGCCCTGGCTTTATTGAAATCGAAAGGTTATTTCTTGGTACTCATCACCAATCAGTCGGGAATTGCTAAAGGAATATACACACACGAAGATGTAGCAAAATGCCATGCCTATATGCATGAAATTACGGATCATGCCATCGACGATATTTTCTACAGTCCATATCATCAAAACTTTACCCGATCTTTAGGACGTAAACCCGGCTCGTTGTTGTTTGAAAAAGCCATTGCCAAGCACAGTATAGACATTTCTAAATCTTATATGGTAGGCGATCGGGGAAGAGATTTAGTGCCTGCGAAAAAACTAGGCATTAAAACAGTCCATATACACGAAGAAGGGCATCCCGCAGAGGACGCCCTTCATGTATGTCATAATTTATTGGAAGCGGCTCAGTGGATTGTCTCTCAAGACGTGTAACCCAGTATTTTCAACATGCTTTCTTTGTTTTGTTCTTCTGCAAATAATTTATAGCTGAACTTCCCATTTTCGTCTTTGTCGATCAAAACATGCTTAGGTGCAGGAATCAGACAGTGCTGTATCCCTCCGTATCCACCCAGAGACTCCTGGTAAGCACCGGTATGAAAGAAACCGATGTATTGTTTCTCATTTTCTTTATACCGTGGCATAAACACCATGTTTTGATGCGCTTCGGCATTGTAATAATCCATACTGTCACATGTAATACCACCCAGTTTAATTTTATTGTATGGTTTATCCCAATTGTTGACTGGCAACAACAAGTATTTTTGATTTAAACCCCATACATCGGGAAGGGTAGTAATGAACGAACTGTCAATCATGTACCATTCTTCCTTGTCGTTCTGAAGTTTCGTCCCCAAAACCGAATAAATGGCGGCACCACTTTCTCCTACGGTGAAACTTCCGAATTCGGTAAATATGTTAGGAGTAGGTACTCCATTTTCTTCACATACTTTCTTAATGGTTTGTACAATCTGATCGGCCATGTAAGCGTAGTCGTAGTCAAAATGCACCGATGTCTTAATCGGCCATCCACCACCAATATCAATAGAATCAAGATCAGGATTGATCTTCTTGAGTTCACAGTACTTGTTTAAGAACCGTCTCAATTCACTCCAGTAATACGTCGTATCCTTGATACCTGTATTGATAAACAGGTGCATCATTTTCAATTTAAACTTAGGATTGGTAGCGATCTTCGTGTTGTAGAAATCAATCACATCATTGTAACGGACACCCAAACGAGATGTGTAAAACTCAAACTTAGGTTCTTCATCTGCAGCCATACGAATACCGATGTTGCAAGTTCCTTTGACACCTTTTTGGTAATCTTCAATTTCTTCTAAGTGATCAAGGATGGGCACACAGTTGAAACCATCGTTGATGAGATCACAAATATTTTGAGTGTATAATTCTTTCTTGTATCCATTGCAAAGTACAAAGCTATCTTTGCTGATTTTTCCCTTTTGATGAAGAATGCGTATAATCGGAATGTCGAAGGCAGATGAAGTTTCGATATGTATATCGTTCTTAAGTGCTTCTTCTAATATAAAACTGAAGTGCGAAGACTTGGTACAATAACAATAAGTATAGGTGCCTTGATAATTGTTCTTTTGAATGGCATCGTTAAAATACTTTTTGGCTTTTTGTATTTGGGATCCAATCTTCGGAAGATAAGTCAACTTCAACGGGGTACCATATTTTTCAATGACTTCCATCAAGGGAACACCATTGAAAAGCAATTGGTTATTTTCTACTTGAAATTCTTCCGTAGGGAAATAAAAGGTTTGGTCAATAAGATCAATGTACCTGTCCATGAATAAGAGTTAAATTTGTCGCAATAATGCATTAAAAAGCATAGTTCTCCAAGTGTCTGACTATAATAAATGAATACCACGAAGACTGATGGATATTCACGCTTTTTTTAGCATTTTTGCTTTCGATTTTGAGATAATCTCCGACATGGAAAAAAGAATAGCCGCAGCAATTAAGACTTATTTTGGCACCCAATTTAACATTGAAGTTCCTGAAGCTCAGTTAGTATTACAAGAAACAAAAAAAGAGTTCGAAGGCGATATGACCTTTGTGCTTTTTCCTTTTCTGAAACCAACAGCTAAAAAGCCGGATGATTTAGGAAAGGAATTAGGAGAATATTTGTTGGCCAATGTAGAAGGAACCGCTGGATTCAATGTGGTCAAAGGTTTTTTAAACATAGTACTGAGTTCAACGTATTGGACTCATTTACTGAAAAATTACTTCACCGAAGGTATCCCTCAACCCAATCAGGGGAAAGGAGTCAAAGTGATGGTAGAATACTCTTCACCCAATACCAATAAACCCTTACACCTGGGACATTTACGCAATAACTTTTTAGGGTTCTCCATTTCAGAGATTTTGAAAGCTTGTGGTTACGATGTCATTAAAGCTAACTTGGTCAACGACAGAGGGATTCATATCTGTAAATCCATGATCGCCTACCAATTGGAAGGAAAAGGAGAAACACCACAAAGTGCTGGATTGAAAGGGGATCACTTGGTCGGTAAATATTATGTGCTATTCGACGCGGCCTACCGTAAAGAAGTGAAAGCCTTGATGGAAGAAGGAATGACGGAAGACGAAGCGAAGAAAAAAGCACCGATCATGTTATCGGCACAACACATGCTCTTACTTTGGGAACAAGGAGACAAAGCGACCATCGACCTTTGGAAAACAATGAATGGATGGGTGTATGAAGGCTTTAATGAAACCTACCGCACCATCGGTGTCGACTTTGATAAAATGTATTATGAATCCGATACCTATTTGCTGGGTAAAACGACGGTAGAAGAAGGCTTAGCCCATGGCGTGTTTTTCAAAAAAGAAGACCACTCGGTATGGATCGATTTGACGGCTGAGGGCTTAGATCAAAAACTCGTCTTACGTGGCGATGGAACTTCGGTATACATTACCCAAGACATGGGCACAGCTGATTTAAAGTATAAAGAATTTAACATCAACCGTTCCATTTATGTGGTAGGTAACGAACAAGATTACCACTTTGTCGTCTTGAAACACATCTTGAAAAAACTAGGCCGTCCTTACGCCGATGGTATTTTTCATTTGTCGTACGGCATGGTGGATTTACCTTCAGGTCGTATGAAATCAAGAGAAGGTACAGTCGTCGATGCCGATGACTTGGTGAAAGAAATGGTGGATACGGCAGAAGCAAGAACAAGAGCATTAGGTAAAATAGATGATTTCTCCAGTGATGAAGCCAAGCAATTGTATCATCAATTAGGTTTAGGGGCTTTGAAGTATTTTCTGTTGAAAGTAGATCCAAAAAAATCAATGCTTTTCAATCCAGAAGAATCGATCGAATTTCAAGGAAATACAGGTCCTTTTATCCAGTACACCCATGCACGTATTGCTGCCATACTCAGAAAAGCAAACGTGTTGAATATTCTGCCGGAAGCTTCAGCCTTGAGCGATGATTATACCTTGACAGAATCTGAACGCAGTGTAGTAGCTTTGTTGAAAGAATTTCCTGTCAAATTAGCAGAAGCAGCCGAATCCTATTCTCCTGCACAAGTTGCCAATTATGTATTTGCCCTCGCTAAAGAATTTAACCGTATGTACAACGAGGTTCCTATTATCGGTAACAATACGAAGATAGAACAAGACTACCGCCTGGTGATTTCTTCTTTGACGAAGCAAACCATTATGAAGTCTATGTTGTTATTGGGTATAGGTGTTCCTGAAAAAATGTAATACTATGCACTCAAAAAACTCCCCACTAAATACAATGACCATGGGCTTAGGCTATTCTCTCTTGATGTTTCTTTCTTCTTGTTTTGGAGGAAGTATTAAATCAAATCCAGTTTCTACTGAAGGTAAAGGAGCAGGTATCACCGCTTCTAAAGAAAGTATTTACACCATCAATGTCACTGCTCTGGATGGTAAAGCTTATGACTTATCCCAGTGGAAAGGCAAAAAGATGTTGATCGTCAACACGGCTTCTGAATGCGGTTTTACTCCCCAGTACGAAGGATTAGAAGAATTGCATCAAAAATACGGCGATAAAGTCGTCATTCTTGCTTTCCCTTGCAACGATTTCGGAGGACAAGAGCCAGGTTCAGCAGAGAAAATTCAGAACTTCTGCAGTACAAAATTTCATACCACATTCCAATTGATGGAAAAAGTAAACATCAAAAAGGAGACACATCCTTTGTACAAATGGTTAACAGATCCTGCAAAAAACGGATGGAACGATAAAGCACCAAGCTGGAACTTCTGTAAGTACTTGATCGATGAAAAAGGAGAGTTGTTGAAATTCTATCCTTCATCTGTAAAGCCCATGTCAGAAGAAATTGTGGACATCCTATAATTGCTCATGGGAAGGTTAATCGCCATATCGGACATTCATGGGTGCTTCTTTACTTTTCAAAAATTATTAGAAACTATTGCCTATACGTCAAAAGATCGTTTGATCTTATTGGGTGACTACATTGACCGAGGTCCACGCTCTAAACAAGTGCTGGACCTTATTTTATCTTACCAACAACAGCACTACAACATTACTTTACTTAAGGGCAATCATGAGCTGATGCTCTTGGATGCATTTCATGACGATTTCTTAGTTCCACGATTCATCAGAGCAGGAGGGAATACAACCCTTGAAAGTTTTGGAGTATCGCGTGTACAAGATATTCCAGGGCATTACCTACAGTGGATTGCAGATTTTAAAGATTATCACTTCGATGGGAACTACATTTTCGTACATGCCGGACTTAATTTTTCCATTCCCAATCCATTAGAAGACCGGGAAGCCATGTTTTGGACCCGGGGAATGATCGTAAATCCATCCTTAATCAACTACAAGACTGTAATTTACGGGCATACTCCAATTTCCTTGGACGAGATTCAAACCATGATGGCAAAGCGGGATAAGCATTACCAGGTAGACATCGACAACGGCTGCGTATTTGAGCGAGAAGGTATGAATCACTTGATAGCCTACTTTCCAGAGGGAAATAATTTTGTTGTTCAAAAAAATATAGATTACTTGTAACGTAGTACTTTCTCCGCCGTACAATTATCTAATTAAACCTTTTTCAATGTCAGGAAATTACATCACATCTTCTCAATTGGTCGAAGTAGCTTGGGAGGTTTGTAACCAAGTAGGAGGTATATATACCGTTATCCGTTCGAAAGTCCCCACCATGATGGAAATATGGAAAGACAACTATTGTTTGGTTGGCCCTTATTTCCCTGCGAAAGCTTCCGCCGAATTTGAACCCATTCATAGCTACGATGATCCGATTGGTAGAGCGGTACTCAAGCTTCGTGAAAGAGGAATTGAAGCACATTATGGACATTGGTTGGTATCCGGTAGGCCAAAAGTCGTACTTATAAATCCATACAGTGTATACAACCGCTTAGGTGAAATTAAATACTTCCTTTGGGATCACCATGCCATTGCCACTTCAGATCACGACGATCTGTTAAATCAAGTGATTGCCTTCGGTTTTACCGTAAAAGAATTTTTCTCTTGCCTGCACATAGAAATCAATCAGGAAAAACAAATATTAGCACACTTTCACGAATGGATGGTAGGAACTGCCATTCCTGAAATTCGTTACGAAAATCTTCCCATTGCTACCATTTTCACTACGCATGCCACCATGCTCGGCAGGTATTTGGCAATGAACGACGGAGATTTCTACGAGCATTTACCGTATTACGATTGGCTCAATGAAGCCAAAAATTTCAACATTGAACCAGCCGTATTTATAGAACGCGCCGCTGCACACGGAGCAAATGTATTTACTACCGTAAGTGATGTTACCGCCAAAGAATGTACCTACTTGTTAGGACGAACACCCGATTTAATTCTTCCCAATGGCTTAAACATCGAACGCTTCACTGCTTTACATGAATTCCAGAACTTACACAAAGATTATAAAGATAAAATCAACCAATTCATCATTGGTCATTTTTTCCAGAGTTATAAATTCGATTTAGATAAAACGCTTTACTTCTTCACGTCCGGCCGTTACGAATACCGAAACAAAGGATTCGACATGACACTGGAAGCTTTAGCCCGTTTAAACTGGAAGATGAAAAATGCGGGAATGGACATGACTGTGGTTATGTTTTTCATTACGAAACAACCTTTCCATACCATTAACCCACTGGTATTACAATCACGTGCTGTCATGGAGGAAATCAGGCGTACCTGCGATTCCATCGTAGATCAAGTACATGAAAAATTGTTTGAAGCAGCATCTGCTTCAGAAGATTTAAAGCTTCCTGATTTAAGTAATTTTGTAGACGATTATTGGAAATTACGTTTAAGACGTAACTTACTTTCCTGGAAATCACACGAACTTCCAATTGTGGTGACTCATAATTTAGTTTACGATGCACAAGATGAAATATTAGGCTTCTTGCGTAATGCCAACCTGGTCAACAATGCCGACGATAAAGTAAAAGTGGTATATCACCCTGACTTTATCAGTTCCTCTAACCCCTTATTTGGCATGGACTATAGTCAATTTGTACGCGGTTGTCACTTGGGTGTTTTCCCTAGTTATTACGAACCATGGGGTTATACGCCATTAGAATCTATCGCTTCCGGTGTACCCACGGTAACCAGTGACTTATCGGGTTTTGGAGATTATGTATTGAATAATATTCCTAACAACGAAGAAAAGGGGATATATGTGGTAAACCGTAGAACACAAAGTTACCATGATGCCGCAGAACAATTGTCTAACCAATTGTTTGAATTTGTGCAGCAATCCAGAAGAGAACGTATTTCCCAACGTAACAGAGCAGAAAACTCATCGGAACATTTCGATTGGCAAAACCTAGGCATCTATTACGATAAGGCCTACCGACTGGCGTATCAGTATTCGCAGGATAACAAACAGTAGACAGTGGTCAGGCATCAGTGATCAGAAAGAGCCGAAATTTGAATTTCGGCTCTTTTTATTTATCCAAGAAATCCTCGTACTGATACCTGACCACTGATACCTGACCACTGATACCTGACTACTTAATTTTTTTTATTAACTTGAACTGTTATTCAATCTCATGTTATGATACTAAACTACATTTGGGTTGCTTTGTTTTTATTAGCCATGGTTTTTGGTCTTGGTCAATGGATTTTAACAGGAGATCAACAAATTTTTTCTACCATGTTTACCGCTTTGATGGACATGTCAAAGACAGGTTTTGAAATTGCGTTAGGGCTTACCGGTATTCTTACGTTTTGGATGGGCATGATGAAGATCGGAGAACTATCTGGCGCCATACAAAAAGTAGCCAATTTGATCGATCCCTTTTTTCGCAAGCTATTTCCAGAAGTTCCAAAGGGACACCCTGCAACGGGTAGTATGATGTTGAATTTGTCTGCCAATATGTTGGGCTTAGGCGATGCCGCTACACCGATGGGTTTGAAGGCGATGAAAGAATTGCAGGAGCTTAATCCCAATAAAGAAACAGCAAGTAATGCACAAATCATGTTCTTGGTACTGAATGCGGCAGGACTTACTTTGATTCCCATCACGGTGATCATGTACAGGGTGCAGTTTAACGCTGCAAATCCCAGCGATGTATTTATCCCTATTCTCATTACTACCTTCTCCGCCACCATGGCCGGTCTCATTTCAGTCAGTATTAAACAACGCATCAACTTGTTCAACAGAACTTTATTCTTAGGCTTGATGTCTTTGTGCTTGTTTATTGCGGGTGTCATCTATTTCTTTTTGTCTTTAGAAAAAAGTCAAATGCAAGTCTATTCAAACTTAATGGCTTCCCTTACCATATTTACCATCATGACTTCTTTTATCGTCATGGCTTTATGGAAAAAAATAAGCGTATTCGAAGTATTTATTGAAGGTGCTAAAGAAGGGTTTAATACGGCTGTACGCATTATTCCTTACCTGGTAGCTATATTGTGTGTCATTACTTTATTTAGAAGTAGTGGGGGCTTTGATTTTATCATGAATGGCGTTACCGCTTTGTTTGAATGGTCTGGCTTACCTACGCATTTTGTTCCTGCCTTACCCACAGCCATGATGAAACCCTTGAGCGGATCGGGTGCACGAGGTATGATGTTGGAATTGTTGGCGCAAAAAAATTATGGACCGGATTCTTTTGCCGGCCGCTTGGCATGCATCTTTCAAGGTTCGGTAGATACTACGCTTTATATTGTTGCCGTATACTTTGGTTCTGTAGGTGTCAAAAACAGCCGATATGCCGTGAGTTGTGGACTCATTGCAGATCTTGTCTCGGTGCTTGTTGCCATTACTGTAGCGTACCTCTTCTTTCCCGTATAATACAACCGTTCATTTATTCGTTTATTGATAAACAATTGCCTTTATAGCTATGCTTAAATACACACACACATTGCTTGTTTTGATTGTTGTTTCCTTGTATTCATATACCATAAAAGCACAAGTAACTCAACCTTGCGAAGAATTAGTACCACGCTATGACAAAAATAAACGCATGTGGGGCTATACCGATGTCTTTGGCATGATGGTCTTGGAACCCATCTATACCAAAGTAAGTCCTTTCAGAGAAAATAAAGCCGTAGTCCAAAAAGGCAATTTATCGGGTGTCATCAGTTGTGAAGGAATGGTGTTACTTCCTTTGCAATACGAAAAACTAACCGATTTCCGTAATGGTAAAATATGGGCAAAGAAAAATGGAGCATGGGGATTATTAGATGAAAAAGGCAGAATCATTTTAGCTCATCAATATACCGACATCAATCCCATTGCCAATGCTGAATTAACATGGGTATTGAAAGATAAAAAATGGGGCTTGGTAGATGAAAGCAAAAATAAAGTACTATGCGCATTACAATACGACATGATACAAGTCATGTCTCCCAATGCCAGCCTGGTTAAACAAGGCGAAGTATTTGGTGTGTTGAATCATGTGAACTGCGCTTACTTGCTGCCGCTTACCATTGAACACGTCAAACGGGTTACCCAACACGAATTGTTATTCGAAGAAAAAGACAAATGGGGGATTTTTCATTTTTCAGGAAAAATCATAACCAACCCTGTCTACGACAGCATTGGTTTATATCAACCGAATGTGTTCATCGTAAAACAAAATCAAAAGTATGGGTTGATTGATTTTAAAGGCATCGTAAAGTTACCCCTCGTATACGATGCCATTGGTGAGTTCAGTGCTGGTTATTGTTCGGTAAAACAAAATGGTCTATATGGATTTGCGACACGTATGGGGAAAGTATACATACCTGTAAGCTACGAAGCCGTAAAACCTTTTCAAAAGACACAAGCAGCTGTAAATAAAAATGGCAAATGGGGAATTATCGACATCAAAAACAATACGGTCATTCCATTTGAGTTTGATGACATCATGAATAATACCAACAGTACTTTATGGTTGTTGAAAAAAGAAAAAGGAATACAACTAATGGCTATTGGAAGTACAAACTATAAGGCTGATCAAAGTACGTACGATAAAGTTTATACAGAAGATACGAGTAGTTTAGTCAGGGTTGAAAAAAACAACAGCATATATTATTGTCATGCGAATACAGGAGTCTTGGCTTTTGAAACAGGTTATACGAAAGCAGAAGCTTTGATCGATGGGTTTGCCATCGTATCGAACAACAACAGTTATGGTTTAATCAATGCAGAAGGCAAGACCATCATCCCATTTGAATTCGAAGAAATTGTAACGGCAACAAAAACAATACAAAAGGAATGGTGGGTGAAGAAAGCAGGACAATGGGGATTACGCAATGAAAAGAAAATCATTTGGCCTGAAACCTATTCATGGGTATATGCTTGTAGCAATGGCTTGTATAAAGTATGTAAAGACAATCAATACGGTGTTGTGAATTACCTCATGCAAACACAAGGTGAATTAACATACGATGCCATAAGCTATGGAAATATTCCTGAGTGGCCCGCAGTAGTAACGAAAGCCGGAAAAAAAGGATTAATTAAAAACAATGGTCAAGTGATCAGTACCATCAAATACGATACGATTTCATCCTGTGGAGAAGGTTACTTTAAAGCGAGAGCAGGAAAAAGTTTATTCCTCATTAAACCTTCCGGAGAGGCTGTAAAAACAAAGTATAATGATCTCGATACATGGAGTGAAGGAGCTTTAGCATTTAAAACGAAAACAACATGGGGATATATCAACTCTACACTAGAAGAAACGATCAAACCTCAATTTGATAAAAGTGGTTTATTTGTGAAAGGATTAGCGCCAGCCATGCTTCAAGGTAAAGTCGGATTAATTAATAAATCAGGGGAATGGGTGTTACAACCCGAATACGACAATTACACACAAGATCTTACGACCAGACGTACCGTATTGATTAAAGATGGCAAACAATATCTTGTGAATGAGGGAGGTAAATTAGTTTTCTGGGAAGAGTAAAGTAAGGTTGTATCACAATCTATTTTGAATTAATTTTGAACATTGTAAAAGCATTAACAACATCTTATGAAAACTGCAGAAATACATACAGAAAAAGGCATCATGAAAGTAGAGTTTTATGAAAAAGATGCTCCTGAGACCGTAAAAAACTTTGTTACCTTAGCCCAAAAAGGATATTACGATGGGTTGAATTTTCATCGTGTCATTCCCAACTTTGTGATTCAAGGTGGATGTCCCAATGGTATCGGCAATGGTGGCCCTGGCTATACTATTAAATGCGAATTGAAAGGCGACAATCAATACCACGATCGTGGTGTACTTTCTATGGCACACGCAGGACGTGATACCGGTGGATCTCAATTCTTTATTTGTCACAGTAGAGACAATACCGCTCACCTCGATAGAAATCATACGTGTTTTGGTAAAGTCGTAGAAGGCGTTGAGATTGTTGACCAAATCAAACAAGGCGATAAGATTGTTAAGATTGTAATCAACGAAGCATAGGTACAAAATTTTCTTGTTTGGGTTCCTGTCTCACGAACCAAGGCTTCGTTACAAACATTTCTATCACTATAAAAAGTCCTGTTGTGCGAGAAGCGTAACAGGACTTTTTTATGTCTTGATTAAAGAGTTTAGAGTTTGGGTTCGTGAGACATGATCCAAGGCTGAGGTTCGTGAGTTTGGGTATTAACATATTGGTTCATAATATACGAACCAAGGTTGATTTTTTTGTTTTAAATAAACCCCACCGCTCTGGTTCGTGTCTCACGAACCAGCTCATACCTCATACTACCTCTCAAACCATTTTTATTGTTTTTTCACTACTAAAATTACTTCATTTTTTATTATGGATAAAGATACATCGGACAACAAACGAAAGTCGTACATTCGCAAAGGAGAAATTTATTTTTGGACAGCAACCATCAACAAATGGCAATACTTATTGATGGATGATCACTATAAAAACATCATCCTTAATTCCTTAACCTACTTAAGTGAGAAGGGAAAAATAGATGTTTTTGCATTTGTGATCATGCCCAATCATTTGCATTTGATATGGCGAATCAATGAAGATAATGGAAAGGAAACAACACAAGGCTCTTTTTTGAAATATACCGCCCATGAGTTTAGAAAGAGGTTGTTATTAAAAGGTAAAAATAGATTGTCAAAATATGCTGTGGAGGCGATCAATAAGTCCCATGAGTTTTGGCAGAGAGATTCTTTAGCCATTCACTTGTATACTAAAAATGTGGCTTATCAAAAGTTAAATTATATTCATTTAAATCCACTGTCAAAACATTGGAAATTAGTTAAAGATCCTTGTGAGTATAAATACTCTACAGCTAATTTTTATGAAAAAGGTGTCAAGAACTTTGAGTTTGTTAAAGATTTAAGAGACGAGTTTGGGATTGGGATTGGGATTGGTTCGTGAGACACGAACCATGGCTTTAAAAGATGAATTTAGCGTTGATTCATGCTAAGTTAAATGAATGTTAAGAGTGATTCGTGAGACATAAAACTAAATGAGACACGATCCAAGGTTAATTTTTTTGTTTTAATAAACCCCACCGCTCTGGTTCGTGTCTCACGAACCAGCTCATCATACATCACAAACCAATCAATAAAAGCTCTCTTGACATAAATCAAGTGTATTTCTTGATACACGTCAATCTCGAATGAATACGGCCTCTCTATCTTTGTGCTATCAAAACAAAACAGTTAACCTAAACAACTACGATTATGGCAACATGGAATTTAGATACTACGCACAGCGAAGTAGCTTTTAAAGTAAAACATTTGATGATTAATAATGTGAAAGGTCAATTGAATAACTTTCAAGTTCAAGTGGAAAAAGCGGATGATGATTTTAAATCAGCTACGATTTCATTTACCGCTGACTTATCTTCAATTGATACCAGTAATGAACAAAGAGATCAACACCTAAAATCAGCTGATTTCTTTGACATAGAAAAATTTCCGACGATCAGTTTCAAATCTACAAAATACGATACCCAAGAGTTGATTGGAGATCTAACCATTCGCGACGTCACTAAACCTATAAAACTAGACGTTGACTTTGGAGGTATTGCCAAAGATCCTTGGGGAAATACCAAAGCCGGTTTTACCATAACAGGAAAAATCAATAGGAAAGATTGGGGCTTAAATTGGAATACGGCCTTAGAAACAGGTGGAGTATTGGTAGGAGAAGATGTCAGTATAACAGCCGAAATTCAACTGGTAAAACAAGCCTAATTTTAAAAACAACAATTCAAAACGTACCACAGCACATCATCTGTTGTGGTATTTTTTATGCCTGGGGTTCTACTTCTATTCTTGAGAAAATCAAACCTAAGGGATGAGACACTTGTACATATCTTGAAGATTTACAGACTATTATCCTCTGTTAAAATGTGGATAAGTCCTACGTAGACCACACAACTATTTTTTGTAATTTTAAGTTGCTTATTAGGCTTATTACAAGTAGGATAGAACAGTACACTCCATGGCAGAAAAAAACACAGCATATACCGAAGACAGTATTAAATCTTTAGACTGGAGAGAGCATATTCGTCTTCGTCCCGGAATGTACATTGGAAAATTAGGCGATGGATCCGCTTATGACGATGGTATTTATGTTTTAGTAAAGGAGATCCTAGACAACTCCATCGATGAACACATGATGGGGCATGGAAAACAAATCGACATTGAAATTGGAGATAAGAAGGTCGATGTTCGGGATTATGGTCGTGGTATTCCTTTAGGAAAAGTCATTGATTGTGTTTCCAAAATCAATACCGGTGGTAAATACGACAGTGGAGCCTTTCAAAAATCGGTCGGACTCAATGGTGTCGGAACGAAAGCCGTAAACGCACTATCGGCCTTATTTAAAGTTCAATCGATACGAGACGGGAAAACAAAAATTGCAGAATTTGAGCAAGGTGTTTTAGTAAAAGACCATAAAGAAACCAACTCTCCGGAAAAAAACGGAACGTTCATTTCATTTACCCCAGACAATACCATTTTCAAAAACTACCATTTTATACCGGAGTTTTTGGAAGAACAAATGTGGAACTATGCATACCTCAACGCTGGTTTAACACTTAAATTCAACGGTAAAGTTTTTCACTCTGAAAGAGGGTTATATGACCTCTTGTCTAAAAAAACAGATCCTGATAACATCCGTTATCCTTTGGTTCACATGAAAGGATCCGATATTGAAATCGCCTTAACACATGCCAATCAATACGGTGAAGAATATTATTCTTTTGTCAACGGACAATATACAACACAAGGAGGAACACATTTAGCAGCCTTCAAAGAAGCCATTGTTAAAACCGTAAGAGATTTTTACAAAAAAGATTTTGATGCATCCGATATCAGAGCTTCTATTGTCGGGGCTATTGCGGTACGTGTTCAGGAACCGGTATTTGAATCTCAAACCAAAACCAAATTAGGTTCTATTCAAGCCGGTCCAGATGGGCCTACCATTCGTAACTGGATCAATGATTTCGTAAAGAAAGAATTTGACAACTACCTTCATAAAAACAGTGCTACTGCAGATGCTTTATTAAAGAGGATATTGCAGTCGGAACGTGAGCGTAAAGATATTGCGGGGATCAAAAAACTAGCCAACGAAAGAGCGAAGAAGGCCAATCTTCACAATAAAAAACTACGTGATTGCAGAATACACTTCGATGAAGATAAAAAAGACCAACGTTTCGATTCTACCTTATTCATTACCGAAGGAGATTCCGCAAGTGGTTCCATCACGAAATCGAGAAGTGTAGAAACACAAGCCGTATTCAGTTTAAGGGGTAAACCACTCAATTGTTTTGGACTGACCAAAAAGATTGTGTACGAAAACGAAGAATTCAACTTGCTTCAACATGCCTTAAACATTGAAGATGGCTTAGAAGGATTACGTTACAATAAAATCGTATTGGCTACCGATGCCGATGTCGATGGAATGCATATTCGTTTGTTAATGATGACATTCTTTTTACAATTCTTTCCAGACTTGGTAAGAAATGGCCACTTATACATTCTCGACACGCCTCTGTTTAGGGTTCGTAATAAGAAAGAAACACACTATTGTTACAGCGAAGAAGAGAAACAAAAAGCCATTCAAAAACTTGGCAACAAGCCAGAAATCACTCGATTCAAAGGATTAGGAGAGATTTCTCCTGAAGAGTTTGGCCAATTTATCGGTGAAAATATTCGTTTAGATCCGGTTATTTTACAAAAAGAAATGTCGATTACGAAGTTGTTAAACTACTATATGGGTAAAAACACAGCGGAAAGACAACAGTTTATCATAGAAAATTTACGTTTCGAAAAAGATGAACCTATTGTTCCTGAGGCAGAAGAAGTAATTGCCTAGTGAACCTCATCGTGAATCATATGACATACAACAAGAGATTGTTGTTTTATCATGTGCTCTGTGATGATTTAAATTCAATAATAATTTATTCAAACAATCGATTCAAGTGGTATTCAGTAGTACAATATTCTTAATCTATTTTCTTCCTATTTTTCTCGGAGTATATTATTTAACCCCTGTAAAATACAAAAATGTTGTTTTACTATTGTTCAGTATTTTCTTCTACAGTTGGGGAGCACCGAAATTTATTTTTGTCATATTGGGTACAACCTTCATCGATTTTTACCTTGTAGGTTGGATGTATGAAAGTAAGAGCAAGCTCCGTAAGAATCTCTTTTTATTCCTTTCCATTCTGATCAACTTAGGCTTATTGTGTTATTTCAAGTACTCCAATTTTTTCATCGAAAACGTTAATTTCTTTTTAGGACAACTAGGGTTCCACCAAGTTCAATGGGTCAAAGTGATATTACCCATTGGTATTTCTTTTTACACCTTTGAAACCATTACTTATGTAGTAGATACGTATAGGGGTATTCATAAACCATTGAAAAACGTTTGGGACTATCAGGTGTATATCATGTTATTCCCTAAACTCATTGCAGGTCCCATTATCCGTTACCATGATCTTGCCGATCAAATCAATCCGCAAGACCGTAGTAAAAACGATACCATAGACAGCAGGCTCATTGGATTTTATCGCTTTTCAATTGGACTTGCAAAAAAAGTAATTATTGCCAATCAGGTAGGGGCGCAAGCCGATATCATTTTTAATCAAGGAGACTTTAATACATTAAGTACATCTACCGCTTGGTTAGGAATCTTAGCCTATACCTTCCAAATATACTTCGACTTCTCTGGTTATTCTGACATGGCTATTGGCTTAGGACGAATGATGGGCTTTAGATTTCCAGAAAACTTTAACAATCCCTATGCCTCTTTCAGCATTACAGAGTTTTGGAGACGTTGGCATATCTCGGTAAGTTCCTGGATGAAAAATTACCTCTACATTCCCTTAGGCGGTAATCGGGTAAAATCAAACACCCGGTTATATTTCAACCTATGGTTGGTATTTTTGATATCGGGCTTATGGCATGGTGCCGATTGGAGCTTTGTATTTTGGGGAGCCTACCACGGATTGTTTTTAATCTTAGAGCGTAGCTTTTTATTGAAAGTATATTCCGCCATTGGTAAAATTCCCAGTACCATCATCACCTTTGTCATCGTCATGATCGGTTGGGTATTTTTTAGATTAGAAGACTTTTCAAAAAGTATCGTCTACATTCAAAAAATGTTTAGCATTTCTTCGATTGAAGATCATCTGGTCAAAGACAAATTTTATACATTTGCAGCCATTGCATTTCTATTTTCATTTCTAACCATGTCAAAAATAGGACAACGCATTCAAGATTGGTTCTACTTCAATACCTACACTTATCCTAAGCATCTCCTCATAGCTGTACTGAGTGTTTTTATGCTTATGATCTCTTTGTCATACATTGCTTCAAGTGATTTCAACCCATTTATCTACTTTAGATTTTAGCAATGAAAATAATATCCATTAAGAAATATCATATCTTATTGTCTCTTGTTGTAGGTATCTTATTATTCCCCTTATTTCAAGAAATAACAGGAGTCGTAGACGTTGATCAACTGAAAGGGGCATACCGAAAACCAGAAAAACCAAATTCTTCAATCGATCATTGGCTTTCTGGAGAATACCAAGAAAAAATGGATCAATACGTCAAAGGAGCGTTTAGTTTCAGAAGTTTTTTTGTACGTATCTACAATCAAATTAATTTTAGTTTTTTCGACACAACAATCAACCCTAATATCCTTGTCAGCAAAGAAAATTATCTTATCAATGCAGATTTCATTCATGCCTATTATGGCCATGATTTATTACCTAAAGATACATTACTGAAAGAATTGGAAAAGCTGAAATTTGTACAAGACACCCTGAAGAAACTCAATAAAGAGCTTGTCTTCATCATCGCTCCAAGTAAACCATCCATTGACACAGAATTTATTCCCAATAAATACCAAGAAGACAAAAGGTTAAATAATTACGATCTTTACGTCGAAGGATTAAAAAAATTAAACATCAATTACATCGACTTCACCAAGTATTTCAAAACCCTAAAACCCCAAAGTCCTTATTTGCTCTTCCCTCCCAAAGGAGTGCATTGGAGTGTATACAGTACAACCTATACAATTGATTCGATGATACATTATATCGAAGCCAAATCGAAGGTAAACATGGCCGATTACGAATGGGTGAACAAACAGGTCAGAAGTGCTAAAGACAACGATAAAGACATAGAAGATGTGCTGAATCTTCTCTTTGAAATTCGGTCTAAAGACTTAGCCTACTATACATTATCACTGAAAAAAAGAGGAGATGACAGTCTAAAAATCATTGCAATAGGGGATAGTTTTTATGGAGAATTGTATTTCAACGGGCTTAAAGAAATACTCCCTCCATCCAGTGAATTTTGGTTTTATGGAAGAAAAATTCAACCCAAAGACAGACAAAAAGATAACGAGATACATTTTTATCAAATAAACCTTCCCAAAAAGATCACTGAATCCGATTTTATAATAATTTTGTACAATGAGAGTAATCTCAAAGAGATGGCTTATAAGATGATCGATCGATTATACCGACTTTATACCAATCAATCTCTTTTCATACCATTTGACGAGGAGTTTTTCAAGTATGTCTCCAAGAAGGAGTCTGAAATCAGAAAAAATCACGATAAAATGAAAACCTTGGCATTAAAAGCGCAACAAAAAAATATAACCATTGATTCAATGGTTTCAGTAGAAGCAATTTTTGAAGTAGAAGATGCTCTTTGGTATCAAGAAATTCAAATTAAAAAATAATACAGTATGCTGTTTAACTCTCTAACCTTTGTCATTTTTTTCCTTATTGCTTATGCTATATTTTGGAAGTTAAATGATAACCTAAAACTACAAAATGGCTTTCTTCTCTTAGCAAGTTGTGTATTTTACGGTTGGTGGGACATTCGTTTCCTGGTGTTGTTGTTTGCAGCAGCCATGATCGATTTTTATTTCGGTCACAAGATATACAACTCCAATAAACCCAAAGAACGTAAGTTTTTCATTTGGCTTAGTGCCATACTCAATTTGAGTCTTTTAGGTTACTTTAAATACCTTAATTTCTTCATCGATTCTTTTGTTTTAGCGATGAACAGTATAGGATACCATCCTAACATTCACACGCTTAATATCATATTGCCAATAGGTATAAGTTATTATACGTTTCAATCCATGAGTTATTCGTTGGACATCTACAAAAACAAATTTAAACCGGTTGATGATGTACTTGAATACATGGCTTTCATTTGCTTCTTCCCTCAATTGGTAGCAGGTCCGGTAGAAAGAGCTTCGTTTCTATTGCCTCAATTTTACAAAAAGAAAGCTTTTAATTATCAAAAATCTGTAGATGGATTACGTTTAATTTTATATGGGTTCTTCAAAAAAATTGTTTTAGCAGATAACATTGCTTTACGAGTAGATCCCGTTTTCAGTAAACCAGCAGATTACACAGGGCTGGAAGTCTATTTGGGAGCTACCTTCTTTTGTATACAACTGTACTGTGATTTATCGGGATATGCCGACATTGCACGAGGAACAGCCAAATTATTAGACTTCGAATTGTCTCCTAACTTTCAAACTCCGTTTTTCTCCACCAGCATTCCCGAAACCTGGCGACGCTGGCACATCACCATTACAACATGGTTTAGGGACTACTTCTTCATTCCTGTCGTAAAAATGAGAATCACTCATACCGCATGGAAAATTTTTACGACACTGATGTTGTTTATCATCATTGGTTTTTGGCACGATGCCGATTGGAAGTTTTTAGTCTTTGGGCTTTTAGTAGGAATAGAATATATCCCCAATATCTTATCTAAAGATCATGAGGGATTAAAAAAAGTATTGAAGTTCTTTAATACCAACAAATACATTAAACCTGTCTCCATTTTTGGTACGTTCAGTATATTTGCTTTAACAGGCGTGTTCTTCCGTGCCAATGGGGTTTATGGAGCAATCGATTATTATGCACAAATTTTTGAGGGAGAATTCTGGGGAATCAGTTATTTTTTCTCTGATATGTTAACCGGACTCGCCATCTTCTTTACATACGAATGGTTCATGCAGCATAAGCCACATCAATTTGAAATAAGTGCATGGCATCCTGCACTTAGAAAACTTTCTTATGCCACACTCATATTATTGATTTTACTCTTAGGTCATTTTGGAGAAGATCCATTCTATTATTTTAAATTTTAACAATGAAAAAGTTTCTTATACGTACATTACCCTATGTAGCAATTATATTTCTCTACATCATCATTGGAGAAGTATTGTTGTATAGAATTAAAGAAAATGTACCTGTTCCCGCAACCGCAAAACTTCAAGCACACGCTCCTCAAGAATTTTACTATGGCAGAACTCTTTTTGATGATGTTTTAACACCTTATAAATATCAAATGTTGGTTGAGAAGCAATCGTCTATTGTCATTCTAGGACAATCAATTGTTTCAAATTATAGAGATTTTTTCTTTCATCCTTATGAAAAAGATTTCTATAACACCACATTAATGGCCAGAAACATTTACGATTTTCAATACTTCACCCAATTGATAACAGAAGGTAAAATTAAAAAGCCCTCTTTTATGGTTGTCGGTATTGACTACGGACTTATCCTCAAAAATAACAAGCTCGATAAAAAAGAATGGTTAAAAAAATTAGATGCCGATCCTGTTTATAGTTATAAAGAACATTTACGAGCACTACAAAATATATACCTTAAATTCGATGTACGAGAAGTGCCAGCCTTAAATTATGGCATAGGCAAAAGAGGTATGGTCGGTAATGGATATAGAAAAGACGGTAGTTTTGCCTATTCATGGGAACTGGAACTATTCATCAATGACAGCACACACGTTGAAGGACCGTTAAAAGACGAACTCATTGCAAAAGCAGAATTTTTCAAATTACCGATTGAAGTAGATCCTAAAAAACAAGAATTGCTGCTGGATATACTTCAAAACTATAAAGCAATGGGAATAGAACTCGTATTGTATTTCCCTCCATTGACTGATACATTTTATAACTTTGCGAAACAAGATCAAGCATTTACCGGTTTTTGGAATCAATACCTTGAATTACAAAAGGTACTGGAACAAAAAGGATTTGATCTGATACCATTTACCACTCCTTCTCAATTAGGTTTAAATGATTACTACATGAACAATGCTAATCATGCAGGAGATGTACTCGTTGCCACTCAATTCTACAACTATTGTAAATCTCCTAACAGGAAAAACAAATTCACAGACCAATTAGATGTAAGCCATCTGGAATCTATGTTAAAATCCCATACCAACCCTTTATCTTTTATGTTAGATACCTTGGTATATCCTAAGGAATGGAACATTAAAAAGAAATAGATTCCCTTCCTAAAAAGCAGTAATGAAAATTCCTCAACTGACATTTACAAGATTTATTGCTGCTATTGCCATTGTATTTTTTCATTATGCACAAAATCTATTCCCGTTTACTCACATGACAGAATTCATGGGAAGATGGAATTCTGCTGTAAGTTATTTTTTTATACTTTCCGGTTTTATCATGATTACGGCCAATGCCAATAAGACGATCGTAGATCCTAAAGTGTATTATCAAAACAGGTTTATACGCATATTTCCTGTATACCTTACGTCCATCGTACTGATTTTACTCTACATTGCATTCAGCATTAGTACACTCGATCCTTCAGGCTTTGTCTTAAATTTATTGATGATACAAGCATGGATACCCGAAAAGGCATTATCCTTTAACCATCCCGCATGGTCTGTAAGTGTTGAAGTGTTTTTTTACCTTTTATTTCCACTTCTGTTTAATAAAATATATACTCGTTTTTCAATTCGAAAAACGGGACTAGTCATCATAAGTTTTTGGTTGATGAGTCAAATCGTCATTCATTGTATAAGATACTCCAGTCTTTATCAAGGATATGATTCCAGCGTTAATTATTTTATATTGTTCTCTCCTTTATTTCATTTGAATGAATTTCTCATCGGAAACCTGCTGGGCTTATTTTGGATGACAGCACAGCATCAAAAAAAGAACAATGCATACCTATTGTTGGGGATAACCAGCATTTACATGATCACAATGAGTATGAATTCAGGAGCAATGTTGAATAATGGATTGATGGCACTGCTTTTTGTTCCTTTTATTTATTTTTTATCATCAGACAACAGTACCATTTCAAACTTTTTTTCGCTACCAATTTGTGTCTATTTAGGCGAAATTAGTTATGGTATATATATACTACAATTTCCAGTCTTTTTATGGATGCATTCTCTCTTAAAAAGATTAGCCATTCTCGATCCATACATTAATTTTTACACGTCTTTGCTCATGCTTATCATCGTAGCCATACTCAGTTATACCTTTATTGAAAAACCTGCCCGTAAGTACCGATGGGGTTAAAATTGTTTGCGGAGAACTCATGCGGGAGCTTTAGGCGACGGCCGAGTTCTTCTGATTTAACTTTCATTTTCTATATCCTCTTATGTACTCAGAAGCAAACGGCCTGAAAAAAAGAATACATCATTCCTATTTATACTGTTTCTAACTCAAACTGAATACTTCATTTTTAATCAAAGTCTAAGCAACTATTTTATTTTTTTAAATGTTAAAAAGACATCTTGAATGATGAAAAAGCGACTCTCTTGGGGTCGATTTTAGATCAACTCAATTTGGCATAAAGCAGTATTTTAACGATATTTACGCACGTCTAATCATTAGAAACACCCTATAATATGTCTGTTGAAAAAGTAAATTGTTTGATTATAGGCTCAGGTCCAGCAGGTTATACTGCTGCTATATATGCGGCAAGAGCAGGAATGAAACCCGTGTTATACCAAGGAAGTCAACCAGGAGGTCAGCTGATGATCACCAATGATGTGGAGAACTTTCCTGGTTATCCAGAAGGTATCATGGGCCCTCAAATGATGGAAGATTTTCAAAAACAGGCCGCTCGTTTTGGGGCTGACATTCGTTTTGGTACAGTAACATCCGTTGATTTTACAGGGCCAATCCATAAAGCTGTGGTAGACGACAAACTCACCATTGAATCACCAACGATCATCATTTCTACAGGAGCTTCTGCCAAATGGCTAGGCCTAGAGTCTGAAACGCGTTTGAATGGAAATGGTGTATCTGCCTGCGCTGTGTGTGATGGTTTTTTCTTTAGAGGTCAAGATGTAGCGATTGTAGGTGCTGGAGACACAGCCTGTGAAGAAGCCAGTTATTTATCTAAGCTTTGCAATAAAGTGTACATGATTGTACGTAAAGATGAGATGCGTGCTTCTAAAATCATGCAAAAGCGTGTATTGAATACCCCTAATATTGAAGTATTATTTAATTCTTCTACCGAAGAGATTTTAGGTAAAGAGTTGGTTGAAGGTGCACGCATCAAAAATAGCGTAACAGGGGAGAGCAAAGAAATCAAAGTCACAGGATTCTTTGTTGCTATCGGTCACCAACCCAATACAGCGACCTTTAAAAACTGGATCGACCTGGATGAAAATGGATACATCAAGACCATACCAGGTACCAGCAAAACAAACATTGCAGGTATTTTTGCGTGTGGTGATGCCCAGGATCATGTCTATCGTCAAGCCGTAACCGCTGCCGGTACCGGATGTATGGCCGCCTTGGATGCGGAACGTTATTTAGCTGCTTTGGAAAGCTAAGATTGAAGTTTAAAAAAATGTAATGCAAAAATTAATTACCTGTTTAGTAGGAAGTGTTTTTATACTGTTTTGTTATCACGCAACAGCTCAAAAAAAAGGTAGAGACTTTCTTCAAATAAAAGCTCCTACAATCGAGTACAATACACTTGATACGGAGGAGTCCCTATTCGAGGAAAATTTTTCAGATACGTCGAGTAGCATCACTGAAACAGGAGTAGGATTTAATCCTCATCGAGATCCATCTTTATTAAGTGAAGATACAACGTATTACGGAGATGAAGATGGTGATGGGGAAGAGGAGGAAGAAGGAGAGACTTCCATTGTAGAAGTGGCAGAACAATTGAATATCGATTCGGTATGGGTAACCATAGCAGAATATTATGCCATATGGGATTCACGGAATGTAGACCCCTACAAAATCGATCCGAGTGAATTTAAAGATACCCTTAATATTGTATTGTATGACTCTCTGGCAGGACAATACTGGTCTATGCCCATGGCACAATGCAGAGCGACCAGTACTTTTGGCATGCGTTGGCAACGGTGGCATTATGGTATTGATATCGGCCTCGTGACCGGAGATCCAGTCATGGCTTGCTTTGATGGAGTTGTTCGTATCTCACGATACAATCCAGGAGGTTACGGTAATTATGTCATGATCCGTCACTACAACGGTTTAGAAACATTATACGGACATTTGAGTGCTTCTAAAGTGGAAGTAGGACAATTTGTAAAAGCCGGTGAAGTGATCGGACTAGGAGGAAGTACAGGTAGAAGTACAGGACCTCACTTACATTTTGAAGTACGTTATGCCGGTAATGCCTTCGATCCATCGTATTTATACGATTTTGCACACATGAGGCTAAGAAACCAAACATTTACTTTATCACCGTTTCATTATGCCTATGCCCAGGAAGCCCGTAAAGTATACTATCACAAAGTTAGACCTGGAGACACCCTTGGGAAAATCGCCCGGAAATACGGGGTTTCCATTACCAGAATATGTAAACTGAATCGGATTTCTACACAGTCTACCATCAGAACCGGACAACGTTTACGGATTCGATAACTCAATGAAAGGTGTATGAGTACAAATTCCCATAAGCTTGATGTATTAGTTTTTGCAGCGCATCCTGACGATGCAGAATTGGCCTGTTCCGGAACCATCGCTTCTCATGTAGCCCAAGGCTATAAAGTAGGTATCATCGACCTCACTGCTGGAGAATTGGGAACACGTGGTTCTGCCGAATTACGTATGCAAGAAGCAGCGGTATCGTCACAACTACTCAAGCTTACGGCACGAGAATGCTTACATCTCGCCGACGGATTTTTTGAAGAAGATAAAAACTCCTTGGAGCAAATCATTAAAGTCATTAGAAAATACCAACCCACCATCGTAATGGCCAATGCACGTTACGATAGACATCCCGATCATGGTCGAGGGGGTGATTTAGTTTCCCGTGCTTGTTTCTTATCCGGACTTCGTAAAATTAAAACAGGGGAACAAGAAGTTTGGAGACCTCAGTATGTATATCGCTATATCCAGGATCGTTACATCAAACCTGATTTCATTGTAGACATATCAAACTATTGGGACATCAAAATAGCATCCATCAAAGCATTTGGAAGTCAATTTTATGACCCTCAAAATACAGAGCCCGAAACCTATATTTCTTCCAATAATTTCATCCAGTTCATTGAAGCAAGAGCACTAGAATTTGGTCATGCCGGAGGATTTAAATATGGAGAAGGTTTTACCGTGGAAAAAACCATTGGGATAAAAAATTTATTCGACCTCCATTAAGGAGCCAATCTACTCAACACCCATTGTCCATCCTTCAATTCGTATAATATTCTGTCGTGTAAGCGATTCTCACGTCCCTGCCAAAATTCTACCGCATCTGGTATTAAAACAAAACCACCCCAATGTAATGGTCTGGGAACTGTTTGAGGATATTGATCTTTTATAGATTGAAATTTTTGTTGCAACACATCACGGTTTTCAATGACTTTACTTTGTGGCGAAACCCAGGCTCCAAGCTGGCTTTCATAAGGTCTACTTTGAAAATATTCATCCGAAACAGCAGGAGCGACCTTTTTAATTTGACCTTCAACACGCACTTGTCGTTCTAATTCCGGCCAAAAAAAACAAAGCGAAGCAAAAGGATGTGTTTGCAACTGTTGCCCTTTATGACTTTCATAATTGGTATAAAAAACAAACCCTTTTTCTTCAATCCCTTTCAACAATACAATACGGGATGAAGGTCTACCCGAAGGTTTAATCGTCGACAAATTCATCGCATTGGGCTCATTTACTTCGGCTGCTATCGCTTCTGAAAACCATGCCTTAAACTGTAAAAAAGGATCTGCATGTACATCCTTTTTGTCTAGTTGTTTTAACTTATAATCTTTTCGAATACCAGCAATATCCATATCGATTGGGTTTATTCATGTACAATATAAGACATCATTAAAATAAAAACTATGATTTATATCTTCTTTCAAATTAATGTACTTTCTTTTTGGTGTACTTAAAATATGGTCTATCTTTAATCAGCGGGGCTATAATTTGAGAGATTGGAATGCTTGAAAAAGGAACTATACTGATATCGGAACCCTATCTGGAAGATCCGAACTTTGACAGAACGGTTGTGCTGTTGTGTGACTACATTAAAGAAGATGGAGCCATCGGTTTTATCTTAAATAAGAAAACAGATTTGTTTTTGAATGACCTCATCGAAGGATTAGAACATCAGACACAATATCCTGTTTATTTCGGTGGACCCGTATCAACAGATACCTTGTTTTTCCTGTACCAAAACAACAAATCTATTGTAGCAGGTTCTATCGTTATAAAGGATAACCTGTATTGGGGAGGAGATTTTGATGATTTTAAGGAAAAGTTAAATTTTGAAAATTTAAAACCTGAAAACGTTAAAATATTCCTAGGATATTCGGGCTGGGCAGAAGGGCAACTGGAAGATGAAATCAAAACCAAAGCATGGTATACCTACGCCTTCGACAGTAATATTGTCATTGAATCCAACCCGGAAACCATGTGGAAGGAAGTATTGCGAAAAAAAGGTGGTAAATATAAAATGATCAGCAATTATCCTATTGATCCCAAATTGAATTAAGCATCCTTTTTCGTACTTTGCATCACCGATCATTAGTAATCAACATCAAATTTCAATCAGATGGAAAATCTGGAAACAAGTACCGAGCAATTAAATACTGAACTCGTTCAGCATTGGAAAGAAGAACTAGAACATTTGAATAAGCAAGATTTGCTGCTCAAAATTCAAGAATGGAAATTAGAAGATGATTTTAATGAATCTTCTCAATTTTTAAAACTGATTCGTCAGGCTTTTGACCATATTCTTGAACAAGAACGTGATCTTGCCCTACAGAAATTTATCGACAATGGAGGCGAAGAAAAAGATTTCGAATTCAAAAAAGACGAAGTCGTATTGGCCTTTGAAAAAAACTTCGACAAGTTAAAAGAGCGCCTTACTCATCATTATAAAGAACAAGAATCTTCACGTAATAAAAACCTAAATGTAAAGAATACTTTGCTTGATGAGTTAAGACAACTCATCGCATCAGAAGATAGTCCTTCTACCTTGGAAACATTTAAAAGAATTCAAAACGATTGGAAAACTACTGGACCTGTTCCCAGTGCTTATGCAAAAGAATTAAACGCAAACTATCATGGCTTGTTGGAAATTTTCTATAACAACAGAGCTATCTATTTTGAATTAAAAGACCTGGATCGCAAAAAGAATTCTCAACTGAAAGTAGAAGTTTGCGATAAAATACAAGCCTTGTTAAATCACAAAGATGCCTTAAAAGCCTTACAAGAACTTCGTAAACTTCAAGAAGAATACAAAGAAATAGGCCCTGCCTTAAAAGAAGAATCGGAAATCATTCATGCCAGGTACCGTGAACTGATTCATCAGCTTCTGATGAAAAAAGATACTTTCATAGAAGAACTTAAAAAGAAGCGTGAAGAAAATCTGGTGATCAAAAAAGAGTTGTTGAAAAAACTAGAGGAATACAAAGAATTTACGACTTCTAAAATTGATACCTGGAAAGAAAAAACAGCGGAAGTGCTCGCTATACAAGATGAATGGAAGAAAGTAGGGGCAGTAACTCAAGAACTAAGTAAGGAAATCAACAATGAATTTTGGGCGATCAGCAAAGCTTTTTACCAAAAGAAACACGAGTTCTTTAAAGTACTAGATGATAAACGCAAAGAAAATTTACAACAAAAAATAGCGTTGTGTGAAAAAGCGGAAGCATTAAAAGACAGTACTGATTTTTCAGGAGCGTCAAAAGAATTGATGCGTTTACAAGCAGCTTGGAGCAAAATAGGACAAGTACCAATTAAACAAAAAGACAGTATATACAAGCGTTTTAAACAAGCTTGTGATCATTTTTTTACCCGACAACGAGAAGAACAGAACGCAGCAGAACAATCTCTTTTAGAAAATGTGCAGAAAAAAAGCAGGTTATGTAAAGAGATTGAAGCCGCTCAAGATTTAAGTGCTACTAATTTAGAAACGAAATTCAACGAGTGGATTAAAGCATGGAACGAGCTAGGAGAAGTTCCTCGCCATAAAATGGCCGAAGTCCAAACAGAACTTTCAAATACACTTCAAAAAGCCATAGCAAAACTTTCTGACTTGACTCAGGATCTGAAAGAAGATTGGTTATTAAAACTTGATGTCATACAAGCCAAAGCCGGCGGTGATGCCAAATCAAAACTAGATAAACTCGAGAAAGATATTATTCGCAAGACTAAAGAACTCAAAGCCGAAGCCGATCGCTACAAGACAAACATGGAATTTTGGGCAAAGAGTAAAAATGCGGATCAAATTAAATCAGAAATTCAAGCTAAAATCTCTGAAGCAGAGGAAGAAATAACTAAGCTGGCAAAAAAGTTGAGAATTTTAAGAGATTGAAGCGCTAATTATTTTGCATTTTCAGTAAATGCACCTACATTTGCAAACCAATTATCGCCTTCTTCGCTCCATTGGTAGAGCATCCCGATTTTAATCGGAAAGGTCGTCGATAAAATGCCTCCTTAGCTCAGCTGGTAGAGCAACTGACTTGTAATCAGTAGGTCGTTGGTTCGATTCCGACAGGGGGCTCATTATAGTGTGAGTTTAGAGTAAAGAGTGTAAAGCCACACTCATTCCCAAACTCACACTTTTTTTATTCCCATACTCTTCATATCCAGATCCTGCAAATCCTTAGCTCTGCTGCTAGAGCATCCCGATTTTAATCGGGAAGGTCGTTGGTTCGATTCCGACAGGGGGCTCATTATAGTGTGAGTTTAGAGTAAA
>CAYVTO010000010.1:0-27711 GCA_964454665.1 uncultured Chitinophagaceae bacterium
CGGAGAACTCATGCGGGGGCCTTATGCGACGGCCGAGTTCTTCTGATTCAAACCTTCATTTTCTATATCCTCTTCTGTACTCAGAAGCAACTCGGCCTGAAAAGGGTATCAGTAGCCAGGTATCAGTAGACAGTGGTCAGGTATCAGTGAAAACAGGTGAAGGGAGGTGATTTATAATTTAATAGTATGTATCTCTTTCATTTATAAAAAGACCAACGACCCCTTCAGGGTCGTTGGTTTATCATGTTTGGTATTTAAACTATAGATACAAATCGGCCCAGAAGGAGGCGTATACCAATGGATAACGATTTAAGTGATTTAGCCTAGAGTCAATAAGCATCTAGTTACCATCATTATAGGATGCATTTTTGAATCTTTTCTCTGCGTAAAAATGTGTGGCGAGTGTGGTGAAGAGTACAACGGATACAGAGCTCACCGGCATGAGTACGGCTGCAACTAAAGGGGTAAGGTTTCCACTTACGGCAAAGGCCAAGCCAATGGCATTGTAAGAGAAGGATACAAAGTAACTCATTTTAACGACTCGTATGGCATCTTTAGATAAGCGCAACATGGCGGGGAGTTTTTCAAAATCTCCCGCATTTAATACGCCTTCACATGCGGGAGAAAAATGGTACACGTCTTCTGATATGGCTATGCCGGCATGACTTTCTTTTAAGGCTCCGGCATCATTTAATCCATCGCCCATCATCAAGACCTTGTCTTTATCCTGTTGAAGGAATTGGATGAAGGTGAGTTTGTCGGTTGGACTTTGATTAAAATGTAAATGCTGTTCTCCTCCAAACCATGGACTCAAGATTGATTGGTCTCGTGCCTGATCTCCACTGAGCATATTCAATTTATAGCTTGACCGGAGGGTATGAAATACATGAGCAATATTATTCCGGTAGCTGGTATGCATTAAAAATATACCCTTATAAATACCGTTTATTTCAAGGTAAGAACGAGGTGCATCTTTGTTGATGTCAGATGTTTCTTGGATACCAAGAAAAGAAGCAGACCCCAGTTTTAGGTGAAAGCCTTCCACATCACAGAGTAGTCCTTTGGATGCAATTTCTTCAAAAGAACGTAGTGGTGAAGCAGGGATATGAGATAGTTTTTTTTGAATGGCTAAGCATATAGGATGTGTCGATTGTTTAACGGCTGTTTTCAATGCGCAGGATTCTTCTTCACTTAAATGTGTTCCTATGTATTCTGTATTCGATGCGGAAGTTTGAGTTAATGTTCCTGTTTTATCAAAAACCAGGGTATTGCAGTGTGCTAGTTTTTCAACGGATTTGGCATTTTTTAAAAATAAACCTTGTTTTCCTAAATGGCGTAAAGCATTACCAAAGGTAAAAGGAATGGTGAGTGCTAATGCACAAGGGCATGCTACAATAAGAACGGAGGTTAATATGACTGCAGCTTGAGTCGCATCTCTCCACAACCAATAGAGTAATGTACATGTACTGATAAAAAGCAGAAGGTAGAAAAAACGCTTACTCAAGAGTTGTGCTGTGTCTCCCATTTCCATGTAGTCACTTGGCTTGTCTTTTACTTCATTATTCCATAATTGTAAGAGATAACTTTGAGAAACGTCTTTGAGCACTTGAACGGTGATGGATTTTCCACATTGTCTTCCTCCGGCATAAATCAATTCTTTGTTTTTTTTATGCACGGGTATTGATTCTCCTGTTACAAAACTATAATCAATAGAGGCATTGCTATCAAGTAATAAAGCATCAGCAGGAATGATTTCTTGATTTCGTATCAATAAAATATCGCCAGGCTTAATGTCTTTGAGTAAAACAGAAGTTTCTTTTTGGTCTTCTATTTTTGTGACAGCTGCCGGGAAATAAGAGTGGTAGTCTCGTTCGAAAGAAATGGCTTTATAGGTTTTACTTTGATACCATTTTCCGATTAATAAAAAGAAGAGTAAACCTGCCAAAGAATCGAAATATCCAGGTCCATAATGGGTGAGCAATTCCCATGTACTTCGGAAGAAAAGTACGAGAATTCCTACACTGATGGGAATGTCTAAATTGATGGTGCGATGTTTTATTCCGTACCATGCTGACTTGAAATAATCGATGCTACAGAAGGTAAGTACGGGAAGAGAAAGTAAAAGATTGAGGTAGCCAAACAGGTCGGTAAATTCTTTTTCATATGCCGAGAGTCCCAAGTATTCAGGAAAACTCAAGAGCATGATGTTTCCAAAACAAAAACCGGCTACACCGACTTGATAGATTAAACGTTTGTCTGTTACTGGAGCAGAAGTTTGTTTATCCGGTTGAAGAAAAGGAGTATAGCCTATGCGATCCAAAAGTTCGACAACTTGTCGTAGCGTAATTTCCTGTTCACGAAAGGTAATGGATACTTCTTTTTTAATGAAGTTGACTTCAGATCGGTTGATCCCACCGTGTAGTTTGTGTAGTTTTTCAAGCAGCCACAAACAAGAGTTACAATGTATTTTAGGAATAAAAAGGGTAACCTTTATGATTCCATCATCATGGAAGTCAACGAGTTTTTTGATGACTTCTTCATGCTCTAAGTAGGCAAAGCTTCCCGATGCTGTAGTTTTTATTTTTAGACCGGGTTGATTTTCGATGGTATAAAAATCGCACAGTTCGTTTTCATTTAAAATTTGGTAAACTGTTTTACATCCATCGCAACAAAAGTCTTTCTGATCCCATACGATAGGATGATCAAGGCAAGGATCTCCGCAATGGTAACAGTATGTTTTAGGATCACTCATCGGTGTATGAGTTCGTCTAGTTTTTCATGTTGGCAAGTTTGATGCCATTGGTCAATGTAATATGATGACCAGCGATGTCAATTAATCCTTCGTCTTTAAAGTCCGATAGGGTACGAATGACCGTTTCTTTAGATGCTCCAACAATCGATGCCAAGTCTTCTCTGGATACAGGTATTGATACAGGTTTATTCAGGTCTTCTGTACTATAGTTTTTTCGAATGATCAAAAGCGATTCGGCGACACGTTTTCTTACGGAGTTGTACGCCAGTTTTAATAAGCGTTCCTCTTGTTCGTGAATGTCATTGGATAACATTTTGATGAATTTTTGTGCTACTTGGTTATCACTGTATAGTATTGAAAAAAAATCTTGTTTAGGAATCATGCATATTTCAGCATCTTCCAAAGTCATGGCTGAATCCATGTAAGGAGAATCTTCCATGAGGTTGGTATAACCTATAAAGTCTCCTTCTTTATGGAGTTTAATGATGTAACTCCTGCCGTCTTCTGAAGTTTTGAAAACTTTTACTTTTCCACTGACAATAAAAAATAAATTGGAAGGCGTATTCCCTTCATTGTATAGTAATTGCTTTTTCTTGAAATGGTTTATTTTTTTCTTGTCATGAGTACTCTTATCCAATTGACTTAAGCCTTTGGCTTGTGTTGCCAGATGCTCTACTTGATCGAGTGTATTGGAGGAGGGATGAGAATATAATTCTTTTTTACGCAAACGAATTTCTACAGCATCAAGAAGTTCGATGTCGTCGAAGGGCTTGGTTAAATAATCATCAGCACCCAGGTTCATGCCTTTACGGATGTCGCTGCGTTCTGTTTTTGCAGTTAAAAAGATAAAAGGGATGGCTGCTGTTTCCGGGGATTTATTGATTAAATGAAGTACTCCATATCCATCCAGTTCGGGCATCATGATGTCGCAAATGATCAGGTCAGGAATGTGTTTTTTCGCTAAGTCGATTCCAACTTTACCATTTTCTGCGGTTAGGACCTGGTAGTTGGCCAGTTCCAGAATTTCTGCCGTATTTTCTCTTACTTCTAAATTATCTTCTATGATTAAGATGGTTTTCATATGCATCCTGGTTATTGAATGGGTATAAATACAGTAAATGTAGTTCCTTTATTTTGTTCGCTTACGAAAACAATATTGCCGTTGAGTAAATCGAGGTATTTTTTGACAATATTTAGTCCGAGTCCTGTACCTTGTATATTGCCTGCATTCTGAGCCCTGAAAAATCTGCTAAAAATATGAGGCTTATCATCTTCTGGAATACCGATTCCCTGGTCACTTACACTGATGTTGATGACTTGTTTGTCGATCATGCTTGTCATGGTAATGGTACTGTTTTCGGGAGAGTATTTGATGGCGTTCGATAAAAGATTAGTGATGATGTTTTTTAATACATTTTTATCCAAGCTTAAAACATGATTACAGTTTTTGCATTCATGTTTTATGACTTGTTGATGTTTGGTCATGGAGTTCATCTCATCTACGATTTCATCACAAAGGTCTAAGAGGTTGATGTCAACGGGACTGAGTAAAATACGTCCTTCTTCTAGTCGGCTTAAGGATAAGAAATCGTTGAGTATGGAGGTTAAATTTTCTACTGAATTTTTAATGCGTTGAATGTGCTTATCTCTTTTGTCGTGGTCTTTCGCATCGGGATATTTGGCAATCAATGAAACAGAGGATAAAATCGTGCTGAGCGGTGTTCTGAATTCATGAGACGCCATGGTGACGAAACGGGATTTTAATTCATTTAATTCTCGTTCTTTACGTAAGGCATCTTGTACTTTTTTTAATTCGGAAATATCATGAATGATACCTGTAAATACTTTTCGGCCTTCAATGTTTATTTCACTAATGCTGAGCAAGAAAGGAAAGGTCGTACCGTCTTTACGTTTACCTTTTACTTCTCTTCCTTTTCCAATGATGCCTCCAACTCCAGTGCGCATGTAGTTATCGATATAGCTGTTGTGTAAGCTTTGATCAGGTTCAGGCATGAGCATATTGATTGAATTGCCTATCATTTCCTCTTCACTATAGCCAAAGAGTTTAAGTGCCGCAGGATTTGCCGATTCTATTTTCCCTCGGGTATCGATGGTGATGATGCCATCAACAGCGCTATTGATAATTTCTTTCAAAAAGTTTGTTTTCTCAGTACCGTTTTTAAAGGGCATAGTTTCATGATTGATGTACAGCTATAAAGCTATATACTGGATCCTACACCCACAACTAATTAGTACATAAAGTTCATCTAAAGTAGAAGGGTTAAACATGACCAATGTCATGTGCGAACATGATAGAATGCAGAATTTTTTTAAGCGAAAAGGTAAAAAAGGGATGTTTATGCCTTTAAACGGGAGGGAAGAATACGCTTAGGCATAGAGTTCCTTGTAGGTGATCATACGGTTTTGTTCAGGATCCCAAACCGCTAATCGTAAGCATTTTAGAATATCACCAGGGTTCAACGAGGTGCATTTCGCTTGTTGTAGCTCGGGTATGCTGTGGTAGACCTCCGGAAGCTTATAAAAAGGAATACGGGCATTCAAATGGTGTATGTGGTGGTAGCCGATATTGCCCGTAAACCAGTGCATAACCGGATTCATTTTCATGTAGCTCGACGATTGCATGGCGGCATTGACATAGGTCCATCCTTCTTTCTCTTCAAATGTAGTTTCAGGGAAATTGTGTTGAGCGTAAAACAGGTAAGAGCCCATTCCTCCTGCAATAAAGCTTGGTAAAAGAAAGGCAATGAGAAAGTTTTCGATGCCGAAGAAGTAATAAATGGTAAAACCTATGCTGTAGTGAAAGAGTAGGGATATGGCGGAATCCCAATGTTTGTCGGCCGAGTTGATCAATGACTGAATACACATGCCATAGGTAAAGGCAAAAATATATCCGAAAAGGATGGTAAATGGATTGCGGATGAAACGATAAATGTTTTTTTCTCCTTGGGTAAAACTTAGGAATTTGGATTTGGTGACGATTGGAAAAGATCCAATGCTGGACGAGTATAATTTGGAATTATGTTGGTGATGGTAATCGTGTGAACGTTTCCAGATACTTGTCGGTGCTAAAATATAAAGGCCAAAAAGGGTGAAAATTGCTTTTGCAGCGGTAGAATTGGGTAAAATAGCTTTATGAAGGTAATCATGGTAAATGATAAACATCCTTAGGGATAATAAGCTGCTGAAGATAGCAAATACAATTTTGAGACCGATGTTGTTGATCCCAATCGTAAGGGTATAACAGAGTATTAATAGGGTAAGAGTTGTTAAGGTATGAAACCAACTTTTGAAAGTATTTTCTAAAGCAAACGGTTTGGTAGCTAATATCAGTTGTTTTCCCTCAAGCATAATGCCTCTTTTATTAGTCCACGGCAACACGAAGATAAGGCTTATTTTTCATATCATGCAAGCGTAACAATTTAAAAGCTTTTAGCGACGATAAGCACATTTTTTATTGTGTGTAATTGATTGTATTACAGTATTTTATGTGGTTGTGCTCTCTGGTAACAAGATTACGTGCTATGGGTTCCATGCGGGGGCTTTTTTGAGGTACTTCATATTCTGGTAATTTTCATCGTCTTTTTTTTGCGAAATCATAATACAAGTATAAACAAGTGGTGACGTGGAGCAAGTAGGTTTGTGTGTACAAAAAAATCAAACCCAACTTCGTTATGAAAATAGAATTCCTTAAATCCTTTCTAATCGTATTGGTGACTGTGATCATGAGTGTGTTGAGTGTGGAGGCACAAGTATTGATTCCACTAGGCAGTACGTGGAAATACTTAGACAATGGATCCAATCAGGGGACAGCTTGGAAAGAAACTGCATTTGACGATGCTGCTTGGTTATCGGGTCCTGGCCAATTAGGCTTTGGACAAGGCGATGAGGCAACAGTCATCAGCTTTGGCCCGGATGCGTCAAACAAACACATTACGACTTATTTTCGTAAAACCTTTTCTATTGATGATGCCAGTGTATTAGACAATGTAAAAATGATACTCGATCGTGACGATGGGGCGGTAGTATATATTAATGGAGTAGAAGCATTTCGCTCTAATATGCCTACAGGTACGGTAACGTATCAAACATTTGCGGCTTCTAATAATTATTCAACAGTAGCCACTTTAATTCCTGCTGGTTTTTTTGTAACAGGAACCAATGTCATTGCAGTGTCGATGCATCAAACCAATTTAACCAGTTCTGATTTGAGTTTTGATTTATCGTTAGAAAATATTGAAGAGCGTTTAGTCATTGGTGCTGGAACCTTGTGGAAGTATTTAGATAATGGTACCAACCAAGGAACAGCATGGAGAAATGCTGCATTTGATGATGCGGCATGGCAAAGTGGTTTGGCTCCATTAGGTTACGTGATGACAGGCGTTGTTACGACAGTAAGTTTTGGTCCTGCTTCTAATAATAAATATCCTACTACGTATTTTAGAAAGAAAGTAAACCTGACGGCTGGAGATCTTGCTCCAGTGGATTCTATAGTAGTGACCTTGCGAGTAGACGATGGTGGAGTGCTCTATATAAATGGTACAGAGGTGATGCGTAGAAATATGCCTACAGGTACCATTACTTCATCGACTTTTGCCAATGCAACGGTAGGGAGTGCTCCATCAGAGTTTACGTTGGTGTTATCAAAAAATGTATTGGTTGAAGGGGAGAATATTTTTGCAGTAGAAATACATCAAGTCAATGCGACAAGTTCAGATATTTATTTTGACGTGTCGATTGATTTCGTCAAACCTGATTTGGTATTAGCTCCTGAAGGTTCTGTCTGGAAATACAACGATCTGGGCCTTGGTGCTGCTGCGGGTTGGACAGATTTAGCGTTTGACGATGCGACTTGGTTGTCTGGTAATGCTGCTTTGGGTTATGGTAATGGTGATGAAGCGACCACGGTAAATTATGGATCTGATGTGTTGAACAAGCACATTACGACCTACTTTAGAAAAGTAGTGAATGTGTCTTCGACAGCAGGATATGCCAATTTACAAGTGCTCTTACAAAGAGACGATGCGGCTATAGTATATTTAAATGGAAGTGAAGTCTATAGAAACAACATTACCTCAGGTCCCATCACGCATACGACGAGAGCATTAAGAGCCATTGAAGGAATGGAGGAAACAGAATGGTTGGTCATCAACCTTCCTGTTTCTTTGTTGCTGAATGGTGACAATAGTGTAGCTGTTGAAATTCATAAATTCAATGCAACAGAGTCGGATGTGCGCTTTGATTGTAAAATTGCTTTGCAAGAAGTGGCTAAAACGCAAACGCCGAATACTGCACTTGTAACGTGTGATCCAACGACAAGCGATAAGATTGGTTGTTTTACTTCTGTGAAGCCATCGGCTCAAACGGGTGGGTTCATTATTCCTTCTACGCATACGTTTCAATTGATTGCCAAACAAGGTCAGTCTAACTTGTATTCAAATTCTACCCGTAGTATGCCTTCTAACCATGATTTTACAGGTTATGTTTCGCAAGATGCGAACAGCAAACAAGGTATTGTTTCCGTAAACCATGAAAACGATCCGGGTGATGTATCTTTGCTTTCTGTTCATTTGAACGAAGAAACCATGACATGGGTATTGGACTCTGCCCGCTTGGTAGATTTCTCTGCTTTGGTAAGAACAACACGTAACTGTTCTGGTGGTGTAACGCCTTGGGGAACCATCATTACGTCTGAAGAAACTTATGCAACAGGAGATGTAAATGCTGATGGATACCAAGACAGAGGATGGCAAGTAGAAATTGATCCGATATCAGGAAAAATTGTGGATTACAATAACGATGGGAATCCTGACAAGATATGGCGTATGGGTAGAATGAACCATGAAAATATTGCCATCAGTTCCGATAGTGCTATCGCTTACCAGGCTGAAGATGGAGGAAGCAGTGGCGTATATAAATATGTATTGGATGTGAAAGGGAAAATGAATAATGGAACCTTATGGGTCTTAAGAAGAGATAACAGTACCTCTACTACAGGTACATGGGTACAAGTACCCAATACCACACAAGGAGAATGCAATACCGTGTCAAGTGTGATTGGCGCTTTGGGTGGTACAAACTGGAATGGACCGGAAGATATTGAATTTGGACCTGATGGAAAAATGTATTTTACCTCTAAAGGTACGGGTACCATTTGGAGGTTTAAAGACGATGGAACTACTGTAAGTGAATTGGAAGCCTGGGTGACCAATACCAATTATCCGATCACGCACAGTGAAGGCACGGTGAATGAAAGCTTTGGTACAGGTATTGATAACCTGACCTTTGACGATGAAGGGAATTTATGGGCGATGCAGGACGGTGGACGTGGTCACCTTTGGGTCATTCGTCCGGAACATACTCCGGCAACGCCTAAAGTAGAATTGTTTGCGGTTACACCTTCTGGTTCTGAATCTACGGGTTTGACGTTTACACCCGATTATAAATACGGTTTTATTTCTATTCAACATCCAGGTGGCAATACCGATTTGATTGATGCGGCTGGCAATACCGTACGTTTTGACGCAGGTGCTACCATTGTATTTGCGCGTAAAGAATATTTGGGTGCGAATGCCATTGCTCCTTCATTTGATTTAGGTACGGACTTAGCGGCTTGTGAACATTTAGAATTGACGGCAAATACTAATCCGGATGTGTTAAACGTGTGGGAAAATAATACAACCGAATCGACGTTGAATGTGACCGAAACAGGTTGGTATAAAGTAACGGCTTATGCTAATAACGGAAAATCATTTAAAGACAGTGTATATGTGACCATCAATGAAAGTCCTGAATTGGACTTAGGAGCTGATGTTACATCGTGTGATGAACCTGTTCAATTGATTGCTGGAGATGAAACGTTTACGTACGAATGGAATAATAATGCAACCACATCATCCATTAGTGCTGAGGTGTCCGGTGATTACCATGTTGTAAAAACCAATCCGGTAACAACGTGTACTGCTGACGATGAAGTACATGTCGATATTTTTGAATCTCCAGAACTTGACTTAGGTGCCGATATCGAACAATGTGGAGGAACTGTCGTGTTGACCGCAGGCGATGATACCTATACCTACGAGTGGAGTACAAATGCAAGTACGTCTTCTATTACCGTTTCGATATCTGCTGAATATACCGTTGTTAAAACAGATCCATCGACTTTGTGTACATCAGAAGATGCTGTATCGGTAGAAATTAATCCATTACCAGTTGTAAGCTTAGGATCGGATGTAACCTTGTGTGCGTCTTGTCCTTTAACGTTAGATGCAGGAGCAGGATTTGTTACTTACCTATGGCATAATGAGACCACCAATAGAACATTGGAAGTAGGAGAGTCTGGTCCCTATACGGTTACGGTTACCGATGCAAATGGTTGTGAGGCTTCTTCTTCTGTGCTTGTTATACGTGAAATATCGACATCTCTTGATGAGATGTTGGTTCAGCAAAATGGATTTGTGGTATTACAGCAAATTCAAAACAAACAAGTTTCTGTTGTATTAAGTTTAAGTGCATCGACCCAATTGCAATTGATTTTGCATGATATGAATGGAAATGTAGTAGGAGAGCTGGCCAATGGATTTTACAGTGCCGGTATCCAGACTTGGAACCTTGATCAGTGGAGTACACAATTAAGCAGTGGTACGTACATCGTCAGATTACAAGCGGGAGAAAAATCTGAAGCGCGTCGATTCATTATATATTAGTTCGTTTTTGGTCATCTGTTTATCAGGCATGGAGAATGTTCTCCATGCCTTTCTTTAGTTTGTCCCATTGTGTCATGAAACGTAAAATACAATACATCCTATTATTATTGATCCCATTTACGCTATTTGGACAAGAAGAGACTTTGTCTGATGCCTGGTTAAGGGGAAGTTACATTTGTTACGATTTAAATTTGGCTTTGTCTAATCCGGATACGGTAGCGGGTTTAAATTTAAGACAACAAGGATATAAAGAACTTCCGGCTTCAATAGGGCAATTAAAGAAACTAAAGTTTATCAATGCCATGAAAAATGATATTGCTTTTATAGATCCGGCAATAGGAGATTTAAGGGCATTAAGAATCGTTAACCTGAGGCAGAATTTAATTTCTGAATTACCTTTTTCTTTTTTTAAATTGAAAGATATAGGAGAACTCGATTTGAGTAGAAATCGTTTAACAAGGATTGATTATCCTTGGAATAAGCTTTCGGATCTGCAATTTTTAAACCTGTCGATGAATAAAATCGAGGCAATACCTTTGCAAATGACGAAACTTAAAAAGCTTTCTCATGTTGATTTTTCTTCGAATGCAATCAGTACCGTACCACAAGGGATGGAACGATTGAAAAAAATGAAGGCGATGAATCTGTCTTCGAATACAATTGTCGATGTGCCTGAGGGACTTTTGAAAAATACTTCTCTTGAAGAACTCATCCTTGATCACAATCAAATTTCTTCATTGGCTTCTGTGTTTCCAGAAAATAGTCACATTAAAATCTTGCTGATCAATCATAATCAATTGACGAGTTTACCAGAAACAATGGTAAATTTATCGCAACTTGAATTACTGACTGTTTCTTATAATCAAATTGTTGCTTTGCCCAAAGATATGGGAAACTTGAAAAAACTAAAAACACTGATTCTCATTGGTAATCCTATCGGTGAAGAAGAGTTGGAAAGACTTCGGAGTGTTTTACCCGATACAAAGATTGTTTTTCAGTAAAGTGGATTTTAAATATATGCATACCAAGAATTTTAAAGGAATGTTCTTGGTATGCGTATCGTTTATTCCCACCCGCCTCCTAAAGAGCGATAAAGGTTGATCATGGAATGAAACATTTCTTTTTTAGTTTCTACAATTGCCATTTCTGCTTCTAGCGCTCCACGTTGAGCATTGATAATTTCAAGGTAGTTTGCATGTCCACTAAAGTAAAGATCATTGGCAATAGAAGTGCTGTTGTCTAAGATCAAGAATTCCTTTTCTTTGAGGTCATGTATGTTTTTTAAGTTATCGATGGATTTCAAATACGTTGATACTTCTTGAAATCCGTTGACGACCGATTGTTCGTAATGATAAAAGGCTTCTTTTTGTTTGGCTTTGTTAATTCTGATGTTCGTTCTGATTTCTTTTTTTCTAAAGAGGGGTGCTGTTAAACCGCCTAATGCTCCCCATACAAAAGATTCGGGGGCAAATAGTAATTGTGCATTAAAACTATTATAGCCTACATATGGAGTAATCGTTAGTGAAGGGAATGCAGCGGCTCTTGCTGAATGCAGATTACACTTTGCTTCAGATAGCTCCAATTCAGCTTGTTGTATGTCGGGTCTTCTCAAAAGCATTTGAGACGGAATTCCAGCGGCTAATTCTTCAGGGTATTCTTGTTTTATAATGGATTTACCTAAGCTGATCGATTGAGGAAATCTTCCCAATAAATAGTTTAAGGTATTTTCAGTCACTACAATTTCTTGTTTGATATGATAGGCTAATGCATTTGTTTTTAAAACTTGTGCTTTAAATTGTTGGACAGCCAATTCAGTTGCTTCGCCTCCTTCTTTTTGGGCTTTAACAATAGTTAATGCCTTTTCTTGCAAAAGAATATTTCGACTGATAATTTCTAGTTCACTCTGAAGGGCGAGCAGTTGGTAATATAAAATAGAAATTTTAGCAATAAGATTGGTGATGATTAATTGTTTTCCTTTTTCAGAGGCTAAGTATTTTACTTTTGCAGCTTTTTTTTGAGCCCTAAGTTTTCCCCATAAATCTATTTCCCAGGAACTTCGACCTCCTATGAAATAATCAGGGGTAGGATTTCTGTCGATGCGTTGGTTAGGACTTATATTTTGGGAAAGGTTGGTGTCAAAGTTTCCAACACCGTTCATGGTATAATCCCCGTAGCGGTCTGCACTTCCTGTTACCACCGCATCAATAGAAGGGAGTAACGCTCCTCTACGTGCCACCAGATGTGCTTCAGCCATTTCTATGCGTTGCATTGAAATGAGTACATCGTAATTACGTTGCAGAGCAGTATCGATCAAAGCTCTTAAAATAGAATCTGTAAAGAATTTATTCCAAGGCAATTCACTGATGGTATGATTGGATTCAAGTCCGCCATCAAATTTTTCTGGTACGTTATTGCTCTCGGGTAAGGAGCTTATTTTATAGGATGAACATCCCAAAGAAAATAGAATGAGCAGAGTGTATAAACTTATGATAAGATATTTATTCATGTTTTTACAAGTAAGGAATGGTTTATGATAAACTACTTTTTTTAGGTGTCTTGCTAAAGAGTACATAAAGTCCGGGGATGATCATCAGTCCCAGTATCGTTCCTGTAAGCATTCCTGAGGCAGATGCAATTCCGATCGATTGATTTCCAATAGCACCGGCTCCTTGGGCAAGACAGAGTGGGATGAGACCAGATATGAAGGCAAACGATGTCATGAGGATAGGTCTTAATCTGGATACGGCTCCTTCTCGTGTAGCCGATATGATGTCCATCCCTTCTTTACGTTTCATTTCGGCGAACTCAATCATCAAAATCGCATTTTTACCCAACAAACCAATGAGCATAATCAGAGAAACTTGAGCATATATGTTGTTTTCCAATCCTGCAAGTTTTAATCCTGCAAAAGCTCCCATGACTCCAGCAGACAGGGAAAGTATGACAGGAATTGGTAACAAAAAGCTCTCGTATTGTGCCGATAAGATCAGGTATACAAAGGCCAGACAAATGAGGAAAATGAATACGGCTTGATTGCCGGAAATAATTTGTTCTCTTGTCATCCCGGTCCATTCGTAATCAAATCCTTTAGGAAGAACTTTGTGAGCCACTTCAGTGATGGCTTCAATCGCATCCCCTGTACTCTTGTCTTTTGCTACGTCGCCATTGATCGTGGCAGATGTATACATATTGTAACGGGTGATTTGTTCAGGTCCATAAACTCTTTTCATCGTTATAAAGGTGGAGTAAGGAACCATTTCACCTTTGTTGTTTTTAACGTATAGCTTTAATAAATCATCCGGTTGCTTGCGATAAGAAGGATGGGCTTGCACCATCACTTTATACATTTGTCCAAATCGTATAAAGTTTGTGGCGTAATAGCTTCCGAGGTATGTTTGTAAAGTATTCATCGCATTTTTGATGTCGATGCCTTTTCGTGCAGCCATATCTTGATCCAGTTCAAGTAAGTATTGAGGAAAATTAGGATTGAAATTGGAGAAGATTTCCCCAATGCGTGGATCGCTTTTCAGCGAATCGAGAAATAGGTTTGTGATGGTTGCTGTTTCGCTGAGGTCGTCGGATCCTTTTTTATTCAATAGACGTAGTTCAAAACCGCCGGCATTCCCAAATCCAGGAACAGTAGGAGGAGGGAAAAATTCAATTTTGGCATCTTGAATCCCTTCGCATTTTTGTTTTAATTCTTCAATCAGTTCAAATACAGATTGATTTCGATCTTGCCAAGCGTTCAGGTCAATCATTCCCATACCATAAGACGCACCAGGTACTTCATTGACTAAGCTATATCCTGACAAGGTAGAGATCGACTTAACGCTTGGTGAAGCATTTGCGATTACCTGTATTTTGTCTAATATTTTTTCTGTTCTTTCTACCGTTGATCCAGCAGGTGTGGTGACGTTTACATAAATCACACCCTGGTCTTCCGTAGGGATGAATCCACTAGACAAAAGCGTATTGAATATATACGTACCCGTACAAAATATACCGAGTAATAACAGTGTAATTAATCGTCGCCCGGCATTTTTTGAGATGAATGAAGCATAACGGTTTGATATTTTGGTGTATTCTTTATTAAATGTATCGAAGAATTTTTGCAGCATGGAATGCTTGGTATTCGGTTCATGCCGTTTAATGAGTAAGGCACATAATGCGGGTGTTAAGGTCAATGCATTAATTCCTGAAATGACAATCGCTACTGCTAAGGTGACAGAGAATTGCCTGTAAAAAATTCCTACAGGTCCGGAAAGAAATGCCACCGGTATAAATACTGCGGACATCACTAAGGTAATGGCCAAAATGGCACTTGTGATCTCTTTCATCGATTCTACGGTCGCCTCCAATGGACTCAATTCTTTTTTCTCCTCCATTTTTGCATGAACGGCTTCTACGACCACGATGGCATTATCTACTACGATACCAATGGCCAATACCAATGCAAATAGGGTGAGTAGATTGATGGAAAATCCAAACAATTGCATGAATACAAAAGTCCCAATGAGGGCTACAGGTACAGCTAATGCCGGTATCAGCGTTGATCTGAAATCTTGTAGGAAGATAAATACGACAATGAATACCAGTATGAATGCTTCAAAGAGTGTTTTGATGACTTCCTGAATGGAAGCATCTAAAAAGCGAGACACATCATACGTAATGTTATAGGTCATGCCGGGAGGGAAGCTGCTGGATTGTAATTCTCCCATTCTTTTTTTGACATGATGAATAACATCTCTTGCGTTTGAGCCTGGACGTTGTTTTAGCATGATTGCCGCAGAAGGTTTACCATCTGTTTTGGAAGACATGGCATAACTCATCGATCCAAACTCTACGCTGGCCACATCTTTTATCTTTAACACAGAACCTTCTTCTTCCGCACGGATTACAATTTGTTCGTACTGTTCCGGCGAAAAAAACTTACCCGTATATTTAAGAATGTACTCTAAGGTGTTATTTTCAATATCAGAACCTTCACCCACTTTGCCCGGAGCAGCTTCTATGTTTTGTTTTCGAAGTGCATCAATGATTTCTTCGGTCGATACATTATAGGCTAACATGCGATCAGGTTTTAGCCAAATACGCATGGAGTATTCTTTTGACCCCATGATTTCGGCAAAACCGACACCTTCAATGCGCTTTATTTCTTGAAGAATATTAATGTCTGCAAAATTGTAAATGAACTTTTCATCCATGGCGGGATCTGTACTCAGTATATTTAAGTACATCAACATGCTGTTTACTTCTTTCTCTGTGGTGACTCCGGCTTTGATGACTTCTTCCGGAAGTTCATCTAATATCGTTTGAACTCTGTTTTGCACGTTTACTGCAGCCAAATCAGGATCGGTTCCTACTTTAAAATAGACCTGAATCAGTGTTGTTCCGTTGTTACTTGTTACGGAAGTCATATAGGTCATTCCAGACACTCCGTTAATCGCTCTCTCTAAAGGAGTGGATACCGCTTTAGTACACACCTGAGCATTTGCTCCGGTATATTTTGCAGTGACGACTACAGAGGGTGGAATGATATCGGGAAATTGAGAAACAGGTAAATCGATGAGTGCCAAGATACCTGTGAACACAAAGAGCAAAGATATGACTAACGATAATACTGGTCTTCTAATGAATTGTTCAATCATATAAGTAGTACTAAATAATGAGGTAAAGACTAATAATGGGATTTATCTATTGGCCGATAACAGCAACAGGCTGTCTAATGATTTAGGAATGGGTTTTATGAGTGTATGTTCTTTCATACTTTGAACACCTTCATACACGACACGGTCTCCTGTTTTAAGTCCTGAGGAAACAATGTAAAATTGATCGATACGTGCTTGTGTTATGATGTTTTGAAAACGAACAGTATTGTTTTTATCGACTACAAACACATAGTTCTTATCTTGTATTTCAAACACACATTTTTGAGGAATAATCAATACGTCTTTGATCGGAGTGGTCAGTATGATTTTTCCTGTGGCTCCATGTCTCAACAGCTTGTCTGGATTAGGAAAACGTGCACGAAATGCAATGGATCCTGTTTCGCTATTGAATTCACCTTCTATCGTTTCAATTTTTCCTGGGTAAGGATATGTTTTGCCATTGGCGAGAACCAGAGCGACTTCGTCCCGATGACTGTCTTTTTTTGCTTTTAAACTTTCTGAATAGATCAGGTATTCTATTTCAGAAACGTTAAAGTAAGCATAAATTTCACGGACGTCAGATAAGCTTGACAAGAGTTTACCTTCATCGACTAAGCTTCCTTTTTTTAAAGGGATCCTATCCAATAATCCAGAGAATGGAGCTTTTACTTTGGTATAGGATAATTTTATTTGTGCCGATTTTTCAATCGATTCGGCTTCTCTTACACTGGCTTCCGCAGATTTAACTTTTGCCAAGGCCAATTCTAATTCAGTTTTAGACACTACATTTTTATTGACGAGTAGCCTGGTTTGTTCAGCCTCTAGTTTTATGACCTTTGCATTGGCCATCGCTATCGCTAAATTAGCTTGTGCTTTCGCTAATTCAGCTTCATATTCCTTACTGTTGATGCGGAACAACAATTGGTCTTTTTGTACATATTTTCCCTCGTCTGCATGTATGCCTTCCAAATAACCCGATACTTTTGCTCTGAGCTCTGTGTTTTGAATGGCGTGAATATCTGCCACCAGATTTTTTTTAAGCACAGTGTCCATTTGTTTTACGGTAATAATTGGAACACCTTCAACATTTGGTTTTTTAATTTCAGTGTTACAGGCACAGATTGATAGGAATACGATTGCTACGAGAGCTGTACGGTAGATTTTTTTTGTTTGCATGGAAAATCTAAATAGTGAGATGAATAAAAGGATAAACATACTTCATCATTACACTTGAATGTGAGTAGAGTATGTTGTTAACTAGGAAAGCTTAAATGAATCCTAAAATAGATTATACAGGGAGAGGTGTGTATAGTATTCGGGGAGATGAGCAAACCTTAAACAGAGTTCTGGTTTGCCTAGAATACCTAAGAGATCAATGACTACTATCGTTGGTAATTCCGATAGTACATATTTTCTGTATTGAAATGTTTTATCTTGATTTCGGACATTTATCGTATTGCCGTCTTCGTTTTCAGTTTCTTCTTCTTCAAGTGGAACGTTGTCCTGATCGGAAAAAGAATTGCTTGTTTGATGGTGTGATTGAAGAAATGCGGATTCAAAAACATAGTTTATGGCCAAGCTATCTACAAGTAGATAGCATATGGTCAGCATAAAGATGAATTTAAATAAATGCTTCAAAATAAAAGGCTCGTTTGTTTTGAAGTCCTTAATCTAGCAGATTATTTGATTAAAAAAAACAGATCAAGCGATATGTATATGTGTGTGTTCGTTTAATGTGTTTATAAGTAGTTGATTTTTTTGTATTTATAGGATCAGGTATAAAAAAAATGCCTTCTTTAAGAAGGCGTTTTTTAGTATATGTTCTTTTAGTCTATTACATTAAACAATCGATTCCATCGTACTTTACTGAATAATCCTTTTTCAGGATCCAATGAAAGCCAAATGACAAAGGCTTTACCCACGATATGGTCGGAGGGAACAAATCCCCAGAAACGAGAATCTAATGAATTGTGTCGATTGTCTCCCATCATGAAATAATAGTTTTGTAGGAAGGTATATTCTGTTACTTTTTTACCGTCGATGATCAAGTGGTCTCCTTTATTTTCTACGGAATTCCATCCTTCATATTCCCGAATGGTATTTTCATAAGTTGCGACAGATTGCGAATCAAGTGGGATGGTTGCTCCTTCTTTTGGAATCCAAAGTGGACCGTAGTTGTCGGTTGTCCACGCATAAGCATGACGAGCCATAGGGAATAATACCGTATGGTTGCGTTCGTCCGACATGTCGAAGAATTCTGTTTTTAAGGCCACACGATCTTCTATCAATTGTTTGGCTAATGCCGGTGTCATATCAATAACATAACCGCTGGTCGAATCAGAAAACTGATATAATTCTTTTTTATAGTCCCCATAATTGGCAATCTGGTATTTTGAGAAAATACGATCGCTTACTTTACTGTTAGTGGTCACTTTATAGGTGTACTGCATTTCAGCAGGAGCTTCAACTTTTTTGCTGTTGATGAAGACTTCACGGTTTTTGATCTGTAGGGTATCTCCTCCGATGGCAATACAACGTTTGATGTAATTGGTTTTTAAATCCGTAGGGTATTCTTTATCGGCTGGCCAATTGAATACGACGACGTCGTTGTTTTTAACCGATGTAAAACCGGGTAAACGGTATTGAGGCAATTGAAGTGCTGTCGTGTAGGAAGGAATATTAGTCCCCCAGATTTTCTGATGGGTAAGAGGAATTTGTAAAGGAGTTTTAGGAGTACGTGTACCGTAGTGGAATTTACTGACAAATAAATAGTCGCCTACCAGTAAGGATTTTTCCATGGAAGGCGTAGGAATGGTAAACGCTTCCATAAATATCCAACGGATGAGGGTTGCTGCAACAACAGCAAACAGGAGAGAACGCCACCATTCTTCTTTTTGCTTTGGTTTAGTTTCTTTTGATTTCTCCCAAAATTTCCAGTTCATAGCTTTATGATTTGATCTTTAACATGTCATCCATTCCGAATATTCCTGTTTTCCCTTTGATCCATTCAGCGGCCAATACAGCCCCTAGAGCAAATCCTTCACGAGAATGTGCGGTGTGTTTAATTTCTATGCTGTCAATGTGTGATTCGTAAACAATGGTATGTGTACCGGGTACGTTTTCAACGCGCTTCGAGATGATAGGAAGTTCGTTCGCTTTTCCTTTTTCTTCGTTGATCCAATTTGATTTCCTGGAAATGTGTTCCATGATGCCTTCTGCTAGGGTAATCGCGGTACCACTTGGAGCATCTTTCTTTTCGGTATGGTGAATTTCTTCCATTGAAATGTTGTACTCTGGATAACCTTGCATGACGCTGGCCAACCATTTGTTCAAGTGGAAGAAAATATTTACGCCTACGCTGTAATTACTGGCGTAGAAAAATGCTCCTTTGTTATGAAGGCAAATTGCTTCTATTTCTTTTCTTTTTTCCAACCAACCGGTTGTTCCACATACGACAGGAATACCGTTTTCAAGACAATGTTTTAAGTTGCTAAAGGCTTGTTCTGGTTGAGTGAATTCAATGGCTGCATCTGTTTTACTGCCGTTGAGGGTTTTAAAAACACTTTGGTTGTCTTTGTCTATTTTGAAGGTGACTTCGTTACCTCTTTTAAGGGCTATTTGTTCTATGGCTTTACCCATTTTGCCATAACCGATCAGGGTGATATTCATTTTCTCAGGGCGAAGTTTAATGTTAATCCGGGTGTAAATTGGCGATAATTTGCCGTATATAAAAATGGTCGGACCTTCATCGACAATTCATCGCCTACGTCAAATTCCATAAGATGTCTGTCTACATAAGCATCGATGATATTTAAAGCATACAACCCTAGTCCAAAAATAATGGACATGTCTCGGTAACGTCGTGCATCGTCGCGGAGAAGTCTTAATTGTTCGGTAGAATATACTCCTATGTAATCGTCTGTTTTACCAGAGGTCCTGTTGGAGTAAGCTTCTTTGAATGTATAGTAATCTTCGTTATTGGTAATGGCGAAGTAGGTGATTACTGCTGCTCCCCCATAAACAAGGGGGAGTTTCCAATACTTTTTGTTGTAAATTTGGCCTAGACCAGGTACGACAGCAGACATACGTGCTGCTTTATTGGCGGCGATATTTTGGGGATTCTTCGACTTTTTTTGAGGAGAAGTCGAAGCCGTCGAGTCAGGAGATGTAGCGCTTTCGCTGCTTTGTCCATATCCTATTCGTGTAAAGGATAAAAGAAACAGACAAAGCAGTGCTGCACACTTAAATGATGGCATGCTATAAATTAAGAATATCGAGTATTCTGTTTAAATCGTCTACCGATACAAAAGGAATTTTGATTTCTCCTTTGTATTGAGCGTCACTTTTGATGTTGATTTTTGTTCCGAAATGAGAGGAAAGTTTAGTTTGTAAGCTGTTGATTTCAGTATTGCTTACAGGTTGTCCTGTCTGAGGAGCTGATTTGGCAGCGGGAGTTTGTTCTTTGGTTTTGGAACTTACAGCACGAGCCATTTCTTCCGTTGCACGAACAGAAAGATCATCACTCAAAATTTTATTGAAGATAAACAATTGCTTTTCTACATCTTCGACACTTACAATGGCACGAGCATGTCCCATGCTTACACGTTGGTCACGAATAGCCGCTTGGATATCCGGAGGAAGTTTAAGCAGACGTAAGTAATTGTTTACGGTACTGCGTTTTTTACCCACACGGTCTCCTAATTCCTCTTGTTTTAAATGACATTCGGTGATGAGGCGTTGGTATGAAATTGCTACTTCCAGGGCATTGAGGTTTTCACGTTGAATGTTTTCAATCAACGCGATTTCCATCATTTCCTGATCGTTTGCTTCTCTGATGAAGGCAGGAATAGAAGTGAGGCCCGCTCTTTTAGAAGCTTGTGTACGGCGTTCCCCAGCGATCAGTTGGTATTTGTTGGCCGATAAACGACGAACGGTAATAGGGGTAATGACACCATGATTTTTGATCGACCCACAAAGTTCTTCTAAGGCTTCTTCGTCAAAATGCGTTCTTGGTTGAAACGGGTTCATCTCAATCTGATCGATATTGATCGAATCGATGCCTGTAGCCGCTGGTTTTTCTGCAGGTTTGTTTTGTTGAGGTTGAGCAGTATCTTTCAATAAGGCACCTAAACCTCTACCTAGGCCATTTTTTTTCTTCGGGTCACTCATCACTGTAGTCATCTATATAATGGGTTTTATTTATTTGGCAACGGCCATGCCGTTACGTTCTAATATTTCTTGTGCTAAGTTCAAGTAGCTGATCGCTCCTTTGCTTTCGGCATCGTGTGCGATAACCGGTATCCCAAAACTAGGAGATTCACTGATCCGCACATTGCGGGGAATAATGGTTTCAAAAACCAGTTCTTGAACGTGGGTACGGACATCTTCTACGACTTGATTGCACAAACGCATACGCATATCGTACATAGTCAGAAGTACGCCTTCTATTTCCAGCTCTTGGTTATATCCTTTTTGAATCAATTGGATGGTATAAAACAATTTACCCAATCCTTCCAAGGCGAAATATTCACATTGTACTGGAATCAATACAGAGTCTGCAGCTACTAAGGTGTTGGCTGTGATCAAACCTAAAGAAGGAGAGCAGTCTAATAGAATGAAATCGTATTGGTCTTTGATTTTTCCCAATACTTCTTTCATACGGTATTCTCTGTTTTCCAGGCTTACCATTTCTACTTCCGCACCAACAAGGTCAATGTGAGAAGGTAAAAGGTCAAGGTATTTGACGTTTGTAGAGATGATTAAATCTTTAGGGTCTAGGTTATGCACCATGCATTCATAAATAGAATTCTCTATTTGTTTGGGATCAAAACCGAGTCCTGAAGTAGAGTTGGCCTGAGGGTCGGCATCGACCAACAAGGTACGGTACTCTAAGGCTGCAAAACTTGCTGCAAGGTTAATGGCAGTGGTTGTTTTCCCAACTCCTCCTTTTTGATTGGCGATAGCAATTATTTTACCCATTCGATTAAACGATTAATGACTCTACTTAAACAATACCAACCGTTTTTCATGCTGTTGGTCTACAAATATAAAATATATTATCAGAGCATAATCGGGAGTTCTTCCATTAATTAATACCACCTTTATTCACAAAATGAGGGATTTGGGGTGTGGATAAGTAGGTAAGTATTTAGGAGTCAGTGGTCAGGTATCAGGTATCAGTGGTCAGGTATCAGTGGTCAGGTATCAGTGGTCAGTGGTCAGTGGTCAGTGATAATCCTCATTGCTAAAACACGATCGAAAGGTATATCATGTTTTTATAAAAAGAAGAGCTGTCCTAAAACGATAGCTCTTCTTTTTACTGACCACTGATACCTGATACCTGACTCCTAATAACTTACTTCTTCTTCGCCTTTTTCATTTCCTCTTGTGCCTTCATGGCATCTTCAACACGTTGCATCCATTTCGATTTTTTACCGCCTTGTCCGGAGGCTATTTTAGTACGGTTTTCTTCGAGTTTGGCTTTGATGCTGTTTTCATCTACAAACTGTCTGATAATCAATTGCTGAGCGATGGTAACGACGTTTGACATCAGGTAGTAAAAACTTAAACCCGCAGGGAATGAATTTAATACGAACATGAAGACGACAGGCATGGCATAAGAAAGCGTTTTCATAGGACCTGTAGCAGCCGTACTGACTTGGTTGTTGATATAGGTATAAGCCAAAGTCGAAATGGTCATCAAGAAGGTGAAGATACTGATGTGTGAACCGTAGAAAGGAATTTTAAATCCTAACAAAATGGGAGCATCGTAGGTGGATAAATCGGGAGCCCATAAGAAGGCTTCTTGTCTCAATTCAAAAGAGGCTGGAAAGAAGTTGAACATAGCCAACAAGATCGGCATTTGGAGTACTACAGGAATACAGCCACTGAGTGGATTAATACCTACCTGTTGATACAACTTCATTTGTTCAGCCTGTGTTTTTTGCATGTCGTCTCCATGCCTGGCTTTGATTTCATCCAATTCTGGTTTCATGACTTTCATTTTAGCCATAGAAATGTATGACTTGTACGAAAGTGGAAGTAAAATCAATTTGATCAACAACACCAGGATGATGATGATGATACCGTAATTACTGATGTAGGTTTCCAGGAAATTGAAGACTGGAATAACGATGAATCGGTTGATTCCATTGATGACTGGCCATCCCAGGTATACGTTTTTTTCGTAATCATTACCGACTGCTTTACAGGTTTGGTATTGGTTAGGACCAAAGAAGTAAGTGAAAGCCAAGGTGTCTTTTTGAATGCTTTCAGCCGGGATTGTTACGCTGGCAGAAAGGTCCTTGATTTTACCCGGAGTGGTATTCGGTTTGGTATTAAGCGTTGCTTTTTGGAAGTTATTTTTTGCAATGATACCGATGTTGAAAAACTTTTGTTTCAAGGAAACCCACTTCAATGGTTTACTGATGTTTTCGGTTTCTTCTTCCGTAGATGCCTCACTCAACTGATCAAATCCATCTTCTTCTGTAAAATAGTTGACTGTCGTTTTGATGCTGCTTTGTTCTACGTCGTATTCTACTTGGTCTACACTGTTTTTCCAGGTCAATTCCATCGGCGAAGCAATATTAAACCAAGATCTTAAGGCTGGGCCACCGATTTCGTATTGCAATGCAAATCCTGTTGCCGGAAGAGTATAGGTATGTATAAGTTTATTGCCTGCCGAATCGCTCACAAAAAACTTGATCGAGTTTGGGGTTTGTTCAACTTGATAAAACAAAGCATACAAATCGATGTTTTGATTGTCGCGATTTAATCCTTTCAAGGCAAATTGGTTATTGCCTGGAGTAATTAAGTGCAGAGGTTGTTTGTCGTGGGTGAAGTATTTTTTTACCAACACATCTTTAATGACAGCACCTTGAGCTTGGAAGGTGATCTTGATGTCACTGTTTTCCAAAACCACTTCTTTATTTTCTCCTTGTGTCCCAATGCCTGAAATAGGAGCAATGATGGGTTGAGCCGAAGAAGCTGTTGGAGCAAGGCTATCTTGTGTGGCCATAGGTGTTGCCGCTTTTTCTGCCACAGGTTGAGTTTGTGGCTCCATATTGCTCATGAAAAGAAAATAGGCAGCAGTGAGCGCGAATATTAATACAAACCCGATGGTTTGATTCCTGTCGATCATGATTTTATTTGTTTTTAGAGTATTCTAATGCAGACTTAATAAATTTTACAAAAAGAGGATGCGGATTCAGCACGGTACTTTTTAATTCTGGGTGAAACTGAGATCCCACAAAAAACGGATGGTCTTTGATTTCTACAATTTCAACCAGGTTACCATCGGGATTAATTCCAGTGGCTAACATACCAGCTTTTTCAAATGCTTTCAAAAACTTGTTGTTGAATTCGTAGCGGTGGCGATGACGTTCTTGTATTTTAGCTTTACCGTAAGCGGTGTATGCTTTTGATCCTTTCGTTAATTCACAAGGGTAGGAGCCCAACCGCATGGTACCACCTTTTTTGGTGACATTCTTTTGAGATTCCATTAAGGCGATTACAGGATATTCTGTTTTCTCTTCCATTTCGGTAGAGTTCGCTGTAGGATGACCGAGTACATTACGAGCAAATTCAATCACGGCACATTGCATACCCAGACAAATTCCGAAAAAAGGAATTTTGTTTTCACGGGCATATTGTACGGCCGCTAGTTTTCCGTCTAAGCCTCTTGATCCAAAGCCCGGAGCGACCAATATCCCGTCGAGTCCTTTAAGGCTTGATAGTACGTTTTCAGCAGAGAGGTCATCGGATTGAATCCAACGTACTTTAACTTTCGTTTCGTTGACTGCTCCTGCATGTACGAATGCTTCTGTAATGGATTTGTAGGCATCGGGTAGTTGTGCGTATTTCCCCACCAGGCCCACATGGATTTCCGATGTGGGGTTTTTCAGTTTACCCAAAAAGTCTTTCCATTTATCAAGATTTAATTCTTTTTTGCTTGGCAGCCTTAATTTGGCCAGTACCCTTTCATCCAATTTTTCTTTACGCATCAGCAATGGCACGTCATAGATGGTGTCGGCATCCATGGCTTCTATGACAGAGTTGATATTGACGTTACAGAATAAGGCCACTTTTTTACGAATATCAAGAGGCAGCGGATGTTCTGTTCTGCATACTAAAATATCAGGTTGAATTCCTGCTTCTGATAATTGCTTTACAGAGTGTTGAGTGGGTTTGGTTTTTAGTTCTTTTGCGGCGTTCAGGAACGGAACTAAGGTTAAATGAATCACGAGTGTTTCGTTATCCCCTTTTTCCCAACGGAATTGCCTTACCGCTTCCAGGAACGGAAGAGATTCGATATCCCCTACGCAACCACCGATTTCGGTGATGACAAAATCGTATTCGCCTGTTTCTCCTAAGAGCTGAACATTGTGTTTGATTTCGTCGGTAATGTGGGGAATGACCTGAACGGTTTTCCCTAAAAACGCACCTTCGCGTTCTTTCGTAATCACATTGTTGTAAATTCTGCCGGTGGTGATGTTGTTTTTTTGAGACGTTTGAATATTCAAGAAACGCTCATAGTGTCCTAAGTCAAGATCAGTTTCTGCACCGTCGTCGGTGACATAACATTCTCCGTGTTCGTAGGGATTAAGTGTACCTGGATCGATGTTCAGGTAAGGGTCAAACTTTTGAATGGTAACGGAAAAGCCACGTGCTTGTAGAAGTTTCCCTAGAGAAGCAGCTACAATTCCTTTTCCTAAGGAAGATGTAACCCCGCCCGTAACAAAGATGTATTTGGTAGAAGAAGCCATTAGAAATTATTGATTACGGGAAACAAAGGTAGAGTTTTCCCCTGACTTATTGAAAAAAATACGCTTTCATTTATACTCAGGGGTACGGGTTTTTATATTCCATCTTCATCAGCGTATTGTTCAGGGGATTAATTTACATCAAATGAATGTGTTGTGATGTACTGAAGAGCAATTTTCAGGAATTAATTCCCATCAGAAAGCTTAGAAAACGGCTCTTTCTTCTTTTTCAAGGATAAAATTGGGCGTATCTTTAGCGTATGAATCTGGAAGGAAAATTAAAGGCCGTTCCTCTTTTTGAAACCGCTCAGCAGGTGGCCGATCAATTGGGAGTACCAGCATACGTGGTAGGAGGGTATGTGAGGGATCTTATTTTGAATAGACCTTCCACAGATATTGATATTGTGTGTTTAGGAAGTGGGATCGCCTTGGCTGAAGGGATTGCTGCCCAATTGGACGATAAACCTCAAGTACATGTTTTTAAGAGTTTTGGTACAGCGATGTTCCGAAGTGGAGACTTGGAAGTAGAATTTGTAGGGGCTCGGAAAGAATCTTACCGCAGTGACTCAAGAAAACCTATTGTAGAAGATGGGAGTATAGAAGACGATCAGAACCGACGTGATTTTACCATCAATGCGATGGGTATAGGCTTGAACAAATCGGATTATGGACAATTGTTAGATCCATTCGATGGACAAGGTGATTTGCGTCGGAAAATTATTCGTACTCCGTTAAATCCTGACATTACCTTTTCCGACGATCCGCTTCGTATGATGCGTGCCGTGCGTTTTGCAACACAATTGAATTTCGATATTGAACCGGATACCTTCGATGCGATCATGCGCAATAAAGAACGTATCAGGATTGTGTCTATGGAGAGGGTCTCACATGAATTGAATAAGATCATCTTATCGCCCAAACCTTCTTATGGGTTTAAGTTATTGTTTCAATGTGGATTGTTAGAAATTATATTTCCTGAATTGGTTGCCTTACAAGGAGTACAGACCATTGATAATAAATCGCATAAGGATAATTTTTACCATACGCTACAAGTCCTGGATAATGTAGCGGATCATTCTGATGACCTATGGTTACGTTGGGCTGCTATCTTACACGATATTGCGAAGCCGGCTACGAAGCGATTTGAGCAAGGTCACGGTTGGACATTTCATGGTCATGAAGATAAAGGAGGGCGGATGGTACCTGGTATTTTTCGTCGTTTGAAATTGCCTTTGAATGAAAAAATGGAAATGGTGGCTTTGTTGGTTCGACTTCATCTAAGGCCTATCGCTTTGGTAAAAGATCATGTGACTGATTCTGCCGTACGTCGATTGTTGTTCGAAGCAGGAGTGCATTTTGAATACTTGATGATGTTATGTCGCGCCGATATCACTTCCAAGAATAATCTGAAAGTCAAACGGTTTTTAGAAAATTTCGATAAGGTAGAACGAAAGGTAATTGAAGTGGAAGAAAAAGATTCCATTCGTAATTTTCAACCTGTACTTACAGGGGAAGACATCATGAAGTTGTTTAATCTTAAACCTTCCCGAGAAGTGGGAGAATTGAAAAATGAATTGCGTGATGCTATTTTAGACGGTGTAATACGGAATGAATGGGACGAGGCCTTGGCATTTATAAAAGCTTTGGGTGAAAAAAAAGGATTAAAAACCTTGTAGAGGTGAGGTAAAACCCCTCCACAAGATTCTATTTTAACTTGTAATTACTTTCTGTTCCCGTTTTTTCTTAAGTGTCTCACAAAGAGATATGGGTTTTGCGGATTTAAACGATCAACTCTTTTTCAGGCCGAGTTGCTTCTGAGCATATAA
>CAYVTO010000010.1:27811-146282 GCA_964454665.1 uncultured Chitinophagaceae bacterium
GAGGATATAGAAAATGGAGGTTGAATCAGAAGAACTCGTCCGTCGCCTAGAGCCTACCTCGCATGAGTTCTCCGCAAACAAATGGTTGATGTTATAATGCCTTATTGCATGCGGAGCAACTCATGCTAAGAAATTAAACTTTATCTTTTTCAGGCCGAGTTGCTTCTGAGCATATAAGAGGATATAGAAAATGGAGGTTGAATCAGAAGAACTCGTCCGTCGCCTAGAGCCTCCCCCGCATGAGTTCTCCGCAAACAAATGGTTGATATTATAATGCCTTATTGCATGCGGAGCAACTACTAAGAAGTTAAACTTTATTTAGATGTGATATGGGGATAGTCGTTTATTTTAACTTGTAATTACTTTCTGTTCCCGTTTTCGAATGGTTAATACCCGAATGGTGATTCAAAGGCAGACTGCCAATTTTAAATTCTTGTGGATTCTTTTTTCTTGCATTGGCACCTGGGGTATGTTCCATGACATGTATTTTCAAGTAATTGGTTGAAGGTTCTTGATCGTGTATGAAATGGTATTCAAAATTTTGTAAGGTTTTAATATCATTTGGATTGAGTTTTTCTCCCTTCGGTGCTGCTGTCATTGATAGCGTAATGGTATGTGTAGGGTCGAAATTCTTGGCTTCGATCAGGTAAAAGATGGTGTGGTAATTTTCTTTGCTTAACGTTAACGTGTCGTGGTCTTTGTATTGGATCTCAAAATGTCCGCTTGAGTCAGTATAAAGTATGCGATCAAAAGAACTTTTGATTTCTACATGGGCAATACCTTGAAAGTTATCGGAATGAATGACTTTAAAGTGAAGCGTTTGTGCATGCACTAAACTAAAAGTCATTAGGAATAATAAACATGCAAAGGTTCTTGTTTTCATAAAATAAAAGCGTTGTAATATGTAGTCAATATACACATTACAATGCAAAACAGCATAAGGCAGGCTAGGAATCGCCTCTATTTTTTCTCAAAATCCAACACCACACCGTTGATACAAAAACGTTTGTGTGTAGGAGGAGGGCCGTCGTCAAATACATGTCCCAGGTGTGCATCGCAACGTCCGCATACGACTTCGGTTCTGATCATCCCATGACTTTTATCGCTATGGTATAGAACACTTGTTTCACTGATGGCTTGATAAAAACTTGGCCATCCACATCCGCTGTCAAATTTGGTATCGCTAATGAACAAGGCATTGCCACAAGCTTTGCAGTAATAAGTTCCATGCTCTTTTGAGGTCTCAAATTCACTGGTCCAAGGACGTTCGGTTCCTTTTTCTCGTGCAATAGTAAATACGTGAGGATCGAGGATTTTTTTCCATTCCGATTCAGGAAGAGAAACTTTTGTCGTATCTGTTCTCGAATAAACAGGATTTTTCTTGTTGTCCATCTTTTTTTCTTGGGTTGAAGCTTCTTGTGAGTAGCTGCACTGGCAGCATAGTACAAGAACAAAAGAGAGGTATGAAATCGTTCGCAACATAGTCTTCAGGGTTAAGATTGATGTTCAATAGAAAGACTCGCTGTCTGTTAAACTGCTGCTTTCACGTCAGCATTGTTTTTAATTACAGTTTAGGCGTATCGATAATCTTATCTTCTTCTATTTTGAGTACCCTGAAGGGAAATTTCCTTAAAAAATCGTAGTTGTGTGTGGCCATTAAGATGGCTGTGCCGCTATTGTTGATGTCGATGAAGAGCTTTAAGATACTTTCAGCGACTTCCGGATCTAAATTTCCTGTAGGTTCGTCCGCAATGAGCAGTTGAGGTTCATTTAAAAGTGCTCTGGCAATCACCACACGTTGTTGTTCTCCTCCTGAAAGTTGATGAGGCATTTTACTGCTTGAAAACCCAAGGCCTACTTGCATTAAAACATCCGTAATACGTTGTTTGATTTCGGATGAATTTTTCCAACCGGTTGCTTTGAGTACGAAATAAAGGTTTTCAGCAATGGTTCTATCGGCCAACAATTGAAAATCCTGAAAGATCACGCCTATTTTTCTTCTCAGGTAAGGAACATTTTTTCGTTTAATACTTGGTAAATCAATACCCGCTACCGATACACTGCCTTTAGGGTATAAAAGATCACCGTATAGCGTTTTGAGTAGGGATGTTTTTCCACTTCCTGTACGTCCAATGATGTATACAAATTCACCTTTATTGATGGTAAAAGAAATATCGTTTAAAACCGCTTTGCCTTCTTGGTAAATCGTTGCATTTTGTAAACGAACAACAGGATCAGTTGAAAATTCCATCAGTGTATTTCTAGTTTTTGAAGTTTGCCAAACGGAAGGTTAAGAATCAGCTGATTGAGTGCATCTTCTTTCCCTTCCAATTTATATTTCTTCACAATTTTTTCCGGGCGATCGGCTCTGAAGTAATCGACCAGTACAAAGTTCTCATCACGAAGCTGAATGTAATCGGGTATTTTCGCCTTCCCTTTGACTTTGATGATGTACATCGCGGACTCAAACAGGTTGTTGATTTTCATGCTCGTGAGAAGTCTTTGAGGATTTATTTATCCATTTACTTTTTTGTGATCGGCTAAAAACGTTTCCAAACCAGAAGTGGTCAATGGATGTTTAAGCAAAGAGGTAATCACATTCAATGGACAGGTTGCTACGTCTGCTCCGATTTCAGCGCATTCGATCAAGTGCATGGTATGACGTACGGATGCTGCTAAGATTTGAGTAGGGTAACCGTAGTTATCGTAAATGGTTTTGATTTGTGCGATCAATTCTAGTCCATCGGTCGCAATATCGTCTAATCGACCAATGAATGGAGATACGTAGGTTGCTCCGGCTTTCGCTGCCAATAAAGCTTGTCCGGCACTGAATACCAAGGTACAGTTTGTTCTGATGCCGTTGTTGCTGAAATAGCGAATGGCTTTGATGCCGTCTTTGATCATCGGTACTTTCACTACGATTTTAGGATCGATGGTGACCAATTCTTCTCCTTCTTCAATGATGCCTTTGAAATCAGTTGCAATGACCTCTGCACTTACGTCTCCGTCTACTAAATCGCAGATGGCTTTGTAGTGACGGTAGATATTATCTTTTCCTTTGATGCCTTCTTTCGCCATCAGGGAAGGATTGGTGGTTACACCATCTAATATGCCTAAGTCTTGTGCTTCTTTAATGTCGTTCAGGTTTGCAGTATCAATGAAGAATTTCATAGTAATAAAGGTGATTACAGTACGTAAAATGAGATTGAATTAAAGGTAAACTTAAGGGAATTGGGGGGCTTTTAAAAGAAAAAAGGCAAATCAATTATCGCACCGCTACAACCACTTACCCTTGCTTTCTTCCGAACCTGGGGGATTTGTAGGAGCTGGTCGTAATGATTTGCCTTTGCAAAGGTAGACAAATTTTAAAGAATAATAAAGTCTTAGGCTTTAATTAGAATATTTTTCTACTCAAATCGAAATTCTCCAGGTAATCGGCTACACGACGAACAAACATTCCTCCTAACGAACCATCGATGACACGGTGGTCATAAGAATGAGAAAGGAACATCATGTGTCTGATACCCAAGGTATCGCCTTGAGGAGTTTCAATGACGGCAGGTTTTTTTACTACAGCACCTAAGGCCAAAATACCACATTGAGGTTGCACGATGATCGGAGTACCCATTAAGTTGCCGAATGAGCCTACGTTACTTACGGTATACGTACCACCGCTGAGATCATCGGCATTGAGCTTATTGGCACGAGCTCTTTTGGCGAAGTCGTTGACTTTTTTCGTTAACCCGACAATATTCAATTGGTCGGCATTGCGAATGACAGGAACAATGAGGTTACCATTGGGTAAGGCGACTGCCATACCGATGTTGATGTCTTTTTTGACAATGATGTTGTCTCCGTCTACTGATACATTCATCAAGGGATAATCCTTGATGGCTTTGACCACTGCTTCAATGAAGATCGGAGTAAAGGTTAAAGCGGCGCCTTCTTTTTCCATGAATTCATTCTTCATTCGGTTTCGCCAGTATACAATGTTGGTGACGTCGGCTTCAACGAAGGACGTTACGTGTGGAGAAATACGTTTGGATTCCAACATGCGATCAGCAATCATTCTGCGCATGCGGTCCATTTCTATAATTTCGTGGGCTCCTTCAATGGAGCGGGTTCCATGTATCGCTGGAGGGGTGTCGGTGTCGGTTGAAGTGCTCGTTGTTTGTGATGGAGTCACAATTGTTTGTGCCGTTTGATGTTGACGAGTTTCTAAATAACGCAGGACATCGTTTTTGGTGACTCTCCCTTCTGCTCCGCTTCCTTGTATTTTTTCGAGTTCTTCGTAAGTAATATTTTCTTGACGAGCCATGTTCATCACCAAAGGAGAGAAAAATCTCTTTCCGCTACTTGATTTAGGTTGAGGGTTTTGATTCGTCGTTGATGGGTGTATTACAGGTGTTTGTACTTGAACAGGAGGAGTATAGGTTTGCTGTTGAACGATCGATGGTGTTGGAGCAACAGATTCATCTACAGAAGTTTCTATCAAAGCAATAGGAGACCCTACTGCTACGACTTTACCTTTTTCTGCTAAAATTTGTTTTAATGTTCCGGCAAAAGGGGCCGGAACCTCGGTGTCGACCTTGTCGGTAGCGACCTCTAATACCGATTCATCTTGCTCTATTTTGTCTCCGACTTGTTTAAGCCAGTTTAAAATAGTGCCTTCCATCACGCTTTCGCCCATTTTGGGCATAACCATTTCCTTGAGTGCCATGGATGAATCCTAAATTAGTAATCTACAAAAATAGTATTTTTAATGATTAGGACAATTTTCCTTCGATCCCCAAACGCAGTAAATTTAATAAAGCATAGGCTGAGGCTTTAATATTGGTATCTCTATCTTTTCCAAACTGAAAAGTTTTAGAAAATACCTGACCAGAAGTGGAAGCAAAGGCCATGCAGACAAATCCTACTGGTTTTTCGGGAGAACCTCCCCCAGGACCAGCAACACCACTTATAGCCACAGCATAGTGACTTTTGAATTTTTTCAAACAACCTACCGCCATGGCTTCCGCTACTTCTGTACTTACGGCGCCTTTTTGTATTAATAAGTCCTCAGAAACAGCAAGTTCACTTGTTTTAATAGCATTGCTGTACGATACAATGCCTCCTGTAAAATAAGTAGAGCTCCCTGCAATGGAGGTGATGAGGTGTTGAACATATCCTCCAGTACAACTTTCTGCGATGGATAAGGTTTCTTTTCGTGCGTTAAGCAAATTCCCGATGTGGGCTTCGAGTGAAACATCACCTAAGGCATAAACGTGTTTAGGACTGATCAGGGGTAAAACTAAATCGACTTGTTGTTTTACCGTTTGTTCCAGCAAGTCCTTGTTGTCATGGCTCCCTGTAATGCGCAGTTTTACTTGTCCATAGGAAGGTAAGTAAGCGAGCGATAAAAAAGAGGGTAATTGTGTTTCCCAATCTTTGATTTGTTCTGCTAATATGGATTCCCCAATGCCTGCTGTTCGTATGATTTGATGGATGATATAAGGTGTTTTAAAATGGTTTGCAATAGCCTTTAATCCATAGTCTGTTAGGATGCTTTTCATTTCAAAAGGAACACCAGGAAGTATAATGAAAACAACACCTTGGTATTCGATCCACAGGCCGGGTGCGGTTCCCTGGTGGTTGCGGAGTATTTTCGATTGCCTGGGAACTAAGGCTTGCATTTTATTGATTTCAGAAAGTGCTTTACCCCGGGAAAAAAAATATTCTTTTACATCGGTCAAGACCTCTGCGTTTTCGATTAAGTCCTGGTGAACAAATTCAGCCATTACTTTTTTGGTGATGTCGTCGTTGGTGGGGCCTAAGCCTCCCGTAAGAATAACGAGTTGTGCTCTTTGAGAGGCTTCATGGAGTAGATGGGTGATGTCTTGGTAGTGATCTCCAACAGAAGATTTGCGAATGGTTTTAATGCCGAGTGTACTGAGTTCTGCACTGATCCATTGGGTATTGGTGTCTGTTATTTGTCCGTAAAGGATTTCATCTCCAATGGTGATGACCTCGGCGTGTATGTCGTTCATGAAATGGGCTAATGTCTGATCAGAAGATGTTGAGTGTATTGTTTTTTCTCTGTGGTAAATACCAAGGTATAGATGCCTTCAGGCCAAGGACTCACATCGATCTTTTTATTGTTGTGGATGTATATGCTCACTTGTTCATAAACCACTTGACCAATGCTGTTAACAATTTGTAGTGTTCCTGGGTCTATGATCTCGTTGCCAAATCCCAGTATATTATTGGCGGGGTTAGGGAAGACTTCTATGCTGGTATTGATACTTACTTCTACATCTTGTGTTTGGGTACTGCTACAGCCTTTGTCATCCATAGCTGTTAAACTTACGGTATAAGAACCTATGGCTGTATAAGCATGAGAAGGATTTTCAATGTCTGTATCACTTTCTCCATCGCCATAATCCCAAGTGATGGAGGTATAGTTTTGAGAGGTGTTAAATAAGTATAATGTGGCTGCAGAAGGAAAGGTTAAGGTGGTACTGCTCAACCCAAAGTTGGCTTTGGCTGTACTGCTGTTGTTGATGTACATCGGTACACGAGTGGTACTTTCGTATAAAGAATCAGCGCCTGCAACATAAAGAGTATCTGCTGTAGAAGCATTAACTTTTGTATGCGAATTTCCGTGGTCTAAGATCGTATTGTCGGTCAGTTGATCATAGAAATTAAAGAGTACTCCATTACCCGGTGTAAAATCAATGTCTTTGGTTTCTCCATCGCACAAATAATAGGTATTCCCTGTAGGAACTTTACTTGTTTTCATATCGATGAATTTGTTTTTGATGTCATCGGCTTGAAGTTGTAGTGCACTTAAGTTATCGGCTGCCAGAATGGCAAAGGCTACCGTATGTGTTTGTCCTGATTCTATATCATAGAGCTCTGCACCATTAACTGTGGAAACATCGAAACCGCTTCCAATCATACCTGCTTGAGCTCTTCCGATACCCGATTTCAGCGTTTTTAATTTTTGAGCAGTGGTGAAAGCTGCATTCGGGTTAATGTTATTGATGTCGGGTACGGTTCCATTGTCCATCGCATAATATGTAGGATTTTGTTTGGTCAGTAGGGCAATACCTGCATAAGGTTTATTGGCCAGAGATGAAAAACAGTAGCCCAATTTTCTCGCATAATCAAACCCTGCTCTGTTTTTGGAATAATCATCGATATCCCAGTCTGAAAATATACCAGTGTATAAGGTGTCGATTTTACCAGGTCTGTTATTGGTGATTTGGTATTCAACAATATAACATTGGTCCAGGCCGGGTTGATCAAATGTATAGGCGCGTTGTTCTATACTCACACCAATGATGCTGGTCGCCAGAGAATCATTCATTTTATTCATGATTTCCATGTCTTTGTAAGCAGGATCGATGTAGGTGGGATAAGAAGTCGGTTTAAATTCATTGTCTATTGCGCCGAATAAACTTCTGACACAATCACTCACCTGGTTGTTAGGCGTAGCAATCATTAACCCTTGTTCATATAGTAGATTAAATCCGTTATACAGATAGCCTTCTCCATCGGCAGATTGGTTATACCCTAAGTTTCCCGAAGGAGTGATGGTGGATAGAATTTTACTTGTGCTGATGTTTAAGTTACTTGGGTTGATGATTAAACTGAAGTATTGGTAGTCCGAGTATTCTTTGGTAGGATCTACAAAACCTAACCGGAATGTGACTGTTGCATTGTGACCGGCAGTAGCATTCACTTTAAATTTAAGGGGCAAACTGGAAGTGTTTATTCCTTGCATACTATCCAATACGCCAATGTTGATCGAATGATCTAATATGGTAACATGGCTCGACGATGAGCTTAAATATACGGTAAGGTCGTTGGTTTTTCGTAAGTAATTCCAAAGATCTAAGGTAATGGTTACGGTGTCTTTACTTAAGAAGTAATTACCATGTTTCCCTTCGGGATCAATAGTGATAGCGCGAATAGCAGGGGTCGAGTTGTCGGTAAGAGCCCTGTACATATTCAAGCGACCTTTCCCTAGCTTTTCTAAGAAGGGAAGGTTTTCGGTATAGTGGTAGATGGTGTCCGAGGTTACTCTCAGGAGTTCCATAATTTGTAGGGCCGTCATACCAGGGTAGTGAGCACGGAGAATGCCGGCAGCTCCTGCTACTAAAGGAGAGGAAAAGGATGAACCGTATTGTCCTGAATATCCGTTTGAAAATACAGTAGAAAGATAATCTGTACCATGTGCACCAAGATCGACGGAATGAGCATAGGTGGATGCCAGACCAGGTACAATATCTCTAAATCGGGAACGAATATCAATGACTTTCCCAGCAGAGGGGGAGAATACGGTATCAAGTGCACAGACACTCAATACGTGATCATAGGCAGCAGGAAAAAAGTCGCCTTCCATGTCTGTATTTCCGGCTGCCGCTACGATAACCACATCCATATCGATGGCTGCATAATTAATAGCTTCTTGCAAGGTTGCAGAGTAACCTCCTAAACCTCCCCAGGAAAGGTTCATGACCTGGCATCCATGGTCGGCAGCATATTGTATCCCTGCGTACCCTGCGACAATTGAATTTCCTGCATTAGGTGAAGCTTTAATGGGCATGAACTTACATTTAAATCCACTTCCTGCGATCCCCAGGTTATTATCCGCTTCTGCGGAACAAACTCCGGCCACTCCAGTACCGTGTACTTCCGTAGGATGAATAACATTGGCATCATTGTCTGCTACGTCCCAGCCTGGAACGTAATTGTTTTTTAAATCGTCGTGTGTAATGTCAAACCCTGTATCGATTACTCCGATAATAATACCAGGGTTGCCTTGTTCGATTGCCCATGCATCGAAAGCTTGGACATGATTGAGGTGGTAGTTTTGTTGTCCTGCGGGTTGAACTTCTGGGTCATTGGGTATATAAGTCGTTGCCGCCATGGGTACATAGTACGGTTCGCAATATTCGAAGTAAGAGAATTCGGAAAGGAAATTAATGACTCCGTCTAATGGCATGGTCGAAGGAGTGTATTGAATGACATAGATGAGGTCAAGGTTTACGGTGTTTTTTTTGCGGTAACCTTTTGCGTGATCCGATGCAGGTTTAAAGAGAGGTTTGATGTTATGGATGTCGAGGGGATAGAACAAATCCTTTATTTTTTGATCTGATTGTTCTAAAAGAGAGGCAAACTCTGGTTTAAGTTTAATGATGACTGTATTTTCAAGTTTTAATTGGTTTTTTTCTCCAACTACGTTGGTCTCTTTCTCATATTGAAAAGGAATGCGCCATTTCTGAGCATCACTTAGGGTCGAAATCAGCATGAGAGCAGTTAAAAAATAGAGAGCATATCTTCTTATTGCCATATGTTTTAATATAAATTGCTTAGCTCAGTTGTATACGTTTTACTTCCATTAAAGTAATAAAAACATCGCCTTATTTTGTGCAAAGAACAGTGTTTTATTTCAATTTAAACCATTATTGAGATGCACTTAGAGACTAGAGGTTTAAGTTAAATGTATCATGGGACAAAAGAATGTTGACTTGTTCAGGGACCATTTTTTCACCATAAAGCCCTTTTGCCTGTCAATTTCCTGGTTTATAAGCGGTAAACAGAATCAAATGGTTTGGGGAATTTCGACAAAAATCATTTTTTTTGACTAAAAAGACCGGACTTGATTTTTTAACCTTGCGCAAAATGCCTGCAAGTTCTTAACTTGCTTCACAATTAAAGCAGCATTTCATTATCCCTAATATCCTTATGGCAAAACTTAAAGAGCAAGAACATAAACTCATTATTCGTAACGTTCGTCTCTCAGATTTTGATGATTTGAAGGAAATCATGGATTTGGTGTATGCTGATATGACCAACGGATCATGGACTAAAAAAGAATTAAAGTCTTTACTCAAACATTTTCAAGAGGGACAAATCTGCATTGAGGATAACGGTAAAGTGGTGGCTGCTGCATTCAGTTTGATTGTGACCTATTCTCAGTATGGAGACAAGCATACCTATAGTGAGATTACAGGTAATGCCCAGTTTACTACCCATGATCCCAATGGGGAAACATTGTATGGAATCGATGTCTTTGTGCATCCTGATTTTAGGAATATGCGTTTGGGTCGACGTTTGTATGACGCTCGAAAAGAATTGTGTGAGAAATTAAACTTAAGGGCGATCATTGTAGGTGGTAGAATTCCCGGTTATACCAAACATCATAAAAAGTTAACGGCTCGTCAATACATTGAAGAGGTAAAGAAAAAAGAAATCGTAGATCCTATTTTAACGTTTCAATTGGCCAATGATTTTCACGTTCGAAAAGTGATTGCCAATTATATGCCGGAAGACGAAGCGTCAAGGTCTCAAGCCGCACTGTTGGAGTGGATCAATGTGTACTATGAAGAACGACAAGATGCCATTTTGTTTGGTGGAGAAAAGGGCTTGGTTCGTGCAGGTATTGTACAATGGAATATGCGTCCGTTAAACAGCATAGAAGATTTATTCAAACACATAGAGTTCTTCGTAGATACAGTATCGGGTTATAAAGCGGATTTTATTTTGTTCCCTGAATTTTTTAACGCTCCATTGATGGGTAAGTACAATTCCGATTCTGCTTCGGATGCGGTAAGGGCCTTGGCAGAATATACTCCGGATATTAAAGAGAAAATGTCTGAATTGGCGGTTTCTTATAACATCAACATCATTGCAGGGAGTATGCCTTTGTATGAAGACAGTAATCTATACAACGTTTCTTATTTGTGTCGTAGAGATGGGACATCGGATGCGCAATTTAAATTGCATGTTACACCTGATGAAGAAAATTATTGGGGCTTACAAGGTGGCGAGAAATTAAGGGTGTTTGATACGGATTCCGGTAAGATCGGTATTTTAATTTGTTTCGATGTTGAGTTTCCTGAGTTGTCCAGGCTATTGGCTGAACAAGGCGTGAATATTATTTTTGTGCCTTTTTGGACAGATACCAAAAGTTCGTTTTTACGTGTTCAGCGCTGTGCTGCGGCCAGGGCCATAGAGAATGAATGCTACGTGGCCATTTCAGGAAGTGTGGGGAATTTACCGGGGGTAGAAAATATGGATATCCAATACGCTCAATCGGCGGTGTTTTCGCCTTCTGATTTTACGTTTCCTCACGATGCCGTATTGGCAGAAGCTACTCCGAATACGGAAACAACTTTGTTGGTTGATATGGACATTGAACTCTTAAAACGCCAACGCATGTTTGGAAGTGTAAGAAATGTGCAATCTCGCCGTACCGATTTATACGAGTTGAAGTGGCTCAAGTAGCTTGTTGATAAGTATCTGTTTTTTTAATGACCCTCATCAGTAATTGTTAAAGAGGGATTCGTCACCTTTAGAATGTTCACTAAAATGTACATTCAGGTTATGAAAAAGATTCTTGTCCCCTTTGATTTTTCTAAAGAGTCAAAATATGGTTTAGACTTTGCAATTTCTCTTGCAGAAATGTCTAATGCTACCATCGATTTATTATATGTCATCGAAGATTTGGGTGAAGATGCTTTTATCTCTTCCGGTCAGACCAATACAGCAACAGGAATAGACGATGTGTTTATTCTTAAAATAATACAACAGTCAAAAAAGAAACTGGCAAAGTTAGTTGAAGAGCTACAGGCTAAAAAAATAAAAGTAGTTTCTGATATAAAATTTGGAGGCTTGTTTAAGCATGTTGCTTCTCGTATCGACAAGAAAGAATGCGATATGGTGGTGATGGGAACCAGGGGAGCGAATGGCTTACAAGAATTCATGGTGGGTTCTAATGCAGAAAAGGTCGTACGTTCTGTCAGTACACCTGTGATTACAGTTCGTAAACCGGTAAAAAATAAAGACCTGAGAAAAGTCATCATCGCTACCAATTTTGAATTCATTCCTAACCGTGTCGTGGCGAGTTTGAAGAAGATGCAAGATTGGTTTGATTTTAAAGTGGTCATTGCTCATGTCAATACACCTCATTTATTCCATTCTTCACACGACGCCATGACCAGGTTGAAAGAGATTTCTAAAAAAGCAGGTTTGGCCAATACCGAATTGGTGGTCTACAACGACTACAATGAAGAAACGGGTATTGTGAATTTAGGCGTTGATTATGAAGCCGATTTGATCATTCTTGGCACACATCAAAGGAAAGGTTTGAAAAGGCTTTTGTATCCTAGTGTTGCAGCGTATTTGGTGAATCATTCTGATTTACCAGTGATGACCTATATGATTTAAAATAGTGTATTATGAATAAGATTATTTGTCCTGTCGATTTTTCTCCGCTATCCCATGTTGCATTACATGTAGCAGCACGTTTAGCGATAGACTTTAATGTAGAACTTTATGTTTTGCATGTGGTTCATTATCCTATGGCCAATGAATTTCCAGATCAGGCCCTTATTTCAACAGCTGTGGTAGAAGAGTTGGAAGAAGAAAAAATACAGATGAAGCAATGGGTGAACGATTTACCTGTTGATCAAGCAGTATTGAGGTCTAAGCAATTTGTAAAAATTGGCTTCTTGCTGGAAGAACTGGATGAATTGAGTGATAGGGAATCCTTGATTGTAAGCGGAACATCTGGAACCAATGATTTTATCAATAAGTTACTGGGGTCTATTACTGGAGATATCTTTTACAAAGGAGAGAGTCCTGTATTATTGATTCCTCAAGGATATCAGTATAAACCATTTGCAAATATTTGTTTTGCCACAGATTTAATGTCTGCCCCTCAATGGGTTGTTCACCAAATCATCGATATCGGACGAGTATGGGCTGCACATATTGCGTTTTTAAGTGTCATGGATGATGTGAAACGAATTGATGTAGAGGCGGTTGAAGATTCTTTTGTGCATCAGCATTTAAAAGATTCGGACTATGCCCATACGTCGTTTCATCTCAGCCAGGCGTCAAGTCCTGTACAAGGGATTAAGGCTTTTATACGGGAACATCAAACGGATTTACTGGTACTCACACACAAAGAACGATCTTTTTGGAGGGCTTTGTGTGAAAAGAGTACTTCAGGGGCTTTTGTTGCTCATCCAGAGATTCCTGTGCTGCTGTTTCATCAGGAGCGTGAAAAATAATTGATTTAAAACGATACTTCGGGCGATCTTATTGGGAAAACAGTTTCCCTCGTGTTATTTTTGCCCTATGACAGAAAAAATACTTATCCTGGATTTTGGTTCTCAATATACTCAACTCATTGCCAGACGAGTAAGGGAACTGAATGTGTATTGTGAAATTCATCCTTTTAATCATATCCCTGCTTTAGACAATTCCATCAAGGGCGTGATCTTGTCGGGTAGCCCGTGTTCGGTACGAGATGAAGATTCTCCTCGTATTGATTTAGGTCTATTTAGAAAAAAACTTCCTCTTTTGGGTGTTTGTTATGGGGCGCAATTGATGGCGCATGTACAAGGTGGTGCTGTAGAACCTTCTTCTATTCGGGAATACGGTCGTGCGAACTTAGAACCCATTGCTGGTCAATCGTCGGCTCGTTTCATGAAAGGTATTTCTCATGGTTCTCAAGTGTGGATGTCACATGGAGATACCATTGTGAAGTTGCCCGAAGGATTCGAAATTGTTGCGAAAACAGAATCCATTCCTGTTGCCGCCTATAAAATTTCAGGAGAAGAAACATACGGTATTCAGTTTCATCCTGAAGTGACGCATTCTACAGAAGGTAAAAACTTGTTGTCCAACTTTGTGATGGATATTTGTCAATGCAAAGGAACATGGACTCCTGATTCATTTGTAGAAACTACCGTAGCGGAGTTGAAAACCAAATTAGGAAACGATAAGGTGGTATTAGGCTTGTCAGGAGGGGTTGATTCTTCGGTAGCGGCAGTCTTGATTCATAAAGCGATTGGTGCAAACCTGACCTGTATATTTGTAGACAACGGCTTATTGCGTAAACACGAATACGAAGAGGTCTTGAAATCGTACCATGGTTTAGGACTCAATGTGATCGGTGTGGATGCAAAAGCTCAATTTTATAAGGCTCTTGCAGGCTTGTCTGATCCAGAGCAAAAAAGAAAAGCAATAGGGAAAACATTCATCGATGTATTCGATCAGGAAGGCCATAAACTCAAGGATGTACGCTGGTTAGGTCAAGGTACTATTTATCCCGACATCATTGAATCGGTATCGGTGAAAGGCCCTTCGGCGACCATTAAATCGCATCACAATGTCGGAGGCTTGCCTGAAAAAATGAACATGAAGGTGGTAGAGCCTTTAAATACCTTGTTCAAAGATGAAGTACGTCGTGTAGGACGTAAATTAGGGTTAGACGATGCGTTATTAGGAAGACATCCTTTTCCTGGTCCAGGCCTGGCGATTCGTATCATTGGAGATATCACAGAACAAAAGGTTCAAATATTACAAGATGCCGATCATGTCTTTATACAATTGTTGAAGCAGAGAGGTTGGTACGACAAAGTATGGCAGGCCGGAGTCATTTTGCTTCCTGTTAAATCAGTGGGCGTTATGGGGGATGAAAGAACCTATGAAAATGTAGTGGCACTTCGTGCTGTATCCAGTGTGGACGGCATGACTGCCGATTGGGTACACCTGCCGTATGAATTATTGGCTGAAATATCGAATACCATTATTAACCGGGTGAAAGGAGTAAATCGTGTAGTATACGACATCAGTTCTAAACCTCCAGCAACCATCGAATGGGAATAGTTATGAATACGTATCGTATATTTTTGTTTTTATTTTTCTGTTCTGTTGCGGCGTATGCTCAATCTGATTGGGCAAAGCAATATGATCAGGCTAAAAAGTACGTCGATCAAGCACGCTATGATGCCGCTTTGGAAATACTTAAACCTTTAATTAAAGCGCAGAAAGGGAATGATTATGTTTTACATAGTCAGTACTTATATGCCTATGTTGCACTTCAGCAAAATCAACTGCTGTCTTCTAGAGACCTGTTGTTGCAGTTGAAACAACAACATGCCGATTGGAAAGAAATAGAAAAAGTCAATTGGCTGTTGGCTACCGTATACATGAAGCTGGATGAATACCGTAAATCAGTAAGCTTAATCCGTAATGTATCGGCTACTTCCACGTATTTAAGCGATTGGAAAAAAGAATATTATCCTTCGGTCAAACCTTTGGATACCTTGTTGGCTATTCAACACTCAACACCGTATGATTTGGAATTGGCAGAGGAATTATATGCTCGTTTGTCTCGTTCTTCTGATTTGTCTTCTTCGCAGAAGGCTCGTTTGCTGGTATTGGAAAAGGAATATGGCTTTACAAAAGGTGTGGAACAGAAAAAAATGATATCACTTATAAAAGACCGTTATCATATTGCCTTGCTCCTGCCTTTTCAAGTGAAAGAAGTAGATGCCACAGCCAACACGAGAAGTAATCAATACTTATACGACATGTATGAAGGGATGAAAATGGCATTGGATTCTTTGAATAAAGATGCTTTAAAAGCACCGATTGAAATTCATGCCTACGATACAGAAAAGGAGGTCAACAAAGTAAAAGAAATGGTCACGTCAAAAGAGTGGCAAAGTATTGATTTGGTGATAGGCCCTTTATTTCCGGAACAGTATACATTCATCAAAGAATTGCCGGAAGTTCAGGACAAGGTATTGGTAAATCCTACGGCAGGTCATATCAAATATGCCGATAAGTCTAATCATTATTTGTATAAAGCTTCAGTTGAAGCTACGGTTTCTTCTATGGTCAATTACGCTTCGACAAATTTTACCATCAGAAAAAATGTAGCGAAAGATCCGGGAATACTTCCGAAAAAAGAGGTGGTCATTTTGTATGGTAAAGAAGTCAAAGACTCCGTGATGGCATACATGTATAAAGATTCTATTGTTAACAAAGGTTTTGTCATCAAGAAGTTTTTAAAAGTTGATCTCAATTATATTGGGGCTTTAAGGACGATCGTGAGTGATTCTGTTGGTCTCATTCAAGTGAGCCATATGGTGACCTTATCGTCGGATCCTGTTTTTGCTGCTAATATCATCAGCTTAATGGAAATCACACAGCAATATATTCCTATGTACGCATACAGCGATTGGTTGAACAATACACAATTAAGTTATAGTCAAATGGAAAAGCGTGGGGTCCATTTTATTGATCCCGATTACATCAGGATCAATACCAATGAATACAAGCGTTTTTATAAAGCCTATATTGCCAAATACAATGTCTTTCCTTCAGTATATGCGATGCAAGGCTATGAAATATTGACCTTATTGGGTCGTGCTTTAAGAGAAGGCGGTACAGATATTTCTGTGTATTTGAATCAACAAGGATATTTTTCTTTAGGGATGCTTGGAGGCTATGATTTTTCGAATGCTAATTACAATAAGTTTGTGCCTTTGGTTGCCTTTAAAGACATGAAATTAAACATCGTGAATGAAGTGAAATGAAAAAGTCCAGAGCGGTAAGCGAACAATTGTTTCAGCGTGCGAGTCAAGTGATTCCAGGAGGAGTGAACTCTCCGGTAAGGGCATTCAAAGCAGTAGGAGGTAATCCGGTCTTTGTAAAATCTGCAAAGGGAGCATACTTATACGATGAAGATGGAAATCAATACCTTGACTTAATCAATTCATGGGGACCTATGATTTTAGGTCATGCTGCCGACGTCGTTGTAGAAGCGGTTGAAAAAGTGTTAAAAGATTCTTTTTCATTTGGTGCTCCTACCCGTCGTGAAGTAGACATGGCAGAATTGATTGTATCCCTGATGCCTTCCGTAGAAATGGTACGTATGGTCAATTCGGGTACGGAAGCGACCATGTCGGCGGTACGTTTGGCAAGAGGATATACGAAACGCGATAAGATCATTAAGTTTGAAGGATGTTATCACGGTCATGGCGATTCGTTTTTAATTGCAGCAGGCAGTGGTGCTGTTACCATGGGAGCTCCTGATAGTCCAGGCGTAACACAAGGCGTAGCTAACGATACCTTAACCGTTGTTTTTAATGATGTGGCCGCTGTAGAAGAGTGTATCGTAAAAAATAAAAACCAAATAGCAGCCATCATAGTCGAACCTGTTGTGGGGAACATGGGCTGTGTACCTCCTTTACCAGGCTATTTGAAAGCCTTGAGAACCCTTTGTGATCAGGAAGGTATCGTATTGATATTTGATGAAGTGATGACAGGCTTTAGGTTGTCATTAGGAGGAGCTCAAGCATTGTATGATGTGAAACCCGATTTAACCACCATGGGTAAAATTATAGGAGGAGGTATGCCTGTGGGAGCTTACGGAGGAAGAAAAGAAATCATGCAACACATCGCACCATCGGGCAAGATATACCAGGCGGGGACCTTGTCTGGAAATCCCGTGGCCATGGCCGCAGGCATGGCCATGTTGACACATTTGAAAAATAATCCTTCTGTATACACGACCATTGACAAGACATCGGCTACAATTTGTGACGGTATTCAGGTGCACATCGATAAGCATCAAATTCCTTGTCAGATCAACAGAGTAGGTTCGATGTGGACCTTGTTTTTTACCGGTCAAAAAGTAGTTGATTTCCCTACAGCGAAAACAACAGATACGGCTTTGTTCGGACAGTTTTTCAGAAGTATGCTCGATAAAGGCATATACATTGCTCCTTCACAGTATGAAAGTTTATTTGTTTCTACTGCCCTTACCGAAGAAATGTCAACGGAAATTATAGAGGCTGCGACAAGTTCATTAAAAGAAATATTCAATTAGCATTCATTAGTTCATTAAGGTCATGAAAATTGCAATTATAGGTGGAGGAAACATGGGCGTGACGTATGCACGTGCATTTGTTCGAAGTAATATTGTTTCTACCGATCATATATTGATTGTTGAAAAACACGACGAGAAGAGAGCGGTTTTAAAACAAGAAGGTATCGCTCTCTTAACCGACGATATCAAAGCAGATATTTCAAACTACGACATCATCATTCTTGCCGTAAAACCTCAGGATTTCATGACCATGTCGGTACAATTGAAGGCTTATCTAAAACCTGATCAATTGATTCTATCCATCATGGCAGGGATTACGATTGCTACGATTGCTCACCATTTAGGAGGCCATCAAAAAATTGCACGGGCCATGCCGAATACACCGGCTCAGTTAGGTTTTGGTATTTCTGCTTTTGCTATAGCACCAGAGGCGGGACAAGAAAGCATCAGCATCATCGATACCTTATTGGAAACCACAGGGAAATCTATTTTTATGAACGATGAAACCCTCATCGATGCGGTAACCGCCATGAGTGGAAGTGGTCCTGCTTATTTTTATTATTTCATAAAACACATGGTCGAGGCCGGTAAACAATTGGGCTTGGAAGAACATGTGGCATCCTTGTTGGCGAAACAAACGATGTTGGGAGCGTTTCAAATGATGGTCAACAGTAAGGATTCTTTGGATCAGATGATTGCGATGGTGGCTTCCAAAGGAGGAACGACAGAAGCTGCCTTAAATATGTTTGAACATCTAGGTATTGGAAAGGGAATTCAAGAAGCCGTTAAAGCCGCAGAGTCGAGAGCCAAAGAGCTTTCCAGAGGCTAAAAAAGACCTTGTTTTGTAACCTTATTTTTGCTAATTCCGTAGCATCTTATTAGTGTACTTGTGTTTTTTTAGCAGGTAGGCTTAAAATCGTTATATATGAAAAAACGCTACTCCTTCGTCCTGGTATTCTTTTTGTGTTTTATAGGGAGCCTTTCCGCCCAGACGTATAATTGGTCGACGCAGTTGGGTGGTGCGAAAACAACCCCTATACCTACTGAAGATGCGATAAGAGATATTGCTGTGGATGCTTCAGGTAACATATATGTGGTAGGTTATTATACAGCTGCGATGACGATGCCCATAGCGCCATTAACGGCTACCAATGGAGGATTAAATGATATTTTTGTTGCTAAGTACAATTCTTCTGGAGTGATGCAATGGTACCAAAAGGCGGGAGTAGGTCAGGGTGATAAAGGTTTGTCGATTGCCGTCAATAGTGCTGGTGAAGTGTATATAGCCGGATCGTTTCAAGGAAGTGTGTTTTTTAAATTTGCGGTGGGAGGTAATTTAGCATCGAATGGCGCCAATCCCGATATGTGTTTGGTGAAATACAATGCCGATGGTACAGTGGCTTGGTCTAGAGGAGTTGGGGGTACTGGTCCCGATGAAGCGGTGGCTGTTGCTTTAGATCCCAGTGAAAATCCATACATCGCAGGGTATATTTCAGCAGGAACTACCAATGTTTATACGGAAGGTAATTTCCCTGGACCTATTATTGGTAGCATGACATCTAATGGCCAATTGGATGTGGCCCTAATTCAGTTTACCTCAGCTGGAGCATATACCAGTTCCATGGTTTTGGGGTCTGCTGCAGGATCTGAAAGACCAACACAATTGAAAATAGATGCCTCTGGAAATATTTATTTGGCAGGGGTATTTTTTAATACCGTAGATTTTGATCCAAGCGGCGGAACCAGTAACCTTACGGAATCTGCACCGCAAGGGTCTGGAGATGCCTTCATTGCCAAGTACACGGCTGCTGGTGCTTTATCGTGGGCAGGTTCTATTCGAGGGGTTAATTCGGAATTTGTCAATGACTTGGATATCGATGGTTCAGGTAATTTGTACGCGGTGGGATCTTTTTCTGGATTTGAAAACTTTGATTTATTAGGAGGAACTCAAACACTGACATCGACAGGCTTAAAAGATATTTTCATTGCTAAGTACAATGCTTCGACTGGGGCTTTTATATCGGTTAACAAAATAGGAGGTACAGGGGATGATGAAGCCAATGGTATTCATGTCTTATCAAGTGGCGATTTTTATGTTACAGGATCTTTTTCGGGTTCAGGTATCGACTTTGATCCCAGTGCAGGAACTACAAGTTTAACGAGTGCGGGTGCTACTGATGCTTTTTTAGCCAAGTATAATTCTTCTATTGCTAATACATGGGCTTTAAACATTGGTAGTGCCAATGGTGATATTGGTTATGCTGTCAATTTGAGTTCAGATGGTAAAATTATATGGGCTGGTTCTTTCACAGGAGCCATTGATGTGGAGCCAGGAGCAGGTGTAACCACCTTGACTTCGGTGGGTGCAGAAGATATGTTTTTACTCTCCTATAATGATGCTTGTGTAGGTGCTGCCATCACGACGCAACCTGTAGCCACACAAACCTTATGTACGGGTCATGCTGCTAGTTTTTCTGTGGTAGCAACAGGAACAGGTTTAACGTATCAATGGAAAAAAGGAGTAACGGCTTTAACCAATGGCGGCACCATTTCAGGAGCGACTTCTGCTACTTTAAACATTTCATCCCTTGTAGCGGGAGATGCGGGTACGTATACCTGCGATGTGATTGGTTGTGCGGGCACGGTGACTTCTACTGGATCTGTGTTAACGGTGAATGCTGGTGCAGCCATTACGACTCAACCTGTAGCAACTCAAACCTTGTGTGCAGGTGCTGCCGCAAGTCTTAGTGTGGTGGCAACAGGAACAAGTTTAACCTACCAATGGAAAAAAGGAGTAACCGCTTTGGCCGACGGCGGTACGATTTCGGGAGCGACGACAGCTACCTTAAACATTTCATCTCTTGTGGTTGGTGATGCGGGTAATTATACCTGTGATGTCACAGCGACAGGTTGTGGTGCACCCGTGACGACTACGGTTTCTGCTTTGATCGTGAATACACCTGTAGCCATTACAACACACCCTGCAGCAACACAAACTTTATGTACCGGAATAACGGCCAACTTCAGTGTTGTAGCCACTGGTTCTGGTTTAACTTATCAATGGAGAAAAGGCGTAACGAATTTAACTGACGGAGGGACAATCTCCGGAGCGACTTCCGCCAATTTGAGTATTTCCTCTTTAGTCATAGGTGATGCAGGAAATTATACCTGTGTTGTCACAGGATTATGTGGTTCTCCTGTAACCAGTACTATTTCTGTCTTAACGGTCAATAGTCCTGTGTCGATTGTGACACAACCTGTAGGATCTCAAACGTTATGCACTGGTAATCCTGCCAGTTTTACGGTGTTGGCTTCAGGTTCTAGTTTGACTTACCAATGGAAGTTGGGAGTTACGGATGTAACGAATGGCGGGACGATTTCCGGAGCGACATCAGCGAATCTGAATATTTCGTCTCTTGTAGCAGGCGATGCAGGAAATTATACCTGTGTCATTACAGGGGTATGTGGTGCTCCGGCTACCACGACTGTTTCTGCGTTAACGGTAAATGCAGGAGCGGCCATTACGACACAACCGATTGTGACACAAACCCTATGTGAAGGTGGTGCAGCAAGTTTTAGTGTCGTGGCAACAGGAACAGGTTTGACCTATCAATGGAGATTAGGGGCAACAAACCTAACCAATGGCGGGACGATTTCCGGTGCGACATCCGCAACGTTAGATATTTCTTCTGTCGTGGTGGGTGATGCGGGTAACTATACCTGTCAAGTCACAGCGGGAGGTTGTGGTTCTCCTATAACCAGTAACATTTCTGTATTGAATGTGAATCCGATGGTGACCATTACGACACAACCTTTAGCAACACAAACGCTATGTATAGGTGCAACCGCTAATTTTGCTGTGGTCGTTGCTGGTTCAGGCCTGACGTACCAATGGAAGTTGGGAGCTACGGATGTAACGAATGGTGGGACGATTTCAGGTGCGACATCCGCCACGTTAACGATTTCATCTTTAATAGCGGGCGATGCGGGTAACTATACCTGTGAAGTGAGTGGAACATGTGGCCCTCCTGTTACGTCATCGATTTCTGTGTTATCGATAAATCCTGCCGTGGCGATCACGACAGACCCGATTGCTACACAAACCTTATGTGAAGGTACGGCAGCGAGCTTTAGTGTAGTGGCAACAGGAACGGGCTTGACTTATCAGTGGAGATTAGGGGCAACAAATTTAACCAATGGCGGGACGATTTCCGGAGCGACTTCTGCCACGTTAAATATATCATCTCTTGTCGCTGCTGATGCAGGAAATTATACTTGTGTTGTCAGTGGTACTTGTGGAACTCCTGTAACAAGTGCCGTATCGGTATTGAATGTAAACAGTACAGCGATGATCACCACAGATCCTGTTGCGAGTCAGACTTTATGTACAGGCAATGCTGCAAGTTTCAATGTCGTGGCAAGTGGTACAGGTTTAACGTACCAATGGAAATTGGGAGCGACGAATTTAGTAGATGGAGGCACGATCTCTGGAGCGACAACAGCAACCTTAGACATATCATCTCTTGTTGCCGGCGATGCAGGTAATTATACCTGTGAGATTACCGATTTATGTGCTTCTACATTAATCAGTGCTGTTTCTGTATTAACGGTGAACTCCGGAGCAGCGATTACGACAGAACCGGTTGCGACTCAGACTTTATGTGAAGGTTCAGCGGCAAGCTTTGATGTGATCGCAACAGGTACCGGTTTGAGTTACCAATGGAAATTGGGAGCGACGAGCTTGGTAGACGGCGGAACGATCTCCGGATCGACGACATCGACGTTAGATATTTCTTCTTTAGTCTCAGGTGATGCAGGAAACTATACCTGTGAAGTGACCGCTACAGGTTGTGGTGCTCCAACAACGAGTGCCGTATCGGTATTGAATGTAAACAGCCCCGCAAGTATCACGACGGAACCTGTTGTCAGTCAGACTTTATGTGAAGGCAATGCAGCGAGTTTCAATGTCGTGGCAAGTGGTACAGGTTTAACGTACCAATGGAAATTGGGAGCGACGAATTTAGTAGATGGTGGAACGATTTCTGGAGCGACCACTTCGACCTTAGATATTTCTTCTTTAGTTGCTGGCGATGCGGGAAATTATACCTGTGAGATTACAGACTTATGTGCTTCTACATTGATCAGCGCTGTTTCTGTATTAACGGTGAACTCAGGTGCAGTGATCACGACAGATCCGATTGCCACACAAACCTTATGTGAAGGTTCAGCAGCAAGCTTTGATGTGATCGCAACAGGAACAGGTTTGAGTTACCAATGGAAATTGGGAGCGACGAGTTTAGTGGATGGTGGAACGATCTCCGGAGCGACTACTTCGACCTTAGACATCTCATCTCTTGTCTCAGGAGATGCGGGAAATTATACGTGTGAAGTCACCGCTACAGGTTGTGGATCACCGACCACTTCAGCAGTCTCAGCCTTAAATGTAAATGTTCCAGCGACGATCACCACTGAGCCTGTTGCGAGTCAGACCTTATGTGAAGGCAATGCAGCAAGTTTTGATGTGGTCGCAACAGGTACTGGTTTGACTTACCAATGGAAATTAGGAGTAACGAGTTTAGTAGACGGTGGAACGATCTCTGGAGCTACGACATCGACCTTAGACATTTCTTCTTTAGTCGCAGGTGATGCTGGTAATTATACCTGTGAAGTGACCGCAGTTTGTGGTACGACAGAAATCAGTGTTGTTTCTGTATTAACGGTGAACTCCGGAGCAGCGATTACGACAGAACCGATTGCTACACAAACCTTATGTGAAGGTTCTGCGGCAAGCTTTGATGTCGTGGCAACAGGAACAGGTTTGAGTTACCAATGGAAATTGGGAGCGACGAATTTAGTGGATGGCGGGACGATTTCCGGAGCAACCACGTCGACCTTAGATATTTCTTCTTTAGTTTCTGGCGATGCAGGAAATTATACCTGTGAAGTGACCGCTACAGGTTGTGGTGCTCCAACGACGAGTGCGGTATCGGTATTGAATGTAAATGTTCCCGCAAGTATCACCACAGAACCTGTTGCGAGTCAGACTTTATGTGAAGGTAATGCAGCGAGTTTCAATGTCGTGGCAAGTGGTACAGGTTTAACGTACCAATGGAAATTGGGAGCGACGAATTTAGTAGATGGTGGAACGATTTCTGGAGCGACCACTTCGACCTTAGATATTTCTTCTTTAGTTGCTGGCGATGCGGGAAATTATACCTGTGAGATTACAGACTTATGTGCTTCTACATTGATCAGTGATGTGTCTGCATTAACAGTAAATACGGGCGTTGTCATTACGACAGAACCTGTCGCTACTCAAAGCTTATGTATTGGTGCCTCAGCGAGTTTCAATGTCGTGGCAACAGGTACAGGTTTGAGTTACCAATGGAAGTTGGGAACGACGAATCTGGTGGATGGCGGAACGATCTCAGGAGCAACCGCATCGACCTTAGACATCTCATCTCTTGTCTCAGGAGATGCGGGTAATTATACCTGCGAAGTGACCGCTACAGGTTGTGGTGCACCAACAACGAGTGCGGTATCCGTTTTAACAGTCAATGCTACAGCTAATATTATTACACAACCGACGGCGAGTCAAACCTTATGTACAGGAAGTCCTGCAAGTATTAGTGTGGTAGCTTTAGGGTCTGGATTAACATATCAATGGAAAAAAGGAGCGGCCAATGTGGTGGATGGAGGAACGATTTCAGGAGCAACCACGTCTACCTTGTTGATTTCATCTTTAATAGCGGGTGATGCGGGTAATTATACGTGTGAAATTATAGGTTCTTGTGGAGCCACAGTCATTACAAACGTTTCAGTCCTGAATGTGTCTTCTGGTTCTGCATTCATCACAACACAACCTACAGACGTGACAGGATGTGTTGGTCAACCGGTTACTTTTGATTTGATTGCAACGGGTGCGGGCTTAATGTACCAATGGAAAAAAAATGGAACCGATTTAGTGGATGGCGGTAACGTATCGGGTGCTACCACTTCTTCACTGGTATTATTAGCCGCTACAGTGGGAGATGCAGCAACATACACATGTGTTGTTTCCAGCGCATGCGGTGCCCCCATTACATCTTCTAATGCGGAGTTAACAGTAGGTGTTTCTACGGTTGTGTTTTTACAACAACCTGTAAGTGCGGTGATTTGTATGAACCAACAGGCTGCGTTTTTTGTAACAGCAACGGGAGGTATTTCATACCAATGGCAATTTAAACCTACAGCAGGTGTTTATGCTAATATCTCCGATGGAGGAGGTATAACAGGAGCTAACACGGCTACCTTAATCATCAATAATGCTCAGTTTGTGAATCGGGGTAATTACCGTTGTATTGTGGGAAGTGGTGCTTGTTCAGGTGGTTCAGCATCGGCGGCAGCCAGTTTAAGTTTTGAAAGTCCTATGGTCATTTCAGAACCGTTGAGTCAGTCTTTGTGTAATACACAAACTGCAATCTTTAGTTTAGTCGCCTTGGGCAATAACCTTTCTTACCAATGGATTAAAAATGGATCGGCGATGACCAACGGCGGAAAAGTGTCAGGAGCAAATTCAGCGACTTTGAGTATCAGTAATATCGATGCCTCTGACGATGCGACCTACTATTGTATTGTACAAGGTTTATGCCCTCCTCCGGCATTATCGGACAATGTGACTTTGTTTGTAGGATTCTGTACCGATGTAGAAGAAGCTAACCGTGAAAATGTATTTACAGTATACCCTAACCCAAGTGAGGGCGTATTTCACGTTGAATTGAATCGATTTACGGGAGATAAGTTGAACTACGATGTATTCAACACCTTAGGAGAAATTGTGTATACAGGACAATTAGAAGGAGGAGGTTCGATTTCATCGACGATTGATATCGGAGAAAAAGCCGCAGGTGTTTACTTGTTGCGATTACGATATGGAGAAACACAAATCTGGGAACGATTGGTTTTAGAGAAATAAAAAGGCATGAAATGTAAAAAGGGAGCTTGTCTTCCTTTTTACATTTCATGTGCAAAAACTTAAGGGATGAAAATTTTCTATTTACACCCTTTTCTTTATTTTATGGATTGAAAAATATAAAAAGAATAGCGTATGAAAACTACGATTACATATTGGGGAAAGTTTATCGTTTTGTGTCTTGTCGCTTTTCGAGTACAAGGTCAAATGACCGTGGACTATGTGAAAGGTATAGGTTTAGCCTTAGATCAAGTAGGGAATAGTATTGCGATCGATGCTTCTGGTAATACTTTTGTGGCAGGTGCTTTTGCTGGCGCTAATGTTGAATTTAATCCTGGAGGAACATCGAGAACGTTATCGAGTAATGCTACATCAAATGATTTATACTTAGCAAAGTATAATGCATCTGGTTTTATTGTCAATGCAACGGATCTCTACGGTCGAGGAAATTCCAATAATATAGATAAAGCCAATAAGGTTTATCTGGATGCTGTGGGTAATGTATACCTTGTTGGAACTTTTTTTAGTACGGTAACATTTGGTACAGGCTTTACTGGAGCCTTGAATGGAGGAGCAGGCAAGGCATTTGTGGCAAAGTACGATAATAGTTTAACCTTGCAATGGGTTATCGCGATTGGAGATGGAAGTCTTCCGACAGAGGCAAAAGACATAGTCGTTGATGGCTCAGGTAATGTATACGTAACGGGTGAATTTCAGGGAACGACGAATTTTAATCCTGGACACGGTACTGCTCCTGTTCCTGGACCTGGTGCAGAAGCTGGTCCATATAATGCAATGGACGTTTCTTCTAATGGATCTACCGATATATTTGTGGCCAAATATAATTCTGGAGGGAAATGCCAATGGGTAAGTACTGCAGGAGGAACATCGAGTGATCAAGGATTAGGTATCGATTATGATGATGCAGGAAATGTCTATGTGACGGGAGCTTACATCGGTCAAAATATAGATTTTGATCCTTCGGGTGCAACCTTCAATTTGTCGGAATATGGAGGTGGAGCTTCAGGTGATGCTTTTGTGGCGAAGTATTCTTCAACGGGTACATTACTTGGTGCATTCAGCTTAGGAAGTGCTTTGGTGGAAAAAAGCAACAGCATTGCCGTAGAGAAGGCGACAGGTGATTTTGTCATTGGAGGATATTTCATGAAAGATATTAACCCTGTTGATTTTGATCCATCGGGTGCTACTGCCAATGGTGTAGGATCTGCGCTGAATGATATGTTTGTAGCAAAATATACCAGTGCTTTGGCTTACCAATGGCATAAAGTTATAGCCTCTATAGGTAACGATGCTGCCAATGCAGTAAAGTTAGCAGGCTCTACGGTTTATGTAACGGGGTCTTATTCGGAAACAGCGACCAATTTTGGTGATGCTAAAACACTTACTTCTTTAGGTGGAACCGATGTTTTTGTAGCGACTTATGCTTTTGCATCGGGGACTTGTACCGCGGCTTATTCTATGGGGGGATCTGCCAATGAAGAAGGATGGGGTATTGCTCAGTCGGGTTCTAATGTGTACCTCACAGGTGCTTATGAAGGTGCTGGTGATTATGATCCTATAGGAAATACTGCTCCTCTTAATCATACCGGAGGTAAAGATATTTTTATTGCCAAGTATACCGATGTCATTTGTACTTTACCGATCATTGATACGGACCCTGTAGGTCTAGCCCGTTGTCAGGGTTCATCCGCTTCGTTTTCCGTTGTTGCATCAGGCCCTGGACCGATTACGTACCAATGGAAAAAAGCAGGTGTTGATATTGATTTACAAACGAGCGCAACGTATAACATTGCTGCTGTTGTAGTCGGCGATGCTGCCAATTATACCGTAGCGGTCACCAACAGTTGTGGAACGGTGACGTCTGTCGTTGCGGCTTTAACCGTTTCTACACCAGTGACGTCGAATGCGGGTACTGCGCAAGTGTTATGTAATGTCACCACGGCGACCTTAGCGGGAAGTAATCCATCACCCGGTACGGGAACATGGACAACGACGGCAGGTACAGGAGTTGCTACTACACCAGCGAGTGTCACATCGGGTGTTACCGGATTAACGGTTGGAGCTTCTACTACCTTTCAATGGACGGTGACCAACGGAGCTTGTGTCAATAATTCTACGGTTACAATTACCGTTTCTTCACCAGTGACTTCAAACGCAGGTATTGCACAATCTTTATGTAATGTTACTACAGCGACATTAGCAGCTACCGTTCCATCCGTAGGAACAGGAGCATGGACCACTACTGCAGGTACAGGGGTAGCAACGACTGCAGGTAGTGCAACGTCGGGAGTGACAGGATTAACGGTAGGAGCATCGAGTACTTTCCAATGGACAGTAACGAATGGAGCATGTAATGCCAGCTCTACGGTCATCGTTACATCTTCTTCTCCTGTAACTTCAAATGCAGGTTCTTTCCAGGCCGTATGTAATACCACCACAGCGACCTTAGCGGCTACAGCTCCTTCTGTCGGTACAGGAACATGGTCTACGACATTGGGTACCGGTAGTGCTACTTCTATAAATAGTGCCACATCAGGTGTTACTGGATTGACAATAGGTACGTCGAGTACATTTCAATGGACAGTCACCAATGGGGCTTGTAATGCGAGTTCTACAGTGACCATTACTTCTTCTTTACCTGTGACTTCCAATGCGGGTTCAGCTCAATCTCTATGTAATAGTACGACAGCGACCTTAGCGGCTACAGTACCTTCTTTGGGTACAGGTGCCTGGACAACCGTTACGGGTACTGGTGTGGTAACTACTCCTGCGAGTGCCACATCGGGTGTGACAGGATTGACTGTGGGAGCGGTAACGACTTTTCGTTGGACAGTGACCAATGGAGGTTGTAGTGCCAACACCACGGTGGTCATCACTTCGGATGCACCAGTGACTTCGAATGCGGGTACCAATCAATCTATATGTAATTTAACAACGGCTACTTTAGCGGCTACGGTTCCATCTGTAGGTACAGGAGCATGGACAACGACTGCAGGTACAGGAGTAGCGACGACTGCAAACAGTGCCACATCGGGTGTTACCGGATTAACGGTAGGAGCATCAAGTACGTTTCAATGGACAGTCACCAATGGTACTTGTAATGCGAGTTCTACGGTAACCATTACCTCTTCTTTACCGGTGACGTCGAATGCGGGTACCAATCAATCTGTATGTAATAGTACAACAGCAACTTTAGCGGCTACTGTACCTTCTACAGGATTAGGCATGTGGACGACTACTGCGGGAACGGGTATTGTTACGACAACCAATAGTGCGACATCGGGTGTTACGGGATTAACCGTGGGTGCAAGTTCTACATTCGAATGGACCGTTTATAACGGTGCATGTAATGCAAGTACAACGGTAACGATTACTTCTTCTTCACCTGTTACAGCCAATGCAGGTCCAGCCCAGTCTTTATGTAATGCGACCACAGCTACTTTGGCGGCTACGGTTCCATCCGTAGGTACAGGAGCATGGACAACCACAGCAGGTACAGGGGTGGCGACGACTGCAAGCAGTGCCACATCAGGGGTAACAGGATTAACGGTAGGAGCATCAAGTACTTTCCAATGGACAGTGACCAACGGTGCATGTAATGCGAGCTCTACGGTAACGGTTACATCTTCTTCATCTGTTACAGCGAATGCGGGTACTTCTCAAACCGTTTGTAATTCTACTACGGCCACCTTGATGGCAGTTGCTCCTTCCTTGCCTGCAACAGGAGCATGGACTACGGTTACGGGTACAGGTGTAGTTACTTCACCTGCGTTTGTCATTTCGGGTGTTACGGGTTTAACGATTGGCAGTGCGTCTACTTTCCAATGGACAGTAACGAATGGAGCTTGTTCCGCGAACAGTACGGTAACGATTACATCTTCTTCACCTGTCACAGCCAATGCAGGTCCAGCCCAGTCTTTATGTAATGTCACCACGGCAACTTTAGCAGCTACCGTTCCGACTCTTGGAACAGGAGCTTGGACGACTACTGCGGGAACAGGAACGGCTACGACACCAGGCAGTAATGCCTCAGGAGTAACGGGATTAACCATTGGAGCTGTAACCACATTTCAATGGACTGTAACGAACGGAGCTTGTGTTTCCAACAGTACGGTAACCATTACAGTTTCTGCTCCAGGTGTACCTGATGCAGGCCCAGATCAGACCTTATGTAATGTGACGACAACAAACTTGGCGGCCAGTGGTACGGGTACTTGGTCAAAAATATCAGGTAATGGTACTGTTTCTACACCAGGTAATCCAACATCTGGCGTGACAGGATTAACGGCAGGAGGTACCAGTGTCTTTGAATGGACAGTGACCAATGGTGCATGTTCAGGAAGTTCTCAGGTCAGTATTACCATTTCAGCTCCAGTAACTGCGAATGCAGGTCCAGCTCAAACGATATGTAACAGCACTACGGCCACCTTATCGGCTACCGTTCCGACTCTTGGAACAGGAGCTTGGACGACAACTGTGGGAACAGGAACGGCGACGACGTCGAGTAGTGCCACTTCAGGCGTGACAGGATTAACGGTTGGTTCTCCATCGACGTTTCAATGGACGGTGACGAACGGAGCATGCAGTGCGAATGCCAGCGTGATCATTACCGTTTCTTCTCCAGTGACGGCGAATGCGGGTCCAGCTCAAACGATATGCAACAGCACTACGGCCACCTTATCGGCTACCGTTCCGACTCTTGGAACAGGAGCGTGGACGACGACTGCGGGCACTGGAACAGCGACGACAGCTAATAGTGCCACTTCAGGTGTAACAGGATTAACAATTGGTTCTCCATCGACGTTCCAATGGACGGTGACGAACGGAGCATGCAGTGCAAATGCCAGTGTGATCATTACCGTTTCTTCTCCAGTGACAGCGAATGCCGGTCCAGCTCAAACGATATGTAACAGTACTACGGCCACTTTAGCGGCTACCGTTCCGACTCTTGGAACAGGAGCCTGGACAACGACTGCGGGAACAGGAACTGCTACGACGCCAAGTAGTGCCACTTCAGGTGTGACAGGATTGACGATCGGTTCTCCTTCTACTTTTCTATGGACGGTGACGAATGGTGCTTGTAATGCCAATGCTTCTGTGACGATTCATGTAACTTCTCCTATTACCTTTACCATTCATCCTGATGACGATACCAAGTGTACAGGAAGTCCTACCAGTTTTACGGGTGCAGTATCCGGTTCTTTGCCTATTACTTACCAATGGAAAAAAGGTGTAACGGATGTGACAAACAATGCCACCATTTCTGGTGCTACGACAACGACCTTATCCATTTCTTCATTGGTAGTAGGGGATGCAGGTACATACACGTTGGTGGCGACTAATGGATGTGGTGCGGTAAGTTCTAATCCTGCAACCTTGAGTGTTTCTACTTCTGTTTTATCCATTACCATACAGCCTGTTTCTCAGGCCTTGTGTAGTTCGAGTAATGTTTCCTTCGATGTAGTGGCTACGGGTACAGGGGTATTGACTTATCAGTGGAAAAAAGGAGGCAGTAATGTAAGCGATGGAGGAACTATTTCTGGAGCCAATACGACATCTTTAAATATTTCTTCCATTTCCACAGGCGATGCAGGAAATTATACCCTCGATGTGAGCAATTTATGTGGAACACTCACTTCTGCTATTGCTGTTTTGACGGTAGATCAAGCTACTATTACTACACAGCCTATTGATCAACAGGTATGTCCCGATGCAACGGCTGTGTTTACTGTCGCAGCCATTGGCCCTGGTGTAACCTATCAATGGCAGAAAAATGCAGTGGATATTCCTACCGAAACATCTGCAACGTTGACCTTGAATAATGTGGGAGCGACGGATGAAACTTCTTACCGTTGCCAAGTGACAGCTTGTTCAAATACCATTGCTTCCAATAGTGCTGACCTGATCCTGGAAATTTGTACGAATACGTTTGATCCTTTGGCAGAAGGTCAATTGCTTTTGTATCCTAATCCAACCCGCAGTGTGGTGCATGTGAAACTAAGAGGAAACGATGTACTTCGTAACATCACAGTGGTTGACGGAATAGGAACAGTAGTTTATACGCAACAAAATATTCAACGTAATGCTATAGATCTTACCTTGGTCAATTTACCACAAGGCTTATACCATGTCATCATCGATGCTGAATCAGGAAGAAAGGTAGAGAAGTTGGAGATTTTGAATTAAGAAAAATAAATAAAAAGAAAAGCCTTGCTTGATTTTCAAGCAAGGCTTTTCTTTTTAAATGACTATCCGCATATAGTCACCTAAAGGATGGCACAAAGATCTCACCTGCAATAACGTATTATAACATCAACCAATTTGTTTGCAGAGAACTCATGCGGGGGCTTTTTATGCGACGGCCGAGTTCTTCTGATGCAATCCTTCTTTTTCTATATCCTCTTTTGTACTCAGAAGCAACTCGGCCTGAAAAGCTTCCCTTTGTTTATCACTAGAGCGTCCTACCTGAATTATTCAAGTAGGACGCTCTAGTGATAGGTATATTAGTTTTATTTCCCTTCTTCCATTTCCTTTACATGGGTCACTAGATTTGTGCAGCAGGCACGCATGTATTCGGCCATTTTTGCATCACCGGTTGCATTTTCAATGCTATCCGCCATCCCACCGAGTGTTTCAATGTAAAAACGTTTCATTTCCAAGGCAGGCATTTCTTTTGTCCACAAGTCCATGCGCATGGTATTTAATTGCACGTGATCCCATATCGCAACAGATATGGCATCGGTCGATTGCAAACGGTCAGAAGGTCCGTCTGTGGCTTCCCATAATATTTTTTCAGGTATATTTTTATCATCCAGTTCGATGATGAATTTTATTTCCGATTTTTTCATAAAACTAAAGTATATTAATGCATCAAAAATAAGACTATTTCATGAGTTTTAGAACAATCTCGCTTTCATTACTACTCTTAATGGGTGTTTTTTTTGTATTCAGTGCATTCTTTTCTCATTCAGAGGCGAAGAAGGGTATGTTGGTGGCATTTTATAATGTGGAGAACCTATTTGATACGTTGGATAATCCGCATACGTCTGACAATGATTTTTTACCTTCTTCCAGTTTAAAGTGGGATCAAGTGAAGTACAGGCAAAAGTTGGAACGATTAAGTCAAGTGGTGAAGATACTCAATGAAGAAGGTTTAATGCTTTTGGGCCTAGCAGAAATAGAGAATAAACAGGTTTTGGATGACTTGGTACAATCTTCTGATCAGGGCTTAGCATATGTACATCAAGAGAGTGGTGATCCCAGGGGAATTGATGTGGCTTTGTTATATAAAAAGAAACTATTCAAGGTATTATTTCATAAAATTTTACCACCGTGTGACGCAGGAGTGTGTCTGCAATCAAGGGATATCTTGGTTGTGAAAGGCTTATTTCAAAAAGATACAATTTGGGTATTTGTTAACCATTGGCCATCGCGTAGAGTGGGGCAAGAAAAATCGGAGTACAAGCGTTTGTTACTCGCCAAGGTATTGAAGCATGCGGTAGATTCGGTTTTACATCGTAGTCCTTCATCGAAGATTATAGTGATGGGCGATTTTAACGATTTACCAACGGATGCTTCCTTACGTTTTTTGACCCAAGATCGATCTTTAGTGAATGTCTTTGACGATGAAGAGTTGATGCGTACGGGAAGTTTCAAGTATAAAAAAGAATGGTTGCTTTATGATCAGGTTTTACTTTCTTCTCATTGGATGGACAAGCAAAAAAATCAATTGCACTATGAAAACCGTAGTGCTTCAGTCTTTCATCCCAATTATTTATACTACAAGAGCAGTCAAAAAAATGGCCCCTATAGATCATATAGAGGCCAAACTTATTACGGGGGATATTCCGATCATTTCCCTGTCTACATTAGACTTAATGACTAAGGTAAGCTCTTTTTAAATTCATTGTATTGTACGTCGGCAGCAGGTTTTACGGTGTTGCAACCCCTTGTTGCTGCTTGACTATTGATATTTTGTACGCGGTTACCCGGGTCTGGATGTGTCGATAAAAACTCAGGTGTAGAAGAACCTCCACTTGCTTGTATTTTTTCGAAGAAAGAAGCAGCGCCGTTGCAACGGTAGGTTGTTCCTGATAAGTAACGAACAGAGTAGGTATCCGCTTCGGTTTCATGCGTTCTCGAATATTTCAAATCACTTAAGTTTTTTGCCAGACCAATCAATACTGATTGGTTTTGTCCAGCCACAACAGCGAGAAGAGCTTGTACTCCGTATTCTCTGGTCATACTTTCTGTGCTGTGTCTTTTGTCGGCATGAGCAATTTCATGTCCCATAACGCCTGCTAAGGCATCTTCTGAATCGAGGTACTTGATGATACCCGTGTATACATAGATATAACCACCAGGTGTACAGAAAGCGTTGAGGGTTTGGTCATCATGAATGATTTGAACTTTCCATGCAAAATCATTTTTATGTTCAACTTGCCCCGAGTTTAATATCTTATTGGTAATGCGTTGGAGGTGAGCATAGGCTGTAGCATATTTTACTTCATCCAATACAGGATAAGATTGTGGATCATTCGCAATTTGTTGTGATACTTGTAGTCCTAATTCTTTATCTTTTTGAACGGGGAATAAGTTGAGGTCGTTGATCAAATCTACTACAGTATTACTACCTGAAGAACTGCTACTCGAAGAGGTGGTACAGGAATTGACCAAGAAGAGTAAACTTAGTAAGATAATAAGGTTGCGCATAGTTATGTATAGTTTGTTTTGGTATGACGAATTTAATGAATGTTCATTTCAGGAATAAATCCTTCGACAATTAATTTACCTTCTGTGGCTTGTTGAATTTCTTCGATGCTTACGCCTGGAGCACGTTCGAGGAGTTTAAAACCTCCCTCTGGTAATACGTCGAATACACCGAGGTCTGAGAATACTTTTTTAACACATTTTAGCCCAGTCAAGGGTAAGGTACATTCTTTCAGGAGTTTCGATTGTCCGTCTTTGCTGGTATGTTGCATGGCTACAATGATGTTACGGGCAGAGGCTACCAGGTCCATGGCGCCCCCCATACCTTTAACCATTTTGCCGGGTATTTTCCAGTTGGCAATATCGCCGAATTCAGAAACTTCCATGGCACCTAAAATGGTGAGGTCTATTTTCCCACTTCGGATCATGGCAAAGCTTTCTGCTGAATTAAATATGGCAGCACCGTCTATGGCGGTTACCGTTTGTTTTCCTGCATTGATCAGGTCGGCATCTACGTCTTCTTTGGAAGGGAAGGGACCCATGCCTAATAAGCCATTTTCAGATTGGAGCATTACGCTGATTTCTGTTGGGATATAATTGGCCACCAATGTAGGAATACCGATGCCGAGGTTGACATAGTAACCGGCTTTAACTTCTTTCGCGATGCGTTTGGCGATGCCGTATTTGTCGAGTGCCATAGAGCTTGCTTTATAAAGTGGTGAGGTTTTCTATTCTTTTTTCGTAGGCTTTGCCTTGGAAGATGCGGTGTACAAATATGCCAGGAGTATGGATTTGATTGGGATCTAAGGTTCCTGCGGGAACTAATTCTTCTACTTCTGCAATGGTTATGTTTCCGGCCGTTGCCATCATGGGATTGAAGTTACGTGCTGTACCTTTAAAAATGAGGTTTCCTGTGGTATCTCCTTTCCATGCTTTGACAATGGAGAAGTCAGCCTTTAACCAACTTTCCATCAAGTGGGGTTTTCCTTCGAAGATGCGGATTTCTTTTCCTTCGGCTACTTCAGTGCCATAACCAGCCGGGGTGAAGAAGGCAGGAATACCCGCACCACCCGCACGAATGCGTTCGGCTAAAGTGCCTTGGGGAATGAGTTCCACTTCTAATGTTCCGGAAAGGAGTTGTTGTTCAAATTCATGATTTTCTCCAACATAAGAAGAGATCATTTTTTTGATTTGGTGTGTGGCGAGTAATAACCCTAATCCAAATCCATCGACACCTGCATTGTTTGATATACAAGTCAATTGTTTGATGCCTTTTTTCTGAATGGCAGCAATACAGTTTTCAGGAATGCCACAAAGGCCAAAGCCTCCGAACATCATAACAGCTCCATCGGGTATGTCAGCGATAGCAGCTTCGGCGTTGCTTACTACTTTATTGATCATGGTTGTGGATGGTTTAGGAGGATGTTTCGAGCATTCATTTCATCTTGTTTGAGTTGAGTGGTGAGTGCGTCTAATCCATCAAATTTAACTTCTTTTCTAAGGTATTCAACGAAATATACACGAAGGTGTTGTGTATACAAGTCTGCGTTAAAATCAAAAATATGGACTTCTATGCTGAATTTTGCTCCTTCGATGGTAGGATTATCTCCAATGCTCATCATGGCTGGACGTATACCAAATGAACCTTCAGCCCATACCGCATAAATACCTTTTGCCGGGATGAGTTTATCGGCATGATCCAATTCGATATTGGCGGTAGGGTAGCCAATGGTACGTCCTAATTTCCTTCCGCTCACCACTTCTCCTCGTATGCTGTAGTAATGTCCTAACAGGAGACTTGCTTCTTGTATATTGTGGTGGTTTAAGGCTTTACGTATTTGAGTAGAACTTACCGCTGTTTCTTCAATCAGTTGAGCTGGTATTTCAACGACATTAAAATGAAGGGTCGTAGACAAGGATTTTAAGAAAGGAAGATCTCCTTTACGATCGTTCCCAAATTTATGATCATACCCCATGACGATGGTATGCAAGTGTAATTTTTTGACAAGTATTTCTTCAACAAAGGCCAAGGCACTGAGTTCAGAAAGTTCTTTCGTGAAAGGTAATACCAATACATAATCTACCCCTTCTTTTTCCAGAAGTTGAATGCGTTCATCGAGTGTAGACAGTAGCTTAGGTGCTGCTTGGGAAGAAAGTATTTTTTTAGGATGAGGCCAAAAGGTGAGTACTACCGATTGACATCCGGAGTTGGTTTGTTTTTTGAGTTCACGAATAATTTGTTGATGACCTTTGTGCACGCCGTCAAATGTTCCTATCGACACGACCGATTGAATGTCAGCTGGAAAATCATTTAAGTGATTAAGGACTTTCACAAGGAGGAAGATTTAAGCTGTTCAATAAATTGTTCTGGGGAAATGGCCTGATCGACATGGTATTCTCCAATCATGGTTCTCCGTAGGGCTTTTAAATAGCCACCTACACCTAAAGCATGTCCAAAATCATGGGCTAAGCTTCGAATGTAAGTCCCTTTCGAACATTGTACTTTGAAATGTACATCGGGTAAATCGAATTGTGTAATGTCAAAGGTGGTGATTTCAATTGCTCTACTTTTTAATTCAGGCTCCAATCCTTTTCTGGCCAAATCGTAGGAACGTTTACCATCGACTTTAATGGCAGAAAAAATGGGAGGCGTTTGAGCAATGGTGCCGATAAATTGTTGAGTAGTTTTTTGAATTTCTTCTAAGGTAAGATGGGCAATGTCTTTTTGTACAGTAGGTTCTGATTCCAAATCGTAGGATGCTGTAGTTTGTCCCAGGTGAATGATTCCTGTGTATTCTTTAGGGGCATTTTGAATGTCTTCTATTTTTTTGGTGGCTTTACCTTGGCATACAATCAATAGACCAGTAGCTAAAGGATCGAGTGTTCCAGCGTGTCCTGTTTTTTTGATTTTGGTAAAAGAGCGTATTTTTTTTACGACATCGAAAGAGGTCCATGTCAGGGGCTTGTCGATCAGTATTACTCGACTTTGATCAGCTGATGCATCCATGCTTAAACCACTGAGAGGTTAATTCCCATGAAATAGAGAACCAATACTACTATTCCTAAAACAATGCGATAATATCCAAAAACAGCAAAACCTCTTTGAGAAACAAACTTAATGAATCCTTTAATGGCAACAATAGCGACAAGGAATCCAACGGCATTGCCTAATAATAATAGGCCTATGTTGTCTTGTGTGATGAATGTATGGTCTTTTAGTAATTTATATGCCGATGCAGCGAACATGGTGGGTACGGCTAAGAAGAAAGAAAACTCGGCAGCATTTTTTTTGTCTAGTCCTTGGGTTAATCCACCAATGATCGTAGCAGCAGCTCTGGAAACGCCTGGTATCAGGGCGATGCATTGAAAGCAGCCAATGAGAAAAGATTTTTTATAACTCAAGGGTTCGATTTGATCCGTTTCTATGTTTTCTTTTTTAGTGGTGAATAAACGATCCATGAATAAAAAGAAAATTCCTCCAAGGATCAGCATGATGGCCACGACCACTACATTTTCTAAGAGGCTATCGATAAAGTCTCCGAGTAAAAATCCGAGTAGGGCAGCAGGAATGAAGGCGACGAAGAGAAGAATATAAAATTGAATCGATTTAAAAAAACGTTTGTAATACAATACAACGACCGAGAGAATGGTGCCGAATTGTATGTTTACTGTAAATATTTTGGTGAACTCATCGGAGCCGATGCCCATGATAGAAGAAGCAATGATCATATGTCCTGTAGAAGAAACCGGAAGAAATTCTGTTAATCCTTCGATGATGGCGAGGATCAGAGCTTGTAGGATCGTCATTATTTTTTAGTCGAGTCTTTATGAAGAATAGCCCAAAAAACGAGACCAAATCCAGCCAGTACAGTCATAGGACCTATGGTAAGACCGAGTGTGCCAAATCCATATTCTCCTTTCTCAAGGGTCATTAAAATGAATCCGAATACGATGACCAGTACAGCACCAATTAAGATTTGATAATTTCTTTTTCCGAATATAAGTTTATTGCTCATAAGATAAAGGATGTGTGTGTGCGATTAATACAGTTCGTCAAGAGACATTTTTAAATATTTGCTTATCGCGATGAAAGAGCTTGATAAGCCTAATAAAGTTCCGAAAAGAATTAAAATGCCAAATACATGCGGAAGGTATGGTGTATGTAGAGATTGTAAATCTGGGAATAGGGTAGTGGCATAATAATACAGACCCGCTAATAATGCAGAGGCTAATGTACCACTTAAGAAACCTTGGAATGCGGCTCTTGCCAGGAATGGTTTTTGAATGAAGAATTGGGTAGCTCCTACCAATTGCATGCTTCGGATTAAAAAGCGTTGCGAGTATAATGCGAGTTTAATGGTGTTATTAATGAGTAGTATTGTGATGATCAGTAATATGGACGTAAAGCTTATAAATAAGATGGTAATTAATCGAATATTTTTAGTGATTTTATCGGCTAAGTCTTCCAGGTAATAGACTTCTTTGACTTGTTCCCATTTACTTATTTTACGGTCGATTTGACCAAGTGCTTCTTTGTTGAGGTATTCGCTTTTGAGTTTGATGATGAAAGAAGGATGGAGAGGATTTTCATCGAGCACTTTCATGAAATCTTCACCATAGGTTTTGATAAAGTCTTTTTTGGCTTCCTCTTGGCTTACATACTTGACGAATAAGTTGTTTTCTTTTTTGAGCACAAAAGTTTGTTGGTGCAATTGGGTTTCAATATAGGCCCGTTGACTTTCTGAAATATCATTATTCAGGATAATGTGCACTTCTATGTTTTCCTGAATGAATTGAGAAAGTTGTTTGGCGTGTAAAAGGATGAAGCAAAAAACGCCTAATACAAACAAGGCCAAGGTCATGCTGGTAAAAACGACAGCAAAAGGAAAATTCCCGAGTATCTTTTTCCTGCGTATGTGTTTTGTAAGTTCCTCCATAAATAATAATGGTCAAATTTAAGAATAAATTTGACCATTATCTAATTCCAATTTTGGACTTATTTTAGTGATTAATTAGCTTCAGTTTTTCAATGGTTTGCTTATTGGTCACTTTATTTAATGGTGTTTTATTATTTTTACCCCATACCAATTCGTAGAATTCGTTTTGGTAACTTAGATACAGTAATTTTTCACCTTTGTGGTTCAGTTCGAGCAATTCGTAAGGATAAGTTGCAAAGTCACCGAACAAGGTCAACTTAGCTCCTGAGAATTGATAACTTTTTTCTGAGGTATTATTATCGTTAATGGTAACCGACAAGTTACTGAGTTTGTTGTTTTCTGTTGATAAGTTACTGGATGGTAAACTTACGTTTTGATGTTCTTGAGACAAGTCGGTATTGGCCACTTCAGAAAAATCCGTTGTTTCAGTATAAGATTCCAGTTGAGGAGTAGCAGTAGACGAGTTTGGTTTGGATTTAACCAAAGTTTTAACATCTTCACTTCCTGTCTTGGCTGCAACGGTACTTGATTCTTGTTGAGTATTGTGTGCTCCAGTAGTTTGAGAAGTACTGTTGATGGCACTTGGATGAGATACAGTGGTAATAGAAGAATCTATTTTTTCTTGGCCAGGCAGAAGGAATATGATTAATCCAGTCATTACTGAAGCGGCAATACCAGCTCCCAGCCATTTCATGATCAGTGCATTACCAGTACTTGCCATAGAGACAGGCACTTGATTTAATCTTGCTTTTAATTGAGCGGAGCCCGTTTGATTGAATACTTTAGTAATTGATTTTTGAAGGGCTACTTCATTTTGTAAGACGTTATCGTTTGCGATTAATTCCTCAAACTTTGCTTTGTCCGCTTTATTCAATTGGTTTAAAACGTACTGGTCTATTTTTTCTTGTAATTCCATAAGTTGATGTGTCTATCTAATCAAGAAAATCAATTGCCTTATAAAGAGTTTTAATTTTTTTATCTAATTCTTGTTTGCATTTATACTTTTTGGTTTTCGCAGTATCTGCATTTGCGAAGCCCATTTTTTCTGCAATCTCAGCCATCGACAATCGGTCGAAGTAATAATAGAGAAGGATCTGCTTGCAGGTGTCTCCTAGTTCGTTAAGACAATTTTGTATCAGTTGTATTTTTTCTTTTTCATCTAAAGGCATAACCTCTCCAGGATCATGACCTTCGTTGCTGGTTAAGCGACTCTTTCTTTCGAGTTCTTTTCGCCATAAATTCATACATACACTATATAAGTATGTACTTATTTTAGAAGAAAGAATAAACTCTGGATTCTTAGCCTTTTGCCAAAGTACCACAAGAGCATCTTGGTAAACATCTTTCGCCTCTTCTTCTGTACCGCTGTTTTTTAAGACCAGCTTTACCATCATGCGATAGTTTTTTTTGTACAAGTATTCCAAGGCGGATTCATCCCCTTTTCTAATCCGATCTATTATCTCTTGGTCATTCATTTCGTTTATACAACGTTTGGGCTTTTGGTAACCACCTATCTAAAAATTAGCCTTCTTTATTTTTATTTAAAGAAGGCTAATGAAGAAATAGCAAGAAAATATATACCGAATATGGGATAAATACAAAAAAAGGAAGAGATATTAACCTCTTATTTTATCCAATAGAAGATTCAGATTTTCCAACTCATCGTAAGACAGCAAGTTAGTGACTTGTTCGAGTGCCGGCATGTAGTGGTCGATCTCTGTCAATAGGGCAAGGCCCTTATCGCTGATGATGATGTCTACTGCTCTACGATCTTCTGTATTGGCTTGACGCTCAATTAGTTTTTTCAATCGAAGCCTTTCTACCATGCGAGATACATCACACATCTTGTCTAACATTTTATTTTTCAATAAACCGATGGTAGAAGGTTCCGGATGTTGATCACGTAAAATGCGTAAGATATTATACTGTTGAGAGGTAATGCTAAAAGGTTTAAAAAAGTCCCTCTTATGACCTTCGATCCAGTTGTTGGTATGAACCAGATTTACAATTGTTCTACTGGTTAACGTAGAAAATTCTTTCACGGAGATTTCATCCTCTAGTCTCATGTTGTAACTTGTTTAAAAGTAAATGCATACTCGTCGCGGTACGCTATAATACAATATTACAAGATTTACATCATAAATACAATAATTTGAATTTTTTTATTTGGTTTTTTATTAAAAACTAATCTATTGACTATCTGTTTCTTATAAGTTCTAGGAATTCATTTTTGGCAGCTTCTTCATTGAATTTACCCAAATATTGAACTGTAACGGTTTTGCTTGAAATATCTTTTACGCCTCGAGAAGCGACACATAAATGGTCTGCTTCGATCATGACAGCAACGTCTGGTGTATTGAGGTATTTACTAAGACCTTCTGCAATTTGAATGGTTAAACGTTCTTGAACTTGAGGACGTTTGGCATAAAATTGTACTAAACGATTGATCTTGGAAAGTCCCACTACAGCGCCTTTAGAGATATAGGCGACATGGGCTTGACCAATGATGGGTACAAAATGATGTTCACAATAAGAGTACAGTGAAATGTTTTTTTCTACCAGCATTTGATTGTACTGGTATTTATTATCAAACAATTGCATGTGAGGTCTATTCTCAGGATTAAGTCCGCTGAAAATTTCTTTCACAAACATTTTTGCCACACGGTGTGGTGTATTTTTTAAGCTATCATCTGTTAGGTCTAAACCTAAGGTGTACATGATTTCTCTGAAGTGCTTGCTGATTTCTACTATTTTTTCGTCATCACTGATGTCAAAAGCATCCGGTCTCATCGGTGTTTCTTTGGCACTGGACAAATGGTCGTCTGAATTGTCGAGGTCGTCGTTATTTAACCGGATATTCAACATAATTTCTTTCTGTTTCATAAAGTTTTATACTCAAGTCTAATGCGGAATCCAGTTCAGGTCTGAGCAGTTCCCAGATGATGCGGGCTATATTTTCTGCTGTAGGATTCAGGTGTTTAAACTCTTCTGTGTCCAAATTTAGGTTTTTGTGATCAAACTTTATCAATACTTTTTCTTTTATAATGCGGCTTAATTCTTTCATATCGATCACATAGCCTGTTGTAGGATCTACTTCTCCTGTTACCCGTACTTCTATCTCATAATTATGACCGTGGAAATTGGGGTTGTTGCATTTTCCAAAATAGGCTTCGTTTGCTTCAAAAGTCCACTTAGGATTATAGAGCCTGTGTGCGGCATTAAAATGTTCTCTTCTGTAGACGGCTGTACGCATATAACCTCAATAACAAGCGAAGTTGATAAATGGTTTGATTTTTTTGGAAATTTATTCAGAACCTACTCCTAAATAGGTTCTTAGTTTTTCATCATCAAATTTTTGTTTGGCTTTTTCATCTGGTTTTAAGAATGAAACTAAAATACCTACAATAAAGGCCATTGGGAAAGAGACAAGGGCTGGATTTTTGAGCGGAAATAAAGCCGTTTCATTGCCGAAGATGTCGACCCAAACGGTGGGACTCAAGGTAATGAGGGTAATGGATAAGACTGTTCCTGTCACAATACTGGCTACGGCTCCTTGTGTAGTAAATGGTTTCCATACAATGGATAAAATGAGTGCAGGGAAGTTCGCACTGGCTGCAATGGAAAATGCAAGCCCCACCATAAAGGCTACATTTTGTCCTTTAAAGATAAAGCCTAATAAAACAGAAATGACACCTGTTACGAGTGTTGCAATACGTGCGATTTTCACTTCGCCTGTTTCACTACTTTTTCCTTTCCGGATCACGTTGGTGTAAATATCATGAGAAAGCGTGGAGGCACCCGATAAGGTAAGGCCTGCTACCACGGCCAGGATGGTGGCAAAGGCTACTGCTGCAATAAATCCTAGGAACGCTTGACCTCCTGTGTGGTTGGCTAATAAGAGGGCTGCCATATTGCCTCCGTTGGCAGTAATGGTTTCTCTACCGACCAACACCATGGCTCCAAAACCAATGATAAAGGTCAGGATGTAGAAGTATCCAATGAATCCTGTTGCCACAAACACCGATTTACGGGCTTGTTTGGCGTCGGGTACGGTATAAAACCGCATCAAGATGTGGGGTAAGCCTGCGGTACCGAACATAAGGGCCAGTCCTAAAGAGATGGTATCCCAAGGATTTTTAATGCCCTCTCCTGGATTCAAGACCTCTTCACCGTATAGGGCGGAAGCCTGTTCAAATAAATTGTTCAGGGAGAAATCAAATTGTTGAAGGGTGAGGAATACCAAAATCGTAGCTCCTCCCAGCAGTAAAAATGCCTTGATAATTTGTACCCATGTGGTGGCCAACATGCCTCCAAATAAGACATAAGCAGACATCATGACGCCGACTAATAAAATGGCGAATTCGTATTTCAATCCAAATAATATGGAGATCAGTTCTCCTGCTCCTACCATTTGTGCGATCAGATAGAAGATGATGGTGGATAAAGAACCAAAGGCAGAGGCGATACGAATCGGTCTTTGAGACAATCGGAAGGCTACCACGTCGGCGAAGGTGAATTTGCCTAAGTTTCTTAAAGGTTCTGCAATCAGGAACATGACCAATGGCCAGCCTACCAGGAAGCCAATGGAGTAAATAAGACCGTCAAATCCTTTTAAGGCCACCATTCCCGCAATGCCTAGAAAAGAGGCGGCACTCATGTAGTCACCGGCCAGGGCAATGCCATTTTGAAATCCAGAGATGGATCTTCCTGCGGCATAAAATTCCGATGTGGTTTTGGTTTTATTAGCGGCCCAATAGGTAATGCCTAAGGTAAGGCATACAAATAAGATAAACATGCTGATGGATATCCAACTGACTGTGCCTTGCAGGGTTGGGCTAGCTTGAAGAAAAATCATGATTGTTTTAATTTACTTTTGATGCGATCTACTTCAGGAGTATAATGATTATTGGCCCAATACACGTATAGGCCTGTTAAAACCCAAGCCAATACGATCAGACCGAAGGCCAGCAATAAACCAATAGTGAATTTTCCTGTCAGGTATGGTTTTAGGGATTCTTTCTTATAGGCTAAGAGGTATAAGAACCCGATATAGGCGAAAATCATGATGGCTGTCAGACTCAGCGATACTTTCCAACGCTGAATGACTAGTTTCTTAAATTCGCTGGAATCCAGGATTTGCTCTTTGTTTGTTTGGCGGATCGACATACTTGAAAAATAAAGGACTAGCTATAACTCGTTTGGTGAAATTTTATCTTCTTTTCTAGTTTATAATTTTAGAATAATTTTTTATCAAAAGGAACTTTTTAGATCATTAATTCCTTTTGAGACTACTTTATTCTTATTTTTACAAACAATATTTGGCAAGAGTGTATGAAAATAGAGCAGATTAAGTCGTATATCGATTCGTATAAGGAGAGAGGCTTGAAGTTGTTTACGACATCTTCTTTTCAAACGCATAGTATTCCATTATTGCACATCATCAGTACCATCGATAAAACCATTCCTGTTTACTTTATCAATACAGGATATCATTTTCCTGAAACCGTAGCTTACCGTGATCAGATTGCGGAGTTATTGGGGTTGAATATCATCAGTATTTCTTCTCCTACACCACGCAGTGCACAAAAGGATGCAGAAGGGAAATTGTTGTTCGCTTCTGATCCGGATTATTGCTGTCATTTGAATAAGGTGGTTCCGATGGAACCCATCTTAGCCGAATACGACGTGTGGATCAATGGGGTGAGAGCTGATCAAAGTAAGGTGAGACAAGGATTTAGTATAGAAGAAAAAGCACCTTATAACACGTTACGTTTTCATCCGATGTTGGATTGGGATATGAAAACCATTACCAAGTACATGAAAGAACATCAACTCCCCAAACATCCTTTAGAAGATGCAGGCTATATGAGTATTGGCTGTGAACCGTGTACACGTAAGTTTGATCTGGAATCCTACACACGGGAAGGCCGCTGGTTTGGTTTAAATAAAACCGAATGTGGTTTGAATACAGAATTAGTGAAGAAATAATGTTAGCATAGAAATAGATGAAAGTATTGGTAACCGGTGGAGCCGGATATGTTGGAACTTCTTTGGTTCAATCGCTTGCGGCTTTAGATCAGGTCAATCAAGTGGTGGTCTACGATAATTTATCACGAGACAATTATAATTTCTTCTTGAACTCAGATAAAAAAATGAGTGGGAATAAAGTGTCTTTTATCTCTGGGGATATTTTAGATTCTCGTAAGCTGAAAAAGGCATTGGAAGGAGTTGATGTGGTCTATCATTTGGCGGCAAGAGTATCTACACCTTTTTCCAATACCGATAGCCATTTCTATGAGCAAGCGAATCATTGGGGAACAGCAGAGCTAGTATATGCGATAGAAGAATCTACAACAGTAAAACATTTGGTGTTTTTAAGCAGTACTTCTGTATATGGTTCTTCCAAAGAAGAAGTATCTGAAGAAACGGTCGCTAATCCTCGTACCTTTTACAGTACTTCTAAATTGAGAGGAGAAGGACATGTGAATCGTTTATTCAACAAAATCAACACACAAATTATTCGTTGTGGGAATGTGTATGGCTATAGCCCTGCTATGCGTTTTGATGCAGTTGTCAATCGATTTGTATTCGACGCGCATGTCAACAATCGTATTTCAATTCACGGTTCAGGTAAGCAACACCGTTCGTTTATTCATGTCGACAAGGTAGCGAATGTGTTGACTCAATTGCTTCAAAAACAAGTCCCTTCAGGGGTATATAATTTATCGGATCGTAATCTTCAAGTGTTGGACTTGAGGGATATGTTAAAATCGATGTATCCGAGTATGGAATTTATATACATCAATCAGCATTTAGAACTTCGTGAGTTGAAAGTGAAGAACGATGGATTGATTACAAAATACGTAGAGATTCCCAAGACGACCTTGGAAGAAGAACTTCAAGCGTTTTCAGAACGATTCTCTTTCAAAACTAATTTTTAACTTCTAAGATCCCGTTCTCCAACGGGATTTTTTTATGCACGATACTCCGCTAACATATCAAACGAGAAGTTGGGATAATGAATGGATGTATTCCCTGGTCATCGATCGTTTTCACGATGGTCAAGAACGTGTGTTGGGTCATAATGGGGGTAAAGGTTTTGGTACACCAGAGGAACTACGAAAAACATGTGGCGGTACCTTCAAAGGGATCAGGGCTAAACTTCCTTACCTTAAAACGTTAGGGTGTACTTGTATTTTGTTGACTCCATTTTTAGAAAATAATCCAGCCTTTTATCATGGTTATGCCATTCAGGATTTTACAAAAACAGATCCTCGTTTTGGATCACTAGAAGAACTTCAAGGTTTGGTAAACGATGCACATCGATTGGACATGAGGGTGGTAATGGATGTGGTATTGAATCATACAGGAAACAATTGGTCCTATAAGAAAAATCACCCTGCTTATCATAAGGGGCGTTCGTTTGCTTTTTCGCATTGGCATGAAGAGGATAAACCTCAACCACTTTCTTTAAGGAATGAAAAGTTATATTCCAAAAAAGGACATATCGTCAATTGGGACAGTTATCCGGAATCGTGGGATGGAGATGTGTTTGAGTTAAAAGATTTGGTGTGGACAGAAGATAAGAAAGGATATCACTTACTTGATATCATGGTGGAGGTGTATTCCTATTGGGTGAAGGCTTTAGATGTGGATGGATTTCGTTTAGATGCGTTGAAACATATTCGTCCGGGTATGGCACAAAAGTTTTGTGAACGGATCAAAGAAGAAGTGAATCGATTGCATAAATCTTCCTTTATTCTTATTGGAGAGGTGGTAGGGGATATGCCTTTGATCCTTTCTTACCAGGGTTTGGATGGCTACTTCAATTTTCCATTTTATTTCGCATGGAATAACCGATTGGAAGAAGAAAATGTTCTTGATGCCTTTGATTTTGAGGCGTCGAAAACATATGTATCGATTAATTTTTTAGACAACCATGATCAGATCGGGATTGATCCTAAGCGTAGAGTTTCTTCTATACTCAGTGAAGAAGGACTGTTGTTGAATCTATTTATGCTAGGCTTGATGAAAGGCATTCCATCCTTGTATTATGGTACAGAACAAGGACTACAAGACACAGGAGAAATGGATCATGACATCAGATCATGTATGTTTGATATCCACAGTAATCGGGAACTGTTCGATACTTCATCCGGTATGTTTGTTAAAGTAAGTGAAGTAATTCGTTGGACAAAGGAAATTAAATCCCAATCAAGGACGATCGAGAAAAAAAGATTAGGTCATTCGATCGTAGAATACCATTGTTTGAATGAAGATGGAGTGCGTTTGTATGTTCTTTGGTATCGTCAAGGGAAAAAAGAACAGGCAGCGCTTGAAGAAGATCAAGGCTTGCCTGTATATTCGATTTCAGGATATATGACGAGAGAAGATCATATGCCTTTTGATTTTAAGGTATATGGTTCTTAGTGTTGTTTGACCACTTTATCGATGGTCTCTAACAAGCCTTTTGTTTTTTTATCGCCAGTCAACTCCCAAAACATAATGCCTCCCAGTTGTTTTTCGAATGCGTAGTTTGTTTTGAGTGCAATAGATTTTTCATTGTCATAAGTTGCAAATTCTTTTTTGAATTCATTGTAGGCAAAAGGTGCTTGAGCGATGGTATCCCAGTATTCTATAAACTGATTTGGCCTAAAGAGACTGTCTTCAAAATGGACATAGTTGAGGCTCGTTTTAAAGGTACAAGGTTGATTTAATCCTTGGTTCACTTTTTCAACTTGATTGAATAGGCGTGCGTAAAATGCAGCGCCGATGATTATTTTTTCAGAAGGAACACTGATAGAGTCTAAGAAACGAACCGCATGGTCCGTGGATTCTATTTGTTGCGGAGTTGAATAAAGTGGTGTATGATGCCCCGTTGTGGTACTGTATCCATTGGTTAAGTCATAACTCATTATATTGACGCGATCAACGATGGGCATGACTTCTTTCCATTCGATTGATTTCTCTAAGTATTCGGTATACCCTCCTGCCGCAAAAGATATTTCGTATTGATTACCCAAGACTTTGCGTAAGGCTTGTACAAGAAGAGTGAAGTGGTGACGATCTTCGTCCATGTATTTATGTTCGGGTAGGCCTACAATAGCAGGGTATTCCCAGTCGAGATCAATGCCGTCCGTGTGTGTACGTACTATAATATCTTTGACCGATTGTGCAAAGGTATTACGACCGTCTTCCGTAGAAAATACATCGGAACATGTTTCACAACCTCCCCAACCACCTAGAGAAAGAAGTACTTTGAGTTGAGGGTGTTTTTCCTTTAAGGCAACAAGGTGTTTTACAGCAATAGAATCTTCTGGTTTATCAAAAGCAAGTATTTGTCCTTTAAGGTGAAGAAAGCTATAAATAATATGGGTGAGTTGATCGGTAGGGTATTCTTTGAATTTTACAGAGTCTCCATAGTAATAAGCGATGACGGCAAAGTTTTTTGTTGGTCTAGTATGTTCTTGTTGTGATGAGTTGCAAGTCAAAAAGAGTACAGAAGAGATGAATAGAAGAAGGTACAGTATTACTTTATTTTTCATAGTGGTTGTTTTGAAACATAAAAAAGAAAATTCAGGCTACTTTTCAATATAAATAAAGTTTTCAAAAACTCATAATAACAAAAAAGCACATCCATGTTTATGAATGTACTTCTTGTAGCAGAATGTTCTATCCTGAATTTTATTCTTATAAATGACTATTCAGATATAGTCATTTCTTCTTAGCAAGAGTTGCTCCGCATGCAGTAACGTATTATGACATCAACCTTTTGTTTGCGGAGAACTCATGCGGGGGCTTTATGTGACGGACGAGTTCTTCTGATTCCAACCTCCATTTTCTATATCCTCTTCTGTACTGAGAAGCAACTCGGCCTGAAAAGAAGTTTTCAAAAACTCATAACGACAGAAAGCACATCTATGTTTATAGATGTGCTTTCTGTCGTTATGTTTTAGTATAATATTTTTTCTTCTTAATCAGAAGAATGATTACAAGAGGTCTTCAAAAACCATTTGTAAGTGTTGAGAAATCATCTCAGCACTACGTCCTTCGATGTGATGACGTTCTACCATATGTACCAGTTCTCCATCTTTAAATACCGCAACGGCTGGAGAAGAAGGAGGATAAGGAAGGGTGTATTCTCTGGCACGTTTGGTAGCTTCAGAATCAACGCCAGCAAATACGGTACCGAGGTGTTGAGGTTTTTTGTTTGCTTGTGCAATGGCTAACTTTACACCTGGCCGGGCACTACCTGCTGCACAACCACATACCGAATTGATGACTACGATAGAGGTCCCCTTCTCTTTCATGAAGTGATCTACTTCTTCTGCTGATTTTAATTCTTTAAACCCAGCGCTACTTAAGTCTTGGCGCATAGGGGCAACCATTTGTTCTGGATACATATTCGTTTTGTTTATGTGTGTCTACTGTTATAAAAAACCTAATTCTAATTTTGCTGCTTCAGTCATCATGTCTTGGGTCCAGGGTGGATCGAAGGTAACTTCTACCGTTACATCGTTTACGCCTTCTATTTCTCTGATACGTTGTTCTATTTCAGCGGGCATACTTTGTGCAGAAGGACAGTTGGGGGTGGTCAATGTCATCTGTACAAATACGTTATTTACAGGGAATGTACTGACTTCATAGATTAAACCTAATTCGTACACATTCACTGGTATTTCAGGATCATACACACTCTTGATTTTCTCAAGTGCTTTTTCCTTCAATTCTTCCGCTGGAATAGGTTCGTTCATATCAGTTTTTTTTCTGTGCTTCTTGAAACAACAAGGCTTTCAGTTTCATGGTTTTTAACATGCTGGAGAGCCCGTTAGATCTGGTCATGGAAAGATGATTTTGCATGCCTATTTTTTCAATGAAGTAGAGCTCATTTTTAACAATATCTTCCGCTTTTTGGTTCGATAAGACACGTACCAATAAGCTGATCAATCCTTTGACAATGATGGCATCGCTGTCTGCACGGAAATTGATCAGTCCATTTTCTTCTTCTGCTTCCAACCAAACCTGAGATTGACAACCGCGTACCAGGCGATCGGATGTTTTGTATTCTTCGGGTAGAGTAGGGAGTTTTTTTCCGCACTCGATGATGTACCCGTATTTATCGTCCCAACTGTCAAACAGTTCAAACTCTTCAATGATTTCGTCTTGAATTTCTGCTATGCTTTTACTCATCTCAATAGTTTGATGGCTTTTTTCAGGCCAGCTTCCAATCTGTCGATCTCCTCGAATGTATTGTAAACAGCAAAAGAGGCCCTGGAAGTTCCACTGATGCCTAATCTTCCCATGAGGGGTTGCGTACAATGGTGTCCTGTTCGTAGTGCAAGGCCATCTTGATCAAGGATAACCCCTAAATCGTGGTGATGGATATCGTTGAATACAAACGATTGGATGCTTACTTTTTCTTTCGCCGTACCGATGAAACGAAGACCTTCCATAGGTTCTAGTTTTTTACAGGCGTATTCTAATAAGGTATTTTCATAGGCACGTATATTTGATTTGCCTAGTTGTGTAATGAAATCTAAGGCCGGTTTTAAAGCGATGACGTCGGCGATATTCGGTGTACCGGCTTCAAATTTATAAGGAAGTTCATTTACCGTAAATCCATCATAGCGTACTTCTCCGATCATTTCTCCACCTCCTTGGTAAGGTTCCATGGCTTCAAGCAGGGTACGTTTTCCGTAGAGTACGCCCACTCCCGTTGGACCGTATACTTTATGCCCTGAAAAGACGAAAAAGTCTGCATCCCATGCTGCTACATTCAGGTCGAGGTGAGAAGAAGACTGCGCTCCATCGATCAAGACTAAGCTGTTATTAGCATGTGCTAAGGTAATGATCTCTTGGATAGGGTTGATTGAACCTAAAGCATTGGAAGCATGTACGACAGCGACCAATTTGGTTTTGTGGTTGAGCATTTTTTTATACTCATCCAAGAGAAGTTCTCCTTGGTCGTTTATGGGAATAATTTTTACCGTTGCTTTTTTCTCTTTGGCGATCATTTGCCAAGGCACCATGTTGGAATGGTGTTCCATGGCAGAAACCAATATTTCATCGCCTTCTTGTAGGTATTGTTTACCCCAAGCTTGTGCGACCAAGTTGATGCCTTCTGTCGTTCCTTTGGTAAAAATGATTTCTTCGCGGTGAGCGGCACCAATGAATGATTTTACCGTGTCGCGTGTTTGTTCAAAATCGGCGGTGGCACGTTCGGCTAAGGTATGTATACCTCGGTGTATATTGGCGTTGTTTTTTTCGTAGTAATGTGTCAAGGCTTCGATGACCGCTTTCGGTTTTTGCGTGGTAGCGGCATTATCAAAGTAAACCAAAGGTTTGTTGTTGACCGTTTGGTGTAATACCGGAAACTGTTGACGAACCAGCTCGACGTCGATGTTATGAAGGAGTGTTTGACTCACGTCTTAATCGGTTTTAATTTATGGAGTGATTAAACCTTGTGCTATTTCTGCCCTAATTTCTTCTTGTAGTTCAGGGATTGAAATTTTATTCAAGACATCGTCAGAGAAGGCTTGCATCAGCAATACTTTCGCTTGTTCTACAGGAATACCTCTTGAACGTAAGAAGAACAATGCATTTTCATCCATTTGTCCGACTGTAGCACCGTGAGAACATTTGACATCGTCGGCAAATATTTCCAATTGAGGTTTGGTATTCATGGTTGCTTTTTGAGAAAGCAATACACTTTTATTGGATTGGAAAGCATTGGTTTTCTGAGCGTCTTTTTGTACCCAAATTTTTCCGTTGAATACGCCTCTTGATTCCCCGTTTAAGATGCCTTTGTACAACTCGTTAGAGTAGCAGTTTGCTTTGGCATGATCAACCAAAGAGTGGTTGTCGATGTGTTGAGAACCATTGCCCAAGTACAATCCATATAAATGCGCTTCACAATATTCTGCTCCCAAGTGGATGTTCAGGTTGTTTCTTACTAAAGCACCACTCCAGGTATAAGTTCCGGAATGAGAGAAACTTTTTTCTAAGTGTACCACTTGAGAAGTCCCTACGTGATAGGCTTTAGTACTTTCTTGTTGGAATTTATATTGTTCCAAATTTGCATCTTGGTGTAAGAAAAATTCAGAACAGGTGTTGGTAAATGAAGTGTCTTGTCCGATGGATTGAAAACTTTCTATCCATTTCAAAGAAGAAGCTTGTTCCAATACGATCAAATTACGCGGTTGAACCAATACAGGACCTTTACTACTGTCTGCTATAAAGTAGGCAATGATTGGTTTGGGTACTGTTTTGCCTTTTTTTACGTGCAAACATACACCGTCTTTAGCGAAGGCTAGATTGGATGCTTGTAAGCCGTCTTGAAAAGGATTGAATGTATTGATGTATTTACTGACAAGATTTGCATCGGCATCGGCTATCGATGTTAACGTAGCAAACTCTTCCAGTCCGCTAGTTTGAGAAAGAGAAGCGTTTAGAATTCCATTGACGAATACCAGTTGGTAAGCGTCGATGTTGTAAAAACGAATGGCTTCTTTTTTGATGTCAGAAGAAGCTCCGTTTTTAAAAGGTGTTTCTAAAATACTTTTTAAGTTGGTGTATTTCCATTCCTCCATTTTCAGCGTGGGAATGCCCATCTCACTCAGTTGTTTGATGGATTCTTCACGCAAATTGCTCGGGATGTTAGGAGGAGCAGTAGGAGCGAAGGTTTTATATTCTTGTAATAATAAGTCTTTCAAATTCATTGGAATGAATGCTAATAGAAATTATACCGCAGCGTTTTCTGATTTAATCCAGTCGTATCCTTTGGCTTCCAGTTCAAGTGCCAGCTCTTTCGGCCCTGATTTTACGATACGACCGTTGTACAATACGTGCACGAAATCTGGTACGATGTAATCCAGCAAACGTTGATAGTGCGTTACGACGATGACCGCGTTGTTTTTATTGCGTAGTTTGTTTACGCCGTTGGCTACAATTCTTAAGGCATCGATATCCAATCCTGAATCGGTTTCATCCAGGATGGTCAACTTAGGTTCTAGCATGGCCATTTGGAAGATTTCATTTCTTTTCTTTTCACCTCCTGAGAAACCTTCATTCAATGAACGCTTCAGTAAAGCTTCATCAATTTCTACCAGTTTGGTTTTTTCTTTCATCATCTTTAAGAAAGAGACCGCATCCATGGCTTCTTCTCCTCTGTATTCGCGAATGGCATTCACGGCAGTTTTTAAGAAATTGATGGTACTTACGCCTGGTATTTCAACAGGGTATTGGAAGGCTAGGAATAAACCTTCACAAGCACGTTCTTCAGGAGACAGTTCTAACAAATCTTTCCCTTCGAACAAGACAGAACCGCCTGTCACTTCGTAAGTTTCACGTCCTGAAAGGACAGAGGCTAAAGTACTTTTACCTGATCCGTTAGGACCCATGATGGCATGTACTTCACCGGCTTTCACTTCCAGGTTGATGCCTTTTAGTATTTCTTTCTCCTCGATGCGAGCTTGAAGATTTTTTATACGTAACATATTTTTTAGTGGTCAGTAGTCAGTAGTCAGTGTATAGTTTTTCTTGTATGGGCAAGTCGCGACTTGCCTGTTCAGTTAGTGTTAGTTACCCTACGCTTCCTTCTAAGCTTATGGCAAGAAGCTTTTGAGCTTCTACCGCAAATTCCATAGGAAGTTGGTTGAGTACTTCTTTGCAATAGCCATTGACGATTAAGGCTACTGCTTTTTCAGAATCGATACCGCGTTGATTGCAATAGAATATTTGATCTTCGCCGATTTTCGAAGTGGTAGCTTCATGTTCTACAATGGCGGTATTGTTGTCCACTTCAATGTAAGGGAAGGTATGAGCACCACATTGATCGCCCATCAGGAGAGAATCACATTGCGAGAAGTTACGGGCGTTGTTGGCACGGCCCATGACTTTCACTAATCCTCTGTAGGAATTGTGACTTTTACCGGCAGAAATACCTTTTGACACGATACGACTGCGTGTATTGCTTCCGATGTGAATCATTTTTGTACCGGTATCGGCTTGTTGCATGTTATTGGTGACGGCAACAGAGTAGAATTCACCAATAGAGTAGTCTCCTTTTAGGATGACACTTGGGTATTTCCAGGTGATGGCTGAACCCGTTTCTACTTGAGTCCAGGAGATCTTGGCATGATCGCCAGCACAGATGCCACGTTTGGTTACGAAGTTGTAAATGCCGCCTTTCCCATTTTTATCGCCAGGGTACCAGTTTTGAACGGTTGAATATTTGATTTCTGCTTTTTCCATGGCGATCAATTCAACCACAGCAGCGTGCAATTGGTTTTCATCACGCATAGGAGCTGTACAACCTTCCAGGTAACTCACATAACTACTTTCGTCTGCAATAAGAAGCGTTCTTTCAAACTGTCCCGTATTGGCCGCATTGATCCGGAAATAGGTAGAGAGTTCCATGGGGCAACGTACGCCTTTGGGAATGTAGCAGAAGGATCCATCACTGAACACCGCAGAGTTGAGTGCGGTAAAGTAATTGTCGGTCATAGGAACGACAGATCCTAAATGCTTTTTCACCAGTTCTGGATGTTCTTGTACTGCTTCACTCATGGAGCAGAAGATGATTCCTAGTTCTGATAGTTTTTCTTTGAAGGTGGTGGTGATCGATACACTGTCAATGACTGCATCGACTGCAACCCCCGTCAATCTCTTCTGTTCATCCAGCGAGATACCCAGTTTAGCAAATGTTTCGCGCAACTCGGGATCAATTTCATCTAAGCTTTTGGGTGAAATCTTTTGCTTGGGAGCAGAGTAGTATATGATGTCCTGGAAGTTAATTTTGGGAAAAGTAACGTTAGCCCATGTTGGTTCTTCCATGGTAAGCCAAAGCTTGTAGGCTTTTAATCTCCATTCCAATAACCATTCCGGTTCATTCTTTTTGGCAGAGATAAAGCGAATGGTATCTTCGTTTAACCCTATAGGCGCATCGTCGCTTTCGATGTTGGTTACGAAACCGTACTTGTAATCCGACTGGGTTAATTCTTCTAATATTTTGTTGCTATCAGCCATGATTGATATTTAGATCAATTCTAAGTTACATGTAAAAATAGAACAAAATTGGGGAAAATCAGTTCATTTTCGGCTAAAAGATTCTCCATTATGCTTATAAAAAGTACGTTGACAGCAATGAATAGCAAAGAATTTGGCTGATATAGGGTCGTGAAGGGAAAAAACAGCTCAAACCAGGCTTGTTTAGGATTATTTCAATAAGATTTGAGGTAGTTTAAACGTCGTTGAGGTTTGTGGTAACGATAACTGTTATTGTTTTATTATTCGGTTTCCTTGGGGATTTGTTTTAACAACCTCACATTGTCAATATACACTGAGCCTGTATCGTTTGTTTTTCCCATCACCATCCATTCCAAGGCTTGTACCGTTGATTTTTCAAATTCAACTCTTCTTCCCCAATACACCGGTTGCCTCAATTCTTCGTAGGGAATGATGATCGTTGTCCATGTTTCACTTTCTGGGATTACTTTTTGAAAATGAGCATAATCTTGGACTAGACTGGACCTAAAAATGAAGGTGTGTTTACTCCCTTTAAATTCGTATGCGATGCCTTTAATGAAGCCAGCTTTGCTGGAGGAGAGTTGACTGTCGAGCAATTCAACACCTGCAACGACATAGGGATCCCAACGGTTGTCACCTTTATTGAGCAGGTATGAGAAATGGAATACTGGGTTGTTTTTTTCATCCATGACATAACATTGGGTAATGCTGTCTTCTCTGATTTTAGATTCTCCTTCGTTGGGAAGATCGGTATAAGTATACCATTTCCCTTTCGTTAAAGCGACACCCTGAGCTTTGTCAAATCGATCGATCCAAATGCCAGAAAATTTACGATCGCTTTGCTTGCCCGATTGAGATGTTGAAGTACACGCATAAAATGTTATACTGAAGATAAGCGAAATACAAAGAAAGGTGTAGGTGTTTTTCATGTCAATAATTAGATACAGAAACAAATGTACGTAGCTAAAGTACGTTCTCCAAAGATATGTTTCTGTCGATTGATTCTTCCAGGGAGATGATGGTTTCGGTACGTTCTATGCCATTTACTTTTTGAAGTTTGTCGTGCAGTACTTCTCTTAAATGGTTGGTATCGCGGCACATGATTTTGACAAACATGCTGTATGTTCCCGTGGTATAGTGTACATTGACCACTTCGGGAATATTTTTTAAATCTTTGAGGGCTTGATCGTAGTAAGAACTTTTTTGTAAGTATACGCCTAAGAAAGCCGTTACATCGAAACCTATTTTAGAATAATCGATGCGCAACTCTGAACCTTTGACAATACCTTGGTCTTCCATTTTTTTCATGCGCACATGCACGGTGCCGGGAGAGACGTGGACTTTTTTGGCGATTTCAGTATAGGGCATGGCTGCATTTTGTTGTAAAAGCGTCAAAATGGCTAAATCGGTTTTGTCATATTGATAATCTAGAGGCATATTTTGAGGGTTGAATTATCGATTTGGTAAAAATGTGATAAAATTATTAATTTTTATGCATATTTAACGCTAATTTTATGAATTGTTTTGAATTATAAGCTTAGTCTATTACTTTTGTGATGTGGTCAATGACGTTGATCATGTCACTACACTGTAGGGTGATGAAATTGGCAGACATGCCCTCCTGTCTCGGGGGTGGAGAGTTCGGGATAAACATAATGTATGGGTTGACCACAAAGTTTTCTTTTTGCATTATAGCTAACTGCTCCGTAGGTGGTTCGAATCCCCTTCCTACAGCAATCGAAGTGTGAGTGTGTGGTGTGAGTGTGACAAATGTCTCAATGCTCGCACTCAAACTCACACTTTTTTATTTAAAATAGTCTTTTTATGCTTTGTTAAAGTAATGCTGAAAATCCTCTAAGATTTTTCTGTAATCTTCTTTTTGAAATGCATTATCCTTGATTAAGTCTGCATACCAGATCCAGAAGGTTTCTTCCGTTTCCTTGGAAACAATTTCTTCCCATTCGTTCATGTGTCGTTGAAAGCAGATGTATTCAATCCAGTGGTTTAAGACATGGAGTATGGCGGCTTGTTTTCCTTTCTCTTCTTGTAAAGACAGGGCGTAGTTTTTCAAGGATCGATCCAGTTCTATTTGAAGCAATTCGTATGCTTCCATGTCGTCGAGGGATGAGGCCATAAGAAATATTGGTTGTTCTTGTGAAGGTAAGTGAACAAGTGTTTTAATCTAAGCAGAAATAATTATATTTTTGGATAATTATACCAAGCGTCATGAGACATAAAATATTAAGTGAAGGAGCGAAAGAATTAAGTTACGAAATTAGAGAAATCGTTAAGAAAGCGGATTTAATTCAAAAGCAGGGACAAGAAATCATTTGGGAAAACATCGGTGATCCGATTCAGAAAAATAATGAGGTGCCATTGTGGATGAGGGATATCATTTCTCAACTCACCATGGAAAACGCTTCTTACAAATACAGTCCTTCCAAAGGGATTTTACAAACGCGTGAGTTTTTATCGAAGTTGAACAACGAGAAAAACGGTGCTCAAATTACATCCGATGATATTCTGTTTTTCAACGGTTTGGGTGATGCGATTGCCAAGGTATACCAGTTCATCAATTCGGGTTTACGCGTGATTGGTCCATCACCGGCTTATTCTACGCACTCTTCTGCAGAAGCAGCGCATGCTCATCAGGAACCCATTACCTATAAATTAGATCCTGCAAATCACTGGTATCCGGATCTGGATGATTTGTACAATAAGGTGAAGTATAATCCGAACATCATCGGTATCCTCATCATCAATCCGGATAACCCTACGGGTATGGTGTATCCTTTGGAGACTTTAAAACGCATTGTAGAAATTGCACGGGAGTTTAATTTGTTTTTGATCAGTGATGAAATTTATTTAAACATTACATACAATGGTGCTCGTGCGTATTCTTTGGCAGAAGTGATTGAAGATGTGCCGGGACTTGCTATGAAAGGGATTTCGAAAGAGTTTCCTTGGCCAGGTTCTCGTTGTGGTTGGATGGAGTTTTATAATAAACGCAACGATAAAGATTTCGAACGTTTTTGTTCTGCATTGGACAATGCGAAAATGATTGAAGTGTGTTCTACCACTTTACCTCAGTTGGCGATTCCAAAAATCATGTCGCATCCTAATTACAAGCAATACCGATTGGACTTGAATCAAACCATTGGAAAGCGAAGCAAGATCATTGCAGGGATACTCTCTGCAGTGCCTGAATTGCAATTCAATGAAACCTATGGTGCGTTTTACAATACCATTATTTTTAAAGAAGGAACCTTAACCGATAAGCAAACACTCCCTATTCAGAATCCAGAAGTGAAGAAGATGGTAGAAGAGTGGGTGGGTAAAAATGATGTCGATTTAGATAAGCGTTTCGTGTATTATTTGTTAGGTGCAACTGGTATTTGTGTGGTACCGATTTCTTCTTTCTGTTCAGATTTGAGAGGCTTTAGAGTCACCTTATTGGAAGAGAATGAAGCCTTGTTGACGAAAACGTTTACGACGATAGCAGATTCGATCAGGGCTTACCTGGCATCGTAGTTGGATTCATTTTCGTCATTCATACCATCTGTTTAACGTCGATAAGATTTATAGCTTACCGGTGTTTTTTATTAAAGTAAATGACGATCCGCATATCACATCTAAATATAAATAAAGTTTAACTTCTTAGCATGCGTTGCTCCGCACGCAATAAGGTATTATAACCTCAACCATTTGTTTGCGGAGAACTCATGCGGGGTTCTTTCTTTATGCGACGGCCGAGTTCTTCTGATTCAAACCTTTATTCTACATACATGCTCATCTACTCAGAAGCAACTCGGCCTGAAAAGAGGGAAGTTTAGATTTATATCTTACCGATGTTTTTATTAAAGTAAAGTATAAAAGAGGAATAGGTATTTATTCGTGTTCAATGATTTCACGAATGTTTTGACCGATGTTGTGAGAGATCACGTCCAGTTTTAAATCGTTCAGGTCAGTACCAAAGGGTTGTTCTATTTCTTCGGCGGTAATGACAATACTCATTAAGATGTAATAGAGTAGCATCACTAAAGGTACACATCCCCATCCGATATCATCAATTAAGCTGAAGGGAAGTATGATGACGTAGATGTTGATGAAAAATTTCAGCAAGAATCCGTACGCCATAGGAATGGGTGTATTTTTAATGCGTTCGCATTTCCCTTGAATATCGATTAATCCCGTAATTTTTTCAATGAGGATATATTGTTGAAAATCTGTAATGTCACCGTTTTTCCAAAGTAACTCTACTTTGTTGATGAGCATATTGGCGATAATGTTGGGTTTGTGATTGGAATGTTCAATGAGTTTTTGATCAGTATCAGTCAAATTACTAAGATGGCTGTAAACATCATTGTCTCTTAAATGGTCTTTTAATGAAAATACGTAGCTGGTGAGTAATTCAATGATGGGATTTTTTTGAGGATGTTTGGGGGCTAAGAAGCCATTTAAACAAAGTGCAAAATTTCTACTGGTATTCACAAGGGCACCCATCTCTTTGCGGGCTTCCCACCATTTTTCGTAGGCAGTGGAATTTCTAAACACCAATAACAAACCTAAGGCAGCTCCCATATAACCGGGTAGAGCAGCACTGATGGTGAGGTTAAAGTCGTGCAATTCTGCACTGTTAAAGTGTAAGAGGGCTAAGGTAGAAGTGAGTCCTGCAACAAGGATAAGCCCGGGCAGCATTTTTTTAATGATCGCCCTTTTAAAAACTAAAATGAGCTGAATGCGTTCTTTGCTGCTCATGGGTATTTATATTTTTTCTTTATGCATGATGGTAGCCAGACCTTCTACACAAAGTTTTTTAGTTTCAGCGTCTAATATTTCAGTCGCTATAATCGCCGTGTGTCGATCTCTGTTGACTTCGCTGATGGTACATTTGGCAATGTATTCTTTGCCTACGAATATCGGACGTTTAAAACTTACGTCTTGTTTCATGTAAATGGTTCCTTCTCCAGGAAAGGTCATGCCGATCATTTTAGAAAAGATACTTAAGGCAAAGATACCGTGCACAATCGGTTTTTTAAATACCGTGTTGGCTGCGTATTCTTCATCGATGTGTATCGGGTTGAAATCTCCTGAAATGTTTGCAAATGTTTTTACATCTTCAGCAGAAAAGGAAAAATTTTCATTGTAGAAATCACCTTCGTTCAGTAGCATAATATTAACCGATTTGGTTTTTTAGAGTAGTCACTAATTTTTCTATTTGCGCTTCGCTGTGCGCAGGAAAATTTGCAATGCGAATTTGTTTTTCTTTGTAGTTTCCATAACCACTTCCTACGGCCATATCAAAAGGTGCTAATCGTTTGTTGACTTCTGCCGGAGTCATTTTAGTATTAGCCACAATGGTGGTTTGTGAACGTTGAGCTTCGTTTTTAACAAAGACTTCAAAGTTTTTACTGTTGGCCAAGTAATCGTATACTTGTTTGGCCTTGCGTTCTGTAGATTTACGAATTTCAGCAGCGCCAGTTTTGTTCATGTCTTCTATCACTTTTCCCAATAGGAAAATGTTCAGGACATTTGGCGTTTCTGGTGTTTGATTGACGATGGCTTTGGATAACATCGATTCTACGGTGTGATAGGTTCCTGTAGAACGTTTACTGGCTACTTGTTTGGCTTTTTCAATGCAGCGTTGGTTCAGGATCCATACTCCCAGTCCGGCGGGAAGTCCGAAACATTTTTGAACAGAAAAGAAAACGGAATCTATTTTGCTGTAATCGAAGTCAGGAAAAGGAAGAGAAGAAACTGCATCGATGAAGATTAAGGCATCGTTGTGTTTGGCTCTTACTTTATTGATTTCAGATACGGGCATAGAAGCACCGGAACTGGTTTCATTGTGTGTTAAGCAAATGGCTTCTGCTTCTGCAGGGATATTTAATGTCTCGGCGGTAAAACTTTCTCCAAAAGGAACTTCTGCTTTAATCCCTTTTAATCCCAATTCTCCAGCGAATTCATAAAAGCGTTTAGAGAATGAACCGTTTACGGCGTGGAAACTTGTAGACTCTACACAATTCTGCAAAATTCTTTCCCAGGTTTCTGTGGCGGAGCTTAAAAATAAAATTTGATAATCATCAGGAAGATGAAGTAATGTTCTCAGGCCTTGGGTGGCATGAAGATAAACATCCTGAAATAATTTACTACGGTGAGAAATCGCCGGAATTTTTCTATCCAGGGCTTCTGCCATGTGAGCGTAAACTGTAGGGTAGAGCTCAGAAGGTCCGGGAGTGAAATATATTTTATTGTCTTTAGCCACCTTGCAAAAACGATTAGTAGATGATTCTTAATTTAATGGTGTTTGGAATATTTTTTAAAGCATCAATCAGTTCTTGGTTGTATTTGCTTCCGATGTCTGTGATGACATAGCCTGTTTTTTCATTCGTCTTCAAGTACTGGCCTACGATGTTGATGTTGTATTCTGCAAAAATCTGGTTGATTTTTGCCATGATACCAGGCATGTTTTCATGGAAGTGGATCAAGCGGTGTGCTTCATGATCCCATGAAGGCAATTGAATATTTGGAAAGTTTACACTGTGGAGTGTATTTCCTGTATTGACATATTCAATGATGCGTTGAGGTACAAAGTTACCAATGTTGAATTGGGCTTCTTCTGTACTTCCTCCAATATGTGGTGTAAGGATAACGTTGCTTAACCCTCTTACTTTATTGATAAATTCTTCGCTGTTGTTTTTAGGTTCTTTAGGAAATACATCCAAACCTGCTCCAATAATTTTACCTGAAATGATATTGTCTGCTAAGGCATCTAAATCCACGACGTGTCCACGGCTTAGGTTCACGAAGATGCTGTGTTGTTTCATCCACTCGAACTGTTCTGCACCGAATACGTTTTTATTAGAAGCTCTTCCGTCTACGTGTAAACTCACGACGTCTACCGTCTCTAATAATTCTTTGAGGCTGTTACATTTTTTAGCATTACCTAAAGAGAGTTTTTCAACGATGTCGTAGTAGTAGACTTCCATGCCTATCGATTCAGCAACCACAGAGAGCTGTGCCCCAATGTTGCCATAACCTACGATCCCCAATTTTTTACCTCTGATTTCATGGCTGTTCAGTGCCGATTTGTCCCATTGTCCTTTATGCATTTGCATGCTCTTGTCCAAGGTACGACGGTACAACAATATAATTTCGCCGATGGCCAATTCTACTACACTTCGTGTATTGCTGAAGGGAGCGTTGAATACCGTAACTCCTTTTTTGAGAGCGGTGTTTAGGTCAATTTGATTGGTACCGATACAAAATGCTCCGATGGAAATTAATTTAGAAGCAGAATCCAATACTTTTTCTGTGATGTTGGTTTTAGAACGAATACCGATGATGGAAACATTTTTTATTTTTTCACATAATTCGTCTTCATCCATCGCACCCACAATAGTTTCTACGCTGTAGCCTTCTTCTTTAAACAGGCGTACCGCTTCAGGGTGAATGTTTTCCAATAACAACACATTGATACGACTCTTCGGATAGCTTAGTGCCATGGGAAGATTATTGTCGTATAAGAATTCATCGAATGAAGGTGTGATGTGATCAGCTTTGGCTATGACAGAAGGACGAGAAACATTTTCAGTAAAAGCGTAGAATTTACCAGCCAGACCAGATTCTCTGATTTCGTAGTCGGTATAACCATCGCCAATCACATATACTTCGCCTTTTAGGTTCAATTGTTTGACCAGTTTGATTTTCCCTTTGTCTTCACTCAGTGCAATACTGCTGTCGAAACCAATGATATTTCCTTTTTCGTCGGTTTTGAATTTATTGGCATAGATATTTTCTTCCTTGATACCATATTCCATCACGACAGGAGCGATGAACTCTTTGAAGCCACTTGATACAATGAGGATTTGATCGGCATATTCTTTGAAGAAAGAACGGTTGCGAACGACTGATTTAGAAACTTTTGTTTTTAGTTTCGCAATCAAAGGTTCGAGGTGGTTGGTATGAGCTTTGAGTAATTCTAGTCTTTTACGTAAGTTTTCAGAGAAGGACGCTTTGCCTTCCATCCCTTGATTGGTGAGGTCTACAATTTCTTGTAAAATTTTAACTTTATCAGGATTACTACTTAATGATATTTCTCCCAATACATCCAGTGCTTCAACTTGAGTGAAGGTACTGTCAAAATCAATAATAAAATATTTGTCAGCCATTTTTCCCGGTATTCTATGCGTACTACGTTGTGAAAATGAGCCACAAAAATAGTGAATTTACACGGGGGATAAGGATAAAAATTGTATTTTTTTTGGAAAGTGGAAAAAACTTAAAGATCTCTGCCGTTTAGAAAATCTTGCCTGAATTGTTGTTCAGAAGGCTTAGCGATGACCATCAGAATGAGTATTCCAGCGGTAAGGGCTGCGAATAAAATTTGTTGGGTTAGAAAACCGGCAATGGCAGAAAAAATACCTGGAGCTTCTAAAAAGGCCAATTTGATTAGAAATGCGGTTTGGTAATGGGCCATAAGTCGCTCAGGTACAGGATTTACAAGTTGTGCTGCACTTCTAACTTGAATTTGATACATGAAATGAGAACCAATCATACCTGCGGTAGCCAAGGCTACTGCAATGACATAATAGACACTGGCTTCGAGAGGTGAGCTCGTGGCTTGTGGAATGAATACCAAGTATACGATACCTGCTACCATGGTGAGGCTTGCAATAAAGCTTAACCAGATGATTTTCATTGTTTTGAAGTAGTCTATTGGGGTTGACATAGGTTTTAAATAGTTAAATCTTTAGCCAATTGATCCAGTTTCAAATCTAATTGTTTTGATACACTGTCGAAGGCTTCTTTGTTTTTAAGAGGCTCGTTTACACTGAAATAGAATTTTATTTTAGGTTCTGTACCGGATGGGCGAGCAGAAACCAAGCTACCGTCTTCGGTCAGAAATTGAAGTACATTTTCGGAAGGGAAATCGAGTTTGCCTGTTTCTCCATTTTGAGGGTTTAACCAAGTCCCTTGATTGTAATCCTTCATACGGATGACTTTAGAGCCGGCCAAAGTCACAGGAGGATGTTCACGCAGGTCTTTCATCATGGCTTGAATTTCTTCTGCTCCTGTTTTCCCTTTTTTGGTTAAGGACAGGAGTTTTTCTTTGTAGTAACCAAATTGAACGTAGGTGTCGATGAGCATATTGTAGAGGTTTGAACCTTTGTCTTTGGCATAGGCTGCCATTTCTGCAATGAAGGCACAAGCTGCAATGGCATCTTTATCGCGTACTTTATCACCTACTAAATAGCCGTAACTTTCTTCGCCACCTCCAATGAATACTTCTTTTCCTTCTAATGCACGAATGAGTGCTGCGATGTATTTAAAACCTGTAAGTGTTTCGTATGATTTTACGTTGTAGTGTGCTGCAATTTTAGCGATAAGGTCAGTGGTAACAATGGTCTTCACGACAAATTCATTGCCTTTAAATTTGTTTTGTTCTTTCCATGCCTTTAATAAATAGTGCACAAGTAAACTACCCGTTTGATTTCCATTGAGCAGTTGGAGTTCTCCTTTATCGTTGCGAATGGCTATCCCTACACGGTCGGCGTCAGGATCTGTCGCCATGACAAGGTCTGCTCCAATCTCATTGGCTTTTTTTAATGCTAATTTTAATGCTTCGGCTTCTTCAGGATTAGGATAAACAACCGTTGGGAAATTCCCATCGGGTTCAGCTTGTTCTGCTAAAACGGTGATGTTGGTGAATCCGAAGCGTTTTAAGATGGGTTCTACCAAGGTAACACCTGTTCCATGAATAGGTGTAAATACAATTTTTAAATCGTGTTGGCGGGCAATGGCTTCGGGACTTACCGATAAGGCTTTGATGGCTTCCAGGTATTTTTCATCGATTTCTTCTCCAATTTCTACAATCATAGAAGGGGCGTAGTCAAACTTAATGTCTGAAATGCTGCCAATTTTCTGAACTTCGGCAATGATGTTTTTATCGTGAGGAGCAATGACTTGTGCTCCATCTTCCCAATAGGCTTTGTATCCATTGTATTCTTTGGGGTTGTGAGAAGCTGTAATGACTACACCACTTTTGCATCCCAATGTTCTGATGGCAAAAGACAATTCAGGAGTAGGGCGAAGTGCTTTAAAAAAGTAAACTTTAATTCCGTTGGCCGCAAATACTTCAGCGGTAACTTTAGCGAAAAAAGGAGAGTTGTTGCGGCTATCGTGTGCAATGGCAACCGATACGGGTTCTTTTTGGTAATGCTTCAAGAGGTAATTACTCAGGCCTTGTGTGGCCATCGCAATGGTGTATTTGTTCATGCGGTTGGTGCCTATACCCATAATTCCTCTTAAGCCTCCTGTTCCAAATTCCAGGTTTTTATAAAAAGAATCGATGAGCTCATCTTCTTTCCCTGCATCAATCATAGATTGGAGACCTGTACGAGTTGCTTCGTCAATTTCTGGGCCTAACCATTGTTTTATTCGAACTAGACTGGTAGGGTCAATTTTGGAAAGGGGAGTGGTGTTCAGCATGTAATTTTAATCGTTTATATCGTGTCTAAATAAATCTTGCAGAATTATGCCCTAAATTACTGTAAAATAACAAATCTATTTTTAATTTTAAGAAAATATGAAAAACCTCAAACAGGATATTTATGAACAAGACTCTTAACGCCGAATTAGTAGAAATAGTTGAAAAGAAGGTTTTACTAAGTTCTATGACATACGACAATAAGAACTACGATCAAGTAGAAGAAGAGTTGCACGATTTGGAAGATGATTTTATAGATGAGCATGGAGAATTTTTAGAAGATATTATTGCCGATGCACATGAGGCGGTGAAATCGGATAACGATGTCTTATTACCGATTGCTTATTTGGGTCAACGTTATGTTAAAAATGGTAAAAATCCAGACGGTTCAGATCGTTTTGAAGCAGAGTTTGGTGAGGGTGTATTGATTGAAACAGAATTGTATCCGAATAAAGAAACGAGATTGGTATTGATTCCTAATCCTACACGTATTGAATTGCTGGTTTCCAATATCAAGAAACAGATCCTTTGGGAAGATAAGTAGTAGAGGCGAATTGCATTCGCCTGCCTTTAGATGGGTGGAATGCAATGGCCGCATTAAAAGGGTGGAATGGAATTTCATTGGGGAGAATGCAATTCGCCCGTACATTATCCAGCGTTAGTAACCGACTTTCGTACGAACTTTTTGTAGTACGGGTAAACCTATGGCTTTGGCTTTTTTGGCGCCTTCAAGGAGTTTTTGATCGATCAGGTCTTTGTTTTGCATAAAGTAATCAAAAGCCTCCCGTTCTTTGCTGAATTGCGCTAAGATCAATTCGTGCAGTTCTTGTTTGGCATGTCCGTAGCCATAATTTCCTCCGAGGTATTTAATTCTCAATTGATCGGTTTGTTCTTGAGAGGCAAGAATAGAATAGAGTTTAAATACATGGCAGGTGTCTGGATTTTTAGGCTCTTCGATGGGAGTGCTGTCTGTTGTAATCGACATGATTTTTTTGCGCAATTCTTTTTCCGGTAAAAAAACATCAATATAGTTGTTGTACGATTTACTCATTTTCTGTCCGTCAGTACCAGGAATGATCATGACCGATTCATTGGTCTTGGCTTGCGGTAAGACCAAGGTTTCTCCGTAATGTTTATTGAAGGCTGCGGCAATGTCTCTTGTGATTTCGATGTGTTGTATTTGATCTTTCCCAACAGGGATGATGTCGGCATCGTACAGTAAGATATCGGCAGCCATGAGTACAGGATAGGTGAATAAACCTGCATTCACATCCGACAAGCGTTCTGATTTATCTTTGAAAGAATGAGCATTGGCGAGCATGGGATAAGGTGTAAAGCAGCTTAGTATCCATGCCAATTCACAGACTTCGCTGACGTCCGATTGACGGTAAAAAATATTTTTATCGGTATCAAATCCGCAGGCTAACCAAGCAGCAGCAACAGCGTAGGTATTTTCTTTACGCGTTTCAGCATCTTTTAAACTGGTGAGGGTGTGTAAGTCTGCAATGAAAAACAAGGATTCATTGCCTGCTTGTTTGGATAATTCGATTGCTGGACGTATAGCTCCTAATATATTGCCTAAATGAGGTTTTCCGCTGCTTTGTATACCGGTTAAGATTCTTGCCATGGTAGAGTTTCACTAATATTATTGCCCTTAGGCAACAAAAATAGTTATCTTCGTTCGTTGTAAATATGATTTTCTAAAATACTTTTCAATATAGTTATAAAAATTAGGATGTTGAATACTTTAAAATCTTTCCTTGCGCTATTGTCATTTACTTTATTGTTGACCAATAGTATGTCGTTTGCTCAAACGGGATTGTTGTTTGAGCAGCAGGAAGTCAACTTGGGTTATATTCCAGAAGATACGGGGACTATTGTTGTAGACTTTTATTTTTCTAATGCATCTACCCATGCTCTTTTATTGAAGGATGTAGAAACACAAGGAGGAGCTACCTTATTAACATGGCCTAAGGATTCTATTCAACCTGGACAAAAAACAAGGTTATCGGTGAAGATCAATCCTAACAATAGGCCTGGGTCTTTTGAACGTAAAGTGACTCTTCGATCGATGCCAGATTCGGCCAGTTACACCTTGTCCGTTAAATCGTATGTTGAACCCGTAGATAAAGTTTGGAATGAAAATACCAATGAAACCCAATACGGATCTCTTGTTGTTTCCTCAGATTATATTCGTTTGGGAAATATTTCTGAAAATAGTAAAGTCGATAAAAGTATAAAAGTAAAAAACATAGGGAAGGAGCCAGTGAGTTTTTTGTTTTCTAAAGCGAAAGTCCCTTCTTATATTTTGATGAAAGGTTTACCTGATAAGCTGCTTCCTGGTACGGAAGTCACTTTGACGTTAACGATTGATATTGCAGCATCAAAAAAGTTGGGTAAATATATCGATATGCTTGAAATACCCATGGGAAAAGGAGAACATCTTATGATTTTGTATGTGATCGGTAAGATTATTCCTTTTTCTCCAGCTACGGCAAACAAACCGATTGTAGAACTTTTTTCAAGAGAAGTAAACCTGAATGATATTTCTACAGAAAAACCAATACAAGGCAGTTTTGTGATGAAAAATGTGGGTTTGTCTCCATTGATTATTCGTCAAGTCGAAACGAGTTGTTTGTGTATTAATATGGAGTACTCCACTGCTCCGATTGCTCCGGGAGCCGGTATTAATCTATACTTTACGTTTGACCCCAGAGGTTTAACGGGTATAGAAGAAAAAAGAATTATTTTATATACTAATGCTCCTGACCAACCTATTATTTCTTTGCTCGTAAAAGCAAAGGTTAGTCCTTAAAATTTTTATTATGACTTCATCGGTTTCGTCCAGAGAACAATCCTTACGCCAGGCCTCAGAAAAACATTGGGATGTCATCATTATAGGAGGAGGTGCAACCGGTTGTGGTACGGCATTAGATGCTGCTTCAAGAGGGTTAAAGACCTTGTTGATCGAGAAGTCTGATTTTGCTTCAGGAACCTCTGGTCGATCGACCAAATTGATTCATGGTGGATTAAGGTATTTGAAAAACCTGGAATTTGGTTTAGTACGAGAAGTGGGTAAGGAGCGTGCTATTTTACAACGCAATGCTCGACACCTGGTATACCGTGATCCTATGTTTTTACCTGTATACAGAGGTGGTGAATTGGGCAGGCTCAGTACATCGGTTGCACTTTGGGTTTATGAATGCTTGGCGGGAGTAGAATCTTCTGAACGAAGAGTGATGTTGAATAAAGAACAGGCGTTGAGTCATCTTCCTTTGCTTCAAAAGAAAGATTTACTCGGTGCTGCGAAATATTTTGAATACCGAACCGATGATGCTCGTTTGACATTATCTCTTGCACTTTCAGCACAAGAATATGGGGCTACAGTACTCAATTATACAGAGGTGAAAGAATTTTTATACGATGATTCTTCCCAGGGTATTAAAGGGGTTGTGTTGAAAGATCTCGTCAAGGGAAATATGTATCATGCAAAAGCACAAACGGTGGTTAATGCTGCTGGTCCTTGGGTAGATCATATTCATGCTTTGGATAAAACAAGTACTTCTGATCATAAGCTTAAAGGTTCACGGGGTATTCATATTGTATTCAGTAGTTTTGATTTCCCTTTAAAACAAGCCGTTTATTTCGACGCCATCGATGGACGTATGGTTTTCGCTATTCCCCGGGAACAAAAGGTATATGTGGGTACGACGGATATTTTTTATGAGGGAAGTTTAGAACATCCTGAAATCCCTAAAAAAGAAATAGAGTACCTGATTGCTTGTGTGAAAGCTAAATTTGATGTCGATCATCTTAACATCGATCAGGTAGAATCTGCATGGTCAGGTGTTCGCCCATTGGTATTGGAAAAAGGAAAGGCAGAAGGTAAAATTTCACGAAAGGATGAATTGTTTGTCTCTTCAAGTGGCTTAGTAACAATTGCCGGTGGAAAATTAACAGGTTATAGAAAAATGGCAGAACGAGCTACGGACAAGGTATGTAAGCTACTGGGTAAAAAAGACCATGTCTGTAAAACGAAAAATTTACAATTGTCGGGAGGGGTATTTTTATCCGACGATTATTTTGAGAAATTTGTCAGTAATAAAACCATGGAGTTGATGAGCTTGTTGGATGTGATGAGTTATGAGGCAGATTTATTGGTCAGAAGGTATGGTAATCGAATTGATGAGGTCATTCAGTTTGTACCGCAAGCTAATTACTACGCACAAAAATACCAATTGGCGAAACCTATTGCCCTACAAGTATTGTATGCGGTAGAAAAAGAAATGGCCCTGACGGCAAAAGATGTATACGTGAGACGCACTTCCGATTTTTATTTTAGGATCGAGCCATTGAAGAAAAATTACAAATCCATTATTGCGATGATGGCCGATTGTTTATCTTTTGATACCCGTTGGATTAAAGATCAAGAAGAGATGTTTGAGGAGAAACTTTTTTCTTTAAAAGGGTAGAAGAATTCTATTGATTATTCTGATACTACTTCGATCACCCGATCAGGATAGTCACTGATTATGCCATCTATACCCAGGTTGATCAATCGTTTCATTTCTTCTTTGTCGTTTACTGTCCAAGGAATAACCTGCATGTTTTTAGTGTGGCAATAGTTGATTTCTTGAGCTGTTAAAAGTGTATAGTCTGGACTGTAGATTTGAGGTGTGAAAGAAAGTTTTTTTAAATGTTCTGTAACAGAACCGGGGTCTTCTACTAAGTACGATAGGATTTGCTGGGGTCTGGTACTGTGGATGAAATTGAGCACATCGGTATTAAAACATTGCACAATCGTACGATGTTGAATTTTTTTTTCTTCCAAAAGATCAAGTAATAAATTTGAAAATACGATGACATCGGGGTGGTAGACGAGATTACCTTCTTGCGTATATTTTATTTCGATGTTGTATTTTATTTTTTGATTTGAATTTTTTTCAGCCCAATCGATGACTTCTGTTAACAGCGGTTTGTGAGCCGCCATCTTTTGTTGGTATGGGAAGCGAGGATGTTTTTTTAACCCACAGTCAAACGCTTTGATGGCAGTATAAGGCATTTGATAAAGATTGAACAGGTGTTCGGTTTCTTTTGTAATCTCTGTGCCATCAGGTTGCATACAGATTTCATGGTTAAACCAGGGTTCATGGGATACTACGACCTGTAAGTCTTGACTGATGCACACATCCATTTCTAGTGTATCGACGCCAAGTTGTAGGGCTTTTTGAAAAGCTTCTAGCGTATTTTCAGGCAGTAAACCTCTGCATCCTCGATGTCCGTGAACTTGCATTTTATTTGAGTCTTGTTGGATTATCTTTTAAAAATTGATCCCATCCTTTGGTTTTTTTGTCCGATTCCCCGTTGCGGAAGTAATGACAGATGGCTACTGCTAGCGCATCGGTTGCATCGAAGAATTCGCCTTCGAGTTTTTGATGTACCAAGCGTTCTACCATGGCTGCGACTTGTTCTTTGGAAGCATTTCCATTTCCAGTGACGGCTTGTTTTACCGTTTTGGGGGCGTATTCTACAATAGGCACATCGCGAGATAGTGCGGCGGCCATGGCTACACCTTGCGCTCTACCGAGTTTCAGCATGGACTGAATGTTTTTTCCAAAGAAAGGGGCTTCAATGGCTACTTCATCGGGTAGATATTCTTCGACCAATTGTAACACTCGTTCAAAAATTTTGGTTAATTTAATTGCGTGGTTTGTGTATTTACTCAGTTTAATGACACCGTATTGCAGCAATTTGATTTCTTTGTCTTTGACCATGATCACGCCGTAACCCATGATGGTAGTTCCGGGGTCCATACCCAATATGATTCGCTCTTTTACGACTTTCTTTGAAATTTTGCCCATCTATGCAATTTAACCACTTCGTATCATTACTGAAAGAAAGTAAACCAAAGTTCTTCCGTTATTGGAAGGTTTTTTCGTTTTTAATCCCTTCTGTTGTTCTCTTTGAAATGGCACGTCGTAATGCAAATGCTTTGGCATGGACATCGATTACTTGGGATCAGGCGAATAGTGTGATGTTGGGCCTGGTTTTTATACTCATGCCCCTTAATTGGGGATTGGAAGCATACAAATGGCATTACTTAATGAAACGTTTTGGATTCAAGGTTTCTTTTCCTTCTGCTTTTAAAACAACCTTGACAGGTTTGGCATACAGTTTAGTGTTGCCGGGTGGACTTGGTGAATATTTAGGTAGGGCTGAGTCGATTCCGAAAGGAGAGGCTTGGAAAGGGGCAGGGGTGTTGTCGATTGCGCGTATTGCACAGCTGTATGCAACCTTATTGTTTGGAGGAATAAGTCTGAGTCTTTATTTATGGAATAGAGGTTGCTTTTTTGGTTTTTTTGTATTGTTGTTTACCGTCTTGCTATGTTGGCTCGTATTTCTATGTTCATCGGCTTTAGCACGATGGCTTGAATCCCAATTCGGTCGTTATGCATTTACCAGTGATTTGTTAGATCCATGGGTGCGTAAAGGGAGGGAGAAAACATGGGTTTTGATGTTGTCTCTTATACGGTATGTGGTATTTTCTTTTCAGTTTTATTTAGTACTGCTTGTATTCGGTGTGCAAGGCCGAATGATGGATCTCTTGAATGGTATTTCCTCTGCTTTTTTTCTAAAGTCATTTTTCCCTTCGTTTTTAGATTTAGGTCCCCGTGAGTTGGCGGTTACTTTATTTTTTGGAGATATGGGTGTTTCTTTAAGTCAAGTATTGGCTGCCAGTTTGTGTATCTGGTTTGTTAATGTTATGCTTCCCGGTTTAGCGGGTTCTTTACTTTTATTACGTAATGTTATTCTTAACGCAGGAAAAAAATGAGTGAGGTGATGTTTATAATGATCTTGCCGATTTTATATGCTTTAGGCATCATACGTTTGTATTGGGCTTGGAAGAAGATCAACATCGAATCACTTGCGATCGATCAACAACCGTTTGTGTCGGTGGTGGTGGCATTTAGAAATGAAGAAAAGTATTTGCCGATTTTATTAAACGCTTTGTTACAACAAGTATATGCATCAGATCATTTCGAGATTATTTTAGTCAATGATCATTCGGAAGATGAATTTGAAAAAATAATAGAGGCAGTTTCTTCTGCTTCGTTTAAGCTTCGGGTATTATCCCTCCCTCAAGGTATTTCAGGGAAAAAGAACGCCTTGAGTGCAGGGATTAAAGCCGCTCAGGGAGATTGGATTTTGACGACTGATGCGGATTGCAGGTTTGGAAAGTATTGGATACAAAGGATGTTGGCTCATGCTCAATCGAGTGGAGCCCGTTTTGTATTTGGGCCTGTCATGTATCGGGTGAAAAAAGGGTGGTTTGGTGATTTTCAGGCGATAGAATTGAGTTCCTTGATTGGGAGTGGAGCTGCTTTGTGGCAAATGGGTTATCCGACCATGTGTAATGGAGCCAATTTATTGTATCGAAAAGAACTGGTGTCTGGGTTAGAGATATACCGTGAAAGTGCCCATTTGGCATCAGGCGACGATGAGTTTTTGATGCACGAGGTTTTTAAGGCTCGTCCTAAGGATGTGAGTTTTGTTAAACATAGAGCTGCTTTGGTCGAGACAGAAGCCAATTCATCTTGGGAAGATTTTTATCAACAACGTAAACGTTGGGCCAGTAAATGGGGAGCTTATCGTTTACTTCATGTGAAGCTCATTGCTTTGATGGTTTTTAGTTTGAACCTCGGTTATGCTTTTCTCCCTTTTTTGTTCTTAGGCAGTGAAGTGCTAAGGCCGTGGATTTTAATTGCATACTTGCTGCGTTGGGTTTGGGATGGAATATTTCTGAAAGAAATCATATGTTTTTATGATAAACCTTTTAACTTAGTGAGCTATGTGGGTGTGGCTCTGGTATACCCTTATTATGTGGTGTTATCAGCTTTGGCTGGAAGATGGGGAAAATACAATTGGAAAGGACGAACAGTCAGTTGATTATAATTGTGACGGATAAAGAATTTGAACTACTGGATGAGTTGTACTTTGTGACGTCTTTTAAGGCGTTGGGGGCGGCTTTGGATTGGTCGAGGGATGAAATTTTAAATCAGTTAGGACTCATGGTCGGGAAAGGCTGGGTAAAATGCCTTGATCCTGATACAGAACAGGAAGTAGCATGTGCTGATACCATTGAATTATATAAAATAGTTGAACAGGTTCTTTTTTTGGCCACGAAAAAGGGACTTATGGAACACAATACTAAATGATGAGTAAAGAGAAGTCTACCGTTAAATCACCGAGTTATTATGTATGGCGAAGGTTTAGGAGAAATCCTATTGCTTTGTTTGCAACGGTAGTGATTGTATTGGCTCATATCATTGCATTTTTGGGCTACTTGATCATGCCCGATAACACGCCTAATGCTGACGATGGTTCACCTTTGATTAAAAAGAAACCGATGGGCTTTCAAGTGACCATGCTGAAAGCGATTAAACAACGAGAGGTAGAGAAGGTAGGAGTGTTTCACAAGATGATTTTTGGACAAGAGAATTTCTATAATATTGAACCCGTAGAGTACCATGAATTAAAAGGCGATACGGTATATTTTACCTTGTATGGTCAGCCTAAAGACACCATGGCTAAACCTTTTTTACCTTATATCAGAACCATTTATTTTGGCGATGATAAAACGTTATGTGAAGAACGATCATGCTCCTACATCAAAAAAGGAGACGGTTATGATTACATTAACTTGGATGGTAAAGTAGAACATGTCAGTTATGAGCAAGCACGAGCAGAATTTCATCAACAGAACACAGAGCGTCGTCATTATCTTTTAGGTACTGATAAATCGGGTCGGGATTTATTTTCCCGTTTATTGTTTGGTGCGCGTATCTCCTTATTGATTGGAATGATTTCCATGGTGATTTCTATGTTCTTAGGCATTACACTGGGATCCTTAGCTGGTTTTTTTGGAGGTACAGTAGATAAGATGGTGATGTGGTTGCTGACAGTGACATGGTCTATACCGGGTATTATGCTGGTGATTGCCATTAGTTTGGCTTTGCAAAGCAAAGGGATTTGGGTCGCTTTTGTAGCTGTAGGCTTAACCATGTGGGTAGAAGTAGCACGTGTGGTACGTGGTCAAATTATGGCGGTTAAGGAGAAGTTATTTATAGAGGCAGCAAAAGCCTTAGGGATCAATAATTTTAGAATTATTTTTCGGCATATTTTACCTAATATGTTTGGGCCAATCATTGTTATCGCTACGGCCAATTATGCAGCAGCAGTATTGATTGAAGCAGGTTTAAGCTTTTTAGGATTGGGGGTTCAACCTCCTATGCCTTCTTGGGGTATGATGGTGAATGAAGGTTATAATTCCAATTGGGAAAGTGATGGAGGATACATGGTGTTTTTACCGAGTTTGTGTATTTGCCTTATTGTTTTGTCGTTTAATTTACTTGGTAATGGATTGAGAGATGCATACGATCCTCAATCGAAACAAAGATGGTAGAAAAGGATTCTAAACACAGTGCTGTGGAGTCGCATTTACGTCAAATGCAACTTAATTCTTTATTGGAAATGACGGCAGCCATTAATGCGAATTTGCCGGAAGCTTCTTTGTATAAAATTTATCATTTTACTCTTTTGGCAGGTTTAGAAATCAAGAAATTGGCTTTGTATGTGCACGAAGGGGATTGGTCTTGTAAAGTTCATTTTGGAGTGGATGCTTCTGTTATGAGTACAGCTTTGCCTGCATCCTTAATCCAAGTAGACAAAATACAAAAGGTGCAACTAGATGGCGTGTTTAAAGAGTTAGGCCTGGTTATTCCTGTCAACCATAAAAATAAACCCTTAGCGATATTATTGTTGGAAGGTAAACAAGAAGGGGAATTGGATACTTCTTTTATTCAAACTTTTACCAACATTACTTTGGTCGCCATCGAAAATAAACGTTTGGCTCGTTTAGGTTTGGAACAAGAAGCCTTGAAAAAGGAAATTGAAATTGCTAAACATGTACAACAAAACTTAATTCCTTCGGCTTTACCATGTACCGATACCTTAAAAATTTTTGCATCGTATTATCCTAATAAGATTGTTGGTGGCGATTATTACGATTACATTCCTGTTGATGATCAGCGATTTTATGTGTGCATTGCCGATGTATCGGGTAAAGGCATTCCTGCAGCACTATTGATGTCAAATTTTCAAGCCTGCTTAAGGACATTGGTATTGTACACCAGTGATCTCAAAGACATCATTACGCGACTCAACGAACAAGTGTATACCCATACCAAAGGTGAGAAATTCATTACCGTATTTTTGGCTTATGTGGATATGGAACGTAAAACTTTGAAGTGTATTAATGCTGGTCATAATCCACCGCTTTTACAAACGACATCGGGACAGCAATGGTTGGACAAAGGAACTTGTATTTTAGGAATGTTTGAAAAACTTCCTTTTGTAGAAGAAATGGAAGAAGTGCTTTCTTCCCGTTCGCACTTGTTTATGTATACCGATGGTGTATCGGAAGTCATGAACGATAAAGGGGAAGAGTTTGGTCCAGAAGGTGTATTTGAATTTTTATCTCAACATCCCGTTTATTCTGCAGAGATGCATACTCAACTTTATGAACATATTGCTCAATTTAAGGAGCACCAAGATTTTCCTGATGACATTACGTATATGACCTGTGTGATGGGAATAAAATAAGAGAAAGAGAATGTAGAAAGAGTAAATAAGGAGTGAAAAGGTACTCTTTTTTAGGTCGAGTTGCTTCTGAGTACATAAGAAGATATAGAAAGTGGAGTTTTGAATCAGAAGAATTCATCTGTTTTACAATAGATGTAAGTATTTACTGTTTTTTTAGACTATTGGGTTCCATTTTTTCGTATATTCATATTATGACAAAAGATGAAGAAATCATAGATTCCTTGATTGCGGGAGGGCTTATTGGAGCTGCTTTAGGAGTACTTATTGCTAAAGATAAAGGTGCAGGAGTAACTCTTGGAGCTATTGCTGGTGCTGCTATATTAGCTTCTGTTAAAGCAAGTGAAAAGGCAAAACAAACTAATGTTTCATTGGTGGTAGAGGAAGATGGTGTTTTGTATAGAGTGAAGTCTGATGGCACTAAAAAAACGATTAAAAAAATCTCTAAAGTAGATAAAAAAATACCTAAGAGATTTACACTTAAGTCATAGGATGTCAAAAAAACGATTAAGAATTTTTGCGGGCCCTAATGGCTCAGGTAAATCTACCTTTATAGATAAGGTTTCTCAAAGTCCTCCTGTTCCAAGTTTTAAATTGGGTTATTATATTAATGCGGATGATATAGAAAGAGTATTGAAAGATTCTTATTGTCTGGATTTTAACAAGTATGGAATTTTTGTTACTACAGGGATCATTCGGTCATATTTAAGAAAATCTACGTTTGCACCAGTGAGACTTAATTTACCTAATTTATGGCAGAATTTTAAAGTTTTGAATAATGAACTTTTAGTAGAAAAAACGTTAGATATCAATTCTTATATAGCAGCAGATTTGGCAGAGTTTATTCGTATAACTTTGTTAAAATCTGGGCTCTCTTTTTCATATGAGACAGTAATGAGTGATCCTAATAAAATTGCCTTTTTACGAAAGGCTAAAAACAAGGGCTATTCTATATATCTATATTTTTTTGCTACAGAAGATCCTGAAATAAATATAAGTCGAGTTAAAGTTCGTACAGCCCAAAAAGGACATTTTGTTAAAGATGAAACGATAAGAGCTCGTTATTATAAGAGCTTGAAGAATTTGAAGAAGGCTATATATCTTTCGAATAGAGCGTATTTGTTTGATAATTCTAATTTAAGCGTTTTAGTTTCAGAAATAACCGAGGGAAAGAATGTTACTATTATAGATACTGATAACATTCCAACTTGGTTCTATGATTACGTAATAAGAACTACTTCGTCAACTCTTTAAATTCTTTTTTCAGGTCGTTTGCTTCTGAGTGTATAAGAAAATATAGAAAGTGGAAGTTTGCCTAAGAAGAACTCGTCTGCCGCTCGAAGGAAAGGAAGAAAGAGAAACAGAATGTAGAAAGAGTAAATAAAAAACAAAATGTTATTTCTTAAAAAAAGGGTCATGTTCTTCTTAGATAAAGAAGAACATGACTCTTTTTGAGTATCTTTTTTAATCCAAGAGCTCTTTAAATTCTTTTTCTTCTCTAATCAATAAGAACAATAGTGTAATAAAGAAGGTACTGAAACAGGCCAGTGCTACAATGACTGACCGTAGGGGTTTCGCTTTCTTCACTATCGGCACGGCTTGTTCTACAATTTGAATGGTATTGATATCGTCTTGTATGGTTTCCAAATTAGTCTGGGCTTCTTTTAATTTAGAGTAGGTATTGAACATCTCCATGCTTACGACATCTTGATGAGCAGAGCCTTTCAGGTTGTTGATGGCTGCCATGATTTTACTTAAAGAATCTAAACCTTGGTATTTTTCATCCATCCATTTTTTATACAAGGTAAATTGCTTTAGGTTGGCATCGATGATAACGGCTTTATTGATCTCGTTAATTTGTTTTACGATATCGTTCACAATCAGTGCAGCGGTATCGGGCGATTTATCATAGAAGCTTACAATGATGGCACCTTTGTTGTTTTCTTCTACCACTAAATTTTCTCTGTATTCTTTGGAGAGTTTTAAATTCTCTAAAGCGTCAGTGGTGTCGTATTCATAACGTTTGGCCAGGTCGAATTTTTTGATGATGTTATTTCCGATGAATCCGGATTCCGCAAGGGTAATGGTGCGGTCTGCATCTTCTCCCGCTCCATAGAGTTCCATGTTATATGAAAACCGCATTCTTGGATCATAGGATTTAGGACTCAAGGCGTAAAAAGTACAACTTGATTTATAATATACAGGGAGTAGAAATGCAACGAGTGTACTGATGATAAAAGTTGCCAAGAAGACAATAGAAAATAGTTTCTTATGCTCTTTTATTGTTTTTAGGATGCTAAAAAGGTTGGTGCTCATATTAAATTTTTGTTTTTAAAAGGATTCTCTGTTTTCTTTTTTCGATCGATATGACCACGATGGCTGCATTGAACAAAAAGAACAGAGCGGCGGCTTTGTCAACGTCTAGAAAGTTATTGAAAAAGGAGTGAAACACAAAGCTTACGTACCCTCCTAAGAGTGCTTTGATTAAAATTTTTTCTTTTACCTCATTTGTGGTATAGTATATCGCAAAACCTTCTTTAAGGGTAAAGAAAATAGAAGCCATGAATGCTAATACTACCCAAACACCGCTTTCTGAAGCATAAAGCAGGTATTGAGAATGTGCAGTTCCTCCCATTCCTTGAGAAAATCGATTGCTGGCATACGATACACTGATGGGCGTTTTATCTTCTTCTCGTTGGTGAAAGATAAAATTGAATTGGTAGGTACCAGGGCCATATCCCGTTAGAGGTTTTTCCATAAACATGCTCCACGCAGATTTCCATCGATTAATGCGTTCTAGATTTGATACATCGGTTGAAATGTTGGCAACAGATTTGAGTTGATCTCCTATCTGTGCTCTACGTGCCTTAGAATCACTACGATTACCTGAAAGTAAATTTAATGTAGAATCCTGGAAGATGAAAAATAAGGTCAAGATGGTAAAAAAAGTAATCATTAGGCTTTTAAAACGAATTTTGAAGTATAAGATTGTATAGAGTACTAAAACGACAATTAAACTGATCCAAACAGCTCTGCTATAGGTCAGGAAAATGGCAAAAGCAATGATGATCAATGCGATAAAATAGAAGAGTTTATGCTGTGATGTTTTGATCCAATAATAGATGAGAGGGATGAAAAATGCCAAGCAACATCCATAAAGGGTATGGTCTGAGTAAAAAGGCGGCGGCATGAGCATGGCTGGAGATCGGTCAAAACTGTGTCCCATGTGTTTGAATGTAGTGATCAGAACCACGATCAAGAGACCCAGTAAATATAGACCGAGCATAAGAACGATTTTATCGGCTGTTTTTTCATTGGCACCGAGAATCCATTGGTAGTAAAACACGACCAAGTATATACTAAAAACCAAAAGTGATTTGACTGAAACAAGCATTAAGTTTGACGATAATGTAGCGACAAACAAGCCTACCCAAACTAATAAAAGGCAGAATGAAACAGGATGGTCAAAAAGACGAATGCTTAGGTTTCTGTTATTCAGCATGTTAAAAATGATAAATAAAAACAGCACACCTGCTATAGGTTCTGACGGGAATATTACGCCTAAACTTCCACTGGGTAATGTAAGGTATATGGATAAGGGAATAGAAAGGAAATAAAGCTTTTGTAATGCTTCTGTACCTTTAAATAAGAGAACGAAAAGAAATGCACTCAAGGCCAAGACTAAAGAAGCCCAATCATTTAAGCTACCAGCTACGGCGCCAGCGAGCAGTAGAGGAATCAGTAACCAAAGTGTTTTTTTGTCTTGAAAAGTGTCCAACTGTATGTAGTAGGGTAAACTGTTTACTTAACAGCCTTCTATGGAATTTAAAGTAACGACAATATATAGGGATTTAAAAATCTAATCTCTTTTTTTTTACTAAAAAAGCAGTTTTTATTTTTAACTTAGGGATCTCGGAAGTACGCTAACCACTACCAGCTTTATTAAACGGTTTATTGGAAATATCGGTCTTATTGTAATCCTCAACATACTCATTAAACCGGTATGGTTGGTCTTGGACAATAAAGTGCAGGATACTGTTGGTCATGAAGCCTATGGCGTTTTTGCAGCCTTATTTTCTTTGTCTTTTTTGTTTGCCACGCTTTCGGATTTGGGGGTCAATCAATATGTGACCAAACGTTTGGCAGGTGAACCCGATAAAGTAGATGAGATATATCCGGCGGCTTTAGGATTAAAATTACTCTTGCTTTTTTTGTATCCTGTTGGTATGACGATTGTTGGTTTTACTTTGGGATATGAAATGACCGATTTATACTATTTGTGGTTATTGTCTTTTTTCCAGGGGGGAGTACAGTTGGTGTTATTTTTAAGGGCTAATTTTCAGGCTCATCAAAATTTCTTCGTCGATTCATTTGCTTCGGTTTTAGATAAACTACTGTTAATCTTTTTTTTATTGGTGCTTTTTCAAATTCACATCACCGTTGAAAATTTTATATATGCCCGGTTGTTATCGATGTTCGTGGCCGTAGCGGTCTTGTATTTTGTTTATGCAACGACTTATGGATGGGATAAACCTACCGTAAAGCTTAATCGCATTACTCCCATTATTCGTCAGAGTATTCCTTTTGCTATGATTACCGTCTTGTATTCTTTTAATGAGCGAGTAGATCAGGTGATGGTAGAACGGTTGTTAGGAGGTGTTTCTTCTGGTTTGTATGCTGGAGCATACCGCTGGTTAGATGCCATCATGATGTATTTGTGGATTGTACTGCCTTTGTTTTTTGCACGGTTTGCTTTCTTAAAAAACAACAGACCCTTATTGGATAGGACATTTCGTGTAGGACATGTGATCGCATTTCTTCCTATGGCTTTCGTGTCAGGTTTTGTGTTTATGTATCCGGAAAAATTCTTTTTACTTTTTCAAAACAGTACTCCAGAAGAAATCCGAATCATGTCTGACGTGTTGAAAATACTTTTTGTGGCCGCAGTGGTCAATGGCTTGTTTGCGATATACAGTACTTTACTCACGTCTATAGGGTATGAAAAACAAACCAGTGTTATGATTTTAATCAGTGTAGGATTAAACCTGGCACTGAATATTATTTTCATTCCGATGTATGGTATCAATGCGTCTGCTTGTGCAACGGTATCTTCCACTATTTTGTTGTCGTTTTCCTATGCCTATTATTTACATACCAAGAATATTATTACCATTCCATTTGTCGTCATTTTCAAGTTGAGTTTGGCTTTTACCTTATTTATGCTTTTCTTTTATGGGTTGAGTACAACGACTATGGAATGGTATGTGAATACTTTGTTGGCCGCTTTGTTTTTAGCACTTGTTTCTTGGTTGTTGGGCTTACTTCAGTTTAAAGAAACCGTTTCTGAATCCTAATACTATGGATTTTCATTTGCTCAGAGGACTTCTGTCTAAACTTTTTCCAAGTATGGTTTGGCGTTTGTCATCGACCGATAAAAAAATCTATCTTACATTTGACGATGGCCCAGTTGCGGGCGTTACCGAATGGGTATTGGATGTGTTGAAAGAGAAAGCTGTAAGGGCCACTTTTTTTGTGGTGGGAGATAATGTGAGGAAATATCCGACCGTCATGAAACGTGTTGCTGTAGAACAATCTTATGCTAACCATACCTATCACCACATTAAAGGATGGTCTTATGCTTCCGATGAGTACATTGAAAACGTGAATGCTTGCGATGTCATCATGGAAGAAGTGGCGGGTTCTAAAGTGTCTCTCAATCGATCTGGATGTTTTTCCAAACCGGTATTTCGACCCCCTTATGGCCGTATTAAAGGTAGTCAATTGGAAATGCTGAAAACCAAGTATGAAATTATCATGTGGGATGTACTTACGGGTGATTATAATCCATCCTTGAATATAGAAAAAGCATTTCGTAGAATCTGCGACGTTACACGTGCTGGAAGTATCATTGTTTTTCACGATAGTTATAAAGCAGAAAAACAGATGAAGAGCTTGTTGCCTCGTTATATCGATTATTGTAAAACACAAGGCTATACTTTTGAATGGTTATAATGGATGATGTATTTGTTTTTTTACTGGTTGTGTTGACCTTATATTATGGGTTTACATGTATTCAGTTCATTTCTTTTTTGAGTATAAAAAAAAAGAGTACGCTTCCGCTGACTTCTTATCCTAATGTGTCGGTGTTGATTGCGGCTAGAAATGAAGAAGAACATATCTTTCGTTGTTTACAAGCTTTAGAAAAACAAAGCTATCCTTTAGATCGTATTCAAGTGTTGATTGGGGATGATGATTCTGACGATGGAACAGATCAAGTCATCCATCGTTTTAAAACACAATACCCTCATTTGAATACTTCCGTTATTCCGATACAATCAAGCCTTCAAGGCTTACAAGGTAAAGCGAATGTATTGGCTCATTTGTTTCATCGAGCCGAAGGAGAGTTCGTCTTTATTACGGATGCTGACATCGCCGTATCTCCTTCTTGGATTCAAGGCTTGGTAAGCACCATGCAAACGCATGATATTTCTGCGGCGTCAGGAAGTACTTTTGTGGAATCAGAAACACTATTTGGAACCTTTCAAGCGTTGGAGTGGATCGAAGCTTTTGGCTTGTTGCATGCAGCAGACCATTATCGTATTGATGTGACGGCCGTAGGTAATAATATGGTGGTGAGTAAAAAAGCATACGATGCAGTGGGAGGCTATGAAAATATACCTTTTTCTGTAACCGAAGATTTAGAATTGTATCTGGCATTGAAAAAAAATAAGGCTCAGCATAAACAAGTCTTAAACTCGGAAGTGATCGCATGGACAACTCCTATTGATTCAGCTTTAGCTTTATTGAAACAACGAAAACGTTGGCTTAAAGGGGTAGAACGTACACCTTGGATTTGCCAGGCTTACATGGGCGTACATGCTTTGTTAGGGATGTTTATCTTGCTGGTGATGGCTTATGAACCGTGTTGGGGTATGGCTTTATATGTGTTTTCGGTTGGAGTACATCTTTTAAGGATTACATGGATTACACAACGTACAAACGTTCCTTTTAAACTGATATGGTTGCTCTATGTCTGTTTTTTAGACCTGTACCAATTGATCTTTAGTTTGAGTATATTGGTGTACTATGTATTACCAGTGGGAGTAGAGTGGAAAAAACGGGTGTATTGAGTGTATGGAAAAAATCATTGAAACGCATGCGCATTTGTACGCGGAAGAATTTAAACAAGACATCGATGAGTTGATCGAGAAAGCCGTGTTGGCTGGCGTAAGTCAGTTTATCATGCCCAATGTCGATCAGGATTCTATCGATGGCATGTTAGAACTGGAGCATAAGTATCCTGGTGTATGTAGAGCAAGCATGGGTTTACATCCTTGTTATGTGAAGAAAGATTTTGAACGTCAATTGTATACCATAGAAGATTGGCTGACTAAACGTTCGTTTGTGTCTGTTGGAGAAATTGGCCTCGATTTACATTGGGATAAAACAACGTTGGCTTTGCAGCAAGAAGCGCTGAAAATACAATTGGGATTGGCCTCGAAATATCAGTTGTCCGTGATTTTGCATACACGCAATGCTTTTGTAGAAACTTGTGAGGTGATTGAAAAAACAGGACTGGAGGTGAAAGGCATTTTTCATTGTTTTTCGGGTACAGTAGAAGAAGCTCAACGAGCTATCACTTTAGGTTACAAGTTAGGTATTGGGGGTGTGGTGACTTATAAGAATGGAGGCTTGGATAAACTCTTGGAAGAGGTAGAGTTAAAGGATATTGTTTTAGAAACGGACTGTCCGTATTTGGCTCCCGTACCTCACCGTGGAAAAAGAAACGAACCTTCTTTCATCGCAATCGTAGCACATAAAGTAGCGGAACTGAAAAAATGTTCTGTAGAAGAAGTGATTCAAATAACCAGTACTAACGCTAAACATTTATTTCATGCGCTTTAATAAAAACTTACTTTTAATCAACCGATCTCCATTTGGAACAGAGGTCTTGGTGATTTATACCGGAGGTACCATGGGTATGGGCATTGCCTTGACAGGAAAAGACGAGGTTCTCATGCCGAGGGATTTTTCCCGGTTGTCAGAAACGGTGCCAGAATTACTCCGTTTGAATCCTAATATTACGCTCATTACTGCGGAGAAACCCTTGGATTCGACCAATGTTAAACCTTCCGATTGGATAGACATTGCCAAATTAATAGCCAATAACTACGACCGTTACGATGGTTTTGTGGTCCTTCATGGTACCGATACCATGGCTTATACTGCTTCGGCCTTGAGTTTCATGTTGCAAGGCTTGGATAAACCGGTGGTATTTACGGGGGCACAATTGCCATTGGAATCAGTACGCACCGATGCCCGAGAACATTTAATTACGTCCATCACCATCGCTGGAGACCAGCAAAAGGGTGTGGCCTTTGTGCCCGAGGTGAGTATTTATTTCGATGGACATTTGTACCGTGCTAACCGTGCGCGTAAGTCACACAGCAATTACTTCGATGCCTTTGGCTCCTTCAATTACCCTTTGTTGGCAGAAGCAGGCATTCGCATTGAATACAATGCCGATACCATCATGAAACTTTCGGAGACGAAGTTTCAGTTTTTAGGCGCCTTGGAAGAACGTGTGGTGATGGTAAAATGGTATCCAGGCTTAAGCGCTTCGGTTTTTGAAGCCATGACATCCGATCCCGATCTGAAAGGGGTGGTACTGGAAACCTTTGGTATGGGCAATGCCACGACTGACGTGTGGTTGGAGCCTGCTTTACGTAAACTGATTGCCAAAGGCGTGGTCATCCTCAATGTATCCCAATGTCCGGGAGGTAGGGTAGTACAGGGACGTTATGAAACCAGCAAGCATTTAAAATTGGCCGGCGTCATTGGTGGTGGAGACATGAGCAGCGAGGCAGCCTTGGCTAAATTGATGTTTGTATTGGCCAATGAACCGTATAACAGCAATCCTGAGAAGTACTTACAAGAAAATTTAAGGGGAGAATTGAGCGTAGAATAATATGTTTGTTTCTGAGCATAAAATATGCTTATTTTGTAGCCTACAAAAAAGAAAGAGAGGGGAGAAAGAGTGCAATCCATTCTCTTTCTCCCCTCTCTTTACTGCAACTAGAGAGGTGTCCGAGTGGCTGAAGGAGCACGCTTGGAAAGCGTGTAAACGGGCGACTGTTTCGAGGGTTCGAATCCCTTCCTCTCTACAGGTAAAACGAAGAGCTTGGTTATTCATCAAGCTCTTCATTTTTTATAACATGTTAAGAAGGGATGAGAAGTTTATTCCGATTGATCGGAAAGTCCCTTCCTCTCACACTTTTTTATTTCAGGCCGTTTTGTAGTCCGCAAAAAAGAAACAGAGCGGAGAAAGAGAATGGATTGCACTCTTTCTCTTTACTGCAATTGTACCCACGCTCATTTTTAAGTATTGAGGAAGAAATTTCCAATACTTACGTAATATCCTTCCCTAAATAACCATTCTTTCTTACTCAGCATGAGTATGCTAGCTGTTTTACCTTGTTTTGTATACCTTAAGAAGGTTACTTTATCATCTATTTCTTGAATACAATCTAGGGGCAACAATCAGCATCATGAGTATTATTTTACGTTCGTATATTCTTATTGGTATCGTCTTCTTTTTTACAAAGGGACCGTTTGTACAAGCACAGCATTTGTGTGGTACCGACGAGATGCATCAGGAACTTCAGAAAAAAGCTTCGCAAAGACTTCGTCATACCCGTGCGGAAGAATTGATCCTCAACAATACTTTGTATCCTAAACAAGCCAAGACTACATCGGAAGAAGATTATGTGATTCCAGTGGTGGTACATGTCATTTACAATGGAAATGTAGGTGTTGTTTCAGATGCACAAATTCTGAAGGGGATTCAACATTTAAATGAATCCTTTGCTAATGCTGGTGGTTACGATACTTCCCGCGGAGTGAATACGCATATTCAATTTTGTTTAGCCAAACGTGATGAATTGGGTAATGCCACCACGGGAATTACCCGAACGTCTTCACCGCTTACGAATCTGTTGGCTCCATCACAAGACTTAGCTTTGAAAAACCTTATCCGATGGGATCCTACACAATACTTAAACATTTGGTTGGTTAATGAGATAACTTCAGAGTCTGCGGGGGCAGGCGTAGCGGGTTATGCCTTTTTCCCTTCTTCACACGGTACGTTACAAGACGGTATGGTGTCTGAAACGGCTTATTTTGGTAGTTCGATCGATAATTCTAAAGTACATATTCATGAGTTGGGACATTACTTAGGACTCTATCATACTTTTGAAGGAGGCTGTCTCAATAACAATTGTTTAATCAATGGAGATCGTGTATGCGATACACCTCCGGATGGCTCTTCGTCTCCTGTTATTTGTCCGGCTCAGGTCAATAGTTGTACGAGTGATTCAGACGACCCTTCGGTTAACAATCCGTTCAGAGCAGTTGCACTTGGAGGTCTGGGTGATCAACTTGATCCCGTTTCAAATTACATGGACTACGGTAATTCGGCTTGTCGTGTATTGTTTACGGAAGGACAAAAACAAAGAATGATCACGGCATTGACGAGTTTACGATCGAGCTTATTGCAATCGGGAGGCTGTAATGATCCTTGTCCTCATCCTATTCAAATCGCATTCAGTGCTTCAGATACGAATATTGTTGTGGGTACACAGATCCAGTTTACCAATACTTCCATTGGAGCATCCGATTTTGAATGGTACATCAATGGTGTTTTATTTTCTACTTCACAAAACACAGATTATACGTTCAATCAACAAGGTCTTTATACCATTAAATTGGTGGCGGTCAATGGAGATGTGATCTGTAAAAAAGAATTGACTTTAGTGATAGATGTAGACTGTTCTATCCAAGCTAGTTTTACAGGCCCCGCTGCTATTAAGCCGGGAGAAGCCATGACGTATACCAATACGACGATTGGAGCGACCAGTTATGAATGGTTTATCAACGGGGCTTCCGTTTCTACAACCCAGCATTTAACCCATACATTTCCCGTAGGAGGTTATTCCTTGAGCATGGTTGCATACGATGGACAATGTTATGATACATCCGCGATACTCTTTGTGCAGTCTGCGAGTTGTAATTTGGGAAGAGAAGCTAATATTTGGTATTTCGGCATTTGGGCAGGACTAGATTTTTCATCTGAACCTCCTGAAGTTATTTATTCTCCGCGTGAATCGTCTGTCCCTGGTAATTTTGATTTTATTTTTCGCGTTACAGATGAAGCTTGTGTCAGTATGAGCGATGCGAGTGGTAGGCATTTGTTTTACGCTACTCCCATGCATATTTTTAATAAAAACTTAGACTTAATGCCCAACGGATCGGGTTTACTGGGACACAGTTCGGCTACACAAATGGTGTCTGTAAAAGATCCTGCCAATGAGAATAAATATTACCTGTTTACCTTGGATGCATTTGGAAATCCGAATGGCTTGCGTTATTCTGTCATTGATATGACATTGGATGGAGGTTTGGGTGATGTCGAAGTCGCTACCAAAAACACGTTGATGATGACGCCTGTGACTGAAAAAGTTTCTACTGTAAAACACGCCAACGGAATAGACATGTGGGTGTTGGTACATGGAATGAATTCCAATGCATTTTATGCTTACTTGGTTACAGCCTCAGGAGTCAGTACAGTACCTGTTGTAACCAATATTGGTGCAGTACATGCTGGTATTGGTTTAGGACAACTGAAGTTTTCTCCTGATGGTTGTAAGGTTGCTGTGGCTTTGCACCAGGAGAAAATTTTTGAATTGTTAAATTTTAATAACCAGACTGGAGAGCTATCAAATGTACTTAGTTTCTCAGGCAACATATACGATGGTGCTTACGGCGTTGAGTTTTCTCCTGATGGTTCAAAGTTGTACATTGGTACCGAATTGACTAAAAATATTTATCAGTTCGATTTGGCTCAGGTAACACAAGCCGGTATTGCAGCTTCTCGGGTCCATATTGCAAACTTTCCAGGTATAGGAGGGATCGCTGCTTTTCAGTTGGGACCTTATGGAAAAATTTATGTTGCACGCACCGGTAAATCTTTTCTGGGTTTGATCCGCAATCCTAATGCTCCTGGATTACTCTGTGATTTTGTGATGGATGGCGTAAACTTGGGTGATCGGATTAGTGGCAATGGATTACCGTGTTTTTCACAACAATATTTTTACGATCCACAACCCTTTATCGCAGGTCCTGATACGGTATGTGCCAATGCTTCATCGGTTAAATATACGGTATCAGGGTCTTCCTGTGCATCAGAGCCTGTAACCTGGTCACTTCATGGAAAAGGTATCATTACATCATTTTCTGACAGAGAAGCCGTGATTGATTTTTCGGGAGAAGAAGGAGTAGATACCCTCATTGTAGAGAGGATGTCTGCTTGTGGAAGAACAGCAGATACGTTGTTCATACGTGTTCTGTTGAACTATCATCTCGATATTCGAGACACGGTTGTTTGTTCTACAGATCCAGTTGTACTTGATGCAGGACCTGGATTTACGAGTTACCTGTGGCAGGATCATTCTTCCTTACAAACATTTTCTGCGACGATTCCTGGTGTTTATTGGGTAACGGTTACATCTGAAGCAGGATGTACAATGACAGATACGATACGTGTTCGAGATCCAAGAACAAACGCTGATTTGTTGGGACCCGATTTTACACGTTGTTCAGGAGCCATTACGGTACTGAATGCAGGCGGTGGGTATACGAGTTATGAATGGCACGATCATTCTCAAGAACAAACATTTACTGCTTTTCTTCCCGGTAAATATTGGGTACGTGTTTTGGATGCCTGCGGTAATGAATATAAAGATACCATTACAATATCATCAGGAACAGAGGTATTGGTTAATTTAGGAAAGGATAAGGAATTATGTCCGGGAGAAACATTGGTCGTAGAAGCGGGTAAAAACTATTCACGTTACACGTGGCAGGATGGTTCCTCTCATTCGTATTATACAATTACAAGTCCAGGTATTTATTGGGTGATGGCTTCGAATTCGTTTGGATGTTATGGGTATGATAGTATTATTGTAACACCTGGCATGAGCTGTTGTGATGCGATTAAGATTCCTAATTTATTTACACCCAATGACGATGGGAAAAATGATGTATTTGAAGTGTTATGTATTCAATCGGGAGGATGGTTGCTTGAAGTATATAACCGATGGGGACGATTGGTATACCGTAGTGAAGACTATGCGAATGATTGGGGGGCTCAGGATGTTTCAGATGGCGTTTATTATTATTCGTTAAAGAAAAACGAATCGGAATACAAGGGGTGGGTACATGTGGTCCGGTAAACGATACAATTTTTTGGGTTGATTAATATTGAGTTGATTGATGTATTGAAAAGTGCTCTGTTTCTATGCATGAAATAGAGCACTTTTTATTCCCAGGGTAAGAAAATGGCCTTGAATGCAAACTTAACGGTATGTTCTATTTCTTGATCTAGCTCAATGCTTTTACTTTTGAACGCCCCTATGTTTGTATTATAAATAACGCATAAGACCATGGATAGAAAAGAGTTTCTCAAAAAAGGATTGTTGGGCACAGGTATGTTTGTGACCGCATCTGCACTTGGTAATGTTATTCAAAATGACATCGACGAGTTGAAAGCACTTGAACCCATAGGATTTAATCATATACCACATACAAACTCTACCATTATGGCGAATACTGTATTACATAAAGCAGAAACAAGAGGACATGCTAATCACGGATGGTTAGACAGTCACCACACGTTTAGCTTTGCAAGCTATTACAATCCGGAACGTATGCATTTCGGTGTATTACGCGTTTTGAATGACGACCGTGTTGATCCGGGCATGGGCTTTGGAAAACATCCACACGATAATATGGAAATCATTTCTATTCCATTGGAAGGAGATTTGGAACATAAAGACAGTATGGGCAATACGGCTGTTATTCGTAAAGGTGATATTCAAGTCATGAGTGCGGGTACAGGTATTCATCATAGCGAGTACAACAGGAATCAGGATCAGTTGACGAAGTTTTTACAGATATGGGTTTTCCCCAATAAGAAAAATGTAACACCGCGTTACGATCAAATTTCTTTGAATGTAAAAGATCGTCATAATAAATTACAACAAATTCTCTCTCCAAATGCCGATGACGAAGGCGTGTGGATACACCAGGATGCCTGGTTTCATCTGGGGCATTTTGATTCAGGCTTTGCAAGTGATTATAACTTGAAGAAAGAGGGTAATGGAGTGTATGCTTTTGTCTTAAGTGGTGATGTAGAAATCAATGGGAATGTGTTAAATACACGCGATGGTTTAGGAATATGGGATGTTGATGCATTGCACATTAAAGCATCGACTGAAGCAGAATTTCTATTGATGGAAGTACCCATGACTGTTAAATAATTGAAACGATGAGTACGATAAAAATAGCCCAGACTATACACCCAGTTCTTGATTTGATCAGGAACCGTTGGAGTCCACGTTCATTTATGCAAGAAGAAATTGAGCAGAAAGATTTGGAGACGCTTTTAGAAGCGGCTTCCTGGGCTCCTAGTGCAGTGAATGAACAACCATGGGAATACATTTATGCCCACCGGGGTTCAGTTGGCTTTGAAACGATTAAAAACTGTTTGTTGCCCGGTAATGCTTCTTGGGCAAAAGCAGCAGCAGTTTTGTTGGTGAGTGTAGCGAGAACGGTGTATACGGCGAATCAAAAAGAGAATACAGCGGCCTTGCATGATGTGGGTATGGCGAATGCTCAATTGTTGTTACAGGCCCAATCGATGAACATTTACGGTCATATCATGGGTGGTGTTGATCGGGAGAAACTAATTTTTACTTTAGGGTTGAATGCACAGCAATATGCTATAGGTGTCATTGCATTAGGGTATCTGGATATTCCGGATAAACTGGAAGAACCATTTAAAACGAGAGAGTTACAGCCTCGACAAAGAAAGTTTTTGAACGAATTTAGTAGGTCATTGGATTAATCAAAGCTTATTTTTGCTTGCGGATCTTAAATCTTATTCCTTTAAAAGAGCATCATTTGCTCTTTTTTTTTACATTTATAGGGTATTCTAGTTTGGACTTTCAATACCATCGGGTATGAAAAAAATATCTAAAAACCTCATCGCTTCGGCAGAGGCAATTCTTCAAGACAATAGTATGAAGCGAACACCGATACGTATAGAAATTCTATCGTATTTGCTGACGCTTACACATGCTGTTACGAAAAATGATATCGAATCCAATTTGAGTGAACACGATCGGATTACCGTGTATAGAACGGTGAAGTCTTTTTTAGAAAAAGGAGTCATTCATCGTGTGTTGGGCTTTGATGGAGAAGTAAAATTTGCACTTAACGATATAGATCAACATCACGGACATCATCGTCATGAACATGATAAATCGCATGTTCACTTTCATTGTATGAAGTGTGAAGAGACTGTTTGTTTACCCGTCAGTGTTCCGGAAATTAAAATACCGGGAAAATATAAAGTGGTGAATACGAATTATTCTGTAGAAGGGGTCTGTGAAAACTGTGGAAGTTAATTGTACAGTACTCCTCTTAAAAAAGGAAATGGCCTTGCATGATCATGCAAGGCCATTTCCTTTTTAATTGTTTTATCCTATTAAGCCAGTTCTTGCTGGTCCTTCTTTTTAGGAAGGAAGAACTTTTGAACGATAAAGTAGATGATCATGGCGGATAATACACCCGTTAGGAAATCGGTAAGAGGTACCATGATGGCTGTATATAACATCATGGAGAATTCGAACTTACCGAGGTGTTTAATTTCTTTAATCTCTGAAGGTTTAATCATATTACTGGCTACCCAGATTAAAATACCACCAATGCATGCCATTGGGATTAGTTCTAAGTATTGTGCCAGGTAATATGCTAGGGTTAATTTTAAAATGGCTTTGAAGTAGCCTGCCAATGGGGTAACGGCTCCTGCTTTAATGGAAGTCGCTGTTCTCGCTAATGCTCCGGTACATGGAAATCCTTGTATTAAAGGCGTAAGGATTTGAACCATGCCTTGACCAAAAAATTCTTTGTCCGGATTAAAAGGTGTTTTTTTATTGTTTGCTAATTTATCGGCCATGGAAGAACATAAGATACTTTCTACACCCGATACAAAGACGATGGCACCCACAAAATAAAGGATATCAAAAATAACACCGCTGCTCATTCCTGGAAGACCAGGAGGAGTGAATACAAAGAAATTGTTAGGGATTGAACCGAAAATATCTTTTACAAGTACAATGCCTTTATCCGCTAATACGGTAGCGGATAATACCGTTGCTACGCCCATCGCAATGACAGGACCGGGTATAAAAACAGAAATACGTAATAATACTTTTGTTAGTACAAAGGTCATTAATCCCAAAAAGACAGACCATACATTTATTTTATCGAGGTTATTGAAAGCATTATAAATGTTATGAATGAGTCCACCTTTGATGTCAACATCTTGTTCTATGATGTCACTAAACGATTCAATACCTAGTACTTCTTCCAAATTAGTGAGTGCAATGGCAATGGCAATACCGATGGTAAAACCTACAATGATGGAGTTGGGAACTAAGCGTGCATATTTACCGAATCCTAGTATGCCTAATACTACTAATATGATTCCAGAAATGATCGATACTAAAATGAGAAATCCATGAGCTGTTTCAAATGCTCCACCACCTTCGGGACCGTATTTGGCAAACAATCCGGCGATGACGGGTATAAAGGCTGCGGTAGGTCCATATACCTGGTATTTCGATCCCCCGAATGTTCTTCCTACCACACAAGCCAAGGCTCCTGCAATGATGCCGTGTTCTGGTCTCATGCCCATGGCCATGGCAAATCCCATAGCCATGGGTATGGCTGTCATGGCTACAATTAAGCCTGCGCTAAAGTCGCGGTAAACAATTTTTTTCCAATCTTCTTTCGTTAGATCTTCCCAGCGACTATCCCAAAATGTAAAAAAAAGTTTTATTCTACCGATAGCTGTTGTAGGATTTACGTTCCTATGCATAGTTTTGATGGTCTGAGGTTTAAGAAAGCATGAGCATCATATCAATCGTATTTTATGATACGATGCATCTGCAATAAAGGTACAAAACTATTTTAGGGCTTGCAAGTCTAGCAATAGAGACTGCTGAGGTACTATATTTTATAGATTATGAGTGTGTTATGTCTTCCTTTAGTGAGAGAGGATATATGCAAGGTTTGAATCCGTTTTGTTCGAGCCTTAAAATATCATCGTCTTGAATATGATTCGGAGCGGTGTTGATTTTATATATTTTCATTCTGTTGGAGTGAGAACACTCCAACATGATTAAGGTTTCTATCTTTTGATCCACTACAATGATGCTCACAAGTATAGGATGTGACATTTTCAGTCTTAATACCTGTTGGATCTTTGATTTTAACTTTTGAATGGCAAGGTTGTGAAGTAAGAGATTAGAAATGCGTTCTTCCTCTTTTTCTGCATGTAGTGTGTAGCTTTTCATTGAGCATCAAATTTAGGCCAAGGATCAGAAAATGTTTTACCTGATCGCATTGCAGCGATTTCATCATCATTTAATAAACAGGCTTTAAGTTCTTGTGTGATTTGATCTTGATCTAGGTCTTGACCAATAATGACCAGTTCCTGTTGACGATCACCCCATTCGGAATCCATACGTTTTTTGATGTAGGCCAAATCTCCACCACGCATTGACCATTCGGGTTCTGGTATGGCAGACCACCATGCTCCTGCTTTATCGGCACGTAACGAACCTCCTGCTTGACTCCAGTTTAATGCTTCACCAGGACGAGAGGCAATCCAGAATAATCCTTTACTACGAATGATATTGGCCGGCCAGTGTGCGCTAGAGTACTTCCAGAAACGTTCCGGGTGAAATGGCTTTCGTTCACGAAAAACAAAAGAACGTAATCCGTATTCTTCTGTTTCTGGTGTATGATGTTCTTTTTCTAATTCTTTGATCCAGCCTGCAGCGTGAGAAGCTTTGTCGAAATTAAATAACTTGGTGTTTAAAATTTCTTTCATGTTGACCTTCCCAAAGGTCGATGAAATAATGTTAGCTTCTGGATTTAATTTGTGGAGTACGGCTTTCAGTTCTTCCAGTCGAGGTGGGGGGATAAGATCCGCTTTGTTCACGATGATGACGTTGGCGAATTCCACCTGCTCTGTGAGTAAATTGACAATGTTTCGTTGGTCTTGGTTGTCATTCTCGTTTAAGTGACGGGTATATACGGTATCTAAGCTTCCAAAATCACGGGTGAAGTTGAATGCATCCACTACCGTGACCATGGTATCGAGTCTGCTGAATTTGGATAAATCGATCCCCATTTGTTCATCAACATAAGAAAATGTTTGAGCGACAGGTAGCGGTTCGGAGATTCCTGTGGATTCAATGATGAGGTAATCAAACTTTTTTTCTGATGCTAGTTTTTCTACTTCTTTTAATAAATCTTCACGTAGTGTACAGCAAATGCATCCGTTCGACATTTCTACTAAACGTTCATCGGTGCGCGACAGGGTATGTTCGTTTTCCACTAATCGCGCATCAATATTGACTTCACTCATGTCGTTGACAATGACAGCCACTTTCATGTTTTCTTTGTTGTGTAAAATATGATTCAGCAATGTGGTTTTTCCTGCACCTAGAAATCCACTTAATACGGTAACGGGGAGTTTTTTTGTTTTCATATTCCTTATTTTAACTGGCAGTAGTTGGGTTTATGGATTGTCTTTACAGATTTTACAATGACGGATGTTCCATACGTGTGTGATCATAAGACCTATAGATCCGATGATGGAATAATATTCACCGTTTTTTAAGTCATCGTGGAAAAGCACGCCAAAGGCCAACATGCTGAAAAAAATCATTAAACAGGTTCTGATTTTACGAGACAAGGTGGTTTGTATCGATTGATGTACCGCAACAAAACTGAGAAAAAGAAAAGCGTAGTTGATCCATCCGTATTTCTTTTCATCCAGTACGAAATGAAATCCGAATAAGAATAAGAAGATGGAAATATGACAGTGTACTAAACAAATGAATGAAGAGGCTACACCGAGTACATCTTGTTTGTAGTATTTGAATTTTTTATTCATGATGTTATTATCTTTAAAATTTTTCGTCAATCATTTCTTTGTTGACAAAAGCACCTGTCATTGAACCAGAAGAGATGGAAAGAGATAAAGCCCTTGCCATGTTTGAATTGTCTCCACAGGCATAAACGTCTTTTATGGTTGTTCTTTGAAAGGCATCAGTTTTTAGGAGGCCATGTTCTGTCAGTGCACAGCCTAATTGTTCAGGTAAATCACAATGTTGTTTGAATGCAGGTCTTCCGTAAACAGCGACAAGAGGATGTGTGGATTGATCTTTGAAAACGAGCTGTTGAATTTTACCGGCTTGGTGATCGATGTGTTTAATTTCTGTTTCCACGATAGGAATACCATGTTTTTGTATCATGGTTGTTTGTTCTTCTGTTAAGGTAGACTTTCCATTGGTGAATAGGGTAAGCTCTTTTGTCCAATGGGAAATCATCTTTATGAATTCAAAAGCAAAATCTCCATTTCCAATGATTCCTGTTTTTTCACTCTTCACTTCGTAACCATGGCAATAGGGACAATGTAAAATAGAAATCCCCCAACATTCACGATAGCCTTTGATATCGGGCATCAAATCGTTTAAGCCACTCGCAAAAATGAGCTTTCGTGTATTAAAGGACTGATTCGATTGCGTTGTGATGTTAAATCCTTGAGTTGTCTTTTCTGCTTTTATAGCCAAGTCCTGTACATACTTGATGGTATTATATTTTAATGTTTGTTTTTTTGCTTTTTGTCTGATTTCATTAGGATTTTCTCCATCGTGTGTAATCAAATTATGAGCGTGTGGTGTTTGTTCATTGCAAGGTTTTCCACTGTCTATGATCAAGACTTTTCTTAAGGCTCTTCCCAAGCTCATAGCGGCGGAAAGCCCGGCATAACTTCCTCCTATAATGATCACGTCGAATTGGTTGTCATTTTTGTTCATAATCGGGATATTTTTAATCCATGCTTTTAAAGGTAAAGGAATGAGTAAGGCAAGTAATAACGAGCCCATGTGTCTGAGGAGATCTCTTCGATTGATCTTAAGTAAATGCGTCGAGTTCATCCGATGAAGTTGTTATCAGTATCAAGACAAAAGTAAACAATGGATTTATTAAATGCAACTATGTTGCATTTAATAAATCCGTAAAAATAACTGGTCAAAAAAGATTATTTCTTTAGAGAGGGTAGAACGGGATCGTTTTTTGAAGTTTTTAGAGATTATTCGTCTAACAGCTCACCGTTCAAATCGGTGGTTAAGATTTCACTCATATAATCTAAAAAAGGCCGCATCTTGACAAAGGTATCGGCAACCTTAAAGTGAAAACCAGGACTTAATACCTCTTCATCTGTGAATTCATGTTTAATGAGAAATTGTTTGTAACGCAGCAGATCTATGGCCGGATGATTTATGGTATAGCCACGGGGGCTTGTTTTGACTTGTTCTCCAAGGAGAGCGCCAAACGTTTTCTTAAAGACTGAACTTTTTAAAATGTTTTGTAATCGTTCGGGCTCGGCGGCAATGTGTTGACGGATGTGTGCAAGGTCTTGAGGGTTGGGACCCCAGAACCCACCTATTACGAAAGAATTACCCGGTTCTATATGGTAATAATATCCGCCTCTTCTGAACCTGGTGGCTCTTCGAAATCCACCTCCTAAATTGTTTTTGTAAGGGCTTTTGTCTTTTGAAAAGCGAACGTCATTGTAGATTCTAAAAAGACTTTTTTTTCCTGTAGAGGTTTCAAGATCATCTGTTTTTTTGAGTTCTGCTAATAGGATTTCCGCAAATGGAATGAGTTGATTGAAAGCTATTTCGTAACGAGCTTTATTTTTGTTAAACCATTCTTTGTGGTTGTTTTTTCGTAAATCCTTTAAGAAAGAAAGGGTGTCGCTAAGGTTGTAATTGGTTTTCATGCTCTTTATTAGGATGTTAGCGAATGTAATAATAAAATAGAAATATCATATCTATAATTTTTTTATTATATCTTCGTATACTATTTTACTGCATGCGAAACGTATTAAAGACAACACTTTCTGTTTTTTTGTTGTTGACACTCTTTATGGGAGTGGTAGATTCGTGCTTCGACGTTTTTTTTGAGATGGATCCTATCGAGTGGTCTGATGAATCAGATAATAACGATGAAGAGGAGGATGTCATGAAAGAAGTGTTAAAAAAAAGAATGGTGTACCATGAAGTACATCATCAGGCTTGTTTTTTAATCGTTCATTGTATTGTTCGTTTTAGTATTCCCCCGTCATGTTTATTGGAAGGACATACGGGGCAGGTGACTCCACCCCCTTGGTCATAAGTCTTTTTTATGTGGTCTTTTTAGACCAGGTGACTTAGTTTCCATGATTTAATTTAATTGTATTGTATGAATACATCAACGTTTGGCCGTGTGTCTTTACTGAAAGACATCAAAGCCGGAGTGGTCGTTTTTTTAGTTTTATTGCCCTTGTGTGTGGGTATAGCCCGTACGCAAGAAGCTCCCGTATTGTCTGGTGTTATTGCTGGTTTGGTGGGAGGTGTTATCTTTACCTTGTTTAGTGCTTCTCGATACAGCATCAGTGGACCTGCTGCAGGATTGACAGTTGTGGCAGCAGGGGGGATTGCCAGCTTAGGGAAATTCGAATATTTTTTGACGGCTTTGTTTTTAGCCGGTATTATTCAAATCGTATTCAGCGTATTGAAAGCCGGTATCATAGCGCATTATTTTCCTTCTTCAGTCATCAAAGGCATGTTGTCTGCGATTGGATTTATCTTAATTGTGAAACAGCTGCCCCATTTGATGGGAGATGATATGGACATTGAGGGGGATTTTGTTTTTTATCAACCCAATGGAGAAAACTCATTTACAGAATTGTATGAAATGATTTTCTATGCCAAAGAAGGACCTTTATTGATAGGAATTGTTTCTTTGTTGATGATGTTTATCTTGTCTTCTCGCAGAGTTCAACGGTACAAGGTGATGCAATTGGTTCCTGTGCCATTGGTTGTCGTATTAACTGCTATTGGTATCAATTTTTTGGTGAGACACAGTTATCCTTTGTTAGAAGTACGCGTAGACCATCTCTTGATTTTACCACGTTTTACGACTTGGACAGAATTTGTCAGTGTTTTTCATTTCCCTGATTTTTCAGTGTTGTTTCAACATGACGTATTGGTCCTGGCATTTACCATTGCTGTTGTTGCCAGTTTTGAAACGTTATTGAATTTAAACGCGGTAGATAAATTGGATCCTGAAAAAAACATTTCTCCTCCCAATAGAGAGTTATTGGCTCAAGGCATAGGGAATATGATATGCGGTTTAGTCGGAGGTATACCTGTAACTTCTGTTATAGTGGGGAGTTCAGCGAATATTAGAGCAGGGGCCCGATCTAAACTTTCGAATATCATCTATGGTATTTTGCTATTTGCAGGAGTTTTACTGATACCGAGTATACTCTCAATGATTCCTTTGGCTGCATTGGCTGCTATTTTAATTTACATTGGCTATAAGCTTACTCAAATCAGTATGCTGAAGTCCGTTTATAAAGCAGGCATGTCCCAGTTTTTGCCTTTTTTAGCGACGGTATTGGTGATGCTGATGACCGATATTTTAACGGGAATTGCAGCCGGTATGATGGTTTCAATTTTTTATATTTTGAAGTTCAATTTAAAAACACCTTATAAAGTGGCAAGTACCATGATTCATGGCCGTTTACATACCTTAATTACACTTTCAGAAGACGTGACTTTTTTAAATAAATCACGATTTTATGAAGAGCTGTTAAATGTACAAGATTATTCGACGTTGATCATTGACGGTACGAATAATAAAACCATTGATTTGGACATTGTAGAAATGGTAGATGATTATAAGAAAAAAATAAAAGACAAAAATATTGAGTTGGAGTTGATCAATTTTAATCTGTCTAACGAATAAAAGATATGGCGAATCGTTATTTAAACTTATTGAATGGCAATAAAATTTGGGCCCTGTCGAGGTTACAGGAAGACCCGGAGTATTTTATTAAAAATCAAGCGACCCAAACTCCAGAGTATTTATGGATAGGCTGTTCAGATAGCCGTGTTCCTGCCAATACTGTAACGACAACTTCTGCAGGGGACATCTTTGTACATCGTAACATTGCTAACTTGGTGGTTCCAACGGATGTGAATTTATTGAGTGTTGTTGCCTATGCGGTACAATACCTGAAAATAAAACACATCATTGTCTGTGGGCATTACGGTTGCGGCGGTGTAAAAGCGGCTATGGATACTCAGTCTTATGGATTTGTGGATCAATGGTTGATACATATTAAAAATGTATATAAGAAACATGCAGGAGAATTGGATGCGATAGAAGACATAGATAAGAGAACCAATCGATTGGTTGATCTCAATGTGATCGAGCAAGCTAAGAATTTAGCAGGAACTGAAATTGTAAAAGATGCTTTAACCAAAGGCGAGAAGATTCATATTCATGCTTGGGTGTACGGTCTCAACGACGGTATCATTACCGATTTAAACGTGAAGGTTTAGTAATTTCTATTTTTTAAACAGCGATAGTGGTATACTTCTATGCCGCTATCGCTGTTTAAATTTAAAGCGTATTGATGCAACTATTTTAAAGTCTCCGGTGTTTCTTTTATGAAATTCATCTTATCTTGAAACATATCATGGAACAGAAACCTTATTTTGTCAATCCCAACGATGTAGCCAATGCTAAACTAAATAAACTCATCGTACAATGGGTAAGAGAAAAGTTTGTATTGGACGATGCTGTTGAGGTGTTAATTTCTGAAGTCAAGTGTGCCGATCCTGGTTGTCCGGATATTGATACTTATGTTTATGTAAAGGGAAGGGACAACACCAAGAAGTACAGAATAGCGAAACCTTTGGTATATGTTCGTCAATGGGATATTGAGGGCATGCGAGAAATAGGTGCTTCATTATAAAGGATAATTTTTGTAGAGCGATATGATACAAGCTTCCGACCTTATTAAACAAACATTTCCCAATTTTGAGCCTGCTCTTATTCAACGCCTGGTTGAAATAGGAGAAATAAAAATGTTTTCAGAAGACGATGAATTGTTGCGTACAGGACAGTATTTTAAAAACTCCATGTTGTTGCTTGATGGTTTAGTCAAATTGTATCGGGAAGGAGAAGATGGCAATGAATTTTTTATGTACTACATTCAACCGGGTCAAGCTTGTGCTTTGTCCATGATTTGTGCCACAAAGAATGAGGTAAGCGCGATCATGGCAAAAGCTGTATCTCCTGTCACAATGCTTTCTATACCCATTCAATACATGGATGAGCTGATGCAACACTATAAATCGTGGTATTATTTTGTGGTTGAAAACTACAGGGCTCGTTTTGAAGAATTACTATTGACCATTGACAGTATAGCTTTTAAAGCCATGGATGAGCGTTTAGAGTTTTATTTAAAACGAGCCATGGATATGACCAACAGTAAGGTATTGCACATCAATCATCAAATCATTGCCAATGAATTAAATTCTTCACGTGAGGTGATTTCTCGTCTATTGAAAAAAATGGAACAGTTGGGGAAATTGAAAATGGGGCGTAATGTTATAGAAATCATAGCATTATAATTTTTTGAGGTATGCGTGATAGTTGTCACGGTATCCTTGTTTATCTTTTCCGATATTTACGTAAACATCAAGTATGGAAGAGATCATCGGATATATTGGCGCATTATGTATAGGAGTTTCTCTGGGCCTCATTGGAGGAGGAGGTTCTATTTTAACAGTTCCGGTATTGGTATACCTTATAGGAATAGATCCTGTCCTTGCTACGGCCTATTCACTGTTTATTGTAGGTGTTACCAGTTTGGTTGGAGGTATTCAAGCTTATAAGCAAGGGATGGTCGATCTCAAGACAGCTTTGGTGTTTGGCATGCCTGCTATTGTATCCGTTTATTTTACCCGTAGCCTGTTACTTCCCGCGATTCCTGATCCACTGTTTTCGGGGCAAGAGTTTATATTGACGAAGTCTTTGTTTTTAATGTCGCTGTTTGCACTGGTGATGTTGTTGGCGTCCATATCCATGATTACGAATAAATGTTCTTTTACTACCGATGAACTTGAAGTGGTGCCGATCAAATTGAATTATACAGCAATCGTTTTCGAAGGCATAGTGGTTGGAGTAGTGACAGGATTAGTCGGTGCCGGTGGTGGTTTTTTAATTATACCTGCTTTAGTATTGTTTAGTAAATTAAGTATGCCTAAGGCGGTGGGTACTTCATTGTTTATTATTGCAGCAAAATCACTGATTGGATTTAGTGGAGATTTAATGCATATGAATATTGATTGGCTGTTTTTACTAGGCTTTTCTCTTATTTCTATTTTGGGAATTTTTGTAGGTATTCAGTTTTCTAAACGGGTTTCTCCATGTAAGCTTACACATGCTTTTGGTTGGTTGGTGATGGTCATGGGAATTTATATTGTCTTAAAAGAGTTTCATATAATAGGCTTGTAAACAATAGTACTGCGTGATTCTTGTCACAGACGGATCCCATTCTATAGCTTACCTTTGAATGATACAATGAGTTGGTAAATCATTTAAAAAATACGATCATGAAAGTCGAGCAAATATATACCGGATGTTTAGCACAAGGTGCTTATTATATTGTATCTCATGGGGAAGCCGCCATTGTAGATCCCTTAAGAGAAATACAACCCTATTTGGATCGTGCTATGAAAGATGGCGTCAAAATCAAATACATTTTTGAAACACATTTTCATGCCGATTTTGTAAGTGGACACATTGATCTCGCAAAAGCTACGGGGGCAACCATTGTTTACGGGCCAACCGCTAAACCGTCGTTTGATGCATCTATTGCGCAAGATCAGGAAGAATTTATTTTAGGTAAAGGGAAGATTAAAATTTTGCATACGCCAGGACATACTATGGAATCGAGTTGTTTCCTGATGATCAATGAGTCGGGTCAACAAGAAGCTTTGTTCACTGGAGACACCTTATTCATTGGTGATGTTGGAAGACCAGATTTGGCTCAAAAAGCTGCAAACATGACGAAAGAACAATTGGCTGAAATCCTGTATGATTCATTGAGAAATAAGATCATGATTTTGCCGGACGAGGTGTTGGTGTATCCTGCACATGGAGCAGGTTCTGCTTGTGGTAAAAATATGAGCAAGGAAACGGTCTCTACCATTGGAGATCAGAAGAAGACAAACTATGCTTTACGTGCCAATATGACCAAAGAGGAATTTGTCAAAGAGGTGACAGATGGTTTATTACCTCCTCCTGCGTATTTCCCTTTGAATGTAAAAATGAATAAAGAAGGTTATGAAAACATAGATACCGTGGTGGAGCGAGGCATTCGTCCGCTTGATCCTGAAGCTTTTGAAATGGTAGCCAATGAAACAGGTGCTCTGATTTTGGATACCCGAGAGGCGCAAGTATTTGCGGAAGGGTTTATTCCGAATTCGATTAACATTGGTATCGATGGAAGTTTTGCTCCTTGGGTAGGGGCCTTGGTGAAAGACATCAAACAACCTATTTTATTAGTGACAGATAAGGGAAGAGAAGAAGAGGTTGTGATTCGTTTAGCTCGTGTAGGATATGATCAAGCGATAGGATTTTTGCTTGGAGGTATGGATGCCTGGGAAAAATCAGGAAAAGAAATCGATCGTGTCACTTTTATTTCAGCGCAGGAATTTCAAAAGATCTATGCTAAGGATGTTATTCTCATTGATGTACGTAAATACAGCGAATACCAAGCAGAACATGTAGAAACGGCGATCAATATTCCTTTAGATTTCATCAATGAACACTTGACTGAAATACCGAAAGACAAACCCGTTTATTTACATTGTGCCGGAGGATACCGATCGATGATTGCCATTTCTATTCTAAAGGCAAGGGGATGGGATAATGTCATTGACATTGCAGGAGGATTTACATCAATAGCAGCTACTTCAGTACCGAAAACAAATTATGTATGCCCTTCGACATTAAAGAAATAATTAATATTAAACGCAGTTGTATTATGGTAGGATTCTTAAGAAAAATATTTGGTCCCTCAGCAGATTTTAATTTTTTAGTAAAAGAAAAAGGAGCGGTCATCATTGATGTGAGGACAAGTCAGGAGTTTCATTCAGGACATATTCAAGGTGCTTTGAATATCCCTTTGCAATCCATCGATCAGCAGATTGAAAAGATTAGAAAATACAATAAGCCTATCATTACATGTTGTCGTAGTGGAGCGAGAAGTGGGGTTGCTGCTGCTCAATTAAGAAGTAAAGGCATAGAAGTTTATAATGGCGGCTCATGGAATAGCCTTTCCAAGAGTGTTCGTTAAATGTATAAGGATATGACGATACAAGATATAAAAATACTGTTATTCCATGATTGGAATGCGATACGTCTAATACGTATAAGTATGGGACTTATTGCTCTCTATCAAGCCATCGATGTAAAGGATGTTTTAATAGCTATTTTAGCTGTGGTTTTGCTCGTGCAAGGCATCATGAATTGGTCTTGTTGTGGAATGAGTTCTTGTGCTCCTAAGCAAAATAAACAGAGAGATTCCCAAGAGGTTGAGTACGAAGAATTGAATTGAATAAGTATGGCAACAGCATTTGATACCTTAATAAAAGGAGATCAACCCGTATTGGTTGACTTCTATGCTACATGGTGTGCACCTTGTAAAACGATGGCTCCGATATTGGAACAAGTAGCTTATGCACTTCAAGGAGATGCCAAAATCATTAAAATTGATGTCGATAAAAATCCAGCCCTTGCAGCAGCGTATAAGATACAAAGTATACCGACATTGATTTTGTTCAGGTATGGAAATGTATTGTGGAGACAAGCAGGTGTAGTGCAAGCTTATGTGATAGAAAACAAAATTAAATCTTTCCTTTAATTCAATTTGGAAGATGAACTATTTATTAGGATACCTATTGAGCGGAGTTTTTTATTTAAAAATTAAATCGTAAACCTAAGAATCCTCGAATCCCTTGGTTTGAAGTAAATACATAAGTAGGGTCAAAGGTGAGGGCATAAGGATTTTCAGATGTTGCGATGGCTTGTCCATTGGCATCAAATACTACACGTTTATCAAAAGGATCATGTGCTCGGGCAATCGAATTTTGAGGAGGAGTGTAGTTGAGTAAATTTTTAACACCGCCGTAAACCTCAAAATAGGTATTGATTTTATAAGTAGCTTGAATGTTTTGTGTGCTGAACCAAGGGGAATATTCGGCACGAGGATCCTGCTCACTCAACAAAGGAAGTTTCATCGGGCCGTAGAGATTGCCTGTATAATCTAAAGAGAGCTTGTCTTTCAGAATAAAATAAGTAATGGCCCAGGTGAAAGTATAATTTTCAGTCAGCAGTTGTTGCTGACGTGTCAGATTACCATTTGCATTTTCTTCCATGCGGTACACATCCATAATGGTCGTGCCTATACGTGCTTTGAAACGTTTGTTTGGCATGATGTCGAGGTTCATGGTAAATCCTTGAGAGACCGAATAGCCTTTCAAGTTTTGATAAATAATTTTATTGGCATCTGTGGTGTAGTCTGGAATGATTTTATTGGAGAAGTGAGTGTAAAATACAGACGCATCGATGCCAATTAAAGTTGATTTTATGGGAATGAAAGTTTGGTAATTGAGGTTTACATTGATACTTTTTTCTGGTTTTAATTCTTCTGTAAAGACCACATCTCTTGCTCCTGTAAGTGCGGCATGATCTTCAGTAAATACATTGGCTACACGATAACCAGTACCAAAACTTAAACGAAGGGTGTTTGTACTGTTGGGTTTAAACATGTAATTCAATCGTGGAGTAAGAATATTTCCGTGTATCGAATTGTAATCGTAGCGTAAGCCAAGGAGTATCGTTTGTCTTTCAGTCATGCTGTATTCGTCTTGGATAAATATGCCTGGCAATAAAATTTCAGAAGGTCTGTTAGACGATTGATTTTCTGTTGCAGGGGTATTGTCGTCGTACCAGGTATAGCGGAAGGCGACACCAGACAGTAATTTGTGACGGATACCTATATTTTTATGCCATACCCATTGCCCGAAACCGATTTTTTGATTGGCCATATAAGGCGTAGTGCCGTAATAGGAATCTTGATCATGTATGCTACCGGAAAAGCTGAAGATTATTTTTTCTTTGATGGGGAGTTGATAGGTTCCTATGAGTTCAATGCGGTTGGTGTAAATACTTTCTCCGTAAATACTGTCTGTTCCTCTGAATTCTTTTTTAAAATTCGTTTGCCCTCCCCAGCGGTCTTCGTATACGTAGCGTCCGGCAATGCTGGCCAAACGATTTTCTTTTCGCTTGAATTGCCATTTGTTAAAAAGCGAGGTACGTTTGGCCAAGGTGATATCGGTGAACCCATCTCCATTTTGATCCATGGGGAAGGAATAGTTAAAATGATTGAGTCCTAACATGGCCGATGTTTTTTCACCTTTCCATGTGCCTCCCACATCGGTATTCACTTCACCCCAGGAAGTTCCGAAGATGTCGAAACTGGCACGAGGTGCTTTGTAGGTATCTTTAGTAATGACATTGATTAAGCCCCCCACAGCTTCTGAACCATATAGAGTAGAAGCTGGACCTTTCACGACTTCCATGCGTTCAATGAGGCTGTTGGGAATGCCATTCAATCCATATACTGTAGAAAGTCCACTTACGATAGGCATTCCATCGATGGTGATCATGGTGTAGGGCCCTTCTAATCCGTTGATGTGGATGTCTCCCGTATTACAAATGTTACAATTCGATTGAGGTCGTACACCGTTGACAATTTGAAGTGCTTCAAACAAAGAAGGGGTTGGATTTTTTTTGAAGTATTCAGGCGTATAGACTTCTACAGGTGTAGGACTTTTCAGACGGCTTACTTCCTGTAAATTTCCCGTGATGACGACTTCATTTTCTTCCAGGTTTTCTGCGAGTTCCAGGTTGAGGGTATAGGTCTCTTCTTTTTCTATCCTTATCGTTTTTTGTGTTGCATGATAACCGATGGAAGAAACCATGACTTGGTATTGTCCCAGCGGGATTCCTTGCATGTTAAAATTCCCCTGTTCATCGGTGGTTGTACCGAAGGAGGTATTTTTTAACGTTACCAATGCTAAAGCTACAGGTTCCTTGTTCGAACGAATACTTCCCTTCAGGGTAGCCGTTTGACTCCATGCGAGAGGTTGTAGTGCGAATAAGAGTAGAAATAGAAGCTTGTTCATGACGTAAGGTAGACTGGTATGCAATACTAAAAATAAATTTAAATACTTCAAATTAAAAAATGAGAAATATTTAAAAATAAATTTAGATTAACCTAAAAAAATAACAATCTAAAATGATGCAGAGGACAAGCTTTTTATTACTTTAGGTGTAATTAAAAATGAAGCATATGGAAAAGAATAATCCACGCACCTTAAATGCCTGGTGCATGTACGATTGGGCCAATTCGGTGTATTCGCTTACCATTACCACGGCTGTGTTTCCCATTTATTATGGAGCAGTAACGCGTGCAGGTGCGGTCAGGGTAGAGGATGATCGGTATTGGATCAACTTTTTGGGATGGGAAGTACAAAATTCGGTCATGTATAGTTTTGCCCTGTCGTTTGCTTTTGTATCGATAGCCTTCATTAATCCATTATTGTCAGGTATTGCCGATTACAGTGGGAAGAAGAAGGCCTTTATGAAATTCTTTGCCTGGATGGGAGCTTTGGCCTGTATGGCCTTGGTGTTTTTTGATGCAGCTCATATTTGGGTTGGGCTGGTCTTTTTCATTATTGCTACGATTGGTTATGCAGGAAGTCTGGTGTTTTATAATGCATATCTTCCAGAAATAGCGACCACAGATCAGTTGGACAGGGTCAGTGCCCGAGGTTTTTCGATGGGCTATATCGGCAGTGTGTTGTTGTTGATTGTCAATATCCTCATGTTGCAAAAGCCCATGTGGTTTGGTTTACAGGATGAAGGTGAAGCAGCACGTATCTCTTTCCTTACGGTAGGGATATGGTGGTTAGGCTTTTCAATCTATTCGTTTATGGGTTTACCGAAAGATTTGGGCTTACTGGTAAAAAGTCAAAATGTCTTGGCGAAAGGTTATCAAGAGGTCAACAAAGTATTTCAGCAGATTTTAGGGATACCTCGCTTGAGAAATTTCCTGATTGGATTTTTCTTTTATAACATGAGTTTTCAAACCATCATGTACCTGGCCAGTATTTTTGGATCAGAGGAATTGCACATCCCTACCTCGGGATTGATTGCTACCATCTTAATCATTCAATTGGTAGCGATTGGTGGAGCTTATTTCTTCACGTTGTCGTCGAAACGTTTTGGCAACATTTATACCTTAATTTTTGCGCTTGTTTTTGCTTTGGTCATTACGGTATGTGCATATTTGGTGCAAACGGCCAATCAATTTTACTTATTAGCTGTATTAGTGGGTTTGATTATGGGAGGAATACAGAGTCTTTCCAGGTCAACGTATTCGAAACTACTTCCTGAAACGAAAGACAATGCCTCGTTTTTTAGTTTCTATGAATTGACGGATAAAGTAGGTACTGCTACAGGAACAGCGGTGTTTGGTGTGGTGAATGCTTTTACAGGAAACATGCGGGATAGTTTATTCCCGCTCTTTGTGTTTTTTGTCGTAGGATTGTTTTTCTTGAATCGAATTAAAAAATAAAAGCCTTATGCGTATTCATGCATAAGGCTTTAGTTGTTCGTTCTGCTGTATTGGTTCTCCCAGGGCCAAACAAATATACGAGATTTAGTTGATATTACCAGTCTTCTTTTTTGGCTGGAGCAGTGCCTTGAGGTTCAATAGAAACCTTTAAATCTGTAATGGTTTTGCTGATCAAATCAGGAGCATCTTTTTTGATTTTGTTCCATCCGTTGTCCGGTAATACATATTTGCCACATGCGGCTTTGGCCAATTCCAAAGCACCACCGTCACCTTTCCCTTTATGACCTTCGTGACGGAAGTTGGTGAATACATATTTGTAGCGACCGCCTTTACTGCTTACCGTGACATCGAATTTGATGAATCCATTGTCGTTCATGCCTACGCGAGGACCGGGATAGGTAACATTAATAGATCCTTCACAACCAAATACGCCATTGGCTTTATCCATTTTAGTGACTTTATATTTATTGTTCATGGCCCAGGAAAGTGCACGGTCGTATACCGTGTTTTGGTCGGCTTTACTGGTAATGGGCACCACCTCTGAGTAGGTGATTTTATTTGTTTCAGGATCGATGGGTAATTCAGACGTTTGAGCCCAAGAGAAGCTTGAAACCATCAAAAGTCCGAATACGTGGAGTAGGAATGTCTTTTTCATAATGCAGAGTTTGACTTTTAAGGTATGTAAAATCGACGAATAATTCAATCTTTCGAAATGAATTTTGCTTTCCAGGTCCACTGAAAGCCTTTACTTTTTCCTTGTCCGATCAGTGTACTATCGTTGATTTTTTTCCCTTTGTATGTGGCGTACCGATCGTTCATGTAGAAGGTGATGCGATTTCCATGTTGTTTCCAATAGTCATTTTCGGGTGTTGCATCGTTGGGATGATAAGAAGCTACATGACCATCTGGTCTGAAATAGATTTCATATTCTATGTCGTTATCGCTGTATTTCCAATAACTCGAAGCGAGGGTATGCTTGGTGGATTGACAAGACCAAAAGATGAGGACGATACTTGGTAAGAAGAATAGGCGAAGTGTTTGTGTTTTGATGAGCGTCATGGTCATTCAGCTTGGTCTGCAAGTCTTTGATTGCCTAATATAAAGCAAGTATATACGGATTAGCAATACGATGGTTTAAAACCTTTACGAAACAGGCTGTTTTTTGCTCTTTTTGTTTTATTTTTACTTGTAAACTTTAGACCATCGTTATGAATACATCATTTTTCAAAAAACTGATTCCACACCTTATTGCTAATCTGGCTTTTATTGCAGTGCTTTTTGTGTACTACTATCCAAGTCTTTCAGGAAAGACCTTGGTACAAAATGATGTGGTTCAATCGAAGGGATTTTCTAAAGAGGCAGAAGATTATGCGGAGAAAACCGGAGAAGATGTATTATGGACAAACAGTAGTTTTTCGGGAATGCCCATTTGGATTGGACATAAAACTAATTATGTGAATTATATACACAAAGTGGTTCGGGCAGTATTACCTCCGGAAGTTTTAGTGGGTTGGCTTGGCTTCATCGGTTTTTATGTTTTAATGGGTGTTGTTGGTGCAAACGTTTGGTTGGCCTTTGGTATGGCGGCTGCCTTTGTGTTTTCTACGTTTAATATCATCAGTTTTGAAGCAGGACATATCAATAAAGTATATGATATGGCCTTGATGGCTCCTGTATTGGCTGGTGTGTGGTTGGTCTACAGAAATAAAAAATATATACTTGGAGCATTAGTAACCACGTTCTTTTTGGCCCTTCAGATTTTTTATGGTCACTATCAAATCAGTTATTATTTATTGTTTGTACTGGTATTCATGGGGATTTACGAATTGTATCAAGCCATTAAAGAAAAAGAGTATACCCATTTTGTGAAATCATCTTTGTTGGTGATTGTATGTGCTGTCATTGCCGTTGCTCCCAATATTTCTAAAATGTGGACGAACTATGAATACTCTAAAAATACCATCCGTGGAGGTTCTGAGTTAAGTACTAAAAAAACAGAAGGAGGAGGATTGGACAAAGACTATGCATTGAGTTGGAGCAATCAAAAATCAGAAGTACTGACCACCTTTATCCCTTATTTTTACGGAGGAGGTTCAAATGAAAACTTGAGTGTAAGTTCTGAAACGTTCAAAGCTTTGGTGGATAATGGTGTACCACGTTCCGATGCCAAAGAGTACATTAAAAATATTCCATTGTATTGGGGAGATCAACCCTTTACAGCCGGTCCTATCTATTTCGGAGCGGTGATCTTTTTCTTGTTTGTACTGGGCATGTTCATCATCAAAGAACAATACAAGTGGTGGATATTTGCCGTTACAGTATTTGCCTTTATGATGTCATGGGGAAAGAATTTTGAACTGTTGACTGACTTTTTGTTTTACAATATGCCTTTGTACAATAAATTCCGTTCAGTGACTATGGCCATGTGTATTGGACAAATGACGTTTCCGTTCTTAGCCGGTTTGGCCTTGGTAAAAATAGCCCAAGGAGAAATTGAAGACATTGTTTTTTATAAAGGTCTGAAATGGGCTTTAGGTTTATGTGGAGGCATCGCCTTGTTGTTTGCACTATTCGGCGGAGCATTTTTTAATTTTGTAGGTCCTAACGATGCCAATATAGGATTGCCCGATTGGATGATCGATGCCGTGCGTTTGGATCGTGCTTCGAAGTTACGTACTGATGCGTTCAGAAGTTTATTCTTTGTGTTGTGTACAGCAGGTGTATTGTGGGCTTGGTTTACCGATAAATTCAAAACACAGACGGTATATTTATCGTTGGCTGCTTTGGTCATCATTGATTTGGCATGGGTAGATAAGCGTTACCTGAAAGCCGATGATTTTGAAAAAAGAGGCAAGAACCAAGAGTGGGTAGAAATGACTGCTGTGGATGAACAGATTTTACGCGATAAGGATTTGAGCTATCGTGTATTCAATGTCAGCAAGAGTCCTTTTAACGATGCTACGACTTCATATTATCATAAATCAATTGGAGGTTACAGTGCCATTAAGTTATCTCGTTACCAAGATTTGATTGAAAGTCAATTGGCTAAAAATAATATGTCGGTCTTGAACATGTTAAATGCTCGTTACGTGATTGTACCGGATAAAAAATCAGGAGAAGTATTTGTACAACGCAATCCTGGTGCATTAGGTAATGCTTGGTTTGTTACTGAATTGAAAAGAGTAAACAATGCAGATGAAGAAATGGCCGCATTGGACAGCTTAAATCCAGCGACAACGTTTGTCGTAGATAAACGATTTGATAGTTTATTAACTGGTTTTACTCCTTCATTGGACAGCAGTGCACGTATTACCTTAACCGACAATGCCAATCCTAATCAATTGGTATATGAGTATAATTCATCTACTGAACAGTTGGCGGTCTTCTCTGAAATATATTATCAACCGGGTTGGAATGCCTATATTGATGGTAAACTCGCATCCCATTTCAGAGCCAATTATGTATTGAGGGCGATGCGTATTCCATCAGGGAAACATCAGGTGGTATTTAAATTTGAACCGGTACATTATTATTTATCCGAGCGTATAGCGATGTTTGGCTCTTGGCTATTTGTAGCTTTCATGTTGAGCTTACTGGCTTCGCAGTTTTTACCTTCTTTCAGAAAAGAACACACAAAGTAAATGGTATGAAAATAGCTGTAATTAATATTTCAGACCGATCCGGTGGATCGGGTATTGCAGCATACCGTACTGCTGAGGCGCTTAAAAAACGCTGTGGTCATGAAGTGTTTTTTTTAGTCCGTACCAAAACATTGGATGAACCCAATATTTTCCAAACGACCCCGAATGCTTTTTGTGCAAAGGTTGAACGTTTGTTTAATGTGGCGATGAATTTGTTAGGTTTGCAATACGTGTGGTTGCCTTTTTCACCTTGGTATATTTTAAAAAAGTTAAAAGAAGAAAAACCGGATGTGGTGTGGATCAACAACACGGTAGGAGGTTACTTCATGACTTCCCACATTCGAAAGATTGCGCAGCACTATAAAGTGGTGTGGACTTTACATGACATGTGGGCTTTTACGGCCAACGGTGCACATACCTTTGGAGATGAATCCTGGAAGTATTTGAAAGCAGGAAAAGGAGAATCGAAAATTTATCCGACCATTGGTTTACCTACGGGTAATTGGTTGATACGACGTAAGCAACGTTTGTTTAAGGATGTAGATTTTACGGTAGTAGTACCTTCAACCTGGATGTATGATATGGCTGTTCAAAGTCCGGTCTTGGCCGGTAAGAAGATTGTGAAAATTCCTCATGGCATCGATACGGAAAAGTTTAAACCCATGGACAAAGCTGCCATGAAAGTGAAGTACGGTATACCAGCCGCTGCCAAAACCATTGCTTTTATCGCACAGAAGTTACGAGGAAATTTTTTCAAAGGAGGTTCTGATCTCTACAATATTTTAAAACAACTCAATGAAGATACCACCTTTCCTATTCATCTCTTGTTGATGGGTGAGGACAGTATGCCGGAACTTGCTGCATTTAAAAATTTAATCGTACATGAAATGGGTTACGTACGTGAAGAAGAGAAAATGGTGGAGATATTGAATGCAACGGATGTATTTGTATATCCGACGAGGGCGGATAATTTACCTTTAGTATTGATAGAAAGCATATCATGTGGAGTTCCAGTTGTTTCTTATGATGTTGGAGGATGTGGAGATATTGTAAAAAATGAAATTTCTGGTGTTTTAGTAGTCTATAGTGACGTAGAAATTATGAGTATGAGTGTATTAAGTCTTTTGAATAATCCATCTGTGAATCATAGAGATTTAAGTGTTAAAACACGAGTATTTGGGGAGTTATCTTTCGATGAGAAAATAGTCTTTTTATTAAATAATATTCTCAAGTAATTGTTAATATTGTGTGGTGTGATTTTTATTTTAACAGATTATGATTCGTTTTTTTGTCGTTTTTTTCATTGTATGCTTTTCTTGTGCTAAAAAAGATTGTCCAAGTCCTATTGCCAATGAAAAGTCAACCCTCTTATCTTATACTAATACTATAGTTTCGTCTTCTTCAGGTGTTGTTATACAAAATCCGTCTTTGATTAAGGATGCCTATTTAGCAGAATATTATCCTGATAATAATTATGGTATTAATTCAAAAATATTTTGTTCTGCATGGACTTATAGTGGCACACCAGCTATAGTTTTATTTTTATTGAAATTTGATTATAGTTTACTACCTGTAGGCGTTGATGTTAAATCAGCTAAAATAACATTATATGCTGATACTTCTAATATATATATTGGCTCTCCTAATCCAGATAAAGGACATTATGGTTCTAATTTGAATTGGTCAATAAAACGTGTTGTTAAGGATTGGGATGAATTAAATGTTACTTATAATACTAAACCTATATGCACAGAGTATAATAAAATAGAGGTTTCATCGCCTGAATTAAATACTACTTCATCTAAAGATATAGATGTAACGGAACTTGTGAAGGATCAGTTAAATACTAAAAACTACGGTTTTGAAATTAGTTTAAATAATAATTCTCCTTATAAACGACTCGCTTTCTATGCTAGTGATTCTCCTCATCTTACTTTAATTCCTAAGTTGGTAATAGAATATCAGTAGAATTACTTAATTATTTTTTTTGTCCAACTATTAGTGCTGTTTTTGATTGAAATAAAATAAATTCCCTCTTTTAAATTACTACTATTAATTTTGTATTCCTTTAATTCAATAGGAGAAATAGTTTCATTTAAAATGATTTCTCCTATCGAATTTTGTATTAATATATTAGATGATTCTGATAATTCACTGGATAATGATATGTTAATTATATTGTCAAATGGATTAGGGTATATATTAATATCTGTTTGGGATTTATTATTTTCTGCTGTGGTGATGATTTTGCTAAAGCTAATTATGTCATTAATATCGATTAGCTTCAGACGGTAATATGTAATGTCGAAATTTGAATTTTTAGTATAGTCGTTGTATTCATATTTTTTTTGTTGTTCTTTAAAAGAATAAATTTTCTCATAGGTTATTCCATTATAACTTCGTTCAAGTAAAATCTCTTTTGTTTCTGAAATATTATCAATACTCCATGATATTTTCTTTATATGTGTGTTAGGTATATTACTTATACTAAAATCTAAAAGCTTAATTGGTAATGAACAATTAAGAATAGGATTTAGAAATGTAGGAAGACCTATTAGAGATAGTTTACCATTTAGCAGTATATTATTTTCTATATATTGAGCACTTGCTCCAATATTATTTGGAGATTCAATACTACCTAAGTGTAGATTACCATTATTTACACCATTTTCTTTGGCTGAATAAATTACCTGGTTAGGTCCTAGTTGGAGTGCACCGTAGTTTATGCTGTTTGATAAAGCTATCAGAAATGGATTTAAGCTAATATTTACGAAATCATTTAAGCTTAAATTATATTGAAGTATAGATCCGAAACTATTTAGTGCGGGATTGTTTAATGTTGAAACATATAATAGGTTATTATTAGGTGAAAACTCAATACCATAGCAAGCTCCTAAATTATTGGGCATTATTATAAATTGTAGGTTACTTAGTCTTCCTGTTGTGTTGTTAAAGTCTAATATTTGAACGACTCTTGAATTTCCACCAAGCGTAGTTGCTAGTCGTTGAGAATTTGGTGAAAATTTCATATATCCTGTTGCATCCCAGTTCGAACCTATATTTAACCCGATACTACTTATTACGGGACTTTGTATGCCATTTTGATTTACCAAATGTGCTCTATATGAGTTGTTATTGAATTCATGATATACTACCCATATATCAGTATTGTTGGAATGATATGTTGCTGATATTTTTTCGACTGTTCCACCGTTGTTTGAATACAGTAAAATGTTTTTTTGATTATGAATGATCTCCCCATTTCCATTGTTTAAATTCATATCTACTAAAGAGTAACGTATGCCAACAGATTCTAGCATTACACCAATTGTAAATATATAATATTGATGATTAACTCCTGGTCTAGGGATTATTATTGCAGATTGAGTACTAGAAGCATGTCCTAATAGGTTTGATCCGTTTGTCATTATATTGTGTTGTCGATTATATACTGTTTGTCCGTCAGTATAAAATAATATATCTCCATTGTTGTCCGATATAGAAGCGCATCCCTCTCTCTGATTTATTTGTCCATTCGTTAAGACATTTATTGTATTATTAGGATTGAATTTTATTCCGGCTCCTCTTCCAAAATACCAATTATTCATGTATTGAGTATTGCCAGGAGTACATGTTTGTGCTATACTAAATTTGTTATAAAGAGAAAGAATAATTAGTATTGCAATCTTGCTGAAAAAAGTAATTTTGTTCATAATGATTTAAAAATTAAAAAAGTTAAAAATAAAAAAAATAATTCTTTCTCAAGAAAGGAACTTTTTTTTGAGAAGTCAAACAAAATATCAATTTTATTTTCCTCTCATTTTCTTACCTTTAAAAAAACGTGTTCCAACTATGAGTCTATTAAAAGAATTTAAAACCTTTGCCATGCGCGGCAATGTGGTCGATATGTCGGTAGGTATTGTTATCGGAGCGGCTTTTGGCAAAATTGTAGCATCGATGGTCAACGATTTGTTGTTGCCTCCATTGGGTGTATTGATTGGTGGTGTCGACTTTAAAGATTTGAAATTAGAGATTAAAGCGGCGGTTGCAGAGTCTGCCGGAGTGGCTGCATCGGAAGCGGTGACCATCAATTATGGAAACCTGATTCAAACTTTGGTCGATTTTATCATTGTGGCTTTTGCTATTTTTATGCTCATCAAAGGAATTAATCGTTTTCAAAAGAAAGAAGCAGAAGTACCTGCTGAACCTACTCCCCCTACCAAGGAAGAAGTTTTGCTGACAGAGATCAGAGATTTATTGAAAAAGTAAGTCAGGTAGCTGTCTTAAATAAAAAAATTCCGATTCAACGATCGGGATTTTTTTATTTCTTAAAGAACAACTGCGGAAAAATTTCTCGTTCATACTAATTCTTTTTCAGGCCGAGTTGCTTCTGAGTACATGAGTGTATATAGAAAATGAGGGTACGAATCAGAAGAACTCGTTTGTCGTCGAAGAAATTCTTATGAAGTGTAAGAGTATAAAAGCAATTTGATTGATAATTGTTCAGAAACGTGGCGCAAATGTATGATAATTGCCGATAACTGTTCAGAAACGTAGTATAATTAAAGGGCAATAGAGGGAAAGATTAAAGGAATAGAAGGGAATCTATTAGAAATAGAGATCAAATCAGCGTGTTTTAAGACCATTATGTACGATGAGAGATCGATTTTATGGAGTTAAATCTTAACCCTGCATGAGTTTTCGCACTCTTTCTCTGCTCTGTTTCTGTTTCTCTTTTTCACAAGCGATTGGAGTAACTTGAGCATCTTTTCAGGCCGAGTTGCTTCTGATTAGACAAGCGTTTATAGAAAAGAAAGTATGAGTCAGAAGAACTCGTCCGTTGCCCGAAGACTGAAGTACAATAATACTCGAGCCTTACATGAGTTCTCCGCAAACGTATCTTGTTGTATTTTATGTTAAAAAGTAAGTAGTATTGCGGAGCAATTCCTGCTAAAAAGAAGTTATCTTTCAGAAGAACTCGTCCATCGCTTAAATAAGATAAAAAAGTATAAAATAAATTTTTATCTTAATAATGGTAAGTAATATATTTACACCTCGAAATTATGCTTAAACCCCCATTTTAACTCTTTTTAAGAGTGATATAGTATAAATAGCATAGGTTATTTACTTTTTTTGTCGATCAAATGTGGATAATATTCTTTCCGATGATTATCCTGCATTATTTCAAAATCGTATGTTTGTACACGCTTAAGTAAAAAATAGTTTTTTAAGTAGGTTTTTGATGAGTTGTAATTGTTTTAACTTTTCACATTTGATTTTACTATTACTTTTTTTCACGGTTACAGCACTGCAGTTGTTTCTTTTGTTTTCGCTTTTTAGTGCGCTAAACATTCCTATTTCTTTTATGAAAAATAATCCAGAGAAACGCACTACGTTCCTTTTTGATCATCCTGTTTATATATCAATACCCTTTGTCTAATTCACTACTTAATCACCCATAAAAATGAGGTATATGCTTCGATTCTTATTCGTTCTCTTATGTTTTGCGACCATCCTTGTGTCACAGGCTCAAACCGTAGATTGTAGTGCGGCTGCTACATGGTCAGCTCCCACCGCTTATAACGGAGGAGCTCAGGTAAAATACAACGGTATTTTATACGTCGCCAATTGGTGGACACAAGACAACCAACCCGATGTCAATTCTGGAGGTCCAGGTACAGGACAACCTTGGTCGGTAGTAGGAACATGCAGTACAACGAATAAAGGTACGCGTACGGCTACCATCACATCGGCCAGTAGCGGCAATGTAGGAAGCACCATCAGTTTAACCTACACAGCTACACCTTCTGCTACTACAGGAACCTGGTCTTTAGTCAATGGTACAGGTGTAGCCACACTCAGCGGCAATGTCTTGAGTTTGGTCGGATCGGGTGTAGTTACGGTGACCTTGACCATTCCCGAAGACGATAATTACAATACGGCGACAGCAAGTGTGGCGGTGACTTCTACCACCAGTACTTTACCCATTGATTGTGGTCAGATAGGAATATGGGATACAGAAATTGAATACGTGGGAGGAAGTCAAGTCAAATTCAACAGCAGCTTATACCAAGCCAAGTGGTGGACAAAAGGACATCAACCCGATTTGAATTACGGTGATACTCCCGATAAGTATTGGACTTTAGTAGGCGTGTGTACCACGGGTGGCACTACTACCAACATGTCATGGAACATCAATGGCAATAACAACGTCAACAGCACCTCTTCTTTGGGAACCTTGTTGGATGTACCGCTTAAATTTAAATCGAACAGCATCGAATACATGCGCTTGCACCCTTATGGTACTTTACAATTAGGTGGATTGAATGCCAATTCAGACGGTTATTTCAAACTCGATGTAACGGGTCGTGTAGCGTTCAGACCTGATCCCGGATCCAATCAAAACAACGTCTTGTTGTTGTACAGCAATAACCAAACGACCAGCAGTTATACTGGAGGGTTCAGGCATTACATGGGTTTTTCGCATGTTACCTTAGGAACCGATGAAGTGGGTGTATTCAATACGGTGGAGTATAACAGTACGACGGGAGTAACCAGAGGTAAACACCTCTTGTTACAAAATACCAACGAAGGAAATTTAGCCGTAG
>CAYVTO010000011.1:0-124787 GCA_964454665.1 uncultured Chitinophagaceae bacterium
CATAAGAGGATATAGAAAATGGAGATTTGAATCAGAAGAACTCGTCCGTCGCTTAAAGAAAGAAGAAAAGAAAGATCCCCGCATGAGTTCTCTCCGAAATGAACTTTATCTTTTATTCTGATTTTTCGGTCACAGAGCAACTCATTCTGAGAAGGTGAAACACCTATGATAACTTTATGCATTTACAGCGCTGCTGTGCCTTTAAAACCAAGGAGAATGAGAGCATACACCAGACGCCTTTTTTGTATTTTATGCTTTTTTAGTATTTATCAATACTGATTATCAAATGGTTAAAATCTCATTTCTCATTGTGAGACATTACCAAAAATGGACAAAAAACGGCTCATGTCCATATTTTAACTAATAAATGAACATGAGGGTTGGAAACCCTGAAAAAATGGACATATATTGCAACATGTTCATTTATTAGTTAAAAAATGGACATATCATACCATGGCGAAATACGATAGAAATCAGCCTTACAATGACTTGCCTTTGTTACCGCCGGCTGCGGATTTACTAGACAAAGATGTTTTATTGGTTTTGGTACAAGCTGCACGAGCATTGGCAGAATTAAACAGAAACATCCTGAGATTACCTAATCCGGGAATGTTGATTAATACGATTTCCCTGCAGGAAGCCAAAAGCTCTAGTGCGATTGAAAATATCTTTACCACAGAAGATGAGCTTTACAAAGCCATTTCTGATACCGTAAAAGAAGGGCAAGCTAATCCTAATACGAAGGAAATATTGCGGTACAGAGAAGCACTATGGGCAGGCTTTCAAGATATCCGGTCAAAGAATGCTATCGACCTCGATGCAGTCATCAGCATATACCGTCAAATCAAAGATAGCACGCAGGGAATTCGCCCGCCTCAATCGGAGATCGTGATCAAACGGGGTAATAGTGAACTTCGCCCAGGTGAAGTGGTTTACACTCCACCAAGAGGCAAAGCAGTCTTGGAAGAAAGAATAAGCAACCTGATCGATTACTTAAATGATACAGATAAGGATATTGATCCTCTGATTAAAATGGCTGTTGCACATTACCAGTTTGAAGCCATTCACCCGTTTACCGATGGCAACGGACGTACAGGAAGAGTACTTAATCTTTTATACCTCGTCCACCAGGGCTTACTTTCTCATCCTGTATTGTATCTCAGTAAGTACATCATTGAAAATAAAGGTGACTACTACCATCATCTAAGCGCTATTACACAAAGACAATCCTGGAAACCGTGGTTGCTCTACATGTTGAAGGGTGTAGAGCAAACCTCCCGTTATACCAATCAGCTCATAGACGATATCATGAGTCAAATGGAAGCGACCCTGCTTCATGGTAAGAAAGAATTGAAATGGTACTCCAAAGAAATCAACGAGGCTTTATTCAATCAGCCTTATATAAAAATGTCGGTAGTAGGAAATATTACTCAAAAAACGAGTCGTACCACATTGAGTAAATACATGACTGAGTTATGTGAAATCGGAATTCTATCACCTCGTCAGGATGGTAAGGATGTGTTTTACATGAACAATGATTTACTCAGAATTTTACAACCATAGTCACCAAAAGATAAAGTAGCTTAATCTTTTTGAAGAATCCCCTCCCGCAGAGTCCTCTGAAGAGAGACTCTGCGGGAGGAAAGGTTAAATTAAGGAAGGTAAGGTGTAAAATAGATTAAAAAGAGTTGTCAAATTATTTAATAACGTGTATATCTATTGCCCTCACTACTCGCGCTCACACTCAAGACTTAAAAGGCCTGTTCTCGCAAGGGAACGGGCTTTTTTGAAAGCCCATAAGTTCTTTTCAGGATGAGTTGCTTCTGAGTACATAAGAGGATATAGAAAATGGAGATTTGAATCAGAAGAACTCGTCCGTTGCCTAAAGAAAAGAAAAAGAAATAACCCCGCATGAGTTCTCCGCAAACGATCACCTGTCGCAAGTCTTGTGTGGTTGAATGTAAGAGGGTTTGTGACGATGTATGAATTAAAGATTATATCTTTTAATTAAGTTGAGTTACCATACTTTTTATGGATGACTAATAACTCTCGCTTCTCAATCATAGTAGCTTCTTTTCAGAGACTTATTATGTATAATAGATAGAGGAGTTAATATAACTTCTCTATTATCTGTAAAACTCTTGAAAACAGCGGCATTTATACTTTAACTAACTGTAAATCATAGTTTTAATATTATAAATTGGAGAATTCTATAAAATAAAGTAACTTCAATTGTTCGCTATTTGCGAACTTTTTTAACTCAATCATCGTTTTAAATGAGAGTTCATTTAATCAAACAATTAACTATAATAGAATTTACAGAAAAACATTCTACAAGTAAAATCCCCTTTATGGAATGGTTATCTGTTGTAAAGAGAACAAGTTGGGATAAGCCAAGTGATATTAAGAAATCATTTTCTTCGGCAGATTTGTTGGGAAAAGGAAGTAACAGAGTAATCTTTGATATTGGTGGAAATAATTACAGGATGATTTGTGAATATTATTTTGGAGAAAAAGAAGTTCATTTGTTTATCTGTTGGATTGGGACACATAAGAAATATGATGAACTGTTAAAATCAGGCGAACAATATACTATTGAAGAATATTAACTAAAAGATTATGGAAAAGCTTAAATACACAGTAATTAAAACGAAGAGTCAGTATAAAGAATATTGTGCTATACTGAAAACATTGGTTTTTTCGGATAAGAAAAGCAAACAGGTAAAAGAAGAAATAGAGCTTTTGACTATTCTAATTGAGGTTTGGGATAATCAACATTATAAACTTAAAGAGCTCGATCCAGTAGAGTTGATAGAGTATTTGAGAAAAGAACATGGATTAACTCAAAGTGATCTGGCAAGAATGTTAGATGTTAGTAAAAGCTTGATATCTGAAATATTACATTATCAAAAAGGATTATCAAAAGATATGATTAGAAAGCTTGCTTCGCATTTTAAGTTATCTCAAGAAGCATTTAATAGAGCTTATCAACTCAAGAAAGAATATGCTTTAGTGTAAGCTCCCCTAAAGATCGCCCCATCTGTCGCAAGTCTTGTGTGGTTGAATGTACCCCGCTAGCCAAGACATAGTCTTTTTCAGGCCAGTAGCGAAGAGGATATAGAAAAAGAAAGATTGCATCAGAAGAATTCGTCTGTCGCCCGAATCCAGAAATAACCCCGCATGAGTTCTCCGCAAACGATTGAATGATGTTATAAAGAGGTTTTGAATGCGGAGCAACTCATTCTAAGAAAAAAAGCCGATCCATTTGGATCGGCTTTTTTATGCTCTATTGTTTTCTTTTCTCGTAGTTGTTAATGAAATCCAACAACTGGTCAATGGTTAATCGCTTGGCGATGATTTTTTTGTCTTTATCAAGAAGGTAAAGTACTGGCGTACTGTACACGTCATAGGTTACTTTAGGATCGGTGTGATTATGTGAATCACGTACGTTAAGCCAGTTAAAGATCTTCTTGTCCCGAATAAATTTCAGCCATCCTTCATCTTTTCTTTCAATGTTTGCAGCATAAACGGCTACACCTTTCGCTTTCAAGGAAGATTCATACAGATCATACAGTTTGGGTGTTTCTTTCTGACAATGTCCGCAGTTGGAATCCCAAAAATAAATGATGGTATATTTTGCATTGATGCTGTACAGTTGCACATATTTCCCTGTAGTGTCTGCGTAGTATAAATTTGGAGCTTTTTTGCCGAGCAATAGCGGGTCAAGAATGTCGGTACGTTCTTTGATTTTATCCAGTACTTCTTGAGTTGCCCAAGGACATTTACCTTTGGCATAATAATTTTTACCCATGTGGACAAAAACCGCATCCATTCCCATGATTTCAGAGGTTTCATAGCGATAGGTGAGTGTACGTACGAGGTATTCGTAGGTGTCTTTTGATCCGGCATAGCGGGTCAAAAGAATGTCTAGCTCTTTAATGATCGAGTCTGGAACTTGTGTTACTAAATCTTTTAAATAGCGATCTATTTTTGGTGCTAATACAGGTGTTCTGATTAATCGATCGTCTGAAGCATTGACTTTATCGAAGAAATGATTTTTGTAATAACGGTACATCCAAAGCGAGTCCAATTGACCATTGTCTTTCTTTGGAATCTCAGGAAATACAACATCTTCAGAAGCATTTAAAATAGTGGTGAAGAGGTTATTGGCATTGTTCTTTTTAAATGCACTGATGTATTCCATCATTTCCGAATCTACTTGTTTGATGGCAGCTTCGGCTTGACTCTTTAGATTGGGATTGGCTTTACTCACATTGTTGATGGAGTCTACTTTGAGTCTTTGTTTCATGTAAAATTGTTGATAGGCAAAAAACTGCTCGTTTTCCGGAGCATTTTTTACGACCATGTATTTTACAAAATCGGTCGTATCGCCTTCCATGGAGAAAAACTGACTGGAAGAAATAATGATGTCAAAAAACTTCTGTCCCTTTAACAGTACAAAATACATGCCTTCTGGTAAGGTTTTAGGATCTTCAAAAGCAAACATCCCTTTACTATCGGCAATGGCTGTGTCTTGATAATAGCGCTTGTCCCCATAATATCGACAAAGGAATACACTGTCTTTTGCTCCTTTTATTTTGAACGAAATTTTATATCCTTCTTTTCCTTTGTCTGTGGAACGGTGTTTGGTAAAACTACATAGGGTTATTATAGAAAGAAATAACCCCAATACCCATACTTCTTTACGCTTCATTTCTTTTACGGATTAATCTATGATCTAAATTCACAAAAAACAGTGCCCGTCGTCTAAACGAGCACTGTTTCATTAAAATTTAAAAGGACTGTCTTTGAGTAACTCTTTCGCTTTTTTCTCAGCTTCTTTTTTTGCTTTTTCTTCCGCTTCTTTTTGCAAGCGAGCTTGTTCTTGTTTAATTTTTTCTTCCGCTTCTTTCTTTTGTTTTTCGATTTCTGCTTGTGCTTGTTTTACTTGTTCGTTATTTTGAATTTGATTTTTAATTTCTGTTTTCGCAGTCTCAGTCACCTTTTCTTTGGTCGATTGATCATTTTCTCCTGCAGATGTTCCCACCAACTTCACTTTTGGATTGTCGTAGGTGCCTACGACGTTCAAATTCATTTTAATATTTTTAGGAGCAGTCACTGTAGTGCCTGCTAAATTAGATATTGCTCCGGCTGCTGCAGTTCCTAATGCACCTGTAGGAACATCCATTTTCACAATGAAGTCCATGTCTCCATCTAATTTGCTTTTTCCGCCAACGTTCATTTTGATATCTCCGGCATTGACATCAAATGGATCAAGTACAAGATTGCCGTCAACAATTTTAAAATTCACTTTTACATTATGGAGGCCTAAAGGACTCAGCTCTTTAGTTTTTGTAACACTGGCTAAACCATCCAAGACTTTACTGTTTGCCAATTGTGCGTTAGGGATAAACATATTGCCTCCTCCGTTGAGGGTATTGTAAACGACAGACATGGTTTGGTCTAAGCTTCCTGCCATAACAATATTCAAGTCCATTTTTCCTTCCATGTTTTTTGCAACAGGAGCCAGTTTTTGGACGGTGTTGAAGGCGGTAAAGGCTTCTTTAAAGCCGAGTTGTTGAATTTTTAAATCCATGTCAAACTTAGGATCTTTGATGTTTTGAGTATTGTATGACATGTCGGTATTGAATTTCCCTCCCAGGGTTAAGAAGTTAAGACCTTTTAATTTTAGGATACCATTTTTTACAATCACGCTACCCGCAAAACTTTGTAAGTTCAAGTTGTCGTATACTACTTCTTTTACATTGGAGGTGAAGACAAAGTCAAGGTTAGTAGGGACCTCGACGACACTCATATCGCTGGTAGCCGTATCGGCAGGAGCAGTACTTGTACTTTCCTCTTCGGTCATCCATTCATTGACATCCAGTTTGTCTCCGCTGTAGTTTAGTACTCCTCGTAAGGTGGAGTCTTTTCCTCCAAATACATAACCCATGTAGTTGGCAAAATAGCCGTTCACAGCATAGTCACTTTTCCCTGCCGTACCCACCATGTTGTCGATGTTCATTTTGCCTGGATCAAAGCTAAAGGCCGCAGTTCCAATGGTAAAACCTTGGGGGAAGTCGACAGCACTGTACTTCAGTTTGTCGATGCTCATGGTCCCGGAAGTTGATGTGTTTTGGTATTTACCGGCATCGATATCAGCCATGGTACCTTTCGTTTTAATGTCCGCATTGATACGTCCACTCAGTGTTGTGCCTTCAATAGGATAAATCTTAGTCATTTTAGCCAAATCGATGATGCCTTTGAGTGTAGCTTCATACGAAATGTTGTCTAAGTTTTTCACCAATGCCGTGGCTTCAAATTTTTCACCGTCTAACAACAGTTGAAAGCGTTCCAAGTTCACCACAGTATTCACCATATCGCCAGGACTCTTGATGATGGTTTTCAAGAATACTTGTTCTAAAGGCATTGGAAATTCAGCACTTTTAACATAACCGTTGTCGATGGTGAATAAGGCATCCACAATAGGCATCAAATGAAGAGAGTCGCTGTATTTCCCTTTTGCTTTCACATCCACGCCTAAAGCCCCTTTCAACTGTGTGCCTTCCACGGGGAATATTTTTGTGATTTCTTCCAGGTTTATTTTGGCGAGCACGTTTGCATCGAGATCATAAGGATCCATACCTTTCGAGATCAAGCGGGCATCGATCGGCATGTTGCCCATTTCCATATGGAACTTTTTCAAGTTGACCACCAATTGATCAAGGTTGCCGTCTTTGGCTTCTACGTTTAGATCGATGCCCACATTTTTCACGGCATCTGGTAAACCAGGATATTGCAACATGCCGTCTTTCACCAGTAGGTTTAAACCGAAACCCGGCATTTGTGTATCGGTCATCATTCCTTTAACATATCCATTGAAGGCTAAAGAGCCAGATGTTTTGATGTCGTTGAAATCTTTGGTATACACTCCCGGAACCAGCGATAAGATGTTTTTGAAGGCTGTTTCTTTGGCTTCGTAGGTAATGTCCATGTCCATACCTTCTGCTGGCATGGCTAAGAAACCATTGAATCCGAATTTAAAATCGTTGATGGCAAATTGATTGTCAAGGAAAGTATATTTAGACTTGGCCATGTCGATGTTGACTTTTGCTTTTGCATCGAAAACATTGTGATTTAAGTAGGTAATGCCATCGAAGTTGACATACATATCTTCAATGTGAGTATAGGTGCTTAAGTCGTAAATGTCGGCTGTAATGTCTCCGCTTCCTTCGTGGTTGAACTTTTCAAATTTGGCATACATGGGTAATGTTCTGTCGTCGTAGATGATGGTGGCATCTTTTATTTCCCATTTTTCTATACCAATAGAAAGCGTAGAAGGTTCTTCTGGGGCTGTTGTTGTCGTGGTGTCGGTAGAAGGAACTGTAATGTCCCAGCTGCTTTTACCATTGGCCGCCATGATGGTTACGATTTTCGCTTTGTTGAGGTAGATTCCTTTGATTTTGATTTTATCGCCATTGATGACACTCATGATATCAAGTGCCAAACGGAATTTGTCGGCAGCGAATAAGGTGTCTCCTTTAAATTCCTCTACTGTACCCACCAGGCTAATGCCTCCAAGGGATACCGTAATGTTGGGGAAATTACTGAAAATACTGAGTCCGAATTGATCGGCATCATATCCTACTTTCGCATTGATGTTTTGTGCCAACTGATCGTCGATGGCTTGTTTGATTTTATCTTTGAATAAAAACGGACTCAAAGCGAGTAGTCCAATCAAAGCAACAAGTATTCCTAGAGTGATTAAAAGTCCTTTTTTCATAAGTAATAAGGGCGCGAGTTTATGCAGCTACAAAGTAATTATTTTTGTAAAAAAAATAAAGGAAACAGGGTAATGGTTCTGTTTACATTATCATTTACTTGCTCTAAACGAAAGGAGGGGGTATAAAGGTATTTACTGACGGTAAAAAGTCTTAATCAGTGCTTCAATGTGTTCTGTTTCAATCAAGAAGCCATCGTGTCCGTAGAACGAATCGATTTCTTTGTAATGAGAGTGTGGTATATGTTGTGCCAAATATTTTTGCTCAGACACGGGAAAAAGTATGTCGGAAGAAACTCCAATGACGAGGGTTCGGCAGCTGATTTCTTGTAATGCAGCTTCCACTGTACCTTTACCTCTTCCTACATTATGAGAATCCATGGCCTTGGAAAGGTACCAATACGAGTGGCTATTGAAGCGGTTTACCAGTTTTTCTCCCTGGTAATTTTGATAGGAACTTGCTTTGTAATGGTCTGTTTTATTGAGGTCATTTTCTACTTGTGATTTTTCGTAGGCTTCGTAACCCCGGTAAGAAAGCAAGGCAATGGATCGGGCGGCTTTTAATCCTGTGGCACCGGCGTTAGGATGTTGATCGTTCCATGTAGGATCTGCTTTAATGGCCAAACGTTGAGATTCGTTGAAGGCAATACCCCAGGCCGAATGGCGGGCATTGGTCGCCAGCAAGATTAAATGTTGAAACCGTTGAGGACTTAGGATCCCCCATTCCAGTGCTTGCATACCACCCAGAGAACCTCCAATAAGGGTATGGATGTTTTCTATGCCTAAATGCAGGCGCAGGGCTTCGTGTGCAGCGACCATGTCTCTTATGGTCACTTGTGGAAAAGTCCAGAAGTACGGTGAATGTTGTTGTGGGTCTATGGATACTGGTCCTGTAGTACCATAACAAGAAGAAAGGACATTGGCACAAACAATAAAGTATTTGGAAGGGTCATAAAATTTACCCTCTCCCACTAATCCCGGCCACCATTCACTCGGTATAGCATTGGCGGTAAGGGCATGGCAAATCCAGACTACATTCGACTGTTCTGGGTTTAATCTGCCATAGGTCGTATAGGTAATGGATAGCTCATCCAGTTTTTCACCAGATTCTAATATGAAACTTCCCTTATGCTTATATATGCTTTCTTTCACCTCAGTCAAATTAAATGGGTAAACCTACACGACAAGCGTGCACAGCATATAAAAGAAAACAAGAATGGAATGGATATCATCGTAATCAATTTATATGCTCCCGTTTTATTTACAGGATAGGAATTAGCACCTTTCTACTCAGCAGGTTGCTAGGGGTTCATAGAGCCTATTCTCTCCCCCCTTCTATATAAATCAATCACGCCGTGAGGGCAACTGATTTTAGTGGAACAAAAATAGGGGTGTAACGCTAAAAAACAAATAGAATGACGTTTTTAATTCCCTTATCGTGAAGGATAGATGATGATTTGGTGACGAAAAGCCCATGCCCAACGGATCTTCCAATGTATAAAACCGGCCTTTTCTAGTATCGTTTTCCATTCTTGTTGTGTAAAACCTTTGGCGACAGATAAAGCGGCATCATGTTTTACCAAGTAGGATTTAGAAAACCAAGATGTCAACAGCTTGATGGCGTAGTAAGCGAAAGTGTGTCGGTGTAAGTCATTAATGACAATGGCTTTCAGGGTATGGCGACTTATTTTTTGTAATAACTCAACGAGTTCTTCTTCTGTAAAGTGGTGCAAAAACAGAGAGGCGTGTACGATGTCGTAGCGTTGTGGAAAGGGGTCAGAAAGTACATTCAGGCAATCGATCTTGATGTTTGGGAAGTCTTTGCAATGGTTTTGAGCGTATTGAACAATGAAAGGATTGGCGTCCAAACCGGTGAACGTTCCGTTTAGTCCTTGTTGGGCCAGGGTTTTATGCATTTCAATCATGAGTTGACCACTTCCGCAGCCTAAATCTGCAAGTGTCCAATGGTCTTGAGATGAGGCTTTCAGCACTTTTTTTAAGGCTTGTATGGATACCCGATTACCCCCTAACAGCATGTTGATGAGGTCTAATTCTTTCAGGTTTTGGCTGACGGCTTCACCAGAACAATGTAAGTCGTCAAGAATTTCTTTTGCGTGATTACGTGTTTGTAGGTGTTTCACTTTCAGTGGTATGCAGTTACAGGGCAGATTAAAGGGTTGGAATTCTTGCTAAATCGGTAAAAGGGAGGATTTTAGAACATTCTCTTAACATTAACTTAACATTGAAGCCATAATTTAGCAGAAACAAAAACAAGGTAACAAATATGATTAAAAATAGTTTGGTGTTCGCTTTTGCAGCGATCGTTTTAGCTTCTTGTGGAGGCTCTTCAAACCGAAAAAAGACAGAAGGAGGAACCGATTATGAAGGTCAGGAAGTTTTAAAAATTGATGGTTCTAGTACGGTGTATCCCATCTCTGAAGCTTTAGCCGAAGATTTTTTAGGCGTTAATCCTTCTGCTAAAATTACGGTAGGCGTATCCGGTACCGGTGGGGGATTCAAAAAATTTGTACGTAACGAATTGGATTTAACAGGTGCTTCAAGACCAATTTCTAAATCGGAAGATTCAATGTGTAAGGCTGAGGGTATAGAATACTATGAAATTCCTTTAGCATTTGATGGTTTAGTGGTGGTGGTGAATCCTAAAAATGATTGGGTAAAAAGCATTACAGTTGCTGAATTGAAGAAAATTTGGGATCCTGCTTCTCAAGGTAAAATATTACGTTGGAATCAAATTCGTCCAGAGTGGCCAAACGCAGAATTACATTTGTTTGGAGCAGGTACAGAATCAGGGACTTTCGATTATTTTACAGAGGCTATTGTTGGAAAAGCGAAATCGTGTAGAGGTGATTATACTGCCAGTGAAGACGATAACGTATTGGTGCAGGGAATTTCTACCGATAAGTTGGCATTAGGTTTCTTTGGTTATGCTTATTTTACTGAAAATCAAGATCGTTTGAAATTGCTTCCCATCGACGATGAGAATGATGCCAATGGTAAAGGAGCCATACTTCCTTCGGAAGCTACGATCTTAGATGCAAGCTATCAGCCTTTGTCCAGACCGTTGTTTATGTATGTGAATAAGAAGTCAATAGAGCATCCATTGGCTAAAAACTTTGTCGATTTCATAGCAGATGAAGCTCCGAACTTAGTCCCTGAAACAGGTTATATCCCATTTAGTAAAGAAACCTATGCGTTGATTAAAGATCGTGTGAAAACTGGCAAAACAGGATCACTTTTCGTAGGTTTGGAGTCTACAGTAGGCGTTGATTTGAACAGCCTATTGAAAAAGTAATACAATGCGCAAAGGCGAAAAATTTATTGAGTTCATTCTGTTTGCGTGTAGTGCGCTTACATTGCTCACGACAGTAGGAATAATCTTGGTGCTTTCTTTTGAAACGTTCAGTTTTTTTAGAGAAGTTTCCATCATTGATTTCTTAACGGATACAGAATGGACTCCTTTGTTTAGTAACAAGCATTTTGGCATTATGCCACTTTTGGCCGGTACCTTTTTGGTAACGGCTATTTCTTTATTGGTGGCTGTACCCTTGGGTTTGGTCATTGCCATTTATTTGAGTGAGTATGCTCCTTCATGGTTTCGTGATGTGGTGAAACCCGTACTTGAAATTTTAGCAGCGATCCCTACGGTGGTATATGGTTATTTCGCTTTGGTATATGTAACCCCTATTCTACAATCGGTTTTCCCTCAGGTAGGAGGGTTCAATGCCTTGTCACCAGGTCTTGTGATGGGCATTATGATTCTTCCTTTGATCTCTTCACTCAGTGAAGATGCCTTGTATGCTGTACCCAAAGTATTGAAAGAAGGTTCTTATGGTATGGGTGCTACTAAACTACAAACGGTAAGACACGTATTGATTCCGGCTGCGTTTTCCGGGATTTCTGTATCCATCATTTTAGCCATATCAAGAGCCATCGGAGAAACCATGATTGTGGCTATTGCTGCAGGTCAGCAACCTCGATTAACGGCCAATCCTTTTGTGCCGATAGAAACGGCAACAACATACATTGTACAAGTGACGATGGGAGATATCCCTTACGATTCATTGGAGTACAGAACAATATTTGCAGTAGGGATGACTTTGTTTGTCATTACGTTGCTCTTGAACAACATCAGCTTTTGGTTAAAAAAGCGCTACCACCAGGCTTACCGTTAATTCTTCAATTTAAATTACCATGGCTGATAAGCAACGTCAGAAAAGAACATTTGAAAGCGGAGGCAAAACGGCTTACTACCAGCTGCAAGACAGGCTGTTTAAATACTTTGCGATTGCAGCCACGTCATTTGGTTTGATTGTCTTGGTTTTGCTTTTGTACAGTGTTTTAGACAATGGTTTAGATCGTTTGGATTGGAATTTTATTACGTCTTTACCTTCTAAACGGGCTGCGAAGGCTGGAATCTATACCGCATGGGTAGGTACGCTTTGGATCATGATCATGACAGCTGCCATTGCTTTCCCTATTGGGGTTGGAGCAGGATTGTATTTAGAAGAATACGGGACTAAAAACAGATTAGCCAACATCATAGAGATTAATATTGCCAACCTTGCGGGTGTTCCTTCTATCATTTATGGTTTATTGGGATTGGAAGTGTTTGCACGTTTTATGAATTTGGGAGGAAGTGTCTTAACAGGGAGTTTGACCTTGGCCTTGTTGATATTGCCCATCATCATTGTATCAACAAGGGAAGCCATCAAAACCGTTCCTTATACGATTAGGGAAGCTTCGTTTGCATTGGGAGCATCCAAATGGCAAACCATTTGGAATCAAGTCTTGCCTGCGGCATTCCCTGGTATCATTACAGGTGTTATTTTAGCGATCTCCCGAGCCATTGGAGAAACAGCTCCTTTGATTGTGATTGGAGCCTTGACCTATGTCCCTTTCACGCCAGAGACGCCTATGGATGAGTTTTCGGTATTGCCGATACAAATCTTTAACTGGGTATCCCGACCTCAAAAAGCATTTGCTGAAAATGCTGCTGCTGCCATTATTGTATTGTTGAGTATTACCTTTATCATGAATGCCATTGCAGTATACCTGAGACATCGGTCACAGAAAAAATTGAAGTGGTAATTCCTCAAAAGATAAAAGCACAAGCATTAACATTTAATTAGATCGAATGAAAATCGAAGCAAACAATATTCATGTCAGGTATGGCTCTGAGCAAGTGCTTAAGGGCATAACAATGAGTATTAAGAAAAATACGGTAACTGCATTCATTGGTCCCTCAGGCTGCGGTAAGTCTACCTTCTTAAGGTGCTTCAACAGGATGAATGATTTGATCGAGACGTGTAAAGTGGAAGGACAAATCATGATTGACGACGTGGATATCTATCATCCGAAAGTCAACATCAATGAGTTGAGAAAGTCGGTGGGTATGGTGTTCCAAAAACCTAATCCTTTCCCGAAATCGATTTTTGAAAATGTGGCTTACGGCTTAAGAATTAACGGTGTTACGAATAAAAAATACATCGAGGAAAAAGTGGAATGGGCTATCAAGCAAGCGGCTTTGTGGGAAGAGGTAAAAGATAAATTGAAGAATTCGGCCTTGGCTTTATCCGGAGGTCAGCAACAAAGGTTGTGTATTGCCAGAGCCTTGGCGGTAGAGCCTTCTATTTTGTTGATGGATGAACCAGCTTCTGCTTTGGATCCGATTTCTACCACTAAAATTGAGGAGTTGATTTATAACTTGAAGGCATCTTATACCATCATCATTGTTACGCATAACATGCAACAGGCGACAAGGACGAGTGATAAAACGGCATTTTTCTATATGGGAGATTTGATCGAGTACGATGATACCCGTACGCTATTCACCAATCCTAAAAAACAAAAAACACAGAATTATATCACCGGAAGATTCGGTTGATACGTATACTGCTTAGTAAAAATAAAAGGACACAACATATTAAGGGCACAAGCTATGAACTTACTCGAAAACGAACTTGGTGAATTAAAAACAGAATTGATGGAGATGACTGCTATGGTAAAGGAGCAGATCGAAAAGACCATCGTTGCTTTTAATACGTTTGACCACCAGTTGGCGGAGGAAGTGATTGGCAATGAAAAACGTGTAAACGGTTGTGAATTGAAAATTGACAGCAAGTGTGAGCATATCTTAGCCTTGTTTAGTCCGGTGGCGATCGACTTACGCTTTGTTCTTGCTTCCATCAAAATGGTTTCTGATTTAGAGCGCATCGGTGACAATGCAGAAGGGATATCTTCGTACATCTTGCGTTTTGAAAAACCTTTTGATAAGGAGTTATTGGAGACTTTGCGTTTTCAGGAAATGACGGAAGCGGTGTTAGAGATGTTGAATATTTTGTACGATTCATTCGAAGCCGACAATACGAAATTGGTACGAACCGTTTTTGCAAAGGATGACTTTTTGGATGAAATTAACATTTCAGCGAACCAAGTATTGGCCGAATATTTTAAAACCTGTGACGACCCTGAAAAGATCAGACAGGCCATTTATTTGCTTTCTATGATTCGTAAGTTTGAAAGAACGGGCGATTACATTACCAATATTGCGGAAGAGATTATATTCTATGTAAAAGCCAAGGTGCTGAAGCATAAAAAGAACAAAGCATAGATTTTTTCTTTGTAATACTTATCTTGCTGTATGGTCAAATTGCTTGGTAAGTTGTTTTTGCTTGTGTGTTTTACAGGCGGATTGGTTTTGGGCCAGTCGACAACAAGATCTTTGGATTCTGCGGATGTCAAGAAGGTATATCGTCCTTGGATGATTATGGGCTCTCTTAAAGTCGAAAAACGTTATACGAAAGGCTCGTCCTTATACGCCGAATATTCCTATATAGCACCTGAACAATACCAAGCTTTAAATGAAGTATACAGGTCTTTCCTTTGGGTGGGCTATGAACAGGCTTTTACAGAAAAATGGTATGGAGGGATTTCAGGCAGGTTCAATTTTGTAGAGCAAGGAGCAGGTTCTTTCTTCACCCGTCTTAATTTGGCACATCGAGGTTCTATTGGTAAATTTTTCTTTTATAAAGAATTTGCCTTTGAGCATTTGTATTATGCTGAAGAATCTAATTATAAACGTAAAGCCGAAGGTCGGATAGCTCCTTCATTAGGTTTTGGACGTAGTTTTAATGTAGCGGGAAGATCTTTATATGTGGGCGTGAATTATCGTTTGTTTGTTCATTTTGATTTTGAAAACGATAAAAGCAGTGTGTATGATAAACGTAAAATTGATCGTACCAAACTACGCTTTGATCTCGCTTACCAGGTTTTACCTCATTGGTCTATTGGTCTTTATTACATGAGGGATACGGAATATTATTATTCCCTGGCGTCATATAATGCTCAAAATCAACTTATAGTACCAGATTATAAGCTAAATCGAATCACAGAAGGTTTAGGCATCACCGTTACCTATTTACTTTTTAAGGAAAAACCAGATCAATACATTCCAGGACTTCCTTCCCGTTAGTTATGATAACACTACTTTCAAAAGTTGTTTGGTTTTTATGGACGACCTTTGCTTCCGATCAGGCGAAGGCAGACATGCAACTTGTCGCTAAGGATTTTGTTAAAGTCCTTGTTTTGTTATTGACCTTGTCTTTTGGGTTTGCGGTATTGTTTTTTGTAGGACTTTATTTCTTGGCGCAGTGGCTACGTTTACATATTGATCAAGCCTTCATTTGTTATGTTATAGCAACGGTGCTGTCGTTGTTCTTTACAAGCGTAGCCATGATTATTTTGTTTCGTTATATCATATTGGGCTTTTTGAAGAGGGCTCAGGATAAGGGTAATGACATCTTGAATACATTTATCATTAAAAAAATAGCCTATGACGATCTTAGAGCAATTGCAAGCCAAGAGAAACAATAAGCAAAAATCATTTGCGGTGTTGTTGGATCCAGACAAGCTTTCCTTGCCGGCATTTCAAAAAATTATTCGTTTAGGCATCGAATGTAAAGTAGATTATTTTTTCATTGGAGGCAGTTTATTGGCAGGAGATGATTTGCATGAGTTGGTGATGGAAATTAAAAGTTCTACAACGATTCCTGTGGTGTTATTTCCTGGAAACAATTTACAAATAGATCCTAATGCGGATGCGATTTTATTCCTTTCTTTAATTTCGGGAAGAAATCCTGAATACCTCATTGGCCAACAAGTTGTCGCGGCTCCTATTTTGAGAAATACACGCTTAGAAGTCATGCCAACGGGTTATATGTTGGTCGATTGTGGTAAGCAAACGACGGTATCTTATATCAGTAATACAACACCTATACCTTACGATAAACCCAGTGTAGCAGCATGTACAGCCATGGCTGGAGAAATGTTGGGGTTAAAATTAATTTTTTTAGATGGAGGAAGCGGTGCTCAAAAAACCATCAGCAGAAAAATGATTGCAACCATACGTAAAGTGGTGGATGTTCCGATTATTGTTGGAGGAGGAATCAACTCCCCGGGAAAAGCCGTTGATGCATGGCTTTCCGGAGCAGATGTAGTAGTAATAGGTAATGGTATCGAAAAAGATCCTCAGCTTTTGATTGAAGTGGCAGACAAGGCAAGAGAATTGAATGCAGCTTCTGCGTCAGATGTTCATTAAAGATTCACGACGACGCATTTTACCTGCAGGTATACCGAACATCATTTTGAATCTTCGGCAGAAATACGCAGTGTCTTTGTAACCTACATCAATACCGATTTCACGTATGCTTTTCTTGGTAGTTCTTAGAAGATCTACCGCCATTTCCATGCGTTGGTATTCGATATAATCTTGAGGATTAATACCCGTCAGCATTTTGAAGTATTGACCTACGTAGTCTTCTGAGACGTTGGCTACATTGGCCAACATTTTATTGGAAAGGTCTCCTCCTAAATGATTTTTGATGTATGCAAAAATATCCAACAAACGAGGATCTTTAAAGTAAGTGCTGTTGGTGGCTAGTTTTTCTACAAATAAATTTTTGTGAAGGACATAACGCACGATTTCAATGACTGCGCGGTCTGTGTTTAAACCAATCACTCGGTTTTTACCGGCGTCTTCTTGCAAGTCTTCACCCACGGTTTCCTTTACTACAGCCGCCAGTGTAGGGCATTCTATAATGGGGAATGACGGGAAGTCAAGTGAAGCAAAAAAGTTAACGGAGTCGAACACTTTTGTTTCAAATGAAATATAACAAAACACCGTCTCGTGACCATCCGATAAGGTTTGGTTAAACTGAGTGAGTGTTTTTAGAGAGTTTAAATATTTTTCACGTTGAGATAATAAATCTTCGTTGGATAATTGTGCCGAAAATTTACTTCCGAATGAAATGGAAGAAGGCTTGCCTCCCGGCACAAACAAGAGGTCTCCCTCGTTGAGCTTTGTTTTGTCTTCTCCAAAATACATTTCTCCTTTCAAGAGAAGAATGAGTGTATTGCTCACGTCGTAGTAGTTCATGACCGTGAGTGGTTGAACGACTTTCACTGCGCGCGATTTTAAAAATCGTACATTGATCGATTCAATGATTTTATTATATTCTTCCATAGGATTTAATTTATATTAAATCTATAACTAAAAATTTTAAAGTATTTGTACAAAACTAATATAAAACTATAAAATATGCTAGTAAAAAGCTACTTCTATTGAATAGAATAGTAAAAAAAGGATATTCAAGCCTTTTTTGAGCTCTTTTTTAAATGTTGTTATTTGAATAAACTTCTTGCAATCACGATTTTTTGAATTTCGGAGGTTCCTTCGTAGATCTGGGTAATTTTCGCATCGCGCATCATGCGTTCAACATGAAACTCTTTGACATAGCCGTATCCACCGTGTATTTGAACGGCTTCTGTGGTGACATCCATCGCCACTTTAGAGCTGAACAGCTTGGCCATGGCCGATGCCTGTGTATAATCTTTGCCTTGGTCTTTCAGCCAGGCAGCTTTTAAGCAAAGCATACGAGCCGCTTCAATACGGGTAGCCATGTCGGCCAATTTAAATTGTACATCTTGATGGTCAAAAATAGGTACTCCAAAGGCTTTGCGTTCTTGGCTGTAGGCAAGTGCTCTTTCATATGCTCCAGAGGCAATTCCTAAAGCTTGGGCAGCAATACCAATTCTTCCTCCGTTGAGGGTTTGCATGGCAAAGGAAAAGCCAAAACCATGATTGCCGATGCGGTTGCTTTCGGGTACTTTTACATTTTGAAACATTAAGGAATGAGTATCTGAAGCCCTAATGCCCATTTTGTTTTCTTTTTTACCGATGACGAAACCTTCTGTTTCTTTTTCTACAATGAGGGCATTGATGCCTTTATGCTTGGCGGCTTTGTCAGTTTGTGCGATGACAAGGTAGATCGATGCTGAATTCCCGTTGGTAATCCAGTTTTTGGTCCCGTTGATGATGTAGTGGTTTCCTTGTAACTCTGCATTTGTTTGTTGGAAGGTTGCGTCAGATCCGGCTTCAGGTTCTGACAAACAAAACGCCCCAATTTTTTCACCACTGGCTAAGGGTACCAGGTATTTTTGTTTTTGTTCTTCGTTGCCAAAATGTTCTAATCCCCAGCATACTAAAGAATTATTGACTGACATGCATACGGCTACAGAAGCGTCTACTTTGGCAATTTCTTCCATGGCCAATACATACGAAATGGTGTCCATCTCGCTGCCTCCATAGTTGGAAGAGGCCATCATACCCATAAAACCGAGTGCGCCTAATTTTTTTACTTGAGCCGTGGGGAATTCTTGTTTTTCGTCTCGTTCAATGACTCCAGGCAATAGCTCATGTTCTGCGAATTCTCTGGCAGCATCGCGTACAGCGATCTGTTCTTCGGTAAGTTTAAAAATCATAAACGTTAGGGTTGTATCAAAAATAAAACGGAGAACAGCTCAAAAAGTTGTTCTCCGTTTGGATTAAAGTGTTTACTATTTTCTTAGTCGTTACGTCTTCCTAAGAAAATCGAAATATAGTAAAGGAGTTGTGCCAGAGATCCTAATGCTGCGACAACATAGGTGAGAGCGGCCCATTTCAAGGCATCTTTTGCCATCGCATGCTCAGAAGAAGTTACCACACCTTGTTGATCGATCCATGCTAAGGCACGTTGACTCGCATCAAATTCTACGGGTAAAGTAATCAAAGCGAAAGCAGTAATGATAAAGTTGCAGGCAATAATGACCAATAAGATGATCGGAATTGCTCCTGGTCCTCCTAAAGCGATACCTCCAAACATACTGGCGATCATCACGATATTTAACACTTTGGCACTTACGTTTTGAAATGGAACCAATGTTGAGCGTAATTGCAACATAGAATACGCTTTAGCATGTTGTACCGCGTGACCGCATTCGTGAGCAGCAACGGCAGCGGAAGCTGCGTTATTTCCTGCGTAGACATTGTGGCTTAAGTTTACTGTTTTATCTAAAGGATTGTAATGGTCTGTCAAACGACCTTCTACAGAAATTACTTTTACATCTCGGATGTTGTAATACGCCAACATCTTTTCTGCGATTTCTTTGCCTGTCATTCCTGATTTTAAAGGAATTTGAGAGTACTGCTCAAATTTTGATTTGAGACGATGACTCACGTATAAACTTACCAAAAGGGTAATTATACTGATAACGAAAATCATGGCCATGTGCTATTGGTTTTTTAGTTTGGATACAATATGGGTAGTAGAATAACCTTCCACTAAAGGAATAGTTTCTACTTTACCTCCATGTTCAATTACAAAATCTGCGCCAACTATTTTGTCGATGCTATAATCATTTCCTTTGACCAAAATGTCAGGTGACAGGGTTTCAATAAGACTCAAAGGAGTTTCTTCTCCGAACAAAATGACAGCATCTACAAAGGCCAGGGAAGCAATGATTCTGGCTCGGGCATATTCTTTATTGATGGGCCTTTCGGGGCCTTTTAGTTTGCTTACAGAGCTGTCTTTATTCAATGCAACAATCATTTTATTGCCAAAATGACTTGCTTTTTCCAGGTAATCGACGTGACCTAAGTGGAGTATGTCAAAGCAGCCATTGGTAAACACCACTTCTCCTTCCATTTTCCATTTTTCGATTAGCTTTTTTGCTTGTTCGAGGTCTACAATTTTATGCTCGGTCATCGGTTTTAGGCAATTTTAGAATAATAATAGCATAGCTTACCAAGCTAAATACAATGGTTAAAATCATTTGCGAGGCATGGGCAAGTGTTGCATAGGTTTTACCGTCGCTTTCACTGATGCCATACAACAGTAAGGTTTGACTCACAATCCAGTGGTATGCTCCAATACCTCCTTGAACAGGAGCTGCAATACCAAAAGCGCCCATAACCAGAATAGACATGCCTGCACCCATGGCCAGAGAACTTGTCGATGGCAGCGCAAAGAAAATGAGGTAAGCCATAAAGTAATAACAAAGCCAAATCAAAAAAGTGCTGAATAAGAAAGCAATTTTGTCTGGCATTCTGTAAATACTGTATATCCCTTCTGCTACTCCCCTGACAAAACTTCTGATTTTTACCATGAAGCGGTGTTGAGAACGGTTGTATAAGGCCATGATTTTGTTTCTTAAAAGGAAAAGCCCTAGTAGCATAAACCCCATTATACTTCCGATGGTGTACAAGATATTCGCTATATCTTGTTGTTTAGAGACGAGTCCAGCGAGGAGATGTTGAATGAATTCGAATAAGATGTCGTATTGCCAGATTACAGTGGCCACCATGATGAAAAGGAGGCAAATAAAATCGAAAAGGCGTTCTGCTACAACCGTTCCTAACGTGGTGTCGAAAGAAATGTGTTGACGTTTTTTTAATACGGCGCAACGGGTAAGTTCTCCCATACGGGGCAATACTAAATTGGCTCCGTATCCTGCCAATAAAGCCAAGTAGGCTTCTCCATTGGAAACTTTTTGTCCTGTTTGTTTGATCAGTAAATTCCAACGGTAAGCTCTTGTATAGTGGGCAAACATCGAGATGATGTAAGTGATTCCTATCCAAACATAATTCGCATGTTGAATGTCGTACCAGATTTGAGTGATGTCTTCGTTTCGGAAAACATAATAAAGAATCACTAAGCCTAATAAAAAAGACAGTCCATATTGAAGGAATTGTTTAGGCTTGTTGCTCATGCTGAATCCTGAGGCTTAGGAAAGCTTATTGTTTTCGTTCGGAAAGATCAGGTAAGGTTTCCAGTTTTTGGCTTCTTCCAATTCCATGCTTGCGTATGAAATTACAATGACGGTATCTCCAAGCTGTACTTTGCGTGCTGCTGGTCCGTTGAGGCAAATGACTCCACTGTTTCTTTCGCCTTTGATGACATAGGTTTCAAAGCGTTCTCCGTTGTTGATGTTGAGAATGGTTACTTTTTCATTTTCAATCAAATGCGCTGCGTCCATAAGGTCTTCATCAATGGTGATGCTGCCTACATAATGGAGTTCGGCTTGCGTAACTTTTACGCGGTGTATTTTAGATTTTAGGATTTCTATGTGCATGGTGCAAACTTACAAGGCACAAAACTAAGAAAAATACTAAGACGATACCACAATATTGTCGATCAGCCTGATTTCATCGACAAATGCGGCAATACAAATGGCAACGTTTTTGTTTTGAAGGGGGTTAGAACAAGGATTGAGGGTATCGTGTTGTACAATACTGAGGTATTCAAGATGAACCAGTTGTTGTTGATCGGCTTGTTTTTGGAGGTGTTTTTCAATGTCTACATGAGGCATACTGCCCAATAAAAATTTAGCTTCCTGGAGGTATTGTATTAAAGACAAGGCTCTTTTTCTTTGTTCTTGGTTTAACCGCATGTTACGAGAGGACATGGCCAGGCCATCCGATTCTCGTACGGTTGCACAAGGTATAATTTCTACATCCATACAAAGATCTCGAACAAGGCATTGAATGATACGAAGCTGTTGGAGGTCTTTTTCTCCAAAAAATGCTTTATGTGGTTTTACCAGGTTCAACAATTTACTCACCACAATACCTACTCCATTGAAATGACCAGGTCTGAAGAGGCCTTCCATGTGTTCCGCCAAGGGGCCGAACTCAAAAGATAGCAGTGGACCTTCAGGGTATATTTCTTTGGCATGGGGTATAAAAACGACATCGCATCCCGCTGCCTCCAAGAGTGAGAGGTCTTCGTTTGTTTTAACAGGATACTTGTTAAAGTCTTCCTTGTTATTGAATTGTAAAGGATTTACAAAAATGCTGACCATGGTTTTATCCGTTTGTTTTTTTGCTTCTTGAAGCAAAGACAAGTGTCCTTGGTGTAAAGCACCCATGGTTGGGATAAGGCCTAGTTCTTCCTGGTTTGCCAAATAAGAACGGTATGCTCTTATATCTTTTATGCTTTCTAGTATCAGCATGGGGGTAATTTATAATAAAAGGGTGCAAAAGTATATCTTCTTTTTGATAAACCTTGAAAAAGGGGGATTTTTTTTGTATTTTTGTTCACCTCAGGGTGTGAACTAATCCTTTTAAGATATGTCTAGTTTAAAGATTCTTTATGTAGCCAGTGAAATCCTCCCTTTTTTACAGTATTCTGAGGTTGGAAAAATGCTTAGACATCTTCCTCAAGCAATGCAGGAAAAAGGAATGGAAATCAGAATTTTGGTTCCTCGTTTTGGGTTAATCAATGAGCGCAGAAATAGATTACATGAAGTCGTAAGGCTTTCAGGCATTAATATATCTGTGGGAGAAGAAGAAAAACCATTGATTATCAAGGTCGCTTCTATTCCTAATGCCAAACTTCAAGTTTATTTTATCGACAATGAAGACTATTTCCAAAGAAAATCCGTTTTCGTTGACAAATCGGATAAATTCTTTGAAGACAATGATGAAAGAGCGGTGTTCTTTTGCAAAGGGGTGATGGAAACCGTGAAGAAATTAGGATGGGCTCCAGATATTGTACATTGTAGTGACTGGATGACGAGTTTGGTTCCTTTGTATTTAAAGACGAGGTACAAATTAGATCCGGTGTTTAAGAATGCGAAATCTGTGTTTACAGTACATAACAATTCGTTTAAGCATAAATTCGGTGACGATTTATTCAGTAAAGTAAAAATGCTGGATATTGAAGATGCGATGTTGAATAACCTTCAAACAAAAGATTACGAGGGTTTTATAAAGATCGGAATGGAATATGCCGATGCCGTGATTGGTACAGAAAAGGAATATTCGGAAGAAGTGGCGAAGTTGTTTAAAGAAATGGGAGATAAGAAAAGTAAGGTAAATACTTTTCCTTTAGCAGAAGATGGCATTGAAGACAAATACTATGAGTTTTATAACGAATTGGCTGGTATTTAAACCAGGTCAATCGCTTTTATTGTTTACGGCTATCATTTTGTTTGCGGCCTGTCGCCGTGAAGAAGCGAAGCTTGATTTGAAAACAAAAGATCAAGACTATCAAGTAGGCGGTTATTTTACGGATACGGTTACGGTAAAGGCTTCTACTGTGTATGTAAAAGACAGTACTGTTTCTTCCAATGCCTTTTTGGTATGTGGAGCTTACCATGATGATGATTTAGGAGATATCTGGGCGAAAGCGTTTACCCAAATTAGACCAACTCGCGAAAATGCAATTCTTACCGGTGCTGTTGTTACCTCTACCTTATTGAGGTTAGATTACGGATATGCGTACGGTGATACTTTGGAAGATCAAACCTTTGATGTGTATAAATTACCTGTTCCTTTAGATAAAACGGCTACTTATTATACGATTACTCCTGCTCCTGATCTTTCATCTCTTACACCTATAGGTTCTGCTACATTTCAGGCCAGGCCCAATACTCCTAATAGTTACATCGATATTTTGTTGAATAATTCTTTTGGTCAACAAGTATTAAATGCGTCTACTGGCAGTAGTGATTTTTTCCTTTATAATATCTATGGCTTAGCTATTGTACCAAGAGATCAAGACAAGGGAGCTATTATTCAGTTGAGGTTTTCTGGTATGACGGCTATGGCAGTTTCCTATACATTAGGAGGGATACAGCTTCAAGAGTTGTATACCATTAATGGAAATTCTGCCAGATATTATACTGCGGAATTTGATCGGTCAGGGACTCCTATCGCTGGTCTTGTCAATAATTACGACGAGCTACCAGCTTCTGCAACTTCGAATAAGGTTTTTCTACAATCCATGACAGGATTGAAGATGAAGTTGGAGTTTCCCTATATTAAGAGCTTTTTATTTCAGCCAGAAGGTCATGTTTTGATTAACAAAGCCCTCGCTTATCTGCCTATTCAAGGAGGAAGTAACAGTGTATTGATGGAACCCACAGCCTTGGCAATGTTGATGACAGATGGGAGTGGAAAGATTTTGAAACAGAACAATCAGATCCGGTTTGTGCAAAGTGATTATGTAGCTGCTACGGGGACATCAAGTAGTCAAATTGTCTATACTGATTATTTTCATAAGTATTATACGAGTTACTTTAGTTCCTATTTTTTGGCTAATCAGTTGGGACAAATACCTTACGATAGACCTCTAATTGTTACGCCATTATATAACAGTACCGAGGTGAATCGAGTCGCTTTAGATGCGTCTGCATTTAAGCTTAGAATGTATTATACCATTATCCACTAAAGATTATTTCTTCTTTTTCTTTTTTACCTTACGGTTTACGGCATAGCCGATATAACCTTGTAGGGCAATATTTCTTCCCCCAAATTCAGTGGTGTTGAATGTTTGTCCAAGGCTTACATTAACTCTCACCCCAAATAAAAAATTGTTGTCTAAAATGGCTCCTATGCCTAATAAACCACTAAAGTCAATTGGATTAACGTTGTATTTGGAGAAATCAGAGCTGTCTGTTTTGGCTTTTTTAAGGTACAAATAAAGAGAAGGTTGTACGCCGGCATGTATATGAAAAACCTTATTGAGGTTGTAGTGGACCATCCAGGGCAAATCTAAATAGGGTAAGTTAGCTCCTACTTCGAAGCTATCCAATGTTGTTCCTCCAAATCCTCTTAGTGAAAAAAGGGCTTCGTGCTGTATGGCGAATTTTTCAGAAAGGATAAAATTTCCGAAAACGCCGATATTAAATCCCGGACTCATTTTTGAATCGAATGAAACGCCAGAAATTTTATTGGCCTGAACTCCTCCTTTTACCCCCCAATAGGCATATTGGGCTTTACTCTCCTGAAGCGTTGAGGTCAAAAACAAAACGAATAGAAAATGAAAAAAAGGACGAGGCTTCATATGGCGAAAAGTTTAAGTGGCTCCGGCAGGAATCGAACCTGCATCTAGAGTTTAGGAAACTCCTATTCTATCCATTGAACTACGATGCCAGTAACCCCAAAAGTAAAAATTATTTACCCCTTATACAAGTAGTTAGGATACTTGGCCAGGAATTTGCCTTTGGCCAATTTGGCAATGGTTTCTCTTAATAAAGAGACATTTATTTGGTCTTTTGCTGACACAAAAAGGATTTCTTGTGCGATAGAGGCGTAATTTTTTTGAAAGCCTTTCCAAAAGTCTTCAGAACTTAATGCGGGATCTTGATCTTCTGGAAATGTGTAGGCGTCAATTTTGTTAAATACAAGAAGAATAGGTTTGTCTCCAGCACCAATTTCGGCTAAGGTCTTGTTGACGACACTGATATGGTCTTCGAAGGCGGGATTAGATATGTCAACAACATGGATTAAAAGGTCTGCTTCTCTTACTTCATCCAAGGTTGACTTAAAGCTTTCGACAAGACTATGTGGTAGCTTACGTATAAACCCTACCGTATCGGATAAAAGAAATGGAATGTTATCTAACACCATTTTGCGAACCGTAGAATCAAGGGTTGCAAACAATTTGTTTTCTGCGAGCACATCGGCTTTGGAAAGTATATTCATGATGGTAGATTTGCCCGCATTGGTATATCCTACTAAGGATATACGAATAGATTCAGCCCTTGATTTTCGTTGGGTTTGGGCCTGCTTGTCAATTTTTAACAGTTGTTCCTTTAATAAAGCGATTTGAGCTTTGATGATACGTTTGTCCGTTTCAATTTCTTTCTCTCCGGCACCACCTCGTGTTCCTGTTGCTCCCCTTTGTCTTTCTAAGTGAGTCCACATGTTGGTCAGACGAGGTAATAAATATTGGTTTCGTGCAAGTTCTACTTGTGTTTTTGCCTGGGCGGTTTTGGCACGAATGAGGAATATCTCAAGGATGAGTAAGCTTCTGTCAAATATTTTTTTCTCTAACTCCTTTTCTATATTTCTCAATTGAGATGGAGAGAGTTCATCGTCAAAGATGACCGTTGAAGCAGGGTATTCTGCTAAAAAAAGTTTAATTTCTTCTAACTTTCCCTTTCCTACGAATGTTCTGCTATCAGGTCGGTGAAGTTTTTGTGTAAATGTTTTGAGCGTAGCATAACCGGCTGTTTCTGCTAAAAAGATGAGTTCGTCGAGCTCATCTTTCACCTTCCATTCTGGAGTTTGGTTGGCAATAACAGATACAACAATTGCTTTGTTCTTATAAAATTCCAGGTCTTTTTCTGACATTATTTAACTCTTAAACTTTCGGCATAGCTCGCTACAGATGCTATTTCTTGTTCACTCAATACGTCTTTATATCCTTGCATAAAACCTTTTCCCTCGCTAATCATTTTGATTACTTCTTCATGAGAAAGCTTGCTTATACTAAGGTCTTTTGCTCCTGATACTCCGAGTTTCCCATCGATCCCGTGGCAAGCAGAACATACCTGAGTATATATTGCCTTCCCATTTTTTAATGCTGTTTGTGTGTTCTGATCGAGTATTGTATGTTCTGTCTTTACAGTACTGTCTATTGTTGAAGGAGGAACTTCAGTAAGGCCTGTGACCGTTATTTTTTCTTTACGGAGTGATAAACTTCTTGTTTTGCCGACAGAGAATACATAGATCAGAATAACCATGGTAAGTATGGAGAGGACTTTGTTTTCTTTTTTCATACCAATAATTCCAAGGGGTATAACGGCGAATGTAAGGAGTAATTTAACGATGATGTATGATTCTGTATTGCTTGTAGCAAAGAGCAGATATGCTCCTGTAATCAGAATGAGAGATCCTAAAACCATATCCACGACTTTAGTTTTTTGTCTGAAAATCGTAAGTTTCTCTTTTTTGTTGCTTAAGAGGAGAAACAACTTGTAAGCAAAGAAAAGCATGAATAAGACAACAACTGTAACATGTAAGTGAAGAAACCCTTTTTCCATGATGAACTTGATTTTAAATTGCAAGGAGGATAAACCCGTACAAACTTAAGCTATTTTTCTCATTTTTACAGTCCGGTGTCTTTGAAACAAGGACTATATTTGTTGGATAGAAGGACGAAATATCCTTATATTTGAGAGTATACCTTTACGTATGGAATCTACAGCATTGAAATTGAAAGGGGTTTTTGAGTTAATCCCTAAAGTATATCAAGACGATCGCGGTTTCTTTTTTGAAGCCTTTAATGAAAATGCCTTCAAGCTTTTGGGAATTCCCCATAATTTTGTTCAAGATAATCAGTCGTTTTCCAATAAGGGTGTTGTAAGAGGCTTACATTTTCAAAGAGCTCCTTTTGCCCAAGGTAAATTGGTTCGTGTATTAAGTGGAAGCATTATTGATGTTGTGGTTGATCTTCGTGAAGATTCTTTGACGTTTGGACAAAGTTTACTAATTCCTATCAGTTCGGATAAAGGAAACATGGTCTATGTTCCTGTGGGGTTTGCACATGGATTTGTAGCTTTAGAAGATAGCATGGTGCTTTATAAGTGCACTAATACATACGATAAAGCATCGGATGGGGGTGTTAGGTGGGATGATCCTGATTTGAACATCAATTGGGGACTTCAGGAAAAACCGATTCTTTCCGATAAAGATAAAGCCTTACCGTTTTTAAAAGATATTAGAAATCATTTAACGTTTTAATACGAATGGGAATCTCACGACACATTTTTTTTTCTATTGCTTCATGCTGCATTGTGTTCATGTTCTCTGCTTGTCATAGGAATGAGTACCGTCTCTTTATGACACAATCGAATTTAGAAAATGATTCTATTCGTACGTTGTTAAAAGAAGAAAGTCCTGTTTTTAAAATAAGAACAAATGACATATTAGAAATTAGCGTTTATACTGGTAAGGGGGAACGCATCATTGATCCGGATAAGGAGTACATGTCTTCCGGTCCAAAGAATCTGGCGGCGGGTTCTGATAAAGAAATTCATCAACAATATCTTGTACAAAAGGATGGGTCTGTTTTTTTGCCCATGGTCGGTAGAGTGGTTTTGGTTGGGAATTCTATCCATGAGGCAGATAGTATTTTGTCGATTCAGTATGATAATTATTATAAAGACTCCTATGTAAGGTTAGCGATTGTCAACAAACGCGTTTTAGTTTTTGGTCCACTGGGTGGTAAAGTTATTAAACTTGAAAATGAAAATGTGAATCTTGTCGAAGCATTAGCTTTGTATGGAGGGTTAACTACAGAAATGCGTTCGGATAGAATTAGAATTGTAAGAGGTTCTTTATCGAATCCTGATGTTGAACTTGTAGACCTTTCTACTGTTTCAGGGATGATGAAAGCTCAACTGAAGCTGTTGCCTGGTGATATCGTTTATGTTGAACCGTATAAAAATATTTTGAGAGAAACCATGCAAGATATATTGCCGGCTGTTAGTCTTTTGGTCAGTTTGTTAACGTTGTTGGTTATAGTAAACAATCGATAAGAACATGAGTAACGAACTTCCTCCTTCTTCTTTTTTCAACAATTCAAATCGTAATTCTTCCGGGAGTTCTTCGGATGTTTTTGCTCAGGAGTTTGACTTTACCAGAATGTTGGTGGTCATTCGTAAAAGTTTCATTTGGATTGTGACGATATTTGCTTTTTCAGTGTTAGGAGCTTTCTTTTTTATTCGTTATACCAAGCCTGTTTTTGAATCCAAGTCTCAATTAAAATTAGATCTAAAAAGTGAAGCGAGCGCTGTTGGCCTTTCCAAATCTGATCTTACCATGGAAGAATATTCCTCTTCTTCAAAAGTTATAGGAGAAGTAGAGTTCATCAAATCTTCATTGGTGATTAAAGGTGTAGTTGCCAGATCGAATCTTCAAATAGGATATTTTGTTTTGGGAGATATTTTATATGAAGAAAGGTTTCAAAATAGTCCTATACTTTTTGACTATAAAGTAATAGATCCATATTTGTTTAATCAACGCATTAATGTTTCTATTAAATCACCTACAGAATACAGCTATTCTTATATATGGAGAGATGAACTAATAGAAGGCCTTGCAGCGTTTGGTAATTTAGTGAATACCGATGGGGTTGTTTTTCGGGTGAGCAAGAGTACGTATTGGAGAAACGACATGGTAGACAACAATATGTTTTGTATTGTTTACTCCCCACAGTATGTAGAAGAATACTTGGCTCAAAATCTCACGGTTGATATTGATAATCTTGATGCAAGAACTATTTCTATTGGGTTTAAGGATTACAATAGGGTTAAGGCATCGTACATTGTGAATTTAGTAGATTCGGTATATTTAGAAAAAACGATTGAGTTAAAAACGGCTATACAAGAACAGACCCTGCAATTTTTAGAGAATTCACTAAAGAAAACAGAACAGAACTTATTGAATGCAGAAAATGATCTGGAAATTTTCTTAAAAAAGAATAAAAGTGGAGAAGTAAAAAGTCTGTATGATCGCGTTTATAGAAAAGTGGATGACTTAGAAAAAGATAAAATAGAGTTGATGAAGCAACTCTATATATACAAAGATATAGAGGAATCTATTGAACAAGGACATGATTTAGAAAACTTTTTTCCTGCTTTGGGTGGAGTTCAAGATCCACAATTGATTGAAGTTTTAAAAGAGTATAATACATTGAGAATGGATTTGCTCAGGATTAAAAATTCTCAAAGTTCGGAAACGTACGGTTATCGCCGTAAGCAGAACATGTTGAATAATGCTAAGCTTTCTTTAATTAATCAACTGAGTCAAAATAAACATTTGTTGCAAAAGGAATTGTTTCAATTGAATGCTGCTATTTATAATCTTGAAAGTCAGATTTTAGATTTGCCTTCTCGAGAAACAGAAATGGCTCGTTTGAAAAGGCATTATGATATTTATGAAAAATTTTATCTGCTACTATTAGACAAGCAAACGGAGTTTGAGATTGCAAAGGCTGGAGCTACTCCAAGCTTTGTAATTCTTGCACATGCTACGGTTCCTTCGGTTCCTGTTTTTCCGCAAACTCGTATGGCATATAGTTTTGCTGTAGGTTTTGGGTTTTTAATCAGTCTTATTCTTGTACTTGTTCGTTATTTATTGGATTCTTCTCTAAGCTCGTTAAAAGAAATTGAATCAGACCTGAAATTACCTGTTATGGGAGGTATTCCAGAGTATAATAAAGAAAAAATGAATATTTCGCGATTGGTTGTACATGAAAATCCCAAGTCACAAATTAGTGAAGCATTGCGATCAATAAGGACGAATATTGATTTTATATCTAATATAAGAGAGCGAAAAAAAATAATCTCAATTACATCTACGATCAGTGGAGAAGGAAAAACTTTTGTTGCTATTAACCTTGCAGGAATACTTGCTCAGTCTGGACTGAAAGTGGTTTTGTTAGATTTAGACATGAGGAAGCCGAAAGTGCATTTGTCATTTGGCGTGGATAATGACAAGGGAATGAGCACGCTATTGATTGGTAAACATCAAAAAGCAGAATGCATTAAAAAAACGAGCATTCAAAACCTTGATTTTATTCCGTCAGGCCCGACTCCCCCTAACCCTTCTGAATTGATTTTGCGAGATGAATTTAAAGAGCTGATTGATAAATTACATGAGGATTATGATATTGTGTTTATAGATTCTCCTCCTGTGGGGTTGGTTACGGATGGTATCCTTATTATGAAACATGTTGATATTGCCTTGTATGTATTAAGAATCAATTACTCTAAACGTTCATTTAAAGCGAACCTTCATCGGTTGGTGGAGCAAGCGAACTTTAAACACATGGGGATTATTGTGAATGCAGTACAAAATGTTCATACCTATGGTTATGGTTACGGCTATGGTTACGGTTATTATGAAAACGACAAGAAAAAAATAGACCAAATAGTTATCGTTGATTGGATAAAAAAATTATTTAAAATGAAATGAAGGGTTTTTGGGAAAGGATTTTTAAGAGGGAGAATCAGGGAGAGGTTGAAAAATTAAAGGTAGATATGCACTCGCATCTATTACCTGGTATTGATGATGGTGTGGAGGATTTTGAGCAAGCTTTTCAAACCATTGTTGCATTGAAAGCATTAGGATATGAAAAGTTGATTACCACGCCACATGTGATGATGGGTGTGTATGATAATTCCCCAGAGGCTATTACCGCTAAAAGAGATCAACTACATGCTTATTTGGTCGATAAAGGAGTCCAGATTGATTTAGAGGCGTCCGCAGAATATTATTTAGACGAGCGTTTCATGGAAATGATTCGTAATAAGAATTTATTATTGCCTATTGCGAATCAATATATTTTATTTGAAACAGCGTTCATGCATGCATCACCATTTTTAAGCGAAGCTGTTTTTTTAATTCAGGCATCAGGGCTAAAACCCATTTTAGCACATCCTGAACGCTACTTGTACATGCATGAAGATTTTAATCAATATGTTGAGCTGAGAGAAAAAGGAGTTTTGTTGCAAGTGAATTTGTCTTCTTTAACGGGCTATTATTCTCCGATGGTAAGGAAAATGGCGCGGAAGTTGATTGATGAAGGCATGGTTGATTTTGTGGGTACAGATTGTCATGGGTTGAGACATATCAGTAATTTGGAAAAAGCTCAGTTGGACAACTATTACAGGAAAGTCATGAAGTTACCCTTGTACAATAAAAATTTGTTGTCATGATTTTGGTAACAGGCTGTAATGGATTATTAGGGAGTGTCATTGCTCAGTCATTGGTTCATCATGGATATGCCGTGAAAGGTTATGTGAGGGAATCTGCAGATCTTCATCTTATCCCTTCAGAAGTGCAGTCAAAGATGACTTGGGCACAAGGTTCTTTATTCGATTCATATGCACTCGCACAAGCTTTAGAAGGGGTAGATAAAATTATTCATACGGCTGCTGTGGTTTCTTTTTCTCCTGCCCGAATTAAAGAAATGTATGCTGTCAATGTGCAAGGTACTTCCAATTTGGTGAATGAGGCCTTAGGAAATAAGCAGGTGAAAGCGTTCATTCATATTAGCTCTATTGCCGCTTTAGGTCGTCCTGTTGGCAAGGAGACCATAAATGAAGAGGACTTATGGGTGGACTCTGATTATAATACACATTATGCCAGATCGAAGCATTTGTCCGAATTAGAAGTATACCGAGGTTTTGAAGAGGGCCTTGGCGGATTTGTTTTGAACCCTTCTGTTATTCTTAGTCCTGGAGATGTGACAAAAAGCAGCAGCAGGCTTTTTGGATATGTGTTGAAAGGAGGTAAGTATTATAGTAAGGGTACATTGAATTACATCGATGTAAGAGATGTTTCAACCATTCTCATGAAATTAATGGAGTCAAACATCGAAGTAGGAGAAAAGTTTGTATTGAATGGGGGAAGTATAGATTATAAACTATTTTTTGAGCTTGTGGCGAAGGAATTTAAGTTGTCAGCTCCTTCAAAAGAAGCGCATGTTTTGATTAAAGAACTCTTGTGGAGATTCGAATATATTCGTTCGTTAGTGTCTGGTTCTGAGCCTTTAATTACGAAAGAAACAGCAAGGCTTTCCGGTACCGGGCATCAATTCGATAGTCAAAAAATAAAGCAACTTTTTAATTATCAGTTTCATAGTATTGAAGATACGGTGCGCTGGGTTTGTCATGAACTCAAGCAATCTTCTTCTGTTTATAACTTGTTGCCAAAGTAGCATTAAGCTCAATAGATTTTTATTAGCTTTAATATAAACCAATTGGTGTAGCAATTCGTTTTACCGTTAATGGGTCGTAGAAACAGAACATCTCAAGAAGATTTTAAGGCAGTAAAAAGCTTTGAAGAAAGCATGCAGAAAGGAGAAGTGCCTTTTTTGGATGTTTCTGTCTATGAAGTTATTGTGCATTTTTATTTAGAACATGCCAAGTTAAACAAAGCCTTAAAAGCCGCCACGATTGGGTATGAGCAACATGCTTTCTCGTCTGAAATGATGATCTTAAAAGCGACCGCTTTGTTGAGCAAAGGGTATTACGATAAAGCAGAAGAATTAATAGATAAGGCAGAATTGTATCAACCCAATGACTTGGATACTATTTTACTCAGGGTGCAGTATTTGAGTCTACAAGAGCATTACGAAGAGGCTAAAAATTATTTGGAAGAACGTTTAATGTATGCGGATCAAGAAGATCAGGGAGAGTTGTATGTGGCCATGGGAGGGATTTTACAAGATTGGGGGCGTTATGATGAAGCGATTGAATTTTACCGTAAAGCATTAGAAATTGATGCGGATCAAGAAGATGCCATATACGATTTGTCGTATTGTTTAGAGATTACAGAAAAGCAGGAAGAAGGCATTGTTTTTTTTCAACAGATCATTGATAAAGATCCTTATTCGTACAATGCCTGGTTTTGTTTAGGAATATTACACTTTAAGTTGGAGCGTTATGCTAAGGCTAAAGATGCCTATGAATATGCTATCGCGATCAATGATAATTTTGCGCCGGCTCATTTTAATTTGGGAGAAGTCTATGTTTTTGAAGAGGATTTTGAAAAGGCGCTTGAACATTTCAATAAGACCTATAGCTTAGAAGGACCCAGCCCTGATATTTATTACAGCATGGCGTTTTGTATGGAGCGCTTGGCTAAATTTGGTAAGGCGATAGAATTTTATCAAAAAGCATCTAAGATCAATGTCTTCTATGATGAGGCTTACTATGGAATAGGCAGGTGTTTAGAAGCCCAGGATAAGCCTTATGAAGCCATTCATTTTTATGGGAAAGCCATTAAATTGGATCAGCATAATCCTTCGTATTGGTTGGCTAAGGCCGATGCAGAATATAGAACAGGTAATATAACGTCCTGTCTAGAGGCATACCAGGAAGCATGTGTTTTGGACCCCTCTAATCCAGAAGTATGGAAAAACTGGAGTTTTGTACACTATGAAAGTGGGAATTTTGTAGAGGCTTATGACCTTATTTTGGCTGGAATAGAAGAATTACCAGAAGATGCAGATTTGTATTATAGAGCTGTTATCTACTTAATAAGTGCAGGTAAATACAAAGAAGCCTTTAATTATTTGGAAAATGCATTAATTTTGAACTTTGAAAAGCATTATATCCTGTTTGAGTTTTTCCCTAGGTTAGAAACTCAGAAGGCCTTGTATAAGATCATCGATCAGTATAGAAAATAATATGTACGACAATTTTAAGTTAGCCCAAATTCCAGAACGCACGAACAAGCCTAGACAAGCTGGTTATACCATGGTGATGGATAAAGGGTTGAGTATCCGTGAAGCAGAAAATCTGATTGATGTAGGGGGGGAATATATCGATATTGTGAAACTGGGCTGGGCAACCTCCTATGTAACACCTAAATTGAAAGAAAAGCTGGCTGTTTATAAATCAGCGGGTATCCCCACTTACTTTGGAGGGACTTTGTTTGAAGCTTTTGTTGTCAGGAATCAATTTGATGAATACCGTAAAATATTAGATCAGTTTAATATGCCTTTTGCAGAGGTATCAGATGGTTCTATTGATATGAATCACGATCAAAAGTGCCAATACATTCAAACGCTTGCAAAACAAGTTACCGTGCTTTCAGAAGTTGGTTCCAAAGATGTAGAGAAGATCATTCCCCCATACAAATGGATACAATTGATGCAAGCAGAATTGAACGCAGGAGCTTGGAAAGTGATCGGAGAAGCCCGTGAAGGAGGAAATGTAGGGCTATTCAGAGCATCAGGAGAAGTAAGAGGAGGATTGGTAGAAGAAATTTTAACCCAAATACCTTCGGAGAAAATTATTTGGGAAGCACCTCAAAGAGATCAACAAGTCTATTTTATAAAATTATTGGGTACCAATGTCAACCTTGGAAACATTGCTACCAATGACATCATTCCTTTAGAAACATTAAGACTGGGGATTCGAAGTGATACGTTTCATACTTTTCTTGATCAATAGATAATAGTATGGAATACATAAAATTAGTTATTGATATATTTCTTCACTTAGATCATTACTTAGGTCAAATTGTTTCCGATTACGGCACCTTGACGTACTTCATTTTATTTCTCATTATTTTTGCAGAAACAGGCTTAGTGGTTACTCCCTTCTTACCAGGAGATTCCTTACTTTTTGCTGCGGGTGCGATAGCCTCTTTGGGAAGTTTAGATCCTTTTCTATTGATTATACTGTTGATCCTTGCAGCTATTCTAGGCGATGCAGTGAATTATATTGTAGGAAAGTATATTGGCCCGAGAGTATTTTCCCGGGAATATCGATTCTTGAAAAAAGAGCACTTGGAACGTACGCAACTATTTTATGAAAAGCATGGTGGTAAGACCATTATCATTGCTCGTTTTATCCCTATTGTTAGGACTTTTGCTCCTTTTGTGGCTGGAATTGGGGCCATGAAATATACCCAATTTCTACTTTATAATATTGTGGGGGCAGTAGCTTGGGTAGTTTCTTTTGTGACCTTGGGATATTGGGTAGGTGAAAATCCTATTGTAAAAAAGAATTTTACCTTAGTTATTTTTGCAATTATATTGGTTTCGATATTACCTGCGATCATTCAAGCATTTACTTCGCGTAAACGTCAAGCATAGACTAACTTTCATTTCATAATGCGTCAATTCGGCCTGATTGGGTATCCTTTGAGTCATTCTTTTTCTAAAAAATATTTCTCGGAAAAATTTTTTAGGGAAAATATTGTTGATGCTCAGTATGAGCTTTATGAATTACCGAGTTTAGGAGATTTTAAATCCTGGATGAATGCAGTGCCTCATCTGAAAGGCTTAAATGTGACCATTCCATATAAGCAAGAGGTGATGCCATTTCTTGATCGTTTGGATGCTAAAGCAAAAGCGATTGGAGCGGTAAATGTGATTAGAAAAGAAGCGAATGGAGAATATGTGGGTTACAACTCCGATTATTATGGGTTCAAAAAATCGTTAGAAGATTTCTTGAATGGAGAAAAACCTACAAAGGCATTGGTGTTGGGAACGGGAGGGGCCTCTAAAGCGGTTATTGTTGCCTTACAAGATCTAGGGATCACTCCTCAATATGTTTCCCGAACGGCAGGTGAACATGCGATGGCTTATTCCGATTTGACCACAGCGTTCATGAAGGATTATAAGTTGATTATCAATACAACGCCATTAGGGATGTATCCTCATGTGGAACAATGCCCTCCCATACCTTATGGTGCGATCGATGAACGTTTCTTTTTATACGATTTGGTGTATAATCCTGTTGAAACTTTATTCATGCAAAAAGGGTTAAGTAAAGGAGCTAAAGTCATCAATGGCTTAGATATGCTTGTTGGGCAAGCGGAGAAAGCATGGGAGATATGGAACTAATCGTTTATTGTTGTTATGCATCCGTTCAAATTAGTTTCTTCTTATAAACCAACAGGAGATCAACCTCGTGCCATTCAGGATTTGGTGCAAGGTTTAGATCGGGAAGATAAAGCACAAGTACTATTGGGTGTTACAGGGTCTGGTAAAACATTTACCATGGCGAATGTCATTGCTCAGACACAGAAACCGACGTTGGTGTTGAGTCATAACAAAACCTTAGCGGCTCAATTGTACGGAGAATTGAAACAGTTTTTCCCTGATAACTTAGTAGAGTATTTCATTTCCTATTACGATTATTACCAGCCTGAAGCCTATCTCCCGACCACGAATGTTTACATCGAGAAGGATCTTCAGATTAACCAGGAGATTGAAAAATTACGTTTACGAGCCACGTCTTCCTTGATGTCCGGAAGAAGAGATGTGATTGTGGTGGCTTCCGTTTCTTGTATATATGGTATCGGTAATCCAGAGGATTTTGGTAACAGTATCGTAAAGGTAGAGAAAGGCCAGACGGTTTCAAGGAATCAACTTTTATACAGCTTCATAGAAATATTATACAATCGAACAGCGATAGAATTAACTCGTGGAACCTTCCGGGTGAAAGGAGATACCATTGATGTGTTTCCTGCCTATGCTGATTTTGCATTTCGTTTGGTCTTGTGGGGCGACGAGATAGAAGAAATACAAACAATTGATCCGGATACAGGACGTAAGCTTACGGATGAAGCACACATGATCTTGTTTCCTGCAAATATCTTTGTAACGGGGAAAGATGCACTTCAGAAGGCCATCGTACAAATCCAGGACGATTTGGTGAAACAGATGAATTTCTTTGAGGGAGAAGGACGATTCTTGGAGTCGAAACGATTGAAAGAGCGTACAGAATACGATTTGGAAATGATGCGTGAACTGGGCTATTGTTCAGGGATTGAAAATTATTCTCGTTATTTCGATCAACGTGTTCCTGGTGCACGTCCTTTTTGTTTGATCGATTATTTCCCAGATGATTTTTTAATGGTGGTGGATGAGAGCCATGTGACCTTGCCTCAGGTGAAAGCCATGTGGGGAGGAGACCGGTCAAGAAAAGTCAATCTGGTTGATTATGGGTTCAGGTTACCATCGGCTTTGGATAATAGGCCTCTCACTTTTGAAGAGTTTGAAGGCATCATCAATCAGGTGGTGTATGTGAGTGCTACACCTGGAGATTATGAAATGAAGGCTACGGAAGGTGTGGTCGTGGAGCAAGTGATTCGTCCTACAGGTTTATTAGACCCTGAGATTGTGGTACTCCCTAGTGTGAACCAAATGGACAGCTTATTGGATGAGATACACGAGCGTATTGCAGCTGGAGAAAGAGTACTTATTACCACCATTACCAAACGTATGGCGGAGGAACTGTCACGTTACTTAGATCGCCTGAACATTAAGACACGCTATATACATTCTGAAGTGAAGACGTTGGAGCGTGTTGAAATTCTTCGCGAGTTACGCATGGGAGTGTTTGATGTATTGGTGGGGGTTAATTTACTAAGGGAAGGACTTGATCTTCCAGAAGTTTCTCTTGTGGCTATATTGGATGCTGATAAAGAAGGATTTTTAAGAAATGTAAGGTCTCTGATCCAGACCATTGGTAGGGCTGCTCGAAATAGTAATGGGAAGGTGATCATGTATGCCGATAAAATGACCCGTTCTATGGAAGAGGCCATTAATGAAACAAACAGACGAAGAAGTATACAGATAGAATATAATAAACAGCATAACATCACTCCGATCACGATTTCCAAGTCCACGGATCAGGTCATGAATCAGTCTAATGGAGGTGTAAGGAATTACGACCTTTCGGGAGATCAGTCTCATTCTGTGGCTGCTGATCCTATTTTAAGCTATCTTTCTGTTCCTGAGCTTCAAAAAATAAGGGCAAAAACAGAATCTGACATGTTAAAAGCGGCAAAAGACCTTGATTTTACAGTTGCAGCAAGGTATAGAGATGAATTGTTTGAAATTGAACAATTGATTAAGAATAAAGCCATTAACTAAGCTTTTTAATAATATTCATGATCATTTTTTAACGTACCTTTTTAATAAAAAAATAAATATTTTTTTGGTTTTATGGAATGCAAGCATATATTTGTGCCGTTATTAGTTAAAACCCTTTTTAAAACTAAACACTAAAAAACATGAAAAAAGTTATCCTTTCAGTTGCAGTTGCTTTAGCAACTCTAGTTACAACTCAAGTGAGTGCTCAGGATTATAAGCCAGTAGCCGGTGACAACACCCTTGAATTACAATTTGCTCCACTTGGAGGCTCTCCTTTGACTATGGGTGGTATCCGTTACCGTCGTTTTTTAGCTGATAAAACAGCTTTGAGAGCAACAGTATATGTAGGTTACAATTCTACAACAACCATCACACAACAAGCAGACAATGACCCTCTTAATGCTGGTAACCCTAGCCGTGCCCAGGAATTAAAAGACAGAGAAAGAGCGTTTGAAATAGGCATCAGACCAGGTATCGAAAAGCACTTTGAAGGTACAGACAGATTGTCTCCATACATCGGAGCTGAACTTGATTTTGCTACAAGATCTACAAAAACAAAATCGGAATACCAAACAGCTCAGTTGGATGGTTCTCAAGATAAAATCGACACACATACTGAAACAAACGGAGATTATGTTGCTGGAACGGCAACAGGTTACACTAGATTTGGCTTAAATGCTTTGTTCGGTGCGGACTACTATGTTGCTGAAAAAGTATTCTTAGGAGCTGAACTTGGTTTTGGTTTCTCTGTGAAAAAAGACAAGGCAATCAAAGAAGCAGATACTGCTGATGGATTTGTTGCTGGTTCTGACATCAAAGGCGGTTCAAGCTTTACGTTAGCTCCAAACGTACTTGCTCAATTCAGATTGGGTATTGTATTTTAGTCTAACCCACTCCAAAACAAAAAATTATGAACGTATCTAAATTCACTAAAGGATTTAGACAGCTAATACTCCCTATGGGAGTTTTAGCTGTTTTAAGCCTTGCTATCGTGAGTTGTTCTAAGAAGAACGACAACGGTACTTCTCCTCGAAAAAATCAACCAACGGAAGCTCAAACAAAAGCTGCCATTAAGAAAATGGTAGAAAGAATGCCTTCTTTCCAATTGGTTACTAAAGACGGAAAAACGTTGCGTGTAGAAAGAACAGATAACGGTGGATGGACTTTCTCTACACCGCCTGAACAAAGTGGATATAATTATTCTAAATCTACAGGTACGTATACTTTCGTGGAAACATCAACTAGTGGTGGTACTGTTTCAGTAGCAGCATCTGGCTTTGGATCAAACGCTTCTGGTGGTGGTACCATTGTAGCGGGTTCATACAGCTACGATATGCAGTATACTTTCTGTTTGAGTGCAGACGATGAAGCTTTTGATATCGGCTTGTTTGATTCTGAATTCGATGGTGTATCGATGGTCATCGGTATATCAGGCGATTTGAAAGCCCTTATGGAAGGTAACGTAGATGTAGAAAGTGAAAAATTTGAAGACATCTTCAAAGCATTTGCTTTTTATATTGTGTATGATGACAGAGCTTCTGGTAGTTATGACATCGTTAATTGGTTGACTTCACTTGATGACGATGCTGCTACGTTGAAAGGTAAAGGTTTTGCTGTAATCTTTGACATCAAAAACGGACAATTGTTTTTCTCTAAATCAGGTAACTTGAATGTTTCTGGTGGTAGCATTAACTTCTCCGGAATTTATTTAAATGTTGAAGGTTCTTTTGATTCTGATCTTGATAAAGTGAAGTATTCTGAAGTATCTGGTTCAGGAGCATTGGGTTGTAATTGATCCAGTCTCTGATTAAAAATAAAAAACCGCTTCGATGTAATCGAAGCGGTTTTTTTATGCCCGCAGTAAATTAAAGTGTAATGACTGACTATTCGAATATAGTCACCTGATTAAAATCTCCTACGCATAAGTTCTTTTCAGGCCGTTTGCTCCGCAAACAAATGGTTGATGTTATAATATGTTATTGTGTGCGGAGCAACCCATGCGAAAAAGAAAAAGGCTTCGATGATATCGAAGCCTTTTATGCCTGTAGTCAATAATGTATTATTTATTGACTCGCTTGTGCGTACAATTCATTGACTTTGGTCCAGTTTACAAGGTTCCAAAAGGCAGCGATGTAATCAGGACGACGGTTTTGGTATTTCAGGTAATAGGCATGTTCCCAAACATCCAATCCAAGAATTGGCGCGCCTTTGCAGTCGGCCACATCCATCAACGGATTGTCTTGATTCGGTGTTGAGCATACACATAATGAACCATCTTCTTTTACACATAACCAAGCCCATCCAGATCCAAATCGTGTCGCACCTGCATTCGCAAATTCTTCTTTGAATTTGTCAAATGAACCAAATGCTTTGTCGATGGCTCCGGCAATAGCTCCAGTAGGAGCACCACCTCCGGAAGGAGAAAGAAGTGTCCAAAATAACGAATGGTTGTAATGCCCGCCACCGTTGTTTCTAATGGCTGCCGAGGTTTTACTGATGTTTTTTAAAATGTCTTCCAACGACTTATTGGCCCAGTCAGAACCTTCTAATGCTTTGTTCAAATTGGTAACATAAGCATTATGGTGTTTGCCATGGTGTATTTCCATGGTTGCTTGATCGATATGAGGCTCTAGTGCATTATGTGCGTAAGGAAGAGCGGGTAATTCAAATGCCATAGTTGAATAAATTTAAAATGGAACAAATTGTTTTTATAAAGGTAGTTTAATTTCTAAGCTTAGTAAAGAACTCCTTCAGAAGTTCTTCCGCTTCTTTAGCGAACAATCCGGATACGATTTCAGTTTCAGGATGTGTGATTTTGGGATTCATCACAGCATAGCCTCTTTTGAAATCGGCAGCGCCGTATACAATTTTAGCAAGTTGAGACCAGTGTGTCGCTCCTGCGCACATGCAGCAAGGTTCTAAAGTAACATATAAGGTACACTCGCTTAAATACTTCGAACCTAAATAATCACATGCTGCTGTAATGGCGAGCATTTCGGCATGGGCCGTAGGATCTTTTAAGCGTTCTGTTTGGTTATGTGCACGCGCAATGATGCGATGTTGACAAACCACCACTGCTCCCACGGGAATTTCATCTTCGTCAAATGCTTTTCGGGCTTCTTTCAACGCTTCGCGCATGTAATGCTCGTCACTTTGTACCGTTAGCATTGCCTTTTTTCTTTTTATTTTGCTGTTCCAACACCGTTTTCGGACTTAGCCCTTTTACTTCCGGTTGTGTGACCTGAGGAATAGATTTACTGGCCTTATTGGCATTGATACGAATAGAATTCATCGACAGGTTTGCAATGGTTTGCCATTTCTTTTGATCGTTTGAAGGAGCAGTCAAGTTAAAAATAACAATATGGTTGGCATTACCCGGCATTAAATCTCCTGTTTCTACTTGTGCTTCTACTTTCGTTTGGGCAAGAATTGTAAACTGAAAGTATTGGTATTTGCTTGTTTTATCGAATGTAGAAATAAATTCGAATACAGAATAAGGTCTGCCGTTAATGTGTTCTACGGTGTCTTTGATGAATATGACGGTATCGTAACTTTCGAGTAGGGTAGATTTGTATACTTTATGTAATAAATCAATATCAATTCCTGACCATCGGGATTTGCTGATGTTCAGCCCAAAATCAACGGTCCGATCTATACTCGTGTAAAGTGCGACGGGTTTTTTTGTCGAGGGGTATTTGGTGGCGATGTCATCGTCTGACATCGGATAAAAATCTTTAGGTAACTGAACATTAATTCCTTCGACTAATTTTACGTTTTGCATTTTCGGAATATCTGCAGCGCACAATAAAATCAGTGAAAAAACGACTAATACAGTAGGTATTGAAAGGCGTAGTTTTTGAATAGTATTTCTCATGCCCTAAATATAAGCCAAGTTAAATTATGGGGAAAATAGATCCTTGGTAATTTTTATTCCCATTTTACTGTTATAAGTTTGTATAACAAAATAAAGCCAAGTATGACCTCTGTTTTTCATAAATACCAAGGGACTGGCAATGATTTTATCATGATTGATGATCGTGACCAGCTTTTCCCTGCCCATAATATTGCATTGATTGAGCATTTGTGCCATCGCCGGTTTGGCATTGGTGCTGATGGGCTAATTTTACTTCGGAATCATCCCACCGCTGATTTTGAGATGGTTTACTACAATGCCGATGGAAAAGTGGGTTCCATGTGTGGTAATGGGGGCAGAGCTACCGTCCAATTTGCACATGATTTGGGTGTGATTGGAGATAAAACAACCTTTTTGGCAGCAGATGGATTGCACGATGCCTTTTTAAAAGAGGGTTGGGTCCATTTAAAAATGTCGGATGTGAGTGCAATAGAGCAAACCCAAGGATCTTTTTTCATGAATACAGGTTCTCCCCATTATGTACAGTGGGTCAATGGAATCAATGAGTTCAACGTATTTGAAGAAGGAGCGAAGATTCGTTATAGTGCACGTTTTAGTCCACAAGGCACCAATGCCAACTTTATGGAAAAAACAGACCATATTCTGAATGTGAGAACCTATGAACGTGGCGTAGAGGATGAGACCTATTCTTGTGGTACGGGTGTTACGGCTTGTGCTATTGCCGCTTCCTTTTCAGGACAAACATCTCCCGTTCAAATTTTAACGAAAGGTGGCCGATTGGCGGTTTCGTTTGAAAAAACAGGAAATACTTATACGAACATATACCTCATGGGGCCAGCAGAAAAAGTATTTGAAGGAGCATTAGAGTTGCCATTACGTTAAGAGATACGACATACAGCACGAAAAAACATTATTTTCCAGTGAAAAATAGTAAATTTAGAATCTGGGAAAGTCAGCAATAAAAGAATAGAAATAACATGTTAAGTTTTATTAAGAAAATATTCGGTACCAAATCCGATCGAGATATTAAAAGAATTATGCCTTGGGTTGAATCGATCAACCAAGAGTATGCCTTATTGAAAGAAATTTCTGATGATCAGCTTCGTGCTAAAACGGAGGAGTTAAAAAACATCATTCGTAAGCATTTAGCGATCATTGACCAAGAACTTAAAACCTTGCATCATAAGATCGAAGATCAACCGGAGTTAAGTCTGCATCAAAAGGAAGCTATTTTTGAAAAAATAGACGCATTAGAGTTGGACCGTAACAAGCAATTAGAAGAGGTTTTGATTCAAGTCTTACCGAAGGCTTTTGCTGTCGTGAAAGAAACAGCGCGTCGTTTCAAAGAAAATGGGGTGCTTACGGTTGATGTCACTCCTCATGATCAACAGATCGCCGCGTTGAAATCGAATGTTCAAATCAGTGGCGGTCGTGCAACCTGGAGCAATAAATGGCTTGCCGCTGGGAATGAAATGACCTGGGAGATGTTGCACTACGATGTGCAATTGATTGGTGGTATTGTATTGCATGAAGGTAAGATCTCAGAAATGGCTACGGGTGAAGGAAAGACCTTAGTCGCAACTCTTCCTGCTTATTTAAATGCGTTGGGAGAAAGAGGTGTTCACATTGTGACGGTCAATGATTACCTGGCAAAACGTGATAGTGAGTGGATGGCACCTTTGATGGAGTTTCATGGATTGAGGGTGGATTGCATTGATAAATATGAAGCTCATTCTGACGAGAGAAAGGCCGCTTATTTGGCCGATATTACTTACGGTACGAACAATGAGTTTGGTTTCGATTACTTACGTGACAACATGGCCAGAAGCCGTGATGAACGTGTACAGAGAGGCCATCATTATGCCATGGTCGATGAGGTCGATTCGGTTTTGATTGATGATGCACGTACTCCTTTAATTATTTCTGGTCCTGTGCCGAAAGGAGATAAGCATGAATTTTATGATCTGAAGCCTCGTATTTATCGTGTGGTCGAAGAGCAAAAAAAGATGGTCAACAATTACCTGGTGGAAGCCAAGAAAAACATTGCCGCAGGAAATGAAAAAGAAGGAGGCCTTTCTTTATTCAGGGCTTACCGTGGATTCCCTAAACACAAACCGTTAATTAAGTATTTAAGTGAAACGGGTATCAGGGCTATTTTGCATAAAACAGAAAACGAGTTTTTGCAAGAGAATTCTAAACGTATGCCTGAAGCTGATGCTCCATTGTACTTCACGATCGACGAGAAACAAAACCATGTGGAGTTAACCGATAAAGGGATTGATTTCATTACGGGTGAAGGCGAAGATCCGAGTTTGTTCATCCTTCCGGATTTATCAATAGGCTTAAATGCCATTGAGAAAAATACAACGTTTTCTGAAAAAGAAAGATTAGAACAAAAAGAATCCTTAATTGATGACTACAGTTTAAAAAGTGAACGCATTCACTCGCTAAACCAGTTGTTAAAAGCATACGCTTTATTTGAAAAAGATACCGATTACATCATCGTTGACAATAAGGTTAAAATTGTAGACGAACAAACGGGTCGTGTGATGGAAGGTCGTCGTTATTCAGATGGCTTACACCAAGCCTTGGAAGCCAAGGAGAATGTGAAAGTAGAAGATGCTTCTCAAACCTATGCTACTGTAACGCTACAAAACTATTTCAGGATGTATCATAAACTTTCCGGGATGACCGGTACGGCTGAAACAGAAGCCGGTGAGTTTATGGAAATTTATAAATTGGATGTGGTCGTTATTCCTACCAATCGAGCAATTTCACGTCAAGATGAGCAAGACAAGGTATATAAAACCACACGTGAAAAATACAATGCAGTAGCGGATGAAATTGTTCAACTGACAGAAAAAGGCAGACCCGTATTGGTGGGTACAACATCGGTTGAGATTTCAGAATTACTCAGTCGTATGTTGAAAATGCGGAATGTAAAGCATCAAGTCTTGAATGCGAAACTCCATGCTAAAGAAGCAGATATTGTTGCAGAAGCAGGTAAATCTAGTACGGTTACCATTGCAACAAACATGGCTGGTCGTGGTACGGATATTAAATTGACTCCTGAGTCTAAACAAGCAGGAGGTTTGGCCATCATTGGTACGGAACGTCATGAATCCCGTCGTGTCGATAGACAGTTAAGAGGCCGTGCTGGTCGTCAGGGAGATCCTGGATCATCACAGTTTTTTGTGAGTTTGGAAGATAACCTGATGAGGTTGTTCGGGTCTGAACGTATTGTGAAGTTGATGGATAGAATGGGGTTGGATGAAGGAGAAGTGATTCAACATTCCATGATTACCAATTCTATTGAGCGTGCACAGAAACGAGTAGAAGAAAACAACTTCTCCGTTCGTAAACGTTTGTTGGAATACGATAACGTCATGAACTCTCAACGTGAAGTTATTTACAAGCGTAGAAAAAATGCATTAGAAGGAGAACGCTTGCAATTGGATTTGCAAAACATGGTGTATGATCTTTGCGATGAATTAGTCGAAACCAATCATGGCAAAGGAGGGTATGAAAACTTCCAACTTCATCTGATTAAAACGTTTGGGTACAATGCTTCTCTGGATGAAAAACAATTCAATGCATACAAAGCCGCTGATGTGTCGGCAAAACTGTACCAAGAATTGACGAAACATTATGATGCACGTATTGAACGTTTCATGCAAGCCCATTATCCTATGTTTAAAGACCTCTATGTGAATAGAGGCGCTACCATTGAAAACATTGTCATTCCTTTTTCTGATGGAAGAAGACAGGTGAACGTGATTGCGAAGTTGGATAAATTGGTGTCTGAAAAATCTTCAGAACTGCAAAAGTCATTGGAGAAATACATTACTCTTTCTGTTATCGATACACTGTGGATCGAGCACTTAAGAGAAATGGACGATTTGAAACAATCGGTTCAAAATGCAGTGTTTGAGCAAAAGGATCCTTTGTTGGTTTACAAGTTCGAATCGTTTCAGTTATTTAAAAACTTTATTGCGAAAGTAAACGAAGAAACCATTTCATTCTTGTTCAAGGCCGATGTGATGGTCCAACGTAATGAACCTATTGCAGAAGCAAGGCAAGAACCTGTGAAAAAACGATACAGCGAGAATAAAGAGGATGCAGGATCTCTATTGGGTAGTTCATTGAGAACTAATGGGAATCATGCTCCTCAAGAAGAAAAAATAATGCCTGTACGTTCTATGAAAATAGCAGGTAGGAACGATCGCGTATCTGTTCAATATCCAGATGGGACTGTTCGAAAAGATGTGAAGTACAAAACTGTAGAAGAAGACTTAGAAAACAATCGTTGTATTTTAATTGAAAACTAATGTTTGTTAAGAGTTTATTGGTTTGGGCTTTATTATTGGTGCTCTCGTGCAAGGCTGTGTCTACGAGTACGAGTCGTGCACATGCTGGTCCTGATGAAGACTTGAGCAAGTACATGTACAAACCTAAAACCAAGACAGTAGAAGAATCGAAAGCAAATGCTACTGTAACGAGTACATCACCTGTAAAATTTGAAAAACAAATTAATGCGACAGTAAATGCCGTTGTAGATTCTATTGCCATTTCAAATAAGCGTTATCAAAGTGCTACAGGATTTCGAATCATGGTATATTCCGGGGGGAGTAGTGAAGAAGCTGCACACGTGAAGAAGACGGTTTACGATTGGAGTACCGAACATCATGTGTATACTCAATATAAACAGCCTGCTTTTAGAGTGAAAGTCGGTAATTTCCCCGATCGTATCAGAGCCTACGATGCCTTGTCCGATGTGGTTAAGATTTTTCCTAATGCCGTTATCGTTCCAGATCAGATAGAAATCAAATAGAATACCATGACCTTGAAAGACAAAATTAAGTCCTTGGCTTTAACTTACAGTGCGGATGTAATTTCATATAGAAGACATCTGCATGCCAATCCTGAATTGTCTTTCGAAGAATATAAAACAGCAGATTTTGTGGCTCAACAACTGGAGTCTTTTGGAGGGATTAAGGTACAAAGAGGTGTTGCCGATACCGGAGTCGTAGGATTGGTTGAAGGGAAAAACCCTGCTAAAAAAACCATCGCCTTGCGTGCCGATATGGATGCTTTGCCGATAGAAGAAAAAAACGATGTCGAATATAAGTCCCGCAATGTAGGAGTAATGCATGCTTGTGGGCATGATGCACACACCTCTTCTTTATTGGGGACGGCTCGTATTTTGAGCGCATGTAAAGAGGAGTTTGAAGGTACGGTAAAACTTATTTTTCAACCCGGGGAAGAAAAAATTCCCGGTGGCGCTTCCTTGATGATTAAAGCAGGGGTGCTTGAAAATCCTAAGCCTACAAATATTTTAGGCCAACATGTCATGACTTTAATCCCTGCTGGTAAGGTAGGTTTTAGAGAGGGCATGTACATGGCCAGCGCCGATGAGTTATACATTACGGTAAAAGGTAAAGGGGGCCATGCGGCTATGCCCGATAAGAACATCGATCCAATTCTTATTGCTTCTCATATCATCATTGCACTACAACAAATCATCAGTAGAAATTGTGATCCTCGTATTCCTGCCGTTTTATCGTTTGGAAATATCATCGGTAAAGGAGCGACGAATGTCATTCCTGATGAAGTGAAGATTGAAGGAACATTCAGAACCTTGAATGAAGTATGGAGAAAAGATGCTCACGTGAAGATGAAAAAAATGGCAGAAGCCATTGCGGAAGGCATGGGAGGGATTTGCGAGTTTACCATATTAAATGGGTATCCTTATTTACGTAATGAACCTGAGTTGACTAAGCGTATGAAAGCCTATGCGATTGATTTACTGGGAGAGGAAAATGTATTGGATTTGGATTTGTGGATGGCAGCAGAAGATTTTTCGTATTATACACAAGAAATAGATGCATGCTTTTATCGATTAGGTGTACGTAATGAAGAAAGAGGAATTGTATCGGGTGTACATACGCCAACGTTTGATATTGATGAGTCTGCTTTACAAACAGGATCTGCTTTGATGGCTTGGTTGGCAGTAAAGGAATTGGGGAATTAGTTATTGACTATAAAGTAGGGCTATTCCTATTTTAACATTTCGTTAACCCCATCGCTTCAATGGTTAATCCTGGGCCAAAAGATAAGGTATCGATGGTCTCTGATTTTTTAATGGTATCGTTTTTACTCATGGCATGTAATACAAATACAATAGTAGGAGAAGACATGTTGCCATAGTTTTTTAAGATGGCATAAGAATCTTCGAGGTCTTCTTCTTTTTTGTCCAGTAGTTGTAATAAAGTATCCAGTATTTTTTTACCGCCTGGATGTATCGCAAAGTGCTTACCCTGATTAAGGGTATTCTTTTTTAAAAGGGAATCGATACCTGTACGAATGAGTTCCGGTACATAAGAAGAAAGTACCATTTCAAATCCCTTGGCATGAATGTTCCAGCACATATCCAATGCTCCTTCTGAGTGTATAGCAGAATGGAATTCATTAATTTTAAAAAGGCTTTCCTGATGTTTATTGCTGATGATTACAGCGGCTGCTCCATCAGAAAAAAGTGTGTTGGATAAAATAAAATCGTCGGAAGAGGAAGGTTGATAATGTAAAGTACATAATTCGACACAAAGAATTAATACATGCGCTTTGTTGTCTGAACGTACAATGGCATCTGCCATACGCATGGCGTTGATGGCGGCATTACATCCCATGAAATTAAGACAGGCTCTGCCGATGTTATGGCGTAGGTTTAACGTATTGATGATATCGATGTCCAGACCGGGTGCATACATTCCAGTGCAACTCACCGTAATGATGTGTGAAATGTTTTCCTGGTGAATGGTGTTTAATCCATCAAAGCAATTTTTAATGGCATCAATGGCTAAAGGCAAAGCTTCTTTTCGGTATTTAGCCATGCGTGCTTCTACTTTAGGAGAAGAGTTTAGGAAGTTTTTTTCTTTTCGGGAAATGCCAAAATCAGGAAGTATAGAATAACGTGTACTGACACCAGATGCACGAAAGGCAGCTTTCAGTTTCTTTTGTTGTTCGATAGCAGAAACATCATTTAACATGAATGATAAAATATCATTTTGCTCATGTTTGAAAGAAGGATTTGCTATGCCAATTGAATTAATATAACTTGACATGTCTAAAGATAAGGAACAAAATGATTAAAAAAGCGACACTCATACATTTAAGACTTCCTTTTTCCTTTTTCTTAATGCCTTTTTTTTTATTTGGCATCAGCCAATTGGGGAACGTGAATGTCGTTCAAATGGTTCTTGCCTTTATTGTTATTCATGTGTTTCATAATGGAGCAAGTAATGCCTTTAACAGTTATTTCGATAAAGATGAAGGCAGTATAGGTGGGCTTGAGAATCCACCTCCAGTGGATAAAGAAGTATATTGGATTTCATTAGCATTTGATTTGACGGCGATTGGATTGGCCTGTTTGGTTAACATTACTTTTGCCTTTATGGTATTTGTAATTGGTTTGGCCTCTAAGGCGTATAGCCATCCTTGGATTCGATTTAAAAAATATGCGGTATTGGGTTTATTGATTGTTGCTTTTTTTCAAGGAGCATGGACTTACATGATGGCTATCGCCGTTGGGGTAGAAGATTTTCTGCCCCAACATCTCTATGCGGCTGCGATTTGTTCTTTGATGTTATTGGGATCTTATCCGATGACTCAAATTTATCAACACGAAGAAGATGCCAAACGAGGTGATCATACCTTTAGTTTACTTTTGGGTATTCGTGGAACTTTTGTGTGGACGATGAGTGTTTTTACTTTGGCTACAGCACTATTCGTTTTGTATTTTATACATTATGAAAACGGGATTGTTGCCATGATTTATCTTTTCATCATGTCTCCCGTTGTTTTTTATTTTTTGAGTTGGATGTATCGTTCTTGGAAAGACGAAAAAAATGCCGATTACAAATCAACGATGCGTTTAAATTTACTGTCATCGTTTTGTTTTAATTTGTTTTTTATGGGATTGATGATGTATAAATCCTTGTAGCGGCGAATTGCATTCGCCTTTTCTTCAAATAAAATATCATGTTGCGGTGAATTGCATTCGCCTGTTTTCAATAAAATTGCGAATGCAATTTTTATATGCAGAGGGAAGAGGGAGAGGGCGAATGCAATTCGCCCGTACGGGTTAATAAATAATTCCACCGTGCGTTTTTTTGATGATGGCATGTGTAAGGCCTGGAGAAAGTGCCAGGGTTCTTAAGCTGATTTCTGTCAGGATATTTTGTCCAAATAATTTTTGAATGTTACGCCCGGTCCACAAGCGTTGTTTGAAATGCTGATTCCATTCTTTTTGGTAGGCATCATGAATCAGATTGATATTGGGAGAGTTGGGTTGATAATACCGGAGGATGTTCTCCGACAATAATTTTGCTGCATGTATGGCCATAGCCATGCCATTGCCACACAGTGGAGCAATCATCCCCGCTGCATCTCCACAAAATAAGATATGACCATCTCGTGTCGATTTGGATTCAAAGGAAATCTCATTGATGACTTCTGGTGTATCAAATAAAAAAGTACTTTCTAAAAAAATTCTGTTTAGAGCCTTGTTTTTAAAAAGAACAGATTCTTCCATGGCTTGAATCGTGCCGTTTTTTTTGAGGTTATCTCTGGTGGTGAGGTAACAAAGGCAATACCGATTCCCTTCAATTTTTGAAATGCCACAATACCCTTGATGAAAATTGTGTAAAGCAATGAGGTCTTCCGGGTGATTAATTTCTATATGATACTTTACTCCAATATAAGGAGATCGTTTCTCAATGAAAGGTCGCTTGAGTTGTTTGTCGATGAACGAGCGTTTGCCTTGTGCTCCAATGATGATTTTGCCTCGGTATGCTTGATGTGAGCTGGTTTTACATAGACTAGTACCGTCTTTTTCTGTTATGATTTGGATGACCTGTTCTCCTTCGATGATTTTGGCTCCTGCAGCGACGGCTTTCTCTTTTAAAAAATTGTCAAAAGCATAACGGCTGATTCCAAATCCTCCTGGGTCTAGCGTTGATTTTAATGTAAAGCCAGAAGGTGCTGTGACTTCCAGTCGGTTGATGTGAGGAAGATCTAAATGTTTCGGGAAACAATCGATGCGTTCTAAAAACGGTTTCACTTCATTGGAAATGTATTCTCCACATACCCGATGAAAAGGATAATTGTTTTTTTCGATCACGGCTACCGAAAGGTTGTTCATGGCCAGTAGTCGGGCACTGATGAGGCCAGACAGGCCACCTCCGATGATGATGATGTCAAACATTGTAGGGATCAGGTATCAGTGGTCAGGTATCAGTAGCTTGTTAGTTATGTTTTTTTTGTCAGGGACACAAATTATTGTTCTTGGATTTTTATACTTTAGCCTACTTAATTAAAGAAGAGCTTGGATAAAACTCTTCTGATACCTGACCACTGATACCTGATCCCTATGACACTCGCATTCAAAGAATGGTCTTATATTGTTACTGCCCTGGGTAAGGGTAAGCAAAGTATTATCTTAAGAAAAGGAGGGATTTCCGAAGAAGGAGGAGATTTTGAATTGAAGGGGAAGGAGTTTTTATTGTTTCCTACTTTATATCATCAGGCAGAACAGATGGTGAAGCCGCAGTGGCTGCCTTTTTTAAAATCTGAGACTTACCATGAACAGGAAGGTCTGTTACGGATAAAATATTATGCCAAAGTGGTAGACAGCAAGGTACTGACCGATTGGGAGCAGGTGAAAAAACTTGACAATTTTCATGCATGGAAAGAAGAGGTGGTCAAAGCACGATTTACCCGTTGGGGAAATAGCATTCAATTATTGGTGGTTCAAGTGTTTGAACTTGGAGCTGCTCAGGATATTATTCTCAAAACGGAATACGATGGATGTAAGAGTTGGATAGAAATAGAAGAAAAAACAGATTTTTTAGGCCGTCCTATTGTTAATAAGAACATCATATAATCACCTTGTTTATTCTGTAAATGTTAAATAAAACCCCAAAATTCAATACTTTGTATTTTATTTAAGCGTAATAAGATTGTTGATGGATCTGTAATAAAAACATAATACTATTCTATGAGCCATGTATATTTTTCTAGCTTTTTAATATAAATAAACTTAGATTTGTAGTCACTAATGCGGTATTCTGTCGTATTAATGGTATCAGTTATGGATTTTAATGCAGGTCGCAAGGGGAGCGATTCGATGTTATTTAAGCGCAATAATCTATTTATTTGAAGTTTATGAATAAAACAACGACATTCTTCTTTTCGGCCTTTTTAGCAGTGGTCTTTACATTGCTATACTCTCAGGTTTCTTTTGGACAAGGTCCTGCCAGTATATGGTATTTTGGTACCAAGGCCGGGTTGGATTTTTCCGGGGGAGGAGTCCCAACGAAGCTCAATAATTCTGCAATGAACCTAGGAAATTACAATGGAGAAGGGATGGCCTCGATCTGTGATCCTGCAGGAAATTTATTGTTTTATACAGATGGTGTTACCGTATATGGTTCTAACCATGCGATGATTACCAATGGTAACGGGCTAAACGGAAATACCAGTTCTACTCAAACGGCTTTGATTATCCCTGTTCCTGGAAGTACTAATCTTTATTATATATTCAGTACACCTGGTGAGGAAGCTTCTTCAGCTTCTGGTACAGGAACAGCCAACGCTTTGAATGGCTTAAGGTATTCTATTGTAAATGTTACAACGAATACGGTAACGAATAAAAATCTACTCATTACTCCGGCAGGTGTACCTGTTACGGAGGCTCAAACCGCTGTTCCTCATTTTGATGGCGTGAGCTTTTGGTTGGTGTGTAAACAAGCGGGTAATAGAAGTACTGGTGCAGGGTCAAATAATTTTTATGCTTACCGTATTGGGCCTACTTCCATTAATACAACAACAGGTGTAATCAATGCCTTGAACGGTACGGCCAATGAGGTTATTTCTTCTGCCGGAAGGATGATCAATGGCGTGACGGCTCCTCCAGCCATTATAGCAAGTTCGAATGGTATCATTACCATGAAAGTCAATTCTTGTTTTACCAAACTGGCGGTTTCATTCTTCTCTATAGCAAAAGAAGTACAAGTTTTTAATTTCAATAATAATACAGGTGCTATTGGATTGGCCAATACTGTAACAAACTTCGCAGGAGCTGATCCAAATGAAGTGTATGGTATGGAGTTTTCTCCTAACGGGAATTTATTGTATGCCACCATCATGAACTTTAATTCGGGAAGTGAAGCAGTGAGAGGTAAAATTTATCAGTTTGATATTTCTTCTGGTGTTGATGGTACGATCAATACAGCTCCTAATACGTATGTTCACTCCGTTGCAGGGGTTACTTCCAATGGATTAGGAGCATTACAATTGGGCGAAGATGGAAGTATATATTATGCCCATTTTGACAATAACCCTACGGGTGGAGGTACTCCTTCTTCTCATCTGGGTAGAATTGTAAATCCGGATACTAAAGGGGCTGGAGCTACTTTCACCGATAACTTTATGACCTGGTCCAATGCGGGAGCTGATGCAGGTTCTGCGGTGAAGATGGGACTTCCTCAAGTGTACAGAGGTTTCTTGGCGGGTATTGCCAACATTACTTCTTCTTTATCAAATCTAAGAGAAATTTGTTTGGGAGATCCAGTAGACTTTACAGCTTCTACTGTAATTCCGGTTGTTTCCTATGTTTGGAATATCGATAAAAATTTAAATGCTACGACCGACTATACCACAGGGCCAACGATTAATCATACCTATACCGCTGTAGGTACTTATACGGTGGAAGTACAAGTGACCGATGCGTGTGGTTATACCAATGTGAGTGAGTCGGAGGTAGAGGTGTTGCCTAAGGCAACAGCTGTTGCAACAGTAACCTGTTTGGGAGGAGGGAATGTTAAGCTTGATGTGGTATCTCCTAATGGAGCATATAATTATGTATGGTATTCTAATGCAGCAGCAACTACGGCATTTGCTACAGGAACAAGTGTAACAGTTCCTTCTTCTGGTACTGCGGGTACGTTTTACTTAAGGGCTGAAACAGGATCTAGTACGACACCAGTTGCAAGTACATATTTTCCGACAGCATTGGATGTTAACCCTATAGCAGCTAGCTCACAATATATGTCATTTACAGTCAATTCTCCTTTGACAATTAATTCGTTTATTTGGAAGACTTCCGAAATAAACTGGGGTACGGATCCAACCAATAGAAATTTTACTATTTCAATTCAAGATGCTTCGGGAGTAAATACATTTTGGACCAACGCTCGTACGGTCAATGTTTATGGCTCGCTTAAAACATTGACAGAGAATCCTGCAGTCACCTTAGGACCTGGTAATTATAGATTCAGCATTTCAGCACCGGGTTCTACTAATCCTAATAGTATTCCTAATTGGGTAGCGCAATATACATTCCCGTACTCTCTTACTTCTGCTCTTAGTTTTCCTGGAGGAGGTGCAATACCAGCCTACTTACAAAACTTAAGTATTTCTACGAATAACGTGTCGGTTACAAGATTAGCTTGTTCTCAACTTACGGCGGTGCCTTACAATTGCCCTCTTCCTGTAACTTGGTTGGCTTTTAATGCTAATAGATATGGTCAAGGAGCTTCTGTGTCTGTAACATGGTCTACGGCTTCAGAAAAAAATTCAAAAGTGTTTTATGTGCAACGTTCATTAAATGGAACGACTTTCGAAACGATTGGACAAGTATTAGCTGCGGGTAACAGTAGTCGTATTTTAAATTATCAGTATACCGATGAAGATGCGCCATTAGGAAATATCTATTATAGATTATTGCAGGAAGATTATGATGGTTCATCAATGTATTCTTCGGTAGTCTATATAAATGGATTAGGATCGCTTAATTTGAGCTTAGTACCTAACCCTGGTAACGGAAGCTTTAGAATAGTGGGCTTATCGGGCGATGTACAATTGAACATTGCGGTGTATTCGATTACGGGACAATCTGTATTTTCTACTATTGCTACTCCCGGTGAATTGATCGATTTGGGAAATCTCGCCAAAGGATTCTATGTGGTGAGGGTGTTGTCGGGGAATGTAGAACAATCGATTCGATTTATTAATCAGTAATTAATTATAGGTATCAGTAGACAGTGGTCAGGTATCAGTGATTGTCAACAAAAAAGGTCAGGAAGTTTTTACTCCTGACCTTTTGTTTTATTATCATGCCAGGCCAATGTATTTCGATACTGACTACTGATACCTGACCACTGTCTACTTCTTTATCGCCACCGCTACACTCAACTCTTCCAACTGTTTGGGATTCACTTCCGATGGAGAATCAATCATGACATCGCGGCCAGAGGTGTTTTTAGGGAAGGCGATGAAGTCACGAATTGATTCTTGTCCTCCGAAGAGTGAGCATAAACGATCGAATCCAAAGGCAATACCACCGTGTGGGGGAGCTCCGTATTCGAAGGCTTCGAGTAGGAAGCCAAATTGTTTGTGTGCTTCTTCTTTGGTGAAGCCTAAGACTTCAAACATCTTGTCTTGAATGGTCTTGTCGTGTATCCTGATCGATCCACCACCGACTTCGACACCGTTAATGACTAAATCGTAGGCATTCGCTTTGATACTACCTAGTGAAGGCGATTGTGCATCGTATTTCATGAAGGCGTCTATGTCACCTGGAGAGGTGAACGGATGGTGCATGGCGAACCAACGTTTTTCTTCTTCGTTGTATTCTAACAAGGGGAAATCCAATACCCAAAGTACTTCATATTTGTCTTTATCTCTTAAGCCCAAACGAGTACCCATTTCCAGGCGTAAGTTGTTGAGTTGAGGTCTTGTTTTGTCCGCTTCACCAGAAAGGATCAGCATCAAATCACCGGGCTTTGCGTTGAAGCGAACAGCCCACTCTTTCAATTGTTCTTCTGTGTAAAATTTATCGACAGAAGATTTTAAGGTGCCGTCTTCGTTGTAACGTACATAGACCATGCCTTTAGCACCGACTTGTGGACGTTTCACGAAGTCTGTTAATTCGTCTACTTCTTTGCGGGTGTACTTGGCACATTGAGATGCGCAAATACCGACTACTAATGCTGCCTGATCGAATACGGGGAATCCTTTGCCTTGAGCGAGGTCTGTGAGTTCTACAAACTTCATGTCAAAACGAATGTCTGGTTTATCACAACCATAATAGCGCATGGCATCATCATAGCTCATGCGTTTGATTTCAGGAAGATCAATGCCTTTGACTGTTTTGAATAAGTGCTTGGTTAATCCTTCAAAGGTATCGAGAATGTCTTCACGTGTTACGAAAGACATTTCGCAATCGATTTGAGTAAACTCCGGTTGACGGTCGGCCCTTAAGTCTTCGTCGCGGAAACATTTTACAATTTGAAAGTAACGGTCGAAACCGGATACCATCAAGAGTTGTTTAAAGGTTTGTGGCGATTGGGGCAGGGCATAAAACTGACCCGGGTTCATACGGGAAGGTACGACGAAATCGCGTGCGCCTTCAGGTGTGGATTTAATGAGTACCGGTGTTTCTACTTCGATGAACTTTAAACTGTCTAAATAGATGCGTGTTTCTTTTGAAACCTGGTGGCGCAGCAATAAGTTTTGACGTACCGGTTCTCTTCTCAAATCGAGGTAACGGTATTTCATGCGCAGTTCGTCGCCTCCGTCGGTTTCGTCTTCGATCAAGAACGGTGGAATTTTAGCGGGGTTTAAAATTTCCAACGCTTCCACTTTCACTTCTACGTCGCCGGTAGACATTTTATTGTTTTTTGCTAAACGCTCGATGACGTTTCCGCTTGCTTTCAATACAAATTCTCTTCCTGCCTTGCGTGCGATGTCAATAGCGGCAGCGGGAGATTTACCTTCTTCTAAAATTAATTGTGTGATGCCGTAACGGTCACGTAAATCGACCCAAATCATGCCGCCTTTATCACGTACTTTTGACACCCATCCGCACAATACGACGGATTGTCCGATATGACTTTCTCTTAATTCCCCGCAGGTATGTGTTCTTAACATGATGTTTGCTTATTAATTCAAGTCACTAAGTTAATCAAAAATATTATTTAGTAGTTAGGTGTCAGAGGTCAGTTTTTTATTGATTTGTTTTACTTCAAGACACCTGACTACTCTTATAAACTAATGGCATAAAAAAAGACCCCAGCTTATGCTAGGGTCTTTTTTTATGAATGGTCAGCGACTATCTGCTTATCCTTAATAGGTTTTCATATTCTTCAGAATAATTCGATACCTTTTGAATTTTCTGTACTTCCACATGGAGCTGATCTAGTTTTCCTCCAACGGACTCAAATTCTTCAGAGGAAGTTTTTTCAAGTCCGCCTAATCTGTTCTCAATTTTCCCTAATCGATTTTCCATGTTCTCCAATCGGTTGTCGAGAAGTTCAAAATTGGAATCTATTTTCTGTATGGCTTCATGTAGTATTTTATGCAATGCAACCAAGGCAGGTTTTACATCATTCATTTGGGATTCTAATGCTTCGATTCTTTTTTCCATTGTTATTTATGTTAAAAAATTGTTAGTAGGATTGCATCACCAGCCAACACCAATGCAATATAGCTTGTTTGTCACGTGATTTGCAACTATTTTTTGTATCGTAGTGTTTACGGGCTTGTAATTCCATAGAATTAGAGCGTATACAACGTGTTAAAAAAAAGCCCTGATCTACGATCGGGGCTTTTTTATTCATCTTATATCCAAAAGGACTACTCTTTTACGTAACCTTTTCTGTTTTCTTTGATACGAGCGTCTTTACCTTTTTTATCTCTTAGGTAATACAAACGAGCTCTTCTTACAGATCCTTTTCTCATCAATTCTACTTTATCGATGGTTGGAGAACTTGTAGGGAAAATTCTTTCTACGGCAATGCCGTTAGAAATTTTACGAACAGTGAACGTTTCGCCGTTTGTACCGGAGTTTTTGCGTTGTATCACAACACCTTGGTACTGCTGAATTCTTTCTTTGTTACCTTCTATGATTTTTACGTGTACGTTTACCGTATCTCCAGTGTTGAAATCAGGTAGGCTAGACCTTTTTTCCTGATATTCCGCTTCTATTAATTTGATCAATTCGCTCATGACATTCTTAGATTAAAGCCTTTCCTTCTTTAAAAGGACTGCAAATATAACTAAAATAATTGATTTGCCAGCTTTATTGTAAATTTTTTAGTTTTTCATAAAGATCTGGTCTTCTGAGGCGTGTTCTCTCGAGCGCCTCCTCGAATCGCCATTCCTCGATCTTCTTTTCATGTCCGGAAAGAAGGATTTCAGGTACTTTCTTTCCTTTGTATTCTTCTGGTCTGGTGTATACAGGAGGAGCCAGCAGACCGTCTTGAAATGAGTCGGTGAGGGCAGAGGTTTCGTCCGACAATACCCCTGGTATTAATCGGATGATGGCGTCGGCCAATACAGCGGCGCCTAATTCTCCCCCGGATAATACATAATCTCCTATGCTGATTTCATGCGTTACCAACAGCTCTCTCGCACGTTCGTCGATGCCTTTATAGTGTCCGCAAAGCAGAATGATGTTATTCAGTAAAGAAAAGCGATTGGCGGTTTGTTGATTGAAGGTTTCTCCATCGGGCGTCAAATAGATCACGGCATCATAGGTTCGCTCGCTTTTCAGTTGACTGATGCATCGGTCAATGGGTTCTGCCATGAGCACCATGCCTGCTCCTCCTCCGTAGGCGTAGTCGTCGATTTGCTTGTGTTTCAACAAGGTGTAATCGCGAATGTCGTGGAGTTTGATTTCGACAATATTCTTCTCCTGCGCTCTTTTTAAAATAGAATGCGCAAAGAAACTTTCCATTAATTGTGGAACACAACTGATGATATCAATTCTCATCGTCTGGTTGGCTTGCGGGAGAGAGGTATATATCGATTAGCCCTTCTGGGATGGACGTTTTCACGGTTTTTGTTTCTGCGTCAATTTCCAATACGATATGTTCATTGACAGGAATTAAAATCTCTTGACCCTGGTGTTCGAAGGCGATCAGGTCTTGTCCTACTTTTTCGTAGTAGTCACTGACAGGTCCTAAATTACCGAGGTTTTCGTCGATGATGGTATAACCGATCACTTCGAAAAAAGCAGCCTCATCGTGGTCGTTTTCACTCACGTCATCTTCTTTGATGTAGAGGGCAGAGGAAGTATAGTTTTGGGCCTGTTCTATGGTATCGATATCTTCCAGCTTGAGCAAGCCTTTGTTCTTTGCTTGAAGAGAAAAGTCTTCAATAAAAAAAGGAACCAATCTTTGTTTGTGTTCCACAAAGATTGATTCCAAATCAAGATAATCATCGGGATTGCTGGCTTCCAATACAACTTGAAAACCTCCCTTTAGTCCATGGGCTTTAACTATTTTACCTAAATAAAAGTAGCCTTCGCGATCCATGGGGAATAATTATTCTGCTGACTCTTCAGCCGCAGGAGCGCTTTCTTCCGCAGGAGCTTCTTCTGCAAGAGCAGCAGCTATGACTGGGTTTTCAGCAACAATTTTCTTCGCTTTTACTTTTTCAGCGATCGCTTGATTGACTTTGCTTTCCGCTTCCAAACGAGATTTCTTGTCAGAAACCTTTTTGTTGGCCAGATCTGTTTTTGCTTTTTCAATCGCTGCTTCTTTTGATTTCAACCACTCAGCCAATTTCTTGTCTGCTTGTTCTTGAGTAATGGCTCCTTTGTTGACACCAATTTGGAGGTGCTTACGGAAAAGAACGCCATTTTTTTGAAGAATGCTCTTTACTGTATCAGTAGGTTGAGCTCCGTTCATTACCCATTGGAAAGCACCTTCTACGTTCAATTCCACAGTAGCAGGGTGGGTTGTTGGGTTGTATACACCCAATTTCTCAATGAATTTACCGTCACGCGGTGCCTTTGAGTTGGCAACGACAATGTCGAAGATGGCTAATTTTTTTCTACCTTTTTTAGCCAATCTGATTTTTACTGCCATAATTTTGTATGTTTAAATGGTTAGTGCTAGATCACGTCTAGCGAAAACGAAGGGCAAAGATAAGGGATTCTTTTATAGTTTACAAATTTAACCTGCGGACTATTCAAAAAAGTCTGTTTTACAACACATTAGATCATGGATTTGATATTTGCAACCCATAATAAGGGAAAATTGAAAGAGGTGCAAGGGTTTGTACCAGAAGGAATAAAGGTGATTTCTTTAGACGATTTAGGGGTTAATGCTGAAATCGAGGAAACAGGGACTACCTTAGAAGAAAATGCCTTAATCAAAGCGCGTTTTTTATATGCCCGGTTTAAGCAGCCTGTACTTGCGGATGACACGGGCTTAGAAGTGCATGCTTTAAATGGAGCACCGGGTGTTTATTCTGCCCGTTATGCGGGTGCGCATGGCGATGCCGAGAACAATATGAGGTTGTTGCTTAAAAATATGGAAAATGTTCAAGAACGAAGCGCTCGTTTTAGAACCGTCATGGCGCATATCGATGCCAGGGGTAAAGAAATGCTTTTTGAAGGGATTGTTGTCGGTAGCATATTGCACGAGCGGCAAGGAACAGATGGCTTTGGTTATGATCCGATTTTTCAACCGGAAGGCTTTCAAGTCAGTTTTGCTCAAATGCCCTTGGAGGAGAAAAACAGGATCAGTCATCGTGCCAGGGCATTGAAGTTATTTATGGACTTTATTAAACAGTAAGAAGGATGAAAAGGCCTTATATTATAGGTGTGTGTGGTGGTACAGCTTCTGGTAAAACGTATTTTCTGGAACGTTTGCAAGAACAGTTATCAGAGGGCGTGGCTACTCTTATTTCGTTGGATAACTTTTATCGTCCGAAGGAGGAACAGCCCCTGGATGAGAACAACATTGCCAATTACGATACCCCAGAGTCCATCAATTGGACTCAGCTTCGGCTGTGTTTGGAGCAATTGGAAAGAGGCGAGCAAGTGCGTTTGAAGAAATATGCGTTTAATAATCCTTTGGCAAAAGAAGAGTGGCTGACTTGGGAACCTGCTCCCGTATGGATTGTAGAAGGGTTGTTTTGTTTGCACGATAAACCTTTAAGGGAACGTTTCGATATCACCTTATTCTTTGACCCGGAAGAACATGTGAAAATTTTTCGCCGTATCGAAAGGGATCAGGTCGAAAGGGGCTATGATTTGAAGGATGTGGCCTACCGTTACTTACACCATGTGATGCCAGCCTATCAGCAATATGTACAACCGTATCGTTCTCGGGCCCATGTCATTATTCCCAATAATAATGAGGACATCAGGCCCGTCATTGAAATGTGGTCTCTTTTTGTACGGGAAAAGGCAAAGCTTTCAAATTAAGTTTTTTTTGTTAGATTTGAGGCTGATTATGCTCAAACAAGGCTTACATAGTGTATTGATTCTTTTGTTGGTGTTGGCTGTACCTTTTGGTAATGTCATGGCTAAACCGATCGGTGTGTCTGGTGTGGAAAAGAAGCAGCATACGTCGACATCTAAAAAAACAGAAGAGCCTGTTAAGGAATTACTTCAACCTCAGGTCGTACACGTGCATGTGTCGCATGTACATGTGTTGTTCCCTACTATTTTGGATTATAATGATATACAACTGGGTTTTAGTACAGAAGATACTTTTTCTACAGCCATTGAGGCGAAGGTTATTCAACCCAGCACCAGTAAGTTTTTCAAGACACTTTTCAGACATTTTATTGCCACGCAGGCTCCTTAGTTTTTATATGGCTTTGATGTTTTTGATCAAAGCCTCTTTTTGTTTTTAGTTTATATTTTCTTCATTCAGTAATACAATACATCTTAATTTTATGCGTAACAAAAGTTTAATTATTGGTCTAACGATCATCGTAACACTCTTGAGCTTTTACTACATGTCGTTTACGTATGTAGCACAAGGTATTCAGGATGCCGCCATTGAACAATCAAAAGATTCTTCAGGTGTTGTCAACACATCTAAAAAACAAGCATACCTCGATTCTTTATACGATCAGCCGGTGTACAATTTCTTAGGCATGGCTTCTTATACTTACAAAGAAGTGAAAGAAATGGAATTGGCATTGGGGCTCGATTTACAAGGCGGTATGCATGTAGTATTAGAAGTATCTCCGGTACAAATTTTAAAAGCCTTAGCAGGAGGACAGGCAGAAAATCCTTTGTTTAAAGAGGCGTTAAAGAAAGCGACATTGAAGCAAAAGAATAGCCAAGCGGCCTTTGAAAAATTGTTTTATCAATCCTTCAAAGAAGTGGCTGGTCCTGATCAATTGGCGAAAATATTTGCTAACGCTCAAAACGGAGCTAAAATTAATTCTCGTTCTACCGATGCAGAAGTAGAGAAGGTGGTAGATGGTGAAATTGATTCAGCGGTGGATCGTTCGTTTGAAATTCTTCGTGCACGTATCGACCGTTTTGGTGTAATTCAGCCGAACTTACAACGTATTCAAGGTACAGGCAGAATCTTGGTTGAATTACCAGGTGCAGAAAATCCTCAACGTGTACGTAATTTATTGCAAGGAACAGCACAGTTGGATTTTTTCGAAGTGTACCACTTGTTTGAAATAGGAAATACACTGACAGCCGTGAACTCATACGTTGTTGCACAAGAAAAGCTAAAAGGCGGCGATACAAATCAACATGGTGATGCATTAGTGGATTCTACAGTTACAAAAACCGGAGACGATTTATTATTGGATGGAGCTGTTGATTCCGCTGCTACGGCTTCAACAACAACTACAGCTGTTGCAAATGCAGACAGTACAAAAGCAGTGGACAGTTTAGCGGCTAAAAATTCTCCTTTGTTTACCTTATTGAAGAGCCAGTATACATTACGTTATGATGTAAAAGACACTTCGAAGATCAATCGTATTTTAGGGCTTCCAAGGGTAAAAGAATTATTGCCATCAGATCTTGTTTTAATGTGGGAGAGAAAGGCAAATGCTAAGGACAATACCATTGAATTGATTCCGATTAAAAAATCAAGAGGAGGAAAGGCTCCATTGTCTGGTGATGCCATTACCGATGCCCGTGCAGGAGTATCTTCTGATGGGAGAGGATATGAGATCTCTATGCAGATGAATGCGAGCGGTGCGAAAAAATGGAAGAAATTAACAGCCGATGCCGTTAAAGATCCTAGAAACAAACGCAGGATAGCGATTGTATTGGATGATGTGGTGTATTCCGCTCCAACGGTACAAAATGAAATTCCAAATGGAAGTTCTTCGATCACGGGAGATTTTAACATGGAAGAATCCAATGATATTGCGAACATTTTGAAAGCCGGTAAATTGCCAGCTCCTGTACGTATCGTAGAAGAAGTGATCATTGGTCCAAGCTTAGGTAAAGAAGCCATTGCGGATGGTTTAATGTCTTTATTGGCAGGTCTGCTGGTTGTTATTGTATTGATGGTGGGTTATTACAACAAAGGCGGTTTGATTGCAGACGTTGCCTTGTTATTTAACGTGATCTTTACCTTGGGAATATTGGCTTCCTTTAATTCGGTGTTGACTTTGCCGGGTATTGCGGGTATCGTATTGACCTTGGGTATGTCGGTTGATGCGAACGTATTGATTTTTGAACGTATTAAAGAAGAGTTGAAAAATGGGAAGAGCTTGAAAATGGCGATTGATCTGGGTTTTGAAAAGGCCTTCAGTTCTATCTTTGACTCGAACGTAACAACGATATTGACGGGTGTGATTCTCTTTTTCTTAGGTTCTGGTCCCGTAAAAGGATTTGCTACTACGCTTATTGTTGGTGTGATGTGTTCTTTCTTTACCGCAGTATTTATCTCCAGAGTAATTTTAGGATGGTTGACTAAAAACAAATCAGAAGATGCGGTATCGTTTACGACTGTAGTTTCGAGAAACTTGTTTACCAACCTTAACTTCAATTTTATCAAGTACAGAAAAATAGCGTATGTAACGTCTACAGTACTTCTTACTTTGGGTGTTGTAGCTACATTTATGATCGGAGGCTTAAACCTTGGTGTTGATTTTAAAGGAGGTAGATCGTATGTCGTGGAATTTAAAAACGATGTGGTGGCTTCTGATTTGAAAGAAACATTAGCCGATAACTTTAAAGGAACGGGTACGGAAGTGAAAACGTATGGTGGGAATAAGAAGGTTAAAGTTACAACCAGCTACCTGGTAGAAGATGAAACAGAAGCAGGTGATGCTATGGTAGAAGCGGCATTGGTTGCGGGTTTGAAAACATATAATAAAGGAGACTTCCAACTGTTGAGTAGCAATAAAGTAGGTGCTACGGTTGCCGATGACATCTTGCAGTCTTCATGGCAGTCTATTTTTGCGTCTTTGGTGGGAATTTTTATCTACGTATTGATCCGATTCAGAAAATGGCAATTTGGTTTTGGGGGTGTTGTCGCTTTGTTCCACGATACCATGATGGTTTTAGCGATGTTCTCGATACTTCAATTCTTAGGAATTGCGGCGTTCGAAATCGATCAGGTCATTATTGCAGCTTTGTTGACCATTGTCGGATTCTCGATTAACGATACGGTAATTGTATTTGACAGGGTGCGTGAATTTGAAGCGGAAAATACCAAAATGGATTTAGCGACATTATTGAACGCATCCATCAACAGTACGTTGAGCAGAACGATCATGACTACCGTTACGGTATTGGTTGCTGTGGTGATTTTGTGTTTGTTTGGTGGGGAATCGTTGAGAGGTTTCTCTGTATCGTTGCTTGTTGGGGTGGTATTTGGTAGTTACTCTACCATCTTCATGGCGATTCCAATGGTATTGGATTTACAAGGTAAGAAGACTTTAAATAAATAAGTTGACGAAGTACAATGCAAAAAGGTCGTCGAGGTTTTAACCTCAACGACTTTTTTGTTTTCGCATTTTACTCACAAATTCCCACAATACAATTCCTGTAGCAACGGAGATATTGAGAGAATGTTTGGTACCCCATTGTGGAATCTCAATCGCATGATGACATAAGGGTAGTAAGTCTTCCGAAACCCCGTTGACTTCGTTCCCTAAAATCAAGCAATACTTACCATCTGCTTGAGGAGAAAAGTTTTCTAAGGAAATGCTGTGGTCTATTTGTTCGATGGCGATGATTTCCCATCCCTCTTGGGAGAGTGTTTGAAGATTTTCTTTTAAGGCTTCGTCACTGAAGTATTTCCAAGATACCGTATTTTCAGATCCTAAAGCACTTTTGTGAATGTCACGGTGAGGTGGAGTTCCTGTGATACCAACCAACCATATTTCTTGAACAAGAAAAGCATCACCTGTTCTAAAAGCAGAGCCCACATTGAGCAGACTTCTGACATTATCCAGTACAACAATCAACTTGTTTTTAGGTGTTTCTTTGATTTCTTCGTTTGTTAGACGTCCCAATTCAGTGGTTTGGAGCTTTCTCATGGTGCATGTGAATAACTTGATTGGTAAAGTTTTATCAAGCTTAGTAACTTGAATAGCATTAGTACTAAATTTTATTAGATTCAAATATAAGCTAATTTGCACAAAATGGCTCAGGAAAAAGTAAACTTAGAAACACCTTTGATGAAACAGTACATGGCCATTAAGGCCAAGTATCCAGGGGCACTGCTGTTGTTTCGTGTTGGTGATTTTTACGAAACCTTTGGAGAAGATGCCATTAAAGCGAGTGCAATTTTAGGCATTACCTTAACGAAGCGTGGTGCAGGTTCAAGTTCTGAAATAGAATTGGCAGGTTTCCCGCATCATTCTCTTGATACTTATTTGCCTCGTTTGGTGCGTTCTGGTCAGCGTGTAGCCATTTGTGATCAGTTGGAAGATCCGAAAGGAGTGAAAGGCATTGTGAAACGAGGCGTCACGGAGTTGGTCACGCCAGGGGTGTCTTATAACGACAACGTGTTAGACGGCAAACAAAATAATTATTTAGCCTCTGTACATTTCGGTGCAGCTGCGGTCGGTGTTTCTTTGTTGGATATTTCTACGGGTGATTTGCAAGTGGCACAAGGTTCTTTATCTTACATTGAGCGCATTCTGCAGAGCTTTCAACCGTCTGAAGTGATTTATGCTAAAAATAAAAAAGCAGAATTCAATGAAAGCATGGGTGATCGTTTTCATGTTTATCCTTTGGAAGAATGGGTATATCAGCACGATTATGCGTATGAAAAACTCACACAACATTTTGGTACCAATTCATTAAAAGGGTATGGCATTGAATCTCAAACCGAAGGTATCATTGCAGCAGGAGCAGTGTTTTATTATTTGAATGCAACAGAACACCACGACTTGAAGCACATCAATGCCATTTCTCGTATTGAAGAAGAAAAGTTTGTTTGGCTTGACCGTTTCACAATACGCAATTTAGAATTGATTTCTTCTCAGTATGCTGAAGGAGTTTCGCTTCTAAACATCATGGATCAAACGGTAACTCCGATGGGCGGACGTTTGATGAAGAAGTGGCTGGTGATGCCCCTAAAAGAAGTTACTACCATTGAAGAACGGTTACATGTTGTACAAGCTTTAGTCGATAAACAAGATATCCTTTCTCAGCTTTCACATTGTTTGCATCAGATTGGAGATTTAGAACGTTTGATTTCAAAAGTTTCTGCAGGCCGTGTGAATCCAAGGGAAATGAATCAATTGCGAAGATCCTTGGAACAATTGAAACCCATTGCTTCTTTGTTGAAGCAAACGGATTTAGATGCTTTGGCGAAGATGGCTGAGCAAATTAATCCTTGCGAGTTGTTGGTGGATAAAATAGCGAAAGAGTTGAAACCTGATGCACCGATGCTTTCCAACCAAGGAAAGATGATCATGGAAGGCATCGACACGACGCTCGATGAATTACGTTCCATTGCTTATTCAGGGAAAGATCATTTGCTTCAAATTCAACAGAGAGAAGTCGATCGCACAGGAATTTCTTCGTTGAAGATTTCTTTCAACAGGGTATTTGGTTATTATTTAGAAGTTACCAATACGCATAAAGATAAAGTACCGAGCGATTGGATACGAAAGCAAACCTTGGTGAATGCTGAACGCTACATTACAGAAGAGTTAAAAACGTACGAAGAAAAAATATTAACAGCAGAAGATAAGATCGTTCAAATCGAATCGGATATTTTCCGTCGTATGATCTTGTTTGCGGAAGATTATGTCCAAACGATTCAGCAAAATGCGCAGCTGATTGCGCGCTTGGATTGTTTAGTGTCATTCGCAACCATTTCGATACAAAATAAATATACACGGCCAGTGGTCAATAACAGCTTGGCTTTGACTATAGAGGCAGGTCGTCATCCGGTGATTGAGAAAAATTTACCTCCTGGAGAAGAATATATTCCTAACGATGTAAAGTTAGACGATCAAACATGCCAGATTATTGTCATTACGGGACCCAACATGGCCGGTAAGTCTGCCTTACTGAGGCAGACGGCCTTGATTGTATTGATGGCTCAAGTGGGATGCTTTGTGCCTGCGGCAGCGGCAGAGATCGGTATCATTGATAAGATCTTTACGCGTGTAGGAGCATCAGACAACGTGTCGAAAGGAGAATCTACCTTTATGGTGGAGATGAGTGAGACGGCCAGTATCCTCAACAACTTGAGCGAACGCAGCATCATCTTGATGGATGAGATTGGCCGAGGTACGAGTACCTACGACGGGATTTCCATTGCCTGGTCGATTGTGGAGTTTTTACATCAGCATCCCAAGTACAGGCCGAAGACCTTGTTTGCTACCCATTACCACGAGTTGAATCAATTGGCAGAAGAATTTCCCCGCATTAAGAATTACAATGTATCGGTGAAAGAAGTGGGCAATAAGATTGTTTTTCTTCGTAAACTCAAAGAAGGAGGCAGTGAACACAGCTTTGGTATTCATGTGGCTCAATTGGCAGGTATGCCCAATCAAGTGGTTTTAAGGTCTTCAGAGGTATTGAAAAATCTAGAGAAAGAGAAACTTACTGACAATAAAAAGCAGGCTTTGAAAACTTCAGCGGAAGAACAGCGGGTTCAAATGCAGCTTTTTGAGCCCCTTCCGGGAGAATGGTTGGTGTTGAGTGATATGCTTCAAGCTTTGGATATCAATACGATGTCGCCTGTGGAGGCTCTTTTGAAGCTCAATGAGATGAAGAACCTCGCCCGAAAGAATTAAGTTTTTAGGCGTATTTCGGAAGATTTTTCAAAAAATATATTGCAAATATACCTTCTATGGCTATCTTTGCATTCTCAATGACCAACGCGAAAGTAGCTCAGCTGGTAGAGCACGACCTTGCCAAGGTCGGGGTCGCGAGTTCGAATCTCGTCTTTCGCTCACTAAGGAAACGTAGTTCTGCTACGTTTCTTTTTTTGCCCGGGTGGTGGAATTGGTAGACACGCAGGACTTAAAATCCTGTTGGCAGTAATGTCAGTGCGGGTTCAAGTCCCGCCCCGGGTACATTGCAGTAAAGAGGTTCGAGTAAGGAGTATGGATTGATTGCCTCTCACTACTCGCGCTCACACTCAAGACTTAAAAAGCTCGTTTTCGTAAGAAAACGGGCTTTTTTATGGTATAGTTTTAGACGGGTAATTGTAAGCATACCATTTTGTCAGCAGGCTTCCAAATTTTGAAGGTCTCGGATTATTAAATTGTAAAAACACTCTCTGCTTGTTTTCTTTTATCTCTTTGCGTTGTCTTTACAAGACATAGGACTAACGCTCACCTTAGGGAATCTTCAACGACAAGAAAATCCTAAACCAGCTTTTCATAACTGTGTTTCTTAAACGTAGAGTCGTTTAAGAAAAGAGGTTCTTTTTTTGTTTAATCCATTTCTTATGGTCTTTTAAGTGTAAACATATACCTTTTTAAAATATTAAAAAAATTATATTTTTGAAAATTATGATTTCACAATAAGCAGCTTGTTTTGTCATTATTTAAATAAAATTGTTTTATTCTCAATATTGCTATTCTTATAATTGTACAATACATTAGTATTGTAGTATACCTTATTTTAGTACCTTGATGCCATCATGAACATAAGACTCCAGCTATTTCTTTTTCTTCTTTTATATCTTACAAGCAACAGCTTTGCACAGTTTCAAACGAACAACGATGCATCAGCTTTGGGAGGGGGTATCTACCAGCTGACGCCTGCCTTAAATAATCAAGGGGGCTCGATATGGTACCAATTAGAACACGATCTCAGAACTCCATTTACTGTGGCTGGACAATTGTATTTTGGTACCGATGATGCGGGTGCCGATGGTATCGCTTTTGTCATGCAAAACAATTGCTTGAATGCAGGTACCTTTGGTGGAGGCATTGGTTATGCCAGTATGCCAGGTCAATCGATTGCTGTTGAATTTGATACCTATGAAAATACCTTAGCGACGGGTGCATTCGATAATTCAGATCCAAGTTACGATCATATTGCGGTGGTGAAACAAGGTGTGGTTGACCATGCCGATGCTGCTAATAATTTATATGGTCCTATTCAAGCACATGCTACGAAAACGAATATAGAAGACGGTGTTTGGTACGATTTCCAGATCTCATATGATCCGGTCACGCAGGATTTGAGCGTCTTCTTCGGCGGTACGCTTCGCTTCACCTATAATTACGATATCTTAAACAATGTTTTTTTAGGTGACCCTTATGTGTATTGGGGCTTCACGTCTTCTACAGGAGGCTTCTTTAACGATCAACAAGTTTTTGTCGACAAAAATCTGACCACCTTTACCTTGTCCGATGCGACCATTTGTCCAGGGAATTCCGTGACTGTGCAGATGCCATCACTGGGTAGATTGGCTGGACAAAATATGGCATTGGGTAAAACGGCTGTTGCTTCAAGCACCATCAGTAGCGCATCAGAGGCGGTAGATGGCAATGTGGCTACACGTTGGGAAAGTATACAAGGAAATGATCCGGAATGGATTTATGTTGACTTGGGTTCTGTTCAAGACCTTGATAGTGTCATCATTCATTGGGAAGCGGCCTATGCTTCGCAATACCAATTGCAGGTTTCAACCGATGCCACGGTTTGGACAACAGTGTATACGGAAACGAATGTCAATCGCTTAAATGCTTATCCAGCGAATGACTTAAAAGATACGGTGGTGGTGTCCGCCTCCAATATCCGTTATGTGCGTATGTTGGGTACTGCAAGATCTACGATTTATGGTTATTCCATTTGGGAGTTTCAAATTTACGCTACTCCAAAATATGTATGGTCTCCGAATGACGGTTCCATCGATAACATCTATAGCGAAACACCTACCTTTACGCCAGCTGTAACGACAGCCTATACTGTGATGGTCCCCAATGATTGTGGTGGAGCTATTGCTTATAACATGACCATTACAGTGGATTGTTCTGTACTTCCGGTAGCATTCATTTCGTTTGATGTTACACGAGTTAATGATCATGCACATCTCACATGGACCACCTCTACAGAAAGCAACACCAAGGATTTCACCATCATGAAATCCCTGGATGGGATACATTTTCATCCTATTGGTAAGGTGGCTGCAATCGGGAGTAGTTTGTCCTTAAAGTCTTATTCCTTCGATGATCTTGATTTGCCTAAGAGTGGAACGGTTTATTACCGATTGATGGTAACAGATTTTGACGGTAGTATTCAGGATAGTCCCATCCGTCAGTTGGTATTAAAAAATGAAGGAGTCCTGATTACGAATCCTATTTTTGAAGAAGAAACGACACTTATTTTACCTTCCGAAGAAATTAAACTACTTAAGCTCACGGTGGTGGATGCCTTAGGAAGAGTGCTCTTGCAAGAATACCATCCTCAACCTTCGGGTTCGATTTCGTTTGGTAAAACATTACCTCCGACGACTAATTTTTATATTGCCATCGTGCAAACGGAAACCATCAATCAAACCTTCAAACTTGTGAAGAGGTAGCAATATTTAAAAGACGTATTGTTGTTTAAGCTCTTTTTCTCATAAAGTTGTGGTTCGTGTCGTTGTGGTTCGTGTTTCACGAACCACTCATAGCGAAATAGGATGAGGTAACCATAGTTGAATAACCTCGGCAAGTGAACAGTATTCATGTGAGGCGGCCTGCGACGGATGAGTTCTTCTGATTCAAACCTCCATTTTCTATATCTTCTTATGTACTCAGAAGCAAACGACCTGAAAAAGAGTTGATCGGTTGACTCCGAAAATCCATCTTTCTTTATGAGACATTAGTCCTTTTTCATAAATTAACCTTATGAAAGGAATTTGGGCTATACTGCTTTTAATCTTATCGAATATTTTTATGACCTTGGCTTGGTACGGTCATTTGCATCTCAAAAAATTTAGTCTTTTGGAAAAATGGGGCCTATTTGGCATCATCATGCTGAGTTGGGGCTTGGCTTTTTTTGAGTATATTTTCCAGGTACCTGCCAATAGAATTGGTTATGAGGGCAATGCCGGGCCTTTTTCGTTGTTTCAACTTAAGCTTATTCAAGAGGTCATATCTTTGGCTGTATTTACTATCTTTGTTCTGTTCGTATTCAGAACAGACAAATTGGCTTGGAATTACATTGCAGGCTTTGTATGTATTGTATTGGCCGTATTCTTTGTCTTTAAAAAATGGTAATGCTGGTGATCAGAGATGTGCAGTAACCTAATAAAAAATAGATATCACATAAAACTAACCTTGTTTTGGAAGGAAAAGAAAGAACAGCGCATTATCAAAAGAAAGTAGCAGAGGTATTGGATGAGGTAGGAAAAGTCGTTTTAGGCCAACGCTACTTGATCAATCGCTTGTTAGTCGGCTTGTGTACGGAAGGACATATCTTATTAGAAGGTGTTCCTGGTTTGGCAAAAACATTAAGTGTAAATACATTGGCACGTGCAGTAGATTTGAATTTTCATCGTGTTCAGTTTACTCCCGATTTATTGCCTTCTGATTTGGTAGGTACGATGGTATACAATCAACACAGTGGAGAATTTGTGGTGAAGAAGGGACCTATCTTTGCTAATTTAATTTTAGCCGATGAAATCAACCGTTCTCCTGCAAAAGTGCAGTCGGCTTTGTTAGAATGTATGCAGGAAAGACAAGTGACCATTGGCGATACCAGTTATCCTATAGATCGCCCTTTTTTAGTATTGGCTACACAAAATCCATTGGAGCAAGAGGGAACATATCCTTTACCAGAGGCGCAGGTCGATCGTTTCATGATGAAAGTGAATTTGACGTACCTCGATAAAGAAACAGAATTGCAAGTGATGCGACGTGTTGCAAATCTTGAACACAAACAACAGGTGGATAAAATTTTGAATCGAGAAGATATTTTTGCGTTAAGAGAAGAAATCAATCGTGTAAATATTTCTGAATCGTTAGAACGTTATATCATTGAATTGATTTTTGCGACACGCTATCCGAAAGAATATAATTTAACGGAAGAAGCAAACTACGTACAGTATGGAGCTTCTACCCGTGCAGCGATCCATTTAAACCGTGGTGCTAAAGCCTTGGCCTTTTTCAACAACAGAGATTTTGTGTTGCCGGAAGACATCAAAGAAATTGCACCTGATATTTTGAACCATCGTGTAATCCTTAATTACGAAGCGGAAGCAGAAGGTATTCGTTCGCTTGATGTGATTGCAGAAATATTGAAAAAAGTAACAATCAATAATGTATAATGTAAGTGCAAAAAGATTGGCCCTGTCTGTAACATTACAGACAGGGCCAATCTTTTTATATGCCATTTAGTTTTGCTTTTACCAGTTCTAATGCTTTTTGCATTTTATCGACTTCTTCCTGAGCCTTTATTTGATCGGTTTTGTTTTGTTCGACATCGGCATTCAATTGAATCAGCTCTTGGGCATTCTGCTGTAATTTTTCTTCTAGCTTTATTTTTTCTAATCCATTTTTTTGAATGTTGATGACAAGTGTTTCCCCTTTATCGATTTGTTTTTGTTGTAATTTTACCGAACTTTTAACGGCTTCTTCTGCATCTTGAATTTGAATATTGATGTCTCGTATGTATTGCTGACGAGCAAAATCTACCAATTTTTTCTCTAGGGGAGCAGGACTTACTTTGGCTTCGCTACCGGTGTCAATTGTCCACCAAACGACATATCCTTTTGTTGTTGAATAGCATTTGGAGTAAATGATACAGGTACCTGCTACACCAGGGAAATAAGCTCCTACTATTTTGTAACCCTCACTAATTTTAGTAAGCTTACCGTATGTTTTTAATTCATTTTCCCATTCTTTGATGATGGTTTTATCGTTTAATTCAATGGTTATGCTACTCCCTTCCCGAGAGACCGATTCTATTTTATCTTTAGTTGCGATCGCTTGAATTTCTCTAACTTGTGAAAATGCATGGAATGAGCCAGCAGCTGTAAAAAATAAAAGGGTTATTGCGGCACAAATTTTACTCATAACGGTTATCGGTTTTATACATTACACATATTAACAAATAAATAAATCAGATCAAAATGAAGAATGTCTTGATTGCAGGAGCAAGTGGTTTGGTGGGGAGTCTTTTAAAGACGACATTAGAGAAAAAAGGATACAGGGTTTCGACGCTCAGTCACAGTAAACCGACCGACAAAACACAGCATCGTTTTCATTGGAATCCTGAACGAGGAACAATCGACGAATCTTGTTTGGTAGATGTTCAGCATGTGATCAATTTATCAGGTGTTGGAGTTTTTGATCAACGGTGGACTAGCCCTTACAAGAAGTTGATTCTAGACAGCAGGGTAAACAGTACCCAATTACTTTCCAAAGCAGTTGCTCAACATGCCCAAGTACAAACATTCATCAATGCTTCAGCGATAGGGATATATGGTTTTCATACGGTTTCCGCTTGGGTAGATGAATCATCGGATTCAGGGCCTGATTTTTTAGCGAGGGTGGTTGATTTATGGGAAAAGGCTTTTTTTACAGAAAACTTAACAACTGTTCGACAAGTTGTTTTACGCATTGGAATTGTGCTTTCTATGAAAGGTGGAGCTTTACCCCAATTGGTTTTACCCATTAAATACCATGTTGGTTCAGCTTTAGGATCGGGTCAGCAATATATATCATGGATACACATAGAAGATTTGGTAGCCTTATTTGTGTTTGCCATAGAGCATGCTAACATGAAGGGAGTATATAATGCGGTAGGGCCAGAACCCGTCACGAATCTAGATATGACAAAGGCTATTGCCCGGCGTTTAAACAGGAATTTGTTTATGCCCAATGTGCCTCCGTTTGCATTAGAATTCATTTTAGGAGCAGAAAAGGCTGAAACGGTATTGGGAGGAAACAGGGTAAAGTGCGATCAAGTTCTACAGGAAGGATTTGTTTTTGAATATAAAACTTTGAACGAAGCCTTACATACTTTTTTCTGATCCAATTTTATTGCGTAAATTATAGGTTAATTAGAATCAGTTTGAGATCGAAAGTCAAAATATTCGTTATACTGTCGGGCCTAATTCTATTGGGCTATGTTGCTTATGTCTTTTTTAGCGACAGTTCTAATTTTTCTCGTGAGTACCAGGATCGTCATCAGCAAATTATCGCTAAGGTTCCTGACAGCATTACGTTTGCTGGAGAAAAAGTGCATTTTAAAACGATTGATGCGTACCGACATTTCTATAGGGAGTTGAAATTAAATACAAAGAACAATTCATCGACAAGGTTGTTGATGAGGGATGCTTCGATTTGGTTGCCTCAAATGCATGCGATTGTTGTAAAGTATAAACTTCCTTCTGACATTAAGTATATTGCGATGGCAGAATCCCGCTTTCAAAATATATCTTCTTACCGGGGAGCAGTAGGATTTTGGCAATTCAAAGAAGACACGGCCAGAGAAATGGGTTTGCGTGTAGATGAGGAAGTGGATCAACGTTTAGATCCTATTTTATCGACACATGCCGCATGTCGTTATTTTAAACAAAATTATAAGCAATTAAAATCATGGACATTGGTTGCTGCGGCTTACAATAGAGGTCTTAATGGACTGCTAAGGGATATGAAAAGACAAAAAGCTTCTTCTTACTATGACATGACTTTTAGTTTGGAAACAGAACGCTATTTGTATAAAATCATTTCTCTAAAAGATTTATATGAAAACCCCTCTAAGTATAAGGTAAAGCGTTATATCCATCGTATTCCTCAGTATAACTATGTTACGGTCAGTTCTTCCATTAAAGACGTGAGTATATTTGCTCAACAGCATGGAATGAGTTTACAAGAGTTGAAAAATTTGAATCCCTGGTTACTTTCCAATACCCTTACACTTCGAAAATCTTCTGAGAAGTATAAGCTTGCCGTAGGCGTGAAGTAGGCCGTATCTTATCAATAGACCCCAGCAATGAGCGATACAAAGACAGCCAAAACGAAAAAGAAGGATTATGTACTGGACTCTACAGGTTTTGAGTTCATAGAAGTATATGGTGCGAGAGAACATAATTTAAAAAACATAGATGTTAAAATACCCCGCAATCAATTGGTGGTACTGACAGGGATTAGTGGTAGTGGTAAATCTTCATTAGCTTTTGATACCATCTATGCCGAAGGTCAACGACGTTACATGGAAAGTTTTTCTGCGTATGCACGTTCTTTCATTGGAGGAATGGAACGTCCAGATGTTGATAAAATCAATGGGTTGAGTCCTGTTATTTCTATTGAACAAAAAACAACTTCACGTAATCCGCGTTCTACGGTAGGTACAGTAACGGAGATTTATGATTTTTTAAGGTTATTGTATGCAAGGGCAGCCGATGCGTATTCCTATGTCACAGGTGCAAAGATGGAGAAGCAAACAGAAGAACAAATTCTGAATGCGATATTAAGTAATTTTGACGATCAAAATGTGACACTCTTGGCTCCTTTAATACGAGCAAGAAAAGGACATTACAGAGAGTTATTTGAGCAGGTCCGTAAGCAAGGGTATAATAAAGTGAGAATCGATGGAGACATCGTCGATTTGGTGCCTAAAATGCAGGTCGATCGGTATAAAATACATGATATTGAATTGGTGGTTGATCGTATTAAAGTGAAGGCAACAGAAAAAGAGCGTTTGATTCGCTCCATTGCCACGGCTTTGAAATTAGGGAATGGGGTAATGATGGTGGTTGATTCACTAAGAACAGAGCCTCATTATTTCTCTCGTTCTTTGATGGATCCTTTGTCCGGTATTGCTTACGATGAACCTGCACCGAATTTATTTTCATTCAATTCTCCTTATGGAGCCTGTCCTCATTGTAAAGGATTGGGATGTATAGAGCAAATTACCAAAGAAACAGTCGTCCCGGATGAAACACTCAGTGTGTCTCGTGGAGCCATTGTCCCTTTAGGAGAATACAGAGAGATTTGGATTTTTAGTCAAATTGAAAAAGTACTGAAACGTCATAAACAAAACATCAGTAAACCGTTTCAAGAACTTCCTACGAAGGCGATAGATGAAATATTATACGGAGATCAGGGACCAGAAGACCAATGGTCACCAGATCATTTCCCGGGAGTAATTCCTTATTTGAATAGAATAAGAGAAGAGAAACTGGGTGCGGATAAAGATATCCTCGATGACTTTACCGAAGTGTTAGAATGTCCGGAATGCCATGGCGATCGATTGAAGAAAGAAGCATTGTATTTTAAAATACACGATAAAAATATTTCTGAATTGGCATCCATGGACTTGAACACCTTATCGTCTTGGATGGATACGGTCGAAGATAAATTATCGGATCGACAACGTATCATTGCGCACGAAATTTTGAAAGAGGTGAAGAAACGTATCGGGTTCTTGTTGGATGTAGGGCTTTATTACCTTACCTTGAATCGGGCCATTCGTACCTTGTCTGGGGGAGAGGCACAGCGTATTCGTTTAGCAACTCAAATAGGAACACAGCTGGTAGGGGTACTGTATATTTTAGATGAACCCAGTATTGGTTTGCATCAGCGCGATAACGAGAAATTGATTAAGGCTTTAAAAGACCTTAAAGATTTGGGGAACACAGTCCTTGTCGTAGAGCACGATAAAGATATGATGCTCGATTCGGATTACATTTTGGACATTGGTCCGGGAGCTGGTATTCACGGTGGGTATGTGGTGGCAGCAGGAACACCTGACGTATTTTTAAAACAGAACTCTTTAACATCCTTATACCTTTCGGGAAAACAAGCTATTGAAATGCCTGCTTTACGTCGTAAAGGATCTGGCGAATCTATTGTGTTGTCGGGTGCTACAGGAAATAATTTAAAAAATGTTACCTTAACATTACCTTTAGGTACATTCACTTGTATCACAGGAGTATCCGGGAGTGGTAAATCTTCGTTGATCCATGAAACCTTGTATCCTGTGTTGAGAAAACATTTTTATAGATCGAGAAAAGAAGCACTGCCTTTTGAATCGATTAAGGGATTAGAACATATTGATAAAGTGATTGAGGTCGATCAAGCTCCTATTGGTCGTACACCCCGTTCTAACCCGGCCACTTATGTTGAAGTATTTGGCGATATTCGAATGTTATTTTCGGTTTTACCAGAAGCTAAAATTAGAGGGTATAAACCTGGTCGCTTTTCTTTCAATGTGAAAAGTGGACGTTGTGAAGTATGTCAAGGTGGAGGTATGCGATTGATTGAAATGGATTTCCTTCCTGATGTGTATGTTTCTTGCGATACGTGTAAGGGTAAACGATACAATCGGGAAACGTTAGAAGTCCGCTTCAAAGGCAAATCGATATCGGATGTATTGGATATGACCATTGATCAAGCGGTGGATTTTTTTGAGAAGCAACCTCAAATTTACCGTAAGGTAAAAACTTTACAAGAAGTAGGATTGGGTTATATTACCCTGGGACAGCATGCTCCTACACTATCTGGAGGAGAAGCACAACGTGTAAAGCTGGCTACGGAGCTTTCTCGTAAAGACACTGGTAAAACGTTGTATATTTTTGATGAGCCAACGACAGGACTTCATTTTGAAGACATTAGACATCTGTTAAGAGTGCTTCAACAATTAGTAGATAAAGGCAATACGGTATTGGTGATTGAACACAACATGGATATTATTAAAGTCGCTGATCATGTCATTGATTTGGGACCGGAAGGAGGAGCAGGAGGAGGTAGAATTATCGCAGAAGGGACTCCTGAAAGTATTATAAACATCAAAGAAAGTCATACCGCTCGTTTTTTGAAGATGGAATTAGAATTGATGAAGAAACAGAAATAACAGTACCTGGTTATTACATCGCTGTTATTTCTGTTTCTTTATTACACGTTCCTGACTTCTTCTCTGATCATGCGTATCTATGTAGTATTAAAAGCAATGGATACGCATGATAGATCAGTACTTACTTATTGCTACTGCTCAAGCAAACCTTTTGCGTGAAGCAAATCAGGGAAAAACGCATCACGAGGACATTCCCCATGCCTCGCCATCCTCTACAGAAGTAAAAAGAGAAATTCGTTTGAATGAAGTGCCCGCTGAATCAACGATTAAAAAAAGTAAGGGTTGAAAATTTTCAACCCTTACTTTTAGTCCATTTATTTTACAGGTAGTTCCTCGTAATCGATATAATACAAATAATCGATGAAGTCGAATGTTGTACAACCTTCAGGAATGTTAATTTTAACTTTTAATAAAGATGTTTTAGGAATGAGTTTGACTATTTTATTGTTACAATCACTGAAATAGACGGGCAACTTGAAGTCACTACCGGCATTTTTCCATTGAAAACGCACTACTACTTTTTTCTTTTTGAACTCTTTATGGACTTGTAATGTGGGTATCGTTGCTTGGTAGAAATACTGTTTGAAAAACCAGTTCAAGTCTTGCTTAAGATAGCCATTCATGAATGCGATCAATTCTGTAGATTCAATGGTTTGTAATGCGAATTTTTTTTGAATGGCACCGAACATCCCAATCCAAAGGCTATCGTTGTTGATATAATGTCTTAAGGTATGCAATGCCCATGCTCCTTTGTAATACATGTCCGAACCATTCCAGTCTTGATAATTGACGTTTAATGGTCCAATAATAGGCTCTGTGTTTTTTATTCTTGGTCTTTGATAATACAAGTACTTTACTGCTGTCTCGTAATTATAAGAGGCTTCTACGAGTAGTGCCTCTGTATAGGTCGCAAACGTTTCATGTATCCATAGTTCGCCATGGTCTTTGGTGCTGACATTATTCCCCCACCATTCATGCGCACTTTCATGTATGATAATATAATCCCAATCGATAACATCGTTTTTATAATCGTTGCCATAAGCAATGGCACTTTGGTGTTCCATTCCCCAGTAAGGAGTTTCGACCATTTTATAACCATCCTTAGGGAATGGATATGCTGTAAAAAGGTTTTCATAAAGATCAAGCATTTTGTGCACTTGAGCAAAATGCTTTTTTGCTTTTTCGAGGTTATAGCTCAAAACATAATAATTGAGATCGAGTGATGAGCCATCTTTTTGTACATGTTTTTCCTGAAATGAAACGTATTGGGCGATGTTCACGGTTACATTATATGTATTGATGGGGTAGGAAACGTGCCAACGAAAGCGGGTAAAGTTATTTCCTAATTCTTTTTGATCGATTAATTTACCATTTCCCACCGCAGTATAACCCTTTGGTACATCGAAGCTCATGTCCATACTATCTGGTTCGTCGCTTAGATGATCTTTACATGGCCACCATAAGCTTGCTCCTATTCCCTCGCAAGCAACACCTGTCCAATAGTTATTTAAAGAATCTTTAGCCCATACAAAACCCCCATCCCATGGAGCTTTTGGAGCTATTGTAGGATTCCCATGGTAGTATACGGTAATACTTTTTTTATCGCCGATCTGTAGTGGGTTCTCCAGTTGTACAAACACAAAATCACTATCGCGTTTATATGTTAAAGATAGATGATCTGACGTGATGCTGTCGATTGTCCAGTTGGAAAACAAATCAAGTTGAAGGGTAGAGGAATTTGATGTTCCTGTGAATAAAATTTCGTTAAATCCTTTTACCGTGCTGTCAGCAGGATTGATTTGTAAGTGTAAGTTGTAATAGTATACGTCGAAACAATTTCTATTCGCATTGAGAGTTCCCCTTAGAGAGTCATATCTGTCGTATAAGGGGATTGAGGATTGGGCTTGAGCGGAAGAAAAAAATAAAGTGGATAATACAAGCAGTATGCTCCAAAAGACTTTAGTATTCATAACGATCAATGGGCCTTGGGTGTAGTATGGTTGAATGGTGGTACTGATGAGGCAAAGCCGATCAAGTCGTTTTCTTTTTTTCTCGGATATGTAAAATAAATTCCTTCTGAACTTTCCATTCTTTGGATAGTAATAACATAGCGGTTGCCTCCATTTCGCTGATGTATCCTTTTTGCATGTTGGCATCCCACACATTAGTGAGTACAGTGAGTTTTTTTTCCGTAGAATAATCTTGAATACATTCGGTGATGTATGTCTTTATTTTATCGTAGGTTTCATCCACGGATGGTTTAGAAAATGATTTCACCCAATCGAGTTCATCTTGAGCATCGATGGATGCCGCAGTTTCTTTCAAGATTTGTTGTTCTACATCACTTAATCCGTGATAATTAAAGATAATGATGAGCAACAATAAAAACGCTTTCTTTTCTTCTACAGACATTCCTTTTTTTTATAAAATTTACGCCTTATCTGATATAGGATCAAAAATAACACATATTCAATGTAAGAAAAATTTCAATGTAATTTCATCAGCAAGCAATTTTCCTGATGGAGTCAGTTGTATTTGATCATTTGTTGGTTTAATCCAGTTGTTTTTTCTTAAAAGAGTAATAATTTCTTGTAGTTTTTTTTCTGGATAGTTCAGTTGGTGAATCAGTTTATCAATATTGATCCCTTTTTTGGTTCTTAACGCAGTGAGAATATACTCATGGATACGGTTTTCTGGGTTTAAGCGTTCAAAAGAATAGGCTGTTAGACCCTCTTCAATAGCTTTAATATACGAGATATTATTAGAATGGTTCCACATTCTGCATTCTCCATCGAAGGAATGTGCTGAGGGGCCAATACCTAAGTAGATTTCTTGTTCCCAATAGGAAGAATTGTGTTTCGATTCAAAGCCAGGAAGACAGAAGTTGGATATTTCATATTGCTCGTAACCATTCTGCTCTAGCGTATCCATGAGCTGTTCATAACAATTTGCTTGTATATGTTCACTGGGTATTGCCAGTAAACCTTTGGCAACCTGATGCCCAAAAACCGTTTTACTTTCTATGGTTAAACCGTATGTAGAGATGTGTTCGGGGCTTAAAGAACATGCGATTTCGAGGTCTTTAAGCCACAATTCTTCGGTTTGTCCTGGTAAGCCAAACATCAAATCAATGGAAATATTATTAAAGCCGTTTGTTCTGGCTAATTCAAAACTGTCAATACTTGTTTTTGATTCGTGTATACGGTTTAGCTTTTTTAAGATGGTATCGTCAAAGGTTTGACAGCCTATGCTTAGTCTATTAATCCCTAGGGATTGCCAAAGCATTAAGTTTTCTCTGGTGATATCATCGGGGTTAGTTTCTAACGTTATCTCTATTCCGGAAGCTATACTGAAGTGAGTATGTAGTGCTTTAAAAATAGAAGAAAGCTCTGGTTCTGACAATAAAGATGGAGTTCCTCCTCCAAAGTAAATTGTGTTTACTGTGTTTAGGAAATCCTTTCTCTGCGCAAGTTCTTGGCTCATGGCTTCGATCATTCTTTCTTTGGTACCCATAGAGGTACTGAAATGAAAGTCACAATAGTGGCAAGCTTTTCTGCAGTAGGGAATATGTATGTAAATGCCAGCCAGATGTAGTATATTGTAATGTTTTTAATTGTAGTATTCCTGTGAGAAGAGGATCTATTGTATTATTCTTTTTGTTTTTCTTTGCGTGTTTATTTAGCCATGCGCAAAAGATTAGTCTTGCATTATCTTCTCCGCAGTCGGTTAAAACAGGTGTGAAATTTCCAGAGGCAAGTTACAAAGACTCTCTGAGTGCTGTTAAGTCTCTTTCCGATTTTTTATTGGAGTTGCATAAAAAAGGATATCTGGAAGCTTCCATCGATTCGATTATTCAAAATGGATCAAAATGGATTGCAGTTTTGTATGTTGGAGAAGTTTATCGTTTTGCAGAGATTAAACGAGGGTCTTTACCCTTGCCTTTGGCTAATAAAGTGGGTTACCATGCGAAGCAATTTAGAGGGTCTCTTTTTGATATTCGGGAATTGTATAAGTTGGAACAAAAAATTGTTAAAACAGCCGAAAATAACGGCTATCCTTTTGCTTCCATTGGATTGGATTCAATACAAATTGATGAAAGAAAAAATTTGACGGCAAGTTTTCGTTACGAAGCGGGTCCTTTAATTACGATTGATTCCTTGGCTATTGTCGGTAATTACGAAGTCAAGTATAAGTTTTTTCAACGTTTGATCAGGATTAAAAAAGGGGATGAATTTAGTCAGGCAAAAATTAATCAATCGGATGCTATTTTAGGAGAACTTCCGTATGTGAAAGTGATGGGGCCGCCACAGGCATACATGGTTAATGGAACGTCTCGTATTACATATTACTTAGAGAAAAGGAAGGCGAATGTGCTGGATGGTTATGTTGGTTTTTTACCCAATGCAGCAAAGAATAATAAATTGCTGATTACAGGGGATGTGCGTTTGGAATTAAAAAATTTGTTTCGATCTGGGAAAGTGGTGTTTGTCAATTGGCAACGTTTTAATGAGCAGTCTCAGCTTTTTAAAATGTATTATGAACATCCCCGATTTCTAGGTACAGGGATTGATGTATCGGGTCTACTGGAAATTACCCGTCAGGACACTTCTTTTTTAAATATTAACCGGGAACTTAAGATTTCTCAGCAATTGGGGGCTACGGGTAAATTAGATTTTTTTGTAGGACTCAGAACCGGTCGTATTCTTTCGCAAAGGGCCAATACAGATACCTTGAATTTAGCGTTTGGAGATTTTAATAACTATACATATGGATTGGGTTATACCTTGAATAAGTTGGATAATTTTTTCTATCCCAAACGGGGATTACTGTTTACGAGTAAGGTGTTTTTGGGCAGTAAAACGATACAAAAAAATCCTTTTTATGGGGAAGAAACGTACAAGGATGTGAAGACTCAGACCTTTCAGCTCAACGTAGAAGCGATGGTTGAAAAATACATCAGGTTGTCTAAAAAGAATATTCTCATGAGTAGATTGAATTTGGGGCAGATTTTCAACGACAAGAAATCGCTTTTTTTGAATGATTTTTACCGTGTGGGTGGATTAAGGACTTTGAGGGGTTTTAATGAAAATCAATATTATGTTTCCCAATTTGCTATTGGTACGCTCGAATACCGTTTCCATACCGATGAAGAGTCTTATTTACTTCTTTTTACAGATCAGGCTTTTGTTGCTAATCCGTACATCGATAATGGTAATCCGGAATATGTATTTGGGTTAGGGGCAGGTATTAGTTTTACCACACAAGCAGGAGTTTTTAATTTTGTATATTCTGTAGGACAATCAAGTACTCAAAAATTAAGTTTAACTTTGTCCAAAATTCACTTTGGATTAGTCAGTAAGTTTTAGACGGAGCAATGGAAGAAATTATAAGAGCGGGTATATGTATGCTGTGGGCATTTTTTGTGACGGTATTTTCGATTCCTTATGTTATTCATTTGGCGTATTTGAAAAAATTGTTGGATACACCTAATCAGCGAACGATACATGTGTCATCTACACCTCGTCTAGGGGGCTTGTCTATCTTTGCAGGATTTGCTTCTGCTTTCACCATTTATTCCCCTCCTGATTTTGTCTTGATGAAAGTCTTTGCAGGTACGATCATTCTGTTTTTTATCGGGTTGAAAGATGATATTCTTCCGGTATCTGCGTTTAAGAAATTTTTTATTCAAGTGTTGGCTACAGGTATTGTGATGTTTTTAGGAGATGTTCGGATAACGGGTTTCCATGGTATTTTTGGTATTTATGAGTTAACAGAAGGCGTAAGCTTTATGTTTACATTTATTGTTATTATTGGTTTGACCAATGCGTTTAATCTCATCGATGGGATCGATGGCTTGGCAGGCTCTATTGCTCTTATCGTGAATGTAGTGCTGGCCTATGTTTTTATTTTTATGATGCCTGCCCAATATTATGCCAATGGAATTGCAGCGCTTAGCTTAGCGGGAGCATTAGCAGGGTTTTTAAGGTACAATCTGTATAAAGCCAAGATTTTTATGGGAGATACAGGTTCTTTAGTTTCGGGCTTTGTGACCATATGCTTAGTTATTATTATGGTAGAAGCAAAAGACGAATTTGGCAATGATCTTATTTCTAATGGTCCTGTCTTTGGAATGTCCTTGTTGGTGATACCTATTGTAGATACGTTAAGGGTTTTTATCATTCGTATTTTGAATGGGAAATCTCCATTTGATCCTGATAAAAATCATTTGCATCATTCTCTATTGGGTATGGGATTGAGTCAACTGGCTACCTTGCTCGTGTTGGTTTTGCTTAACGTATTATTTGTGGTTGTGGTATTGTTTTTTAATCAGGCAAACATCACATACCAGTTGGCTATACTTATACTTTTAGGTGTATTGGTAGGTTTATTGTTGGGTTGGGTACCTACCTTATTTGCTAAACGGGATAAACGATCATGATGAAGTTGAAATTTTTACTTTTTGTTATTTTGTACACGCTTCAATATACTGTTTGGGCAACTGTTCCTGTTGAGCGATTAGATCATTCTTGGCTTGTATTTAACGATTCATATAAGACCTATGTGCCTTTTATTCCCGGTACAGAAGCCCCTAAAGTCCTTTATTATTCACTAAAACCCAAAAAGTTTCAACAAGACACGTTGCAATTCATGTCGGATAAAGGCTTATGTGTTTATTTTGATTATCGTTTAATTTATCAAAATACAGAGCGGGGTTCTCGTTTGATTAAAATACCAATCAAAAAATTGGCCTCGATTGCGGCTTCAGATTCTGTATTGTTGGCCTTTTATAGGCAAGATGGCATCAATACGAATCGGCTGGAGGCTCAGATTGTAACTCAAGGGAATTTGATCGATCATCTCTCTATGGTAGTTGATTCATCATTTCTAAGCATAATTCCAAGAACAACGGAGGCATGGCCTAATATATTATTGTATACCGTATTGTCTGTTCTCTTATTGCTGGTTATAGGGAAGGTTATATTTCCGGAAGGAATAAGTTTTTGGAGACTTATGGACAGTATGAGTGCAGGTACAGGAGGGCCTTTAAACGGATTGCTCTGGATAAAAATACTTATTAATTCCATATGTATTTCTACGTTTGCCTACTTTTTATTGACTTCGGTTTGGACAGAAGACGATGCATCGTCGTTGTCTGATGTTTCTTTGGCTAAAACAAAGGTCAGTTATGCTTATATTTTGTTTTGGGCATTTTTTATGCACTTGGTGAAATTTGCCTATAATTACATTTGTGCCAATTTCAGTAATATGAAACATTTGCTCCAATCCCAAAATTTCATGTTTGTGAATCTTTTTTATGTTCTTAATTTGGTTTTATTAGCATTCTTGATTGCCTTGAACATCAGTCCGGAACTATCCGATTGGCTTCTTCAATTTAGTCCTCAACTCATTGGTTTTTACTTTATTATACCGATTTTGATGCTTGTGGTGAATATTATAAAGCTATCCGGACTTAGAAATGTTTATTTATTTTCTTACATTTGCACCGCGGAAGTATTGCCATTAATTATGGCTCTTAAATTTTTAGCATAGAATAGAGAGTAGAATTAGGTTCAACAATGAGTGAAGCAAAAGTAAAAGAGAAGGATCCGAAGGACAGACTTAAGAAGGTTACGAGTATACTTGTTTCTCAACCCAAACCAACAGATGCTAAATCACCTTATTTGGAATTGGCTCTTAAGTATAACTTGAAAATAGACTTTCGGCCATTCATACAAGTAGAATCAGTTGATGTTAAAGAGTTTAAGAAGCAAAAAGTAGAGATACTAACCCATACTGCGGTTATTTTTACCAGTCGAAATGCCGTTGATAATTTTTTTAGAATTTGTGCAGAGTCTAAATTAGAGGTATCTCCTGATATGAAATATTTTTGTATTTCTGAACAGACAGCGAATTACCTGACTAAATATATTGTCATTAGAAAACGTAAGATTTTTGTTGGACAGAAAACGGCGAAAGATTTAGAAGAAGTATTGAAGAAGCATAAGACAGAAAAGTTTCTTTACCCTTGTTCTGATATTCGTAAAGATGATATCCCTTCTTATTTAGAAAAAAATGGTTTTTCTTATACAGAAGCAGTGATTTATAAAACTGTGGCCAGCGATTTGTCTGATTTGGCCTCCGTAAATTATGATGTTATTGCATTTTTTAGTCCTTCAGGAGTAAATTCATTATTTGTCAATTTTCCTGAATTTAAGCAGAAAAACACAAGAATAGCGGCTTTTGGTCCGACTACTTCGCAGGCTGTGAGAGATGCCGGCTTAATTTTGGACATTGAGGCTCCACACCCGGATGCACCTTCTATGACAGGTGCTATTGAGCTGTACGTGAAAAAAGCCAATAATATAAAATAGCTGAATACTGTTTTTTTTCTGAAAAAAGCTTAAGTTGCAAGGAATATTCCTTGAAATATTCAATTTATTATACATAAATTTGTACTTAGTCGCTCAAGCATCCGTCTAATTTATTATGAATATTAAGACCGTACGTTTATTATTTTGTGCACTTTCTACGATCCTATTCTTTGGAACTACAGAACGTGCAGTTGCCCAGCAAGATGCGCAATTTAGTCATTACATGTTTAACGGCATGTATCTTAATCCTGGTTTTGCAGGTATTGACGGAGTGACCCGTGTAACTGGAATTTTTAGAAAGCAATGGTTAGATTATAAAACAACCGATGGTAATACCGGTTATGGTTCTCCTACCAGTGGTGTGATTACGGTTTCGTCGCCGCTGCCGTTTTTTGATAGAAGATTAGGTGTAGGAGCGCATTTTCTGCGAGATGTGAAAGGTCCGTTGGCGACAACAGAGTTTCAATTGGCAGGATCTTATCATATTAAAATCAGGGATGGTAAATTAGGCTTGGGTCTTCGTACAGGAATTTTATCTCAAGCCATAAGGACAGATCTTTATAATGTCATTGACCCAAGTGATCCTATTTATCAGTCTTTAATTGATGGAAGGGTAAATCAGATAAAACTAGACCTTACAGCAGGTGCTTGGTATAGGACTAATAAGTTTTATGTAGGTCTTAGCGTTGGTCACATTCCAAGAACGAAATACACGTTCGGATTAGATTCCGTTTCTTCTCGTGTGAATAATCACTTGTACTTAACAGGAGGTTATGATTTCAGACTAGGCCCTTCGTTAGTTTTGACTCCAACGGCTTTGATTCAAACGGACATGAATGAATTCACGTATTTGTTTGGTGCGATGGGTACATACAACGATCGTTTCTGGGTAGGATTACAAGCACGTCAGTCTATTGCGTCTCGTGATGCTCAAAAAGGTGGAAAAACCTTAGCCAACGATGATGTCATTTTGTTGGTGGGTATGAGCATGCTTAAAAACAATGCCCTTAGAATTGGTTATGCATTTGACTTCGTAACCAGTGGGGTTTCTGCTAAGAAAAGAACGTCACATGAAATCATGTTGTCTTACTTTGTTCCAGCTCCATGGGATACTCCTAAGCCTAAAGTAAGGACTCCGAGGTATCGTCACGACGAAAATTAACAGGCTTTTATTGGATTAAAGAAAGAATATTTAATTATCGCGCAGTTATAAATTGGATTTTAATCATATTTAATTTAACACTTGCGTTATATATTGAATTTTTACTACCTTTAAAAACTAATTTTGCCACTAATAAAACTAGTAAAGCTTTGTATAAAGGAAATAAGTTAAGGTTATGAATAAATTTGTTATCCAGATTAAAAATGCTCTTCTATTAACGGTTGCACTGGGTGCAGCGGTTTCTTGTGGAAGAAAAGGCGGTGAAGATGGCGGCGGGGACCTTACAGGTGTTCCAGGTCGTGAGTCTTGGATCCAAACGATACCTTATGGTATGGTGGTCTGCCCATCAGGTACATTCCACATGGGTCAAGCCGATCAGGATGTTCCTGCAACTCAAATTAACCATAACAAACAGGTTACTATTGGAGGGTTTTATATGGATGAAACCGAAATTACCAATAATGAGTACCGTCAGTTTGTGAATGTGATGCTTGCTGACTCAGTGAGTGTGTTGGGTGAAGAGTATGTGATGACAGAACTTTATCCAGATACCACCGTGTGGGTAAGAGATTTCTCTCACCATATGGGTGATCCAATGATGGAATATTACTATGCACACCCTGCTTTCGACGAATACCCTGTTGTAGGTGTTGACTGGTGGGCTGCTAAGTATTTCTGCGAGTGGAGAACGAAGTTGATGAACGACTGGAGAGCTACACAAGGGTTATGGCAAATGCCTCGTTTCCGTTTGCCTTCAGAAGCAGAGTGGGAATATGCTGCCAGAGGTGGTAGAGATATGGCTAAATATCCTTGGGGTAACCCTTACATGAGAAATGCGAAAGGTTGTATGTTGGCAAACTTTAAACCGGGTAGAGGTAACTATTATGATGATGGTTTCATGTACTCATCTCCTGTAGCTTCTTATTTCTCTAACGATTACGGTCTTTATGATATGGCTGGTAACGTAGCGGAGTGGTGTGAAGATGCCTTTAATCCTTCTGCAGTTCCTGTCGTTTGGGATTTGAACCCTACATATTATGAAGATAATGAGCCACGTAAAATTATCCGTGGTGGTTCATGGAAAGATATCGCATACTATTGCGAAACGGGTACTCGTACCTTTGAGTACCAAGATACATCAAAGTCTTACATTGGCTTTAGGTGTGTAATGACCTACTTAGGTCGTTCTTCTGGATATGAATTCTAGTCTGTATTATCAAATCTGAAATAAATAATCTAAATCAATTAATTGTTTAACTTTTAAATTACCTGCAAAATGAGTAACAAAGGCGGAAATGTTATTTTTGATAAGTTTATGCCCATCCTTTATGGTCTAGGTGCTGCAGTCGTTATTGTTGGAGCGATGTTTAAAATTATGCACTGGCCAGGTGCTGGTCCAATGCTTGTTGTAGGTTTGTCTACTGAGGCGATCATTTTCGCATTCAGTGCATTCCAACCTGTACACAAAGATCCAGATTGGGCTAGAGTATATCCTCAATTAGCAGATGATTACGATGCTGATGAGCCTTCTTCTTCTACAGATGTTGTAGGTAAATTGGGTGATATGATGGCTACTGCTAACATCAACCAAGGAACAATTACTAAATTAGGTCAAGGATTGACTGGTTTAACTGAAAGCGTAAGCAAAATTGGTGACCTTACCAATGCTTCTGTAGCTTCTAACGAGTATGCTTCTGTTGTAAAAACAGCTACAGGTACTATGAAAGAAATGAACACAGCATATTCTACTGCAGCGAAAGCAATGTCAGGAATGTCTGATGCTGCTGTTGATGCACAAAAATACCACGAACAAGTTCAATCAATCACTAAAAACCTTGGTGCATTGAATGCTGTTTACGAAATGGAACTTCAAGATGCGAACAATCACTTGAGAGCAATGAACAAGTTCTATGGTAACTTGTCTAACGCTATGGAGAACATGGCTGAGGCTACAAAAGATACACAAGCGTTCAAAGAAGAGCTAGGCAAATTATCTAAAAACTTGACTTCATTGAACAATGTATATGGCAACATGTTAAATGCCATGAAAGGTTAATTCCTTTCCTTTGATAAAAAGTTATTGTTAAAATTAGTAAACACATTTAAATAATAGATTATTATGGCTGGCGGTAAAGAAACACCCAGGCAGAAGATGATCGGGATGATGTACTTGGTATTAACTGCCCTTTTGGCACTCCAAGTAAGTTCTGCGATTATTCAAAAATTTAAATTTTTGGATGATAGCTTACAAGTCGCGGTTAATTCTGCAAATAAAACAAACACTGAAACAGATGGTCGTATTAAAAAGGCTGTTAAGGATAACGGTGGTAAAGCAGAAGATTTAGCAGTATTGGCTAAAGCTGAAAAAGTTCGCAAGTTGACCAATGAAACACTTGCTTATATCAATGCGCTTAGAGCGGAATTGATTAAGGAAACAGGTGGTGAAGAGAAAGACGAAGCTACTGGTTCTGTTATTGGTTACGTAGGTGCTAAAGAAGAGCAAAAAGTAGTAGAAATCATGGTTGGTCCTGAAGGTAGTAAAAAGGGTAAGGGCTATGATCTGCAAAATAAACTGAATGGCTATGCTCAGGAAGTTTCTAATTTGGTAGGTCCTAAAATTCTTCCTTATTCTCCTTTAGCATTGGATGCCAAAGATGATCCTATGTTTACGAAAGATAAGGAGCAAAATAAGAAAGATTTTGCTACGCTAAACTTTGCTCAAACTCCGATGGTTGCTGCTCTTGCTGTATTGAGTACTAAAGAAGCAGAGATGCTTAAATTGGAAAGTATGGCCTTGGAAGATCTAGCAAGACAAGTAGGTGCATCAAACTTATCGTTTGACCAGGTATTTGCGATGTCTCGTGCTACTTCGAATGTAGTTGCTGCCGGTACTGATTACGAAGCTGAAATGTTTATTGCAGCATCATCTTCTGCGATCAAACCAGAATTTAAGTTTGAAGGTAGAGATGTACAAGCTGCTATGTCAGGTGGTGTAGTAGTCGGTAAAGTGAAGTTTAAAGCTTCTGCTGGTGCTTACGATAAAGAAGGTAACGCTAAAAAAACATGGAAAGGTTCTATTACCATCAAAAATAAAGGTAATGATACTACATTCAAGATGGAGGTTCCTTACATCGTGGCGAAACCAGTTATCCAAGTACAATCTGCATCAGTTCAAGCATTGTACAAAAACTGTGGTAACGAGTTGAACGTACAAGTTCCTGCTTTAGGATCTTCTTACAATCCTAGCTTCTCCGCTAGTGGTGCTGAAGTTGTGAAAGGATCTCAAAAAGGTATTGTTACATTGATTCCTACAGGTGCAACAGTAAAATTGAATGTATCTAGTGGTGGTACTGCTCTTGGATCTCAAGACTTTAAAGTACGTTTGATTCCTAAGCCTGAAATTCAGGTATTGGTAAACGGTAAACCAGTAGATGAAAAAACAGGTATGGCTGCTCCAGGTCCTAGATCATTGACTGTTGTCGCTAAGCCGGATGAAAGCTTTGCAGCGTTCTTGCCTAAAGATGCACGTTATGCAGTAACAAGTTGGATGGCTGTATTGGTAAGAGGTAAGCGTCCTGTGTCTACTCAAAACTTCAGTTCTTCAACAGGTAACTTGTCTGCATTTGCTGCTCAAGCTCAACCTGGAGATCGTATCATGGTTGAAGTAAAAGAGGTAAAACGTACCAACTTCTTGAATAGACAAGAAACCGTTAACCTTGGAACTCCAATTAAGAACGTTCCTTTGAACTAATACTATTAATTCATAATGCCTATGAAAAAGTTAAGTGTTGCTTTGTTTTCGTTTGTTGTTGCTCAAGCTCTTTCATTTAGTGCTTTCGCTCAGGAAACCCCAGTTCAGTCTACCGCTGAACAATGTGATGATTGCAATAAGCATTCTACTCACTATATACACGAATCTGACATGATGTACAGAAAAGTGTTGTTACGTGGGATCGACCTTAGAGAAAAACAAAATCTTCCTATCTTTTCTAGAAATAGAGAGATCACAGAATTGTTGATCAAAGCGGTTGAGACTGGTACAGTTACTCCTTACATCAACGATTCTCTTGATTGTAGTCGTCAGATTACCATCGATGAATTCCACAAGAACATTCTTGTTCCTTCTGATCAAGCTCAATTGACTCAAGAAGAAAAGGATATCATGTTGGCGAATGGAGACTCTTCGTTTATGCAAATGGGAGGGGCTGATTATTTCTTCCCAAGAGATTTGTATCAGATTGAATTGAAAGAATGTTTGATCTTCGACAAACAAAGGTCTAGAATGTATTACAACATCTTGGCTCTTTCTTTGTATGTTCCTGCAGATCATCCTTCCAACATCAGAGGTATCCAGACGATTGTGGCTTCTTTCAGCTACAAAGAGTTATGTGAGAAATTGTTTAAGGATAATCCTAAAGCAATTTGGTTCAACCCAACAAACGATGCAGAACATAAGAATCTTGCAGATGCTTTTGAATTAAGACTTTTCAGTTCTTATATTCTTAAAGTATCAAACCCTAACGATGCGTATCTTTCCGATATTTACGGTGGAGATCAGCAAAAAGGTATCATGGCTTCTCAGTGGGCAGCGTTTGACTTGTTAGAGTACGAACACCACCTTTGGGAATTCTAAAAAAAGCATTTAAGCAACGCTTAATTTTTAGCATAGGCATAAATAAAAGGTCCTGATTTAATCAGGACCTTTTTATTTATATATAAATGACTATCCGCATATAGTCACCTAAAATATGACATCATTCATCGGTCTCCAGATCAGATGATCAAGATCTTTGTGCCATCCTTTTTCTTTTCTTTTGCTCACCCAAAAGAAAAGAAACAAAAGAAAAGGGAGCCACGAAAACCAATTGCAGCAGATAGAGTGGATCAGGAAGGCATACGAAGTTAATTCCTAAGTCTATCTGCTACAATTCGCTCTTTTCGTGGACGCCAGCCGCACCAGGCTTTGCGGATTTTAATAGGTGACTATATGCGGATAGTCATTTATATATAAATTTCAAATATGAAATCCAGTACATTACGTTAGTCTTTTTTTAGATGATTTTGTATGATTAAAGCTTTCGCTTCTCCTATCACTTTACTTAGACTTTCAAGAGTAGCTTCTTTGATGGCTTTTACTGTTTTAAAATGAGTGAATAGTTTTTTTATCGTATGAGGTCCTATTCCAGCAATTCCATATAATTCTGATTTCTGCAAAGCGCTTTTACTCCGCTGGTCACGATGAAAGGTGATGGCGAACCGATGTGCTTCATCGCGTAAATGCTGTAACATGCGAAGGCCTGAGGAGCGTCGTCCTAATATGATGGATTCTTGATCACCTGGAAAAAATATTTCTTCTATACGTTTAGCCAAACCAATCACAGGAACCTTTCCGTATACACCAAGTTCTTTTAATGCCTCTACGGCAGCGCCTAGTTGACCTTTGCCTCCATCGATGACAATCAGTTTGGGTAAGGCTAGATCTTCTTCTAATACTCTTTTATAACGTCGGTGTACTATTTCCTTCATCGACGCAAAATCGTCGGGACCTACTACTGTTTTGATGTTGAAATGCCTGTAATCCCGTTTGCTTGGTTTGCCGTTTTTAAAACAAACCATGGAAGCTACAGGATTTGTTCCTTGGATGTTTGAGTTGTCAAAACATTCAATGTGATCAGGTGCATCTTTTAAGCTGAGTTCTTGTTGAAGCAGTTTGACGGCTTCATGGTCATGGGTTTTTTTAGTAACCTCGATTTTTTTGTGAAGTGAGATGAATGCATTTTTGATGGCGATATCCAGGAGCTTTTTTTTGTCTCCGATTTTAGGTATTTGCCATTCGTAAGGAATATCTCTACTCCAGAGAGGTTCAATGTTACTGATGATGGCGTCAATAGTTTCTTCGGGAGGCAAGGATTGTATGCTTTGGAGGTATGCATGAAATAAAATTTCCTCATCGCGTTCATTCAACTTCTTTTTTACTTCGACATTGAACGTTTGTACGATGGCTCCATATTGTACACGAATGCAACTGATCACGGATTTATTTTCATTACTCAGTATACCTAAGATAATTAGATTGCCTAATTCGGGATTTACAATGACTGATTTTTTCTCCAGTAAATGGATTTTATCTAGGGATTGTTTGTAAGCTTGTGCTTCCTCAAATTTTAAGCGTGTCGCTGCTTCTTGCATTTGCTGTTGCAAGAAATCTTTCGCCAGGGTATAATTCCCTTTCAGTACATGTACAACTTGTTTTATTTTTTCTTGGTATTCTTCTTTGGTTTCAAAACCTACACATGGCCCTTTGCAGTTATCGATATGATACTCTAAACATACTTTATACTTGTTGGCTAAAATATGATGAGCGGAAAGATTCAGATCACATGTGCGAAGCTGAAAGATTTTTTTTAAAGAGTCTGCCAAGTCGTGCATGGTAGACACAGAAGTATAAGGACCGAAAAATTTACCTTTGAAAATTTCCGGTCTTCTTGTGGTGATCAATTGAGGGAAAGGATCGTCTGTGATACAAATGTATGGAAATGTTTTATCGTCGCGAAGTAAGATGTTGTACTTCGGTTTGTAAGCCTTAATCAAGTTGTTTTCTAACAGTAAGGCTTCGTATTCACTGCCGACTACTGTAAATTCGATGTGATCGATTTGACTGACCAGGCGTTGTGTTTTACGGTCTTTGTTTTTAAGATCGAGAAAATAAGAAGTGACTCTTTTTCGTAAGTGTTTTGCTTTACCGATGTAAAGTAATTCTTTTTCTTCGTTAAAATATTTATAGACTCCAGGTTCTCCAGGAATGTGTTGTAATGTTTCTTTTAGTAGAACTTTATTTCTCAACAACATTTATTTACCAATCAGTAGGAACATCTTGATTTTTATTTTGCTGGTAGACGGTAGAGTCTGAATATTGCATATTCTTTTCTTTATATATTTTACAATCAAGTTCTACTGACAATGGTTTAGAGGGGCGAGGGAAACGTTCTTTTGTGATTCCAGTACTCGGATCTGCATATACTTTATTCATGAATAGGGCCCATATCGGCATGGCCATACGTGCACCTTGTCCGTCGTCCATTAAACGGAAGTGAATACTACGATCGTCACCACCAACCCATGCCCCGGCTGTTAGTTTATTGGTAATACCCATGAACCAACCATCGGAATAGTTTTGTGTCGTACCTGTTTTTCCTCCTATTTCTGCCCCATTCCAAAGTAAGCCCCATTTATTGAGACCTAATGCAGTTCCCCCTTTTTCTTCTGTAGCTCCACGCAACATGTGTACCATGAGGTATGCACTTTCTTCATTTAAGGCTTCCACTGAACGGGGAGTAAAAGCTTGTAATACATTTCCATTACGGTCTTCTATTCGTTCGATGAAGAAGGGTTCTGTCCATACCCCATGATTGACGAATGTACTGTATGCTCCTACCATTTCGTATACGGACACATCAAATACTCCTAGACATAGAGCGGGTACAGCTTGTATGTCACTTTGAATGCCTAGTCGTTTACAGTATTGAACAATGGTTTCTGGCGTTACTTTCTTCACCAAGTTGGCAGTAATGGAATTGATAGAGTTTGCCATGGCTTTACGCAGGGTAAATGTTTCTCCTGAATATTTACCATCGCTGTTTTGAGGAGTCCATACCGGGTTTTTAGGATCACCTGTTTCAAATGATATGGGAAGGTCTGGTAGTTCATAACACGGAGAATATCCATTGTCAATGGCTGTAGCGTATACGAACGGTTTGAAGGTTGATCCCGGTTGTCTCTTACCTTGTTTTACGTGATCGTATTTGAAGTGTTTGTGATCTATTCCTCCTACCCATGCTTTGATGTGACCTGTAAGCGGATCCATGGCCATAAACCCTGCTTGTAAAAAATGTTTATAGTATCGGATAGAATCCATAGGACTCATGAGTGTATCAATATCACCAGCATAAGAAAAGACTTTCATTTGTATTTTCTTATTCATGTTTTTCATGATGGTCACTTCATCGTTGTCGTACAATTGTTTGAGTTGGATATACCGGTCTGATTTTTTTGCAGCATTTTCAATGAAGTTTGGAATTTCTTTCATTTGTTCATCACGCCAAGGTGTACGTCCTTTCCAAAAGGTGAAAAACTTCTTTTGTAAAGCATTCATATGTTCGTTTACCGATGCTTCTGCGTGTTTTTGAATACGAGAATCAATGGTGGTATACACTTTTAATCCATCGGCATATAGATCTAAACCTCTGTCTTTCGCCCATTTGATCAGGTAGGCATTGATATGGCTTCTGAAGTAGGTCGCAAGCCCTTTATTGTGGTTTTCTACTTCGTAATTGAGTGATAAAGGAATTTTTTTCACAGAGTCACACTGTGCTTCTGTGATAAATTCATATTTAGACATTTGGTCTAATACGGTATTGCGTCGATTTAAAGAGAGTTCAGGATTTAAGATTGGGCTGTATAGGGAAGGAGCTTTAAGTAAACCCACCAACATGGCTGCTTCATTAAGTTTCAGGCCATCAGGACTTGTCTTGAAAAAAGTTTTACTGGCTACTTTTATACCGAATGCATTGCTTCCAAAGTCGACCGTGTTGAGGTACATGGTCATAATTTCTTTTTTGGTATAAGATTTTTCAAGAATGATGGCTGTCATCCATTCTTTGGTTTTGTCAATGACAAGTTTGAGTTTTCTGTTTTTAGAAGCGAGTTTACCTTCGTATTGAGCACCTCTTGTGTTGAATAAGTTTTTTGCAAGTTGTTGTGAAATGGTACTTGAACCTCTTTTATCTCCTTTTAATAAATACCAGGCGATGGCTAGTGTTCCTTGCAGATCAATTCCTGAATGGTCTTCAAAGCGGATATCTTCTGTAGCAAGTAAAGCATTGGTTAAGTTAGGAGATATGTCTTCGTATTGAACGGGTGTTCTGTTTTCCCGAAAATATTTTCCTAATAATACACCGTCGCTTGTATATAACTCTGATGCGTATTCGTTTTTAGGATTTTCAAGTAATTCTAAATTGGCCATTGGTCCGAATAGCCCCCATAAATCAATGGATACGACATAAACGTAGGTCACAATAAAAAGTATACAGGAGATAAAGAAGATCCAAGATCCCAGTACTATTTTTTTTATGATGTTGTTCATTTTCATATGCCAGTGTTCGGTTTATATTTAATTGTCATCTTTAGGAGGAACCAGTCTGCCTTTATTTTCTTCGATGACATCAGGTTGTTTATTTAGTTCTTCTTCTATGATTGCGGGTTGTTCAAGGGGTAATTCGTTTGGAAGGCTCTCTTGAGTTTCTCCTATAAGTAAAGCTTTCACATTCTTGGCATAAGGGATGAGCTTACTTGATGCAAAGTTCCCAACGAATACATCAATACTGTCTATGATGATGGTCCTGTCTGTTTTCTTATTCAGTTGATTTAAAATTTTAAGCATTGCAAACTTGTCGTCCAAGGTCGTCCCTTCTTTATAGGAAACATAATATAAGGCGATGATGGAATCTGTTGCGATGGTGTCCTTTTGACGATAATATTCGTATCCTATTTTGTAGGATTGTCCAGCAGCTTTACTATGTACTTTGCTTTCGACCAAGTAATTGGGGTTGTCTATTAATTTGGTATAAGAAGAATAGGGATGCTTACTTCGTAATTCGTTTTTTGCAAAGTTCAACAGCTTCTCGTCTTTTTTGTCTTGTGCTATCAAGTAGAGCAGGTACAAAATTTCAGGTTCATGGTCGTTGCCGGGATAGCGCGTTAATTGTTTTTTAAAGGTAACGACAGCACTGTCTTTGAGGTATAATTTGAAATCATAGATTTTTCCCAAATGATACATTGCATCTTTGATTTGTTCGTTTGATTTTTCTTGAGCTTCTGCAGTAAAAGGAATGTCTTTAAAATAAGCGTTACGATCAATTTTAGGAGTTTCTAACTCTTCGTCGCTTTGTTCCTCCTGTTGTTCTTCCGCAAGTAATGCACTGTCACTTTTGAATTCAATAATGACATCTTTGGTGGATCTTCTCCAATGATCTTCCAATTTTCTCTTCCCCCATTTTTTTAAAAACTCGCTGTATCCATTACTTACTGTTACAGGGTTGTCGAAATACCAAGTGGAGTTGGTGTTGGTTGTGGCATTGTCATTTATTCCAGTAAATGCGAAGTCATCTTTGGCCTCACTTTTTTTCTTTGCTTCTTCCGCTTTCTTTTTTGCTTCTGCGATGTCCCTTTCAATGACTTTGTCTATAAATGCATTGAGTGTTACACTGTCCATTTTGGCAAGTTTTAGCAAGCTGTCTTGTCGTTCTATAATGTCAATTTGTGCAGCAAATTCAGTAAGAATTTTATGGCGTCGAGAGATTTCTTTGTAGCGTTTGTGTTCTGTATCCCAATTCGCAACAGCACTATCGTAGTATATCTTTGATAATTGGTATTTGTTTAGGTTTTCGAAATACAGTTCACCTAAAGCTAAATAAGAAGCGGCTGTTTGGTATTTGTTGTTACTTTTATTAACAAGTGCTTCTTTATAATATTTTTCTGCGGCAGTATAGTTTTTTTGCTTGAGTTCATACCTGGCGTGTTCGTAGCAAATCTTATCTTTATATTCCAGGTTTTTTTCATCAGCCATTAATTTTTTAAAGTATTTCTCGACGTTTTTTCGATCCGATTTTTTTCCTGAAAAATGACCTACTTGTGTCATGTATAGTTTTGTATAAAACTCAAAATCGTAAGGTGGATTTAGTTTTAAGACTTTACGATAGTTTTTGTATGAACTGGAGTCGGTATTTTGAAGTTGGTATATTTGTCCGAGAATAAAGTGTCCACGAGATTTTACATCTTTCTTTTTTGCATACTTTAAGGCTTCCGTGAGATCTTTAGCACAGAGCTCAAAATTTTCTTCACGTCTATAGTATTGTGCCCGGGTGAGGTGAAACTCGTGAATGTTTTTTTTGTTTTGTGGGTTTAACTTTTCAATATGTTCTGCCACAGTAAATGCATTGCCCCATTCCTTTTGTGCCATGTAAGCTCTCATAAGGTGAATGAGTGCTTCAATGCGGGTTTCTTGTTCGGGACTTGAGTGGTTTACAAATTTGAATGTTTCTATACCGAGCTTGAATTCTGCTTTGTACATTCTACAGCGTCCTACCAGCAGATAGGAGTCGTCTACGTATACACTGTTTTTATGACGGCGGATGGGGAGCGATGCTTTTTTGACAATATCATCGAGTTCTGCAACACTTTTGGTTTTGGTCGTGTCGAAGTAAGGAATGACATCCAGGACTTCGTTGAAATTATCGAGGCGTTGATCATAGACTTGTTTTTCGACTTCCTTCATTCGCTCTCGGGCCAAAAAAAATGCATTGTCTCTAGCCAAGAGGTTATGGTATGTTTTGGCTACAAATGAATGGTTATTTTGGGAACAGGAGTTTAGGAATATGCTTACGCAAAACAGCAAGAGAACTCCAAGTTTATTATATATACTTGGTGCAAGAGATCGAAAGGCGAAAGACCTAGTCAAGGAGTATGTGTTTAAAAAAAGCACTCTATTCAGAGAATTTGATGCGTGTAATAATTTACGAAGCATTTTCTGAACGTAAAAATACGTTATTTTATTTCATTTGGACGGTATTAGAGGTTTTAAAATAAAGAAGAGAGAAAGCGTCTTTATTTCCTGAAGTATGGTCTAAAATTACTAGTTTTGTGGTTCATCAGTCTTTCATATCATGGATAAAGATCAACCCAAAGGAGCAAGTCAGCTGGTTAAATACTCAGGAATGGGTGTGGAATTGGTGGTGGTGTTGTGTTTGGCAGCATGGTTGGGTCGTTGGCTCGATGCTCAATACCAAGTCGAATCGGGCTTATTTACGATATTTCTCATGTTGTTTGCGTTGGTGGGCAGTATGTATAGGTTGATTAAACGTTTGATGCATGAACAGGATAAAAAATAGCTTTTATGTAGGTATTGCTGCGTTGTTGCTTTTGGCTTTTTTCTTGCAATGGGGCTTAGAAATGAAGGGTAGGGGTGATCTTGTATCTGCTTATTTTTGGCTTATTCAGGGTTTTGTGAGTATCATCAGTTTGATCGCTCATTTTATCACTTCAAAAGGGCTTAAAAACAGGTCTGATTTTCATATGTATTATATGGGTTCTATGACCATCAGGATGTTAGCCGCTTTATTCTTTTTGTTGGCCACAGTTCTCTATTTGACTGAAAATCAGATCGTCTTTGCTATAAACTTTTTGATCACATATTTTGCCTATACTGGATTTGAAATCTATTACTTATTGACTAACTTGCGACCCGATTCGGAGAAAAATGGGAAAAAAGATTCATAAAATTTTACTTGTAGCCTGCGCTGCTTTTGTTGTTTTGTTCAATACCAACAAGGCTTTCGCCTCTTCTGAAACTTCTGAGAAAGGAGAAGAATTCAATCCGGGAGAGATGATTCAACATCACATCACAGATGCCCCAGATTGGCATATTGTTACCATCAACGGTCATGATGTTACTGTTCCTTTGCCCGTTATTTTGTATTCCTCTCAAAGAGGCTTAGCGGTGTTTTCTTCTTCCAGATTTGAACATGGTACAGTTGCTTACAATGGCTATAAACTAGAGCATGGTCACATTACAGCCGTCGATGCCAACGGAGTAGCTGATCATCGTGTCCATTTATACAATGTATCCATTACAAAGAACGTAGCATCGATGTTTATCAGTGCGGCTTTGTTGTTAGGGATCTTCCTTTCTATTGCTCATTCCTATAAGAAAAGACAAGGACAAGCTCCATCTGGGATTCAGTCGTTCTTTGAACCGATCATTCTTTATATTCGTGATGATGTTGCGAAGACGATGATTGGTAAGCATTATGAGCGTTTTATGCCTTATTTGTTGACAATTTTCTTCTTTATATGGTTTAACAACTTATTGGGTCTTATTCCTGCTGGAGCTAACGTATCTGGTAACATCACCTTTACGATGTTTTTAGCGTTGGGGACTTTTATCGTTACGACAATATATGGTAATAAGGAATATTGGATGCACGTATTGTGGACACCGGGTGTTCCTCTTCCATTAAGAGTTATTATTTTACCGTTGGAAGTGATCGGGATGTTTACAAAGCCGTTTTCTTTGATGATACGATTGTTTGCTAACATTACAGCAGGTCACATCATTGTATTAAGTTTTTTAGGATTGGTATTTATCTTTAAAACCATTGCAGTTGCGGCATTTGGCGTTCCTTTCGCATTGTTCATTAGTATCCTGGAATTATTCGTAGCCTTATTGCAAGCCTATGTGTTTACTTTGCTTACGGCCTTGTATTTCGGTTCTGCGGTAGCAGAGCATGATCATCATGAGGAGCATGGCCACGAGCACAGTCATTAATAATGATAATAAGAGTTTAAAAAGTTTATTTGTTTAACCCGTTTAATAGTTTAATTATGTTTAATTCATTACTTCTTGATTTTAGCTTTGCCATCATGGGCGCAGGTATCGGTGCAGGTATTGCAGTACTAGGTGCTGGTGTTGGTATCGGTAAAATAGGTGGTTCTGCAGTTGAGTCAATTGCAAGACAACCTTCTGAAACGAACAAAATTCAAACGGCTATGCTTATATCTGCTGCCTTGATTGAAGGAGTAGCTCTATTTGCTGTCGTTGTTTGTTTGTTGATTTCATTCAAAGGCTAAAAACATTGATTACCCCTGACGGGCGCTAGGCCTTCAGGGGTAATTGATTTACGCATGTGTCAAACACGGAAATTGAATAGATATACATTATGAATTTAATTACACCTGATTTCGGTTTATTCTTCTGGCAAACGATCACCTTCGGGATCGTATTGTTCATTTTGGGCAAGTTTGCCTGGGGACCTATCATGGGTTCTTTGAAAGAAAGAGAAGATAGTATTGCAGAAGCATTGTCTGCTGCTCAACAAGCGAAAGCTGAAATGGCATCTTTGAAAGCGGCGAATGAAGCGCTTTTACAAGAAGCAAGAGTAGAAAGAGATAAGATGTTGCGTGATGCACAAATTGCAGCAAACAACTTATTGAACGAAGCCAAAGATAGAGCGACGAAAGAAGGTGCTTTATTGATGGATAATGCTCGTAAAGGAATTGAAACAGAAAAGAATGCCGCTTTGGCTGAAGTGAAAAATTTTGCTGCTACAATTGCTTTAGAAGTTGCTGAAAAAATATTGAGAAAAGAATTGAAAGATAATGAAGCTCAAAAGGCATTGGTGTCTGAATATTTGAAAGAATCTAGTCTTAACTAATTAAGCTCCCATACTCCAATGAGTGAAATAAGAGTAGCATCGAGATACGCAGTTTCCCTGTTAGAATTAGCAGAGGAAAAGGGGGTATTGGATCAGGTTGAGCAAGACATGCGTTATTTTCTTTCGGTATGTGATGCGAGTCATGAATTTGTAGTGGTGTTGAGGAATCCCATCATTCCTCATAGCAAGAAAAAACAAATTTTGGAAGCATTGTTTACAGGAAAAGTAAATCCGATTACACTGACTTTATTCACCCTCATCACACAGAAAAACAGAGAAGCATTTTTGCCTGCTATTGCTCGTGAATTTAAGGCTCAGTACCGTGTGAAGAAAGGCATTGAATTGGCTGAAGTCACCACTACTTATCCATTAAGTGAAGAACAACGTGTGCAATTCATCAGTTTAGTTGCTCGCAAATCTGGTAAGAAAGTGGAATTGAATGAAAAAGTAGACGCTACGATTTTGGGTGGATACATCCTTACCATTGGCGACAGAATGATTGATGAGTCGATACAGAATAAGTTGACTCGTTTGAAAAGTAAATTAAAAGATAACTCATATACTCCTAAATATTAATCATGGTAGATGTTAGACCGGATGAAGTTTCTGCTATCCTAAGACAGCAGCTCTCCAACTTCAAAACTGAAGCTGAATTGGAAGAAGTAGGTACCGTACTACAAATTGGTGACGGTGTTGCTCGTATTTACGGGCTTACAAAAGCACAATCAGGTGAATTGCTTGAATTCGAAAACGGCTTGAACGCCTTGGTTTTGAATTTGGAGGAAGACAATGTGGGTGCGGTATTGTTGGGGGATTCTGCAGGGATCAAAGAAGGAGATACCGTAAGAAGAACGAAACGTATTGCAAGCATTAAAGCCGGTGACGGTTTGTTAGGCCGTGTTATTGATACTTTAGGTAATCCTATCGATGGTAAAGGCCCAATCGCAGGTGATTTGTATGAAATGCCATTGGAGAGAAAAGCGCCAGGGGTAATTTTCCGTCAACCCGTGAACGAACCTCTTCAAACAGGGATCAAAGCGATTGACTCTATGATTCCAATCGGAAGAGGTCAACGAGAATTGATCATTGGCGACCGTCAAACAGGTAAGACTACCGTGGCGATTGATGCGATCATCAACCAAAAGGAATTCTATGATAAAGGAGAGCCTGTATTTTGTATTTATGTGGCCATTGGTCAAAAAGCAAGTACAGTAGCTTCTATTGTAAATATGTTAGAAAAAGCAGGTGCTATGCCTTACACGGTAGTTGTATCGGCTGCGGCATCTGATCCGGCTCCAATGCAGTTCTACGCTCCTTTCACAGGTGCTGCTGTAGGTGAGTTCTTCCGTGATTCAGGTCGTCCGGCATTGGTAGTTTATGACGATTTGTCTAAACAAGCGGTAGCATACCGTGAAGTGTCTTTGTTGTTAAGAAGACCTCCGGGACGTGAAGCTTATCCAGGTGACGTATTCTACTTGCATAGCCGTTTATTGGAAAGAGCTGCGAAAATCAACAAGTCGACGGAGATCGCTTCTAAAATGAACGACTTACCTGCATCTTTGAAAGGTATTGTAAAAGGAGGAGGTTCATTGACTGCCCTTCCAATCATTGAAACACAAGCAGGTGACGTTTCTGCCTATATTCCTACCAACGTAATTTCAATTACGGATGGTCAGATTTTCTTGGAAACGAACTTGTTCAACTCTGGTATTCGTCCGGCGATTAACGTAGGTATTTCTGTATCGCGTGTGGGTGGTAACGCTCAGATCAAGTCGATGAAAAAAGTGGCAGGTACCTTGAAATTGGATCAGGCGCAATTCAGAGAATTGGAAGCCTTTGCTAAATTCGGTTCTGACTTGGATGCTTCTACGAAATTAACCATCGAACGTGGTCGTAAAAACCTTGAAATATTAAAGCAACCTGTAGGTTCTCCTGTAACCGTAGAAGAGCAAGTAGCGATCATTTATGTTTCTACTGTAGGTGGTTTGGATAACGTTCCAGTAGAGAAAGTTCGCGAGTTTGAAAAAGAATATTTGTCATTCTTAAGAGCGCAACACAGACCGTTATTGGACGAGATCAAATCGGGTAAAATCGATGATTCGATCACATCTAAACTTAAATCTGTTGCCATCGATTTGGCTAAAAAATATTAATCATTTCTTATGGCTAATTTAAAAGAGGTCAGGAATAGAATCGTATCTGTAAACTCTACACAACAGATCACCAAAGCCATGAAAATGGTGGCGGCTGCGAAGTTGAGAAGAGCTCAGGATAACATCATGCGAATTAGACCTTATGCTGTAAAGTTAGACGGTATCTTGTCTAACCTGTCTTCAGCATTGGAAGATGCAAGTGATAATCCTTATGCTGCAGAGAGAGAAGTAAAAAGGTTGTTGGTTGTGGTGGTTACTTCTGATAGAGGTTTGGCCGGTGCATTCAATTCGAATGTGATCAAAGCGGTGAATACCTATGTCAATGAAAACTACGCTGGCTTGTATGCTACAGGCAATGTAGAATTTATTTGTGCAGGTAAGAAAGGATTTGAATCCATTACACGTCGCAAAGATATTGCGCCTATCAATGGAGATTATGTAGGTATCTTTGCTGATTTGAAATTTGATCAAGCCAAAGATGCTGCAGAATGGTGCATGGAGCGTTTCGTTTCTGGGTACTACGACAAAGTTATAGTAGTATATAACCAGTTTAAAAACGTGGCTACTCAATTGGTGGTAACGGAACAATTCCTTCCTATTGAAGCGGTTGCTCAAGAAACTGGTCAGGTAACATCTAATACCGATTATCTTTACGAGCCTTCTCAAAAAGAAATTGTAGAGGAGTTGATCCCAAAATCGTTAAAAATTAGATTTTATAAGTATTTATTGGAGTCTAATGCTTCTGAACATGGTGCTCGTATGACAGCCATGGATAAAGCGACAGACAATGCCAAAGAATTATTGAAAGAGTTGAAATTAGTGTACAACCGTTCTCGTCAAGCTGCCATTACAAAAGAAATTTTGGAAATTGTAGGTGGTGCAGAAGCATTGAACAACTAGTATTGCTTTTTAAAAGTATAAGGAAGGCTCCTCTGTTTCAGTGGAGCCTTTTTCATTAGATTGTTTATTATTTACTTTTATTATTTATCATAACGTATTAAGCCATGTTACAAAGGACACTTTTGTTTGCTCTTTTACTTTCTTTTTTTTGGAGTGCTGTCTTTTCTCAAGCGTTCAATCGGGAAAAACTGGACAGTTTATTTGATGCACTTGCTCTTCATCATAAAGCCATGGGTAGTGTTGCTGTTTCGAAAGTGGGGGAGTTGCTTTACACCAGATCCATTGGTTATCGGGTAGTAGATGAAAAAATACCTGCTGATGTTTATACAAAATATAGAGTCGGCTCTATTTCTAAAACGTTTACATCGGTACTTGTTTTTCAATTGATTGAAAAAGGCAAAATAAAATTGACAACAACTTTGGATACTTATTATCCACAGGTTCCTAATGCAAAGAAAATCACCATCAGTAATCTTTTAAACCATAGAAGTGGTTTACACAATTTCACCGATGAAGAAGACTATTTGACGTGGATGACATCTTCAAAGACTCCAACGGAGATGCTTGAAATAATATGCAAGTACAAAGTGGATTTTGAACCGGATGCAAAATTTTCATATAGTAATGCCAATTATGTATTGTTAGGATACATCATTGAAAAGCTATGTAAAAAAACATATGCTGAAGTAGTGCGTGAAAATATAACTTCTAAGCTGGGCATAACCAATACATACGTTGGAGGTAAAATTGATATCAAGAATAATGAGTGTTATTCTTACCAATATGGATCGACATGGGATCTTCAATCGGAAACAGATATGAGTATTCCAGCGGGAGCAGGGTGTATTGTTTCATCACCGAGCGATTTGAATGTCTTTATAACAGGATTGTTTTCAGGCAAGCTCGTGAGCCAGTCAAGTATACAACAAATGAAAGTGATGACGGATGGTTATGGTATGGGTTTGTTACCGATTCCATTTTATGAAAAATCTGGATGGGGTCATACTGGAGGCATTGATGGTTTCAGGTCTGTGTGTATGTATTTCCCGGAAGATAGTGTAGCCGTGTCTTATTGTTCTAATGGAGAAGTTTTGCCAAGGAATGATATCATGGTTGGGGTTTTGAGTATTTATTATGGTAAGCCCTACATGATTCCTTCGTTTAAAACGATAACGCTTCTTTCAGAAGACTTGGATACTTATCTGGGTGTGTATGCAACGACTCAAATGCCATTAAAAATTACAATTACTAAACAGCAAAATGTTTTAATGGCCCAAGCTACAGGACAGTCGGCATTCCCTTTAACAGCAAAAGAAAAGGATGTATTTTCTTTTGACCAGGCAGGAATTGTGATGGAGTTTAATTCAAATGGTAATATGCTCACCTTGAAACAGGCTGGCCAAACTTTTCTGTTTACGAAAGAGAAGTAATTTGTTATCTCATTTCAGGCCGAGTTGCTTCTGAGTAGATGAGCATGTATGTAGAATAAAGGGTTGAATCAGAAGAACTCGGCCGTCGCCTAAAGAAAAGAAAGAGAAAGCCCCCCCGCATGAGTTCTCCGCAAACAAATTTGAGGTTATAATACCTTATTGCGTGCGGAGCAACTCATGCTAAGAAGAATGAGAATGTGTTTGCTCGATAATGTTTAGGTGACTAGATGCGGATAGTCATTGTTTTATAATTTGGAGTAGATAAGTGTTTTTAATATGTATTTATGGAAAAAATATTTATTGATCATCAAAGATTTGCCAAAGTTTGGATATGGCTTCTTAGTTTTGTTTTAGTTCTGCATTCGGCATTATTCGTTAGAGTATTAAGCCATAATTTAGTCATGGGGCTTATCGGTTTAATCATACCTGCTCTTGTATTGGTATTGTTTATTTTTTCTGTGTTGATGGTAAAAATAGATAAGGATACGATATCTTATAAATATTCCCCTTACCATTTTAAGTTTTATGCTATTCAATGGAATGATGTTTTGCATTGGGAACTTAGAACGTATGATGCCTTAGGCGACTATGGAGGATGGGGTTTCAGGCGCAGCCGTTCTCATGGCAAAGCCTATACCATCAGAGGAGACTGGGGACTCCAACTGGAATTGAAAAACGGTAAAGAAGTACTGATAGGAATCGGTAAAAAAGAAGAATTAGAACAGTTTTTAGATACGATCAAATCAACATACTTATGAAAAATATTCTTGCGTTTTTTTTCTTGTCCATTATTCTAATTTCTACGGGATGCACATCCAAACAAGTAGCATCGGCAAGTAAAGAACTTGAAAAAACAGAAGAGAAGCCATCCGTTAAGCAAGATGTAGTAAAGCCGAACTCTTCCTATAGCCTTGATTTTAAAATCGGTCAGATGGTCATGATGGGTATCAACGACCGTAAGGTTTTGGATGCTAAGGATGAATTGCTTACTGAAATTGCAGAAGGGAAAACAGGCGGTATTGTTTTATTTGAAAAAAACATCAGCCCTACGAATTCTAAAGAAGCGTTGAAGAAATTAATCAAGGATATGCAGACAAAAGCCCAGGAGCCTTTGTTCATGAGCATCGACGAAGAAGGAGGAAAGGTACATCGTTTGAAAGAAAAGTATGGTTTTGTTGCGATGCCATCAGCTGCTTATTTAGGCCACTTAAATAATCTTGATTCCACTTTTTTTTATACGCAGCATCTTGCTGCGCTTTTAGCGGAGTTAGGCTTCAATGTTAATTTTGCTCCCGATGTAGACTTGGCATTAAATCCTGATAATCCAGTCATTGTTAAGTCTGGGAGAAGTTATGGTGCCGATCCTAAATTAGTGACGCTGCATGCGTTGACAAGCATCAAGGCTCACCATTTGTATGATGTAAAAACGGCGATTAAACATTTCCCTGGTCATGGGAGTTCTGCTACGGATTCACACTATGGTATTACTGATATCACGAAACAATGGCAATACAAAGAGTTGTTACCCTATAAAGATATTATTCAATCGGGAACTTGTGATGCCATCATGACCGCTCACATCATCAATTGCCATTTAGATACCACATGTTTACCCGCTACCTTATCGAAAGTCATCGTTACGGATATTTTAAGAGGTGTACTTGGTTTCGATGGGCTTGTATTTTCGGACGATATGCAAATGCATGCCATCAGTAAAAATTATGGATTGGAGAATGCGATCAAGCTTTCCATTTTGGCTGGTGTCGATGTGTTAGTTTTTGGTAATAATGTTACACAATCCTACAGAGCTACGGCATCTGAAGTACATGCGATCATCAAGAAACTGGTGGTCTCAGGGGAAATTAGCGAATCCAGAATAGAAGAATCTTTTGTTCGTATTATGGATTTTAAGCGTAAAAAAGTTAATCGCTAGTTTGATTCTAGTTCCAGGTAGTATATTTTGGCGCATGAGTTGCTCTGCGAGTCAAAAGAACATAAAGAGCATAAAGCATATTTCGCAGAGAACTCATGCGTGGATTGGGTAAGCGCCAAATTCTCCACAAAGGTATCTTGCACATTATAAAATAAGCCATTGTTAGAATCTTGATCTTGTACGCACGAGTTCTCCGCGAAAAGAGTCAGAATGAAATTATTGAGGTACGGTCGCGGAGCAACTCGTGCTAGAACGGAGCATATTTGTTATTTTTTGCCAAGGGAAGTGAAACCAAGATTTCTTTAATGTCAATTCAGTCACGTAATGTTTTGGTCAGGTCAGGATCTTTATATTCCAGTACCGATTTTTTCGGCGCATGAGTTGCTCTGCGACTAAAAAGCCAGCATAATGTTCCATGTTGTTTTCGCAGAGAACTCATGCGTAGATCGATTAACAGATGATTTTTCAACGATTTAATTCTGTGTATTTTATTCCACACGCTGTAAGCTCTCCCTGTCGTTGAACAACTTAAAACAAACTTTTTTGGCTCTTAACGCGCTGTTCTACTACTGTAAAATGTTTAAACACTTATCTTTTTTAATCAAAGACCAAAAGGATTCTTTATTTTATCTTAAATTGACCTCATTAGTCGGTGGTGATATGAAAAATTTAATCGGTTTATATTTTTTACTTTTTATGACAAGCTTTGCTTATGCGCAAACTGCTCCAGAGTCTATTGCTAACGTGCAGGTGAGGTACAGAAATATGGACGACGCCAATGTACTGCCTGTTTCTGTAGACAGTGCGACTTATGGTGATTCGCAAGTGGAAGTTGAAATCAGTTTTTTGGTTTCCAATCCCGATAGCATGGATGTATTGGTAATTAAAACAGGCAGGAAAGAATTATCTTCTGATATGATGAGTGCGGCTTTGGTTTTTACGAAAGAAGAGGACAAAAATTACTTTACCTACAACGATAATAAATACGAAATGATAAACAATACGGTGGTATTTACAGCACTTGTTCCTGAAAGCACCTTAAGAAAGTCCTCTTACGTTTCATTGGAAGTAACGGATCGTAAAAACAGAAAAAGCACCACCTTTACAAAAAAAGTAAATTAATATGACTACACTTTTTAGAGCCATCTTTTTAATGGCCTTTTTCATTTTTGCAAATCTTACAGTTTCAGCACAGACACTGACCTTGGAAAGTTTTGGTAGTCCTTCTCAAACCGATGAATTATTGAGTACCAATGCATATACCCTCTCCAGGGGTGGAGTGATGGATGTGCACGAAGCATCGGGGATCAGTGTGTATGCGTGGGCCGAACCAGATAATTCAGGTGCACCCAGCGGCAACCGCAATATTTATTGTGCGGTGTACGATAAGAACATGAACATGATTAAATCTGCATTTCTTGTCAATGCCAATACCACAGGAGATCAGTATCAACCGGCCATTGAAGTCAATCAAGTGGACAATACGTTCATTGTAGCCTGGGCCAGTAACCACGGTACAGACGGGCAATATGATATTTATGCAAAGAAGGTCAACCTGTATGTTCAGAACACGACAACTGTTGCTACTCAAACCGATCATCTGATCAATAGCAATTATACCAACCTGCGCCAATTGACTCCTAAAATTGCTTATGATTACGTGTTTGATGAAGTCATCATTGCCTGGCGTGATGAGGATGGACAAGACGGCAGTGGAACAGGTGTTTATGCCCGACGTTTCAGCAACCTAAACTTTCCAACGGCTGAAGGTACTCAGTTCTTAGTCAATCAGGTAACAGCAGACAACCAGGTATTGTATGAGGTAGAAGTTTCGGCTACTACGGGTGCTTTTTATGCCTCTTACTCTGCTGCAATTTCAGGAGTTTACGATGCGTATACGAGACGATTTAACCGCAATACAAATGGAACTTTTACCGCGGTCAATGAAGTGAGAGCCAATACCACAACGGCAAATCCACAATACAATCCTGTATTTGCTTTTAATAAGGTCAATGGTAAATACACGGTCTCTTGGACTTCCGAGGGCCAAGATGGTAGTGGGAAAGGCGTTTATTTTAGGGTCTACGATAAAACAGATGTTGCACTTACGGGCGAGATCAGAGCCAGTATTCCTACCAATGGGGATCAATACAACGTACGCACGGCTTGGGATGAAGAGTCAGATTTTTTGATGCATGCCTATTCTTATACCTCTGGATCAACGACGAGAATCAAATACCAATTATTTGATCACCTTTACGCTACATCGGGCTCAGAGACCGATGCCATCAGTAATACCAATTTGGTGTATAACGGCTGTTATTTTACCTTGGCTTATGATCAGAACAATAAGAAGTTTCGTTTGTGCTATCAATTGTACACGACGGGTACAGATTTAGGTAAAACGCAAGCCCGCTACTTTACCTATAGCCATCCTTCTTATGTGCCTCCCACTTGTCTTGCCGACAATACAAAGAACTGGACGTCTCAAGCCATGTATGACCAAGATGGCAATAAAGTACAGGAGCAGCGTACGTATATGGATCAGTTGGGGAGAACCATACAAGTACAAGCCCGAAATTTTGAACAGAAAAATACACTGGCTACGGCTACATTGTACGACAAACTAGGCAGACCAGCCATACAGACTTTACCTGCACCCATCAATAGCCCGTGTTTAGGATATAAAAGTGACTTTGTTACTTACACAAATACAGGCACTTCTTTTTTTCCGTACACCTTTGGCAATTTTGATAACATAACGGGTTTTGGATCGGTAATAAATCCCTCTCCGGTAGGAGACAATACGGGATTGGGTTGGTATTACAGTTTGAATAATACGGCAGATCAGCAGGTTCCGATTTCTACATTTCCTTATACACGCACCTACATCAATGAACTACCCGGTGGGGTCGTTCGTCAAACTTCCCCAGGTCAAGACTTAAAAATGGGAAGCGGTAAAGAAGTGAAAACATTTACTGCGCCTATTTTAAATGAGCTCGATCATTACATGACCCTAAGAAATACACATTTTGTAACAAATGGGAGTTCCGCCACAACACTTGCCAACAAAGGGATAAAGACCATTCAAGTGGATGAAAATGGCATTGAATCGATCGTATTTCAAGACCATGAAGGTAAAGTTTTAGCGAAAGCCATGGCCGATGGCACCGTCAATACACGGGTCAAAGCAACACTGACCCCACCGGCTTTTTACTCTTATACCTATACTGCTCCTGTAGGCTCTGGTGCTCTTTTGTACATTGTCGATGCTAAGGATGCCTACGAAGTGTATGATTTTACCATGTCAAGTCTTTATGTTCCAGGTTTAGGTTTCCCTGTTTCTGTGCCTTCCGGACATAAGGTCCAAATTCGTTCAAAAGGTGTGTTCAGGATTAACGGAATTAACTTAACCACAGGTTTACCCTTTACCAGTACACCCAGTCATAACAAGCCCCTCGTTTATCCTGGGAATCCTATCTATCCTTCTGCAGTGGACATTTACATTAAGGAAACGCAAACCATTGCCATTACCGGAAGTAACGATGCTCAATTGTTGATTACCAATGCCGATGCAAGTCCTAGTGCAACCTATATTCCTGTCTACGAAGGAGCCAAGAGTGGATTTTCAGGTGTCTTAACGCCTGGCTTTTACCGCATCCGAATCACATCCTTAGCCCTTGCTCAAACTTATACGTTGACGGGGTTCTCGGTCGAGTATGATTTTAAATACAATAACTTTTCCTACTATTTTTACGACAATGTGGGCAACCTCGTAGCCGAGGTTGCTCCCAACAGCCTTATTCCTGTCGCTCCTAACGGCATTAACTCTGCCAGCACGGCCAATCCTGTGTATAAAACTACGTATACCTACACCACGCTTCATCAAACGCTATCGAAAAACGACCTCGATGCAGGGCTTACGCATTTTGTCTACCGAAAAGACGGAAACATCCGTTTCTCTCAAAATGCCAAACAGGCGTTGAACGGTAATTTTTCTTATACCAACTACGACGGATCAGCTCGGGTAGTTGAAACGGGTGAATACAAAAAAGCTTCTGGTACCTTAGATTTTGAAACACACCAGACGTATAACCCTGCCAATACCAACAGTGTCTTTACCGCACTGGAATCCATTGCCGATGCAGGAGGCCTGGGTGCTGCCTGTGCCTGCCGTACCGAAAAAAGTGAGGTGCTATATGACGTGCCTGATGCAGGCATTCCGCTATCGCCCACCATTCCTGTAAGCCGTAGCCAAAAGTTTGTCAACGGCAGGCCATCGCTTAGTTCCAATGCCGACAGTAAGACCTGGTACAGTTACGACGAGTTAGGGCGTACCGTCTGGACGATTCAACACATCAACGGTTTAGGGTACAAAACGACAGACTACCACTACAACCTCAACGGAAATGTGCTTAAGGTCATTTACCAGGATGCCACGACAGAGCGTTTTGAACACAAATACACCTACGATAAAAACCAACGCTTAAAACTCGTAGAAACCAAAGCCGCCGCAGGCCCTTACCAAGTCGAGGAAAAATATACCTATTACTTGCACGGCCCGCTCAAGCGCAGGGAACTGGCGGGTAACCTTCAAGGGATCGATTATACGTACACCATTCAAGGCTGGCTCAAAGCCATCAATAGCCCAGAGCTGGACAATACCGATCCCGGATTGGACGGCTATGCCGGCCCGCACGCTACCTTTGCACAAGATGCCTTCGGCATGTTGTTGGAGTACTATAACCCCACCAGCGATGTCAATGCTTTGGGAGAATACGGCAAGTACGGCCGATGCAACAAAGGCTTAAACAATTCTGCCATTACTACCTCAGGTGTGACCGATTTGTACAACGGTACCATCAAGGCCATGCGCTGGCAAACCAGAGGACAAGGCATTGGTGGAGAACCTTTGCAATACGCCTTGGAATACGACAAAAAATACCAATTGAAAAAAGCCACCTTTGGAACCGTAGCCAGAAGTACCCATGCCTGCGCTGGAGGTACAGCCCCTTATTACGTCTTTACCGCCAACAATAACTTTAAAGTCGACAACCTCCAGTACGACCACAACGGCAACATCCTCAACAAGTACAGCACCAACAACACCGCGGTATACGACGACAAGTTTGATTACAACTATACCACCAACACCAACCGCCTGGCATCGGTGCAATTGAACGGTACGTCTAATTTTTATGCCCATTACCAGTACAACGAACTGGGCCAGCTCAAACAAGAAACAAAAGGTACCAAGGTCAATGTATTGGACTATAACAGTTATGGCTTAACGACTAAAGTGACCGAAACCTCTACGGGTACGAAGCTGGTGGCGGAGTTTACCTACAATGAAATGGGTTATCGCATCTGTAAAAAAAGTTACAACGGCTCGGGGGTATTGGTGTATACCACGTATTATGTCCACGATTTGTCGGGCAATGTGCTCAGCATATACGACGACAACGACCAAACCCATGTCCTGGCCCAAAAGGAAGTACCCATCTATGGCATGACCCGCATTGGCGTGGCCTATAAAACCACCGCCTATACCTACACGTACGAATTGACCGATCACCTGGGCAATGTGCGTGCCGTGATCAACCGCACCAAAATTTCTGGACAGGTAGACCTGTACAGTTGGAGAGATTATTACCCGCATGGAAGTGTCATGCCTTCTCGTGCATTCAACTCCAACCGACACGACTACCAAGGCCAATATGCCGAGCGAGACGATGAGACAGGCTACCATGCCTTTGAACTGCGCATGTACGATGCCCGCATAGGGCGCTGGCTGATCCCCGATCCCTTTGAGCAATATTGGAGTCCCTACATGGCCATGGGCAATGACCCCATGAGTATCGTGGATCCCACAGGGGGTGCAGGCGGTCCTTCTGTAGGAGGAGGTGGTGGTGCACCCGTTAATCCTGTTGGTGGCCCGGGTGGCCCAGATGGACCTAACAACTCTTTTTCTGGACCACCCCTTACAGGCTGGAATGGCGCCGGTGGCTCGTCTTTTGGAAACAGGGTATGGTACGTCACGCCTACTTGGAACGATATTTCGGGTGTGTTCGGTGCAGACGACTATTTGGGTACTGGCCAACTGGGGGATCCTCTTTGGGAACTGGATGCTGGTGAAGTGGCGGTAAGCCCCAGTGGGTTCGAGATTTCGGACTGGTTTGAGTATGAAAATTTATATGCGATACCTGTGTTTGGCCCAGCGGCAGAAGCAGGAGACATGTTTGACCGTGGCGATTACCTAGGCTCTGCTGCTACGTTTGCACTTGGTGTAACCGATTTATTCTTCTTTGGACAAGCCAGTGCCTATAGAAATAGTGCGAGAGCAGGAGGGGCTGCTGCTGTTAGTATGGCAGGAGGTGGTTCTAGGGGAGGAACAAGAATATTAAGTCAGTTTGCATCCTCTACTTTAGATGCTGCTGCGGAATTAACAATGAAACAAAAGGGGACACACATTTTTGCTGGGAAACTTCATCCTAAACCATATCTTGACCAGTTGGCCAATCAGCTAGGAGGGCGGCAAAATCTTGTTAGGGCTGCTTTAGAAAATGCTAACGGAAGATTTCCCTCTAGTGGAGTTTTTGAATTGCCCGTCAATGTAGCTGGTACTAATCTCACTATTCGGGGATTTATTAATGATGGAAAGCCTATACTTAACACTATATTCTAAAAACTAGGTCTTATGAAATGGAAAGATGAAATAATAGTTATAGAGCAAAAGAATGATTGGAGGGCTGCCATTGAATTGCTTGAAAAGGATGAAAGCGATAACGAAGAATTGTATTTACGGGTAATATTTCTACTATTATACTTTGTTATTGAAGGCAAATACACTAGTCAAGAGCATGATTATGCAGCAAAGAAACTCAAGTTTTTTTTTGATAAAGCAAATAAAAAATTTTCCAGTGATGCGGAGTTTTTATTTTTTGCTGGTATAATGATATATATGGGTGAATGGTATTTTGGGATGGATAGTGTAGAGCCTGCTACTATTATGTTAGAAAAAGCCATGGGTTTGGAACCTCAAAATGTCCTTTATGAGTGGGGTTACTATTCTCGTATAGACCAACGTCCAGAACAAAATACTATTCAGAAGTTGGAGCTTTCTGAACGTCTTTTGTTTAAAGAACTTCATCAGATAAGCGGGCTTCGCGAAAAAGGACTGCTCGGCCAATATGTGTTGGGAACGTTAGAACGTACATATGGAGATCTGAAGGCCTTAGGTGGTAATGGGTAATGTATATGGAAGCAAAGAAGGATATTAAAAATGTGTCTATAATACCGTAACGAAAATGTACAATAAGAAAGATAAACGAAGATTATATTGGCTTATTGACCAGTATTTATCAGGTAAAATAAATGAAACTACATTTTGTGATGATTTTCACGATACCCTTGTTAATGAGATGTATTATGAAGGTCTTACAGATATTGAACACAAAGCCTTTTTGGATTTAAGTGATGTATCACAACGGTTTTCAGAATATGAAGAAGACTTTAAATTGTGGGCAGGATTTGTTACTGCAGAAGAGTTAAAGCAAAAGATAATCGAAACCAAAGAGAAGTTACAAGAGCAAAGCCCGATTTAATCGGGCTTAAGCAGGAGACATGTTTGACCGTGGCGATTACCTAGGCTCTGCTGCTACGTTGGTAATGTCTCACAATGAGAGATAGACTTATAAGTATTTGACATTGAGGCGGGGTAATGTCTCACAATGAGAGATAGACTTATAAGTATTTGACATTGAGGCGGTATAAGTGTCCAAAAATTGCTGCTGTTAGTATGCTTCCTGCGGCTAAGGGAACGACATCAACACTTAATGGGATCAAGTCAGTTGGTGCTGCTGGGAGGAGTTTGAGTAATGTAAAAATGATTTCTAACCAAATGTTGAAAAAGGCTGGTATTGATGCGCATGCTTTAAAAACAGAATTCTTAGGGCCAAAGAATATATCTAAGTTCGATTTGTTTAGACATACAGAGACGGGCGAAATTTTAATAATGCAAAAGGGCGGAGTGGGAGATGCTATATTTACAGGAATTTTTCTTTAAAACTTATGGATCAATTTACAACTAAGATTAAATTAATATTTATAGTTTTTGGGAGTTCATTTGAGCCGGAAGACTTAACTAAATTAATTGGTGTGAGTCCCACTAAATTTTGGAAAAAGGGAGATCAAATCAAATCAAATATTTCATTAAGAATAGACAATATTAATTTACCTGTTAGGAATGAATCAGGGTGGGAATATTCTTTTGGTTTTCTTGAAACTTTGGATCTTCAAGATGTTTTAAGAGGTTTTGAAAATCTTTTTTTAAGTAAGGCTGAACGTATAAAAGAGTTTACAGAAAAGCATAATTTAGATTCTACAGTAAATGTTGTTGTTGAAATAGCAAATGCTCAAACGCCATCATTGAATTTAAATAAAAAAAACATTTCTCTTCTATATTCATTAGGGGCTGAATTAGATATTGATACTTATATACTCGAAGATGAATAGGGGTAATGTCTCACCACGTTATGCTGGAGTTCAGCAGATGCATAGGTGATATAAAGCAGGGTTAGCGGATAAGGTAATTAAAGGAAGAGAGGCTATACATGGTCTTTAAGCAGGAGACATGTTTGACCGTGGCGATTACCTAGGCTCTGCTGCTACGTTTGCACTTGGTGTAACCGATTTATTCTTCTTTGGACAAGCCAGTGCCTATAGAAATAGTGCGAGAGCAGGAGGGGCTGCTGCTGTTAGTATGGCAGGAGGTGGTTCTAGGGGAGGAACAAGAATATTAAGTCAGTTTGCAGCCTCTACTTTAGATGCTGCTGCGGAATCACAGGGGGCGCAGGTGGACCTGGTAATGTCTCACAATGAGAGATAGACTTATAAGTATTTGACATTGAGGCGGTATAAGTGTCCAAAAATCACAAAATAGCCAAAAGTAGTTTGGTATAAGTATCCAAGGCCTTTGTTTTAAAGGCCTTGCAGCGCTGTAAATGCACAAACTTACCATAGGTGTTTCACAATGAGAGGTGGTGTTTTTTGGCGCATGAGTTGCTCTGCGAGTAAAAAGAACATAAAGACCATAAAGCCTATTTCGCAGAGAACTCATGCGAAGATCGGGTAAGTGCCAGTTTCCTATATGATATAGTTTTGTGGGTTTGCCTCATTCGTAGATCGTATAAGCGGAAGCCCCGCATGAGTTCTCCGCAAAGCTATCTTGCATGTTATAAAATTAAGTAATGTTGCGGAGCAACTCATGCTAAGAAGAAATTCTTCGCAAAGGTATCTTGCACATTATAAAACAAGGAGAGTCATTGTCAGAAATCTTGTACGCACGAGTTCTCGGCGAAAAGGTATCTTGCACATTATACAATAAGGGAAGCTATTGTTAGAATCTTGATCTTGTACGCACGAGTTCTCTGCGAAAAGAGTCAGAATGAAATTATTGAGGTACGGTCGCAGAGCAACTCGTGCTAGAACGGAGCATATTTGTTATTTTTTGCCAAGGGAAGTGAAACCAAGATTTCTTTAATGTCAATTCAGCCACGTAAGCATCGGTTAAATCATTTTTCATCATAATCATTGTTTAGACATGCATTATAAGCCGATCTTTACTTGTTCTACAGCCCTTTTATAGTGCGGGGAGAATAGCTCTATAGTTTTTGGAAAAACTGGTTTTTAAATTTAAATTGTGCATTTAGAATGTATGCCTAATTATCTTTTTTATTTCCCCTATGATGCCAAGAAACAAAAGCATACTAAAAGTTACAGCTTTTTATCTTTTAGTAAACCTGTTGACTACACTGGTTCTTCCTTCGATCGTTCATGCTTCCTCGTATACTTCACAGCAGTCTATGGATGCTACACCGAATCCTTCCGAATGGGTAGACCTTAAAACAGGAGACTTTCATTACGATGTTCCTTTACTAGATGTTCCCGGTCCGGATGGAAGTTACCGTGCGAGTCTTACGTATCGGTCAGGTATTGCTGCCGATCAGGAAGCGTCTTGGGTAGGTTTGGGTTGGGACTTTAGTCCAGGCGCCATTGACCGTGCTGTCAACGGTTTTCCCGATGATTATGATGGGAAAGAGGTTGTTGCCACCGATACCTGGACCGGTGCTACCACTGAATTGTATAGCTATACTGTTCCTATTTCGCAATATTTCACGAGTGCTGATGGTCGTGGTTATGATCGTGTAAGAACGGGTAGCTTCCAAAAAATCAGCTACAGCAATGTCGTGCTTCCCGGTACTAATGCCACTGGCATTAAATACTATGGCATATTGAATGCAAAAAATGCAACCGCAGGAACAAATATCACGACAGGTCGTGCCATGGACGTGAATCTTTTTTCGGATATGCGTCTTCGTGATTTTTTTTATACTCCCATAATTTATCAAGGTAATCCAGAAAAGATGTTGGGCGGAGCAGTTCCTGCATACGACGATTATAAAATTTCAGGACCTGGTCTAAGTGGACACATCACGCCGGTTGTGTTAGAGAACGGGAGTTTGTTTGGCTCTGCTCAACCCAATCAAGATTACAGTATTTTTAAAAGCTTTACAAAAACCAAACAACAGTTTCGTTTCAAAAATGAACCCAGTAATAGTTTTGTGGTTACACCCACCAACATGAGTATAGTGGCAGATACGCATGTTTTATCTTTTGGGACGAATAATTTGGGTTATAGTTTTAGGGGACCCGATGACATGGGTTATAATCCCACTACCATGCGTTTGGCCGGAGCAAAACACATCAACTATTTCACCAATGCAGAAATTTCTGCCTCTACGGCAAAAAATGAAGGCTTCATAAATTATCCAGGCGAAGTAAACAGAGGGTCTATTTCCTATACCACGTACCAGCAGACTCCTAACAATTATACCTTTAACGTAACGAATCAGGTGGGTGGTTTTTCTGTGACCAAAGAAGATGGTGTTACTTATCATTATGCGCTACCAGCGTATCGTTATGGAGAATGGATTAACCTTTCTACAACCGATAAATTAACGGGAAGAACGAACCGACTGGTGAAGAAGGATCATGCTGCCGCTTATACCTGGTTGTTGACAACAGTTACAGGTCCCGATTTTGTAGACAAGAACAACAATGGCATTGCCGATGAAGAGGATGCGGGGTCTTGGACAAATTATAACTACGGGCGTTGGACGGCGGATCGCATTCAACGTGTGCCCTATACCGGTACGGCTAAAGCGTCTGACAATGCAGATCAGTATGCGGCTTTCTATGAAGAAATATATTATTTGGATGCCGCATACACGAGAAGTCATACCGCCTTGTTTTTAAAAGAACAAAGAACGGATTGTCGAAGTGCCAACGATAGAGCGGCAGGAGGAATGGGAGCCTATTCTCAATATGATCTGGATCTGAAGTCTGTAAATCTATACCGCAACGAGGATATATTGACCATGTCTTCTACGAGTACCAATAATTTTACCAGAAGTATCTTTAACAGTATTCAAGAATTGAAAAACATTTCTACACAGAAGTCAATTAAGGGGAATCAGTACAATAGGGTTATAGATTTTAACGATGTGTATACCACCTCGGGAACGATCTCTCATTTTACGGCGCATAATTTACTGAAGAGAACCGCTTTGGAATATGATTATTCGCTGGCACCGCAAACAGAAACGAGTTCTGCGTCTGGATCAGGACGACTGACCTTGAAGTCTGTCAAATATTATGGAAGGATGGAGACAAGAGAAAAACCGTCGGTAGATTTTGAATACGAGTTGCCAACTCCTAAAACGTACTCTGCTTTCATCACGCATGTCCCATCAGATTTTGGCACCACCAGAGATGGCCGTATTGACATGGGTAGTAATCCCAATCCTTTCAAAGAAGGAGATATTCTACGGATGGTAATCTCTGGTGTAACCTTTCATGTTACCTTGGTGAGAGGTATCGTATATGCTCCTTATGGATCTCATGTTTCTTTATACGATGTTCATTTTTTAGGGAATAATATTCCGGGTGTTGATAAAAAAAACATTTCTACTTTGGCCTATGAAACTAAAAATCCACCCTACAGAAGAGGAGACCGGGACAACTGGGATTATTTTAAATCGGATTATAAATTTACATCGGCAGATCCAGGGTATAATAACGTGCCCGTAAACATAGAGAATGCAGATCGGCGCACGACTCGTATTTCTGCTCAATCGGTAGATGTATGGTCTTTGAGAAGAATTGTTACCAGCGGCGGAGCGACTATCGACGTTGAGTACGAGTCGGATGCTCACAGTAATTTATTAGACAACTATGCCGCAAGTAAAATAAGGCCTAAAAGTGTTTTGAATGTGAGTACTGTCGGTTATACGAAAACCAATGGTACAAATACCTTCAGTGCTCCCGTAGATAAATTTGATTACAATTCAATGGCTACAAATGGGCTGATGGAATTGACATTTAAGGAATGGCTTGATGACGAAGACCAGTTGTACGTAAATCAGGTTGTTCAATTGCAGACGCTTTATACGAGGACTGCTTTTAACGGTGAAGCGAATGCCGATATTCCTCATAGTGGTTTTCTGACAGGTCGTTTTAAAATTAGTTCTGTCACCAAAAACAGTGCAGGGAAACATGTGGTAAGAGGTGTTTTTCTAACCGATGCTGAAAGCTGGAAGCGATACTCGTTTTCATCGCAATGGTTTGCGCATAATGGTTCTTATATCATCTATGAACCCAAACAAAAATACGGAGGAGGGCTTAGGACAAAAAAAATTATGGTACGAGAAAGTACAAACGGAGACTATTTTGAAACGCATTATTCATACAACAATAAAGCAACCGGTTTTTCTTCTGGAGTAACCGCCAGTGAGCCTTTAAATTTCGGAGGAGTAGCTGCCCCTAATACTGCTGTAGGTACAGATTATGTTGACATCACGTCTCCTTACTTACCCAATTCATCGACCCCCAATCCGTATTATCAATGCTATGTGTGCGGCAATAGATTCCGTTTTGCGAATGAGTCTTATAAGGTTTACAATACGACTACTGGTTTTCACAATGTCTTGTCTTTTGGGTATTATAATCCGCAAATCATTTACGCGCAGGTTACGAAAAAAAATTATGGGAATGGGATACAGTCTCCATCATATGATGAGTATACCTTCCAGACCTTTTCAGACGACATGTTACAAAAAAACTATTTGTACAACAGCTATACCCTTAATCCTTCGCTAGGCTATTATTATACCAGTGGCAATTCTACCATTAAAATAGTTGAGAATACAGCCAAGCTCGGTAATTTACTTTACCATAATGTGCGAGATTTGAATGGAGATCTGCTTAAGGAAGAGGAATATGAATATACCGATGGGCAATCTTATGGAAGCTCTGGGCAAGGACTTATTGAAGAGGTTTTTCATCAAAATAAAACTGGAACTCCTGGTCTAGGTACTGTAACGGTAAAGTCGTCTTTGCCTAGTTTCTTGCAAAAAGTGTATACCCGAGATCATACCAAAGGCACGAACCAATCCGTGTCGTTCGATACATACGATTTTTATTCCGGACAACCCCTGAGGGTATCGACAACCGATACGTATGGCAATATGGTATCTAAGGTTAATCATCCTGCTTACCATTTATACAGTTCGACTACTGGAGCTGGTATGGGACTAAGAGTTGTCAATAATAACAATAGAAATATTTTAACTCCAAATGCAGCAGAGTATTTGTATTCATCAGCGGGATCATCAGTGGAAGTCCCAATTACAATAACACCAATAGCTTCTGCTACGATGTCTAGCTTACAAAAATACAGAGCTGTTTTGAACGGAGGAGTTAAGCTTACGGGCAGGTTTGTTCCGAATACGAGTGTTTCAATATATTATGGTGGAACAAGTTCCGTAATAAGAAGTATAACAACAATTGCACCGGATAGAAATTCATTTGAATTTCTATCCGGTGGTACTGCCTTACCAGGTACTGGTATGATCTATATGAGTACAAACGGTGCTCCGCGCTCTGCATCCATTCAACCTTGGTCAAACCATGCGCAAGAAAGAATTTACAGTACTACAAATGCTTATTATATGAATCAGGATGTTACAGAAAGTAGTCCTGTCAATTACTACCAATACGCCAAAGTTTGGAAACCAGTAGCAGCATACCTTTGGAATTCTCCTCACTTAGATACAGAGGGTTCGTATAAAAGTACGGGTACCGGAGCATATCAAGAATTTGATTGGTCAGTGCAGCTTGCTGGTGGAACACAGAGTCATGCTTCTTGGCAAAAACAAGCTCAACCGACGTTGAAAGATCTTTACTCCAATGTGTTGGAAACAAAAGATGTGAATGGAAATTATAGTGCTACAAAATTGGCATATAACCATAACCATTATATGACGCTTGGCTCTGGTTATACTTTCCCTAATGGTATCTATAACAACAATGTATTGAGTGCTGTTAAGAATTCAAATGCAGTAAGTTTTAGTTTTACGGGTTTTGAAGATTGGTACAGAACACCAACAGGATTAATGCAGTTTGCAGGGGAGTTTATGGGTACACCGTATGCTCAATTTAAGCAAACGAGTACGATCAAACCGCATACTGGAGAATACATGCTCAAATTGACGGCTGGTCAGATAGGTCCTAAGTTTGTTGCTTGTCATATAACGACAGATGTGGAAGGAAAACTGATAAGAGGGAAAAAATACAGGGCGAGTGTTTGGGTACATAAAAACAGTGATCCCAATGCAGAATTAAAAGTTGAAGTCACAGGAAATTCTGCCACATATATTGCCAATGCGAATGTTTTGAAATCTTCGGCTACTGTTTTTTCAGGAGATTGGTCTTTAATGACACTTGATTTTGACATTCCTTCTAATTACGTAACAATAAACTCTGGAGATAGAGTAAGTGTTTATGTCTCTAATCCATCGGGAGCAATAGACAGCTATTTTGACGATTTGGCGATTAGACCTATTGATGCACAAATGGAATCGTATGTCTATGATCCTATAACAAATTGGTTGACCTATAAAATTGATAATGATAATTTTTATACCCGATTTGAATACGACAATACAGGTAGAGTTATCGCTATTTATAAAGAGACCTTACAAGGAGAGAAAAAAATCAGCTCTAATGAGTACAATTTTTCGAAGCCGTAATTCGTAAAACCGTTGGATCATTGAACCTCAAAAGCAAGTTGGTTTGAATGAGATATTAAAAGAAGTCTAGCGTATTCCGTTGGACTTCTTTTTAATAAATCTATCATATAAATAGTTATCCTTTAAAAATACTGTAATGAGTTTAATGGTTAAAAATTAGTGGCCTCAGGGGAAATTAGCGAATCCAGAATAGAAGAATCTTTTGTTCGTATTATGGACTTTAAGCGTAAAAAAATTAATCGCTAGTTTGATTCTAATTCCAGGTAGTATAATGTTTTGGTCAGGTCAGGATCTTTATATTCGAGTATCGATTTTTGATTTTCTATGGAAATTATTTTGTAGGTTTTGCTCCAAGTGCTTCCCTCCGCTGTGCATGTCAAGTATACACTTTGTAAGCGCCACTTCCCTTTGAGTGATTTCCCATTTTCTACAATGGTAAATGTCATGTCTTGATTCACCTGAATGTTATCCTGTAGTTGTTCTGGACTTGGATCTTCGCTGACGCCAAAGGTTTCGTACTGCACGATTTTCCATGTTTTACCCATCCAATCTTTTTTAATTTGTTCCTGGGATAGTTGCGCTTGTACTTTCAATGATACGATTGCGAAAATTAGAGCAAGAAGTATTCTGTTACGCATAGTCGTTATTGGATGTTGTATGAAGGTATACGATAAAAAAATCGCATGGCTTAGCAGAGCTTATCGGGCTTTTAGAAATTTTAAGGTTTCTATTCTTCCAGAGGAAGTGTAAACACTTAGAAAATAAACGCCAGGCTTTAAATTAACCGTTTCTATTCTTACAGGTTGAGTATGATTAGGAGCCAGATGAAGATAACCTACTTGATTTCCGATCAAGTCGAATACCCGAATGGCTGTTGGTGTTACCGCATCCGATTCTACAAACAATTCTGTATACTCATCAGCAGGGTTGGGTGCAATACGGAATGCCGGTCTGTTGTCTTGAGCAACAGCGAGCAAACTGGTTTGCAATACCAGCATGATAAGGATGAATATGTATTGTAAACGTCTCATGAATAGGACAAATATAGCAAGTTTGTGTGGATAAATCCATAGTCGCAAAAAAAGTGCCAAAAAGGCATTTATAGGGTTTGTGGCAGGCTAAAAAAGAAAGCCCCTCCTTTGTATTAACAATAGGAGGGGCTTTTGAGCTGTTTGAAAGGAA
>CAYVTO010000012.1:0-56722 GCA_964454665.1 uncultured Chitinophagaceae bacterium
CCGAAGAATGTTCTCGTCTGCTATTCATTCCAATATCCCAAAGAACTACTGTTTCCCTTTTTATCTTATCCTCCCGATGGAGGCGAAAACCTTGTTCACCCTGTTGGTGAAAGCCCTTTCAGTTGGTATTCCTTCTGATTGGGAGTGCAAAGATATGTGGCTACTTTAAATTTTGCAACACATCCTCGCACTTTTTTTAAACATTTTTAAAGAATTACAGCCTCTGAATCTCGTACGATGGTTTGTGTACGATCTGGCCCTATGGAAATCAAGGATATAGGTACATTAAGTTCTTTCTCAATAAAAGAAATATATTCTACCAATTCTACAGGCATGGTTTCAAAAGACTTCACATGTGACAAATCCTGGTTCCAGCCTTTGAATGTTTTATAAACAGGTATGACAGGCATACGATTTAAATCGTATGGAACTTCACTCACCACCGAACCATCTTCCAACTTGTAATGTGTACACACTTTAACCTCCTCAAACTTATTCAAGACATCGGCTTTCATCATCAGTAAATGTGTAACACCATTGAGCATCACCGCATATTTCAAGGAAGGAATATCCAACCATCCACATCTTCTTGGTCTTCCAGTTGTTGATCCAAACTCATTACCTTCTTTCCTCATGAACTCCCCTGTTGCATCAGACAACTCTGTTGGAAAAGGTCCGCTTCCTACCCGTGTACAATAGGCTTTGAATATACCATAGACAGAACCAATCTGTGCCGGAGCTACACCTAAACCTGTACAAGCACCTGCTGCCATGGTATTGCTAGAGGTCACAAAAGGATAGGATCCGAAATCCACATCCAATAAAGAGCCTTGCGCTCCTTCTGCCAATACTTTTTGACCTTTGTTGATAACCTTGTTGATAAAGTATTCACTATCCACCAGATTAAAGGTTTTCAAGTATTCAATAGCACTAAAGAATTCTTTCTCCGTGTCTTCAAGCCTATATTCAAAATGATAAAAAGCCAATTGCTTCTTGTGTATTTCTACTAATTCCTGATACTTCACTTTAAAATCTGGCAAAAGAATATCTCCTATTCTCAATCCTTGACGACCAATTTTATCAGAATACGTTGGACCAATCCCTTTCAAAGTTGATCCAATTTTATTATTGCCTTTACTCGTCTCATTGGCTGCATCCAATAAGCGATGTGTAGGAAGGATCAATTGTGCTTTCTTAGAAATGAATAATTTCTTTTTAAAATCTAATTTAAACTTACTCAATCCATCGATCTCTTTTCTAAAGATTACGGGATCTAATACTACTCCATTTCCAATCAAGTTGATTTGCTCATCTCTGAATATGCCTGAAGGTATCTGATGAAGCACATGCTTAAACCCATCAAACTCCAAGGTATGTCCTGCATTCGGCCCTCCTTGAAAACGAGCTATTAAATCGTATTTTGGGGCAAGAAAATCAACGACTTTACCTTTACCCTCGTCTCCCCACTGTAATCCTAATAAAATATCTACTGCCATTATTTTTGTATGTAAGTCTGCATTGCATAATAAAAGATGGTTTATAAATTCCATCCTTTTAACAATACTATTTTTGTAATCTTTCTATTGCTTGAGCTTGATTATCTACAATGGTAAAAATAGAATTGAGCTTAGTAATGATCAACAATTTTTTGATCTGTTCTGAAGGATTGATCAATACTACTTCTCCACTTTTATTTCTAAATTTAGTCAATAGGGTAATCAATACACCTATACCACTACTGTTCATGTATCTGACACTCGAAAGATCAATAGCCGCATGAAGAATATTAGAGTTGATTTTATCGTTCACCAATTCCATCAATTCCAACCCGTTGGTTTCGCCGATCAAATCTCCTTCTAACTGAAGAAATAAGATTTGATCTTTTATTTCACTTGTATAGTTCATGACTTATTTAATTTCAGGTTTGTCTTTTTTAAATTCACAAGCTTCCTTGTTACACTTTCCATACAAGATGAGCGAATGATGCATCACTTCAAAATTCAACAACTCCCCGATCATGGTTTGAATGTTGTATATACGAGGATCACAAAACTCAACCACACGATGACAGTCGGTACAGATCAAATGGTCGTGCTGACGAAACCCAAACGATTTCTCATACTGCGCCATGTTGTTTCCAAACTGATGCTTCGTTACCAGATCACAATCCACTAAGATGTCTAAGGTGTTGTAAACGGTAGCTCGACTCACCCGATAGTTCTTATTCTTCATGCTGATGTAAAGATTTTCTACATCAAAATGTCCCTCTCGAGAATAGATTTCCTCGAGAATTGCGAAGCGTTCAGGTGTCTTTCGAAGATTTTTATTTTCCAGGTATGCGGTAAATATCTTCTTAACCTCTTCAAAGATAGACTCTTTTATAGCCATAGAGGCGTCAAATATACAGATTTAAAATATAAAACTACAGACAATGTCAATTAATTCTCGACACGGAAATGATATCAGGAATAGATTTCATTTTCATGCATAAACGATCGAATTGACGACTATCCTGTACATCCAACATGATTTTCCCTTCAAATACCCCATCGTCCGTATTAATGATAATCGACCTGATGTTGACCTTCAATTCGTTAGAAATCAATTTTGTAACATCATTGATAATACCCATTCGATCGGCTCCTTTGATGGCGATACCCGACTGGAAAGGTAAGTCGGTTTGATTCGCCCAACGTACTTTAATGACTCTATAACCATAATGAGACATCAATTCAACCGCATTAGGACAAGAGGTTCTGTGAATCTTAACTCCCTCACTTACAGATACAAAACCAAACACATCATCGCCAGGAATAGGATTACAACATTTAGCATAGCTGTATTCCACAGAAGGTAAGTTATCCCCAATCACTAAACCTCCACTCTCTTGCAACTTCTGTAGGGCTGCTTCCTGGCTTACGGGTGTGGATAACTCTTCCACTATTTTCTTAGGGAGTTCCTTCGGTTCTAAAAATGCTTTTTTAATATCCTTCGCATCAATGATTTCCTTGGCTATATCGATGTACAATTCCACCGGATTTTTAATATTGAAATAGGAAAGCATCTTTTGTAAAGACTCTGCATTGAAGTCTTTCTTGATGTGTTTGAGTTTTCGCTCGATAATGGCCTTCCCTTCCGCCCCAATTTTCTTACGATCTTCTTTGAGGTAATCCTTAATACGTGCTCTCGCTTTAGAACTCACCACAAATTTCAACCAATCCTCCGAGGGCTTTTGTTTTGCAGATGTCAAGATCTCTACTTGATCTCCATTGTGTAATTTATAACTCAACGGAACCAATTTTTGATTCACTTTAGCGCCTAAACAATGTGCTCCAATTTCTGTATGAATTTCAAACGCAAAATCCAAGGCCGTAGCGCCATGCGGTAAGGTGACCAGCTTCCCTTTCGGTGTAAATGCAAAAACTTCTTCGTTGAATAAATTTTGTCTAAAGTCAGCAACAAATTCTAAAGCCGAATAATCATGACGATCAATGAGTTCTCGTATTTTCTGAATCCATTGTTCTAATCCATTTTCTTTTGCTTTCGCAGCGGCATTGTTTGGTGTTGTTTCTTTGTACTTCCAATGTGCAGCATAACCTTTCTCTGCAATATCATCCATACGTGTACTTCTGATTTGTACTTCCACCCACTGTCCTCCACTACTCATCACCGTAGTATGCAGTGATTCATAGCCATTTGCTTTCGGTGTACTGATCCAGTCTCTCAGCCTGTCCGGACTTGGTTTATAAAAATCCGTAACAATGGAATAGGCTTTCCAACAATCTGCTTTCTCTTGTTCCTGTTCAGAATCTAGAATGATTCGAACCGCAAACAAATCATAAATTTCTTCAAAGGTAATGGCCTGTTTATTCATCTTCTTGTGGATAGAATGAATAGATTTGGGTCTACCTTTAATGGTAAATTTCAAACCGGCTTTCGTCAACGATTCTTCAATGGGAGCAATAAACTCTTTGATGAACTTGTCTCTCGAAGCTTTCGTTTGACGAATCTTTTGAGCAATAAAATTATACCGTTCTGTATCTGTATACTTCAGATATAAATCTTCCAACTCCGATTTAATGGCGTACAAACCCAAACGATGGGCAAGAGGAGCATATAAGAAAATAGTTTCCGAAGCAATCTTCAACTGCTTATCCCTCGGCATACTGTCGAGAGTACGCATGTTGTGAAGTCGATCGGCCAGCTTAATTAAAATCACTCTTACATCATCACTCAATGTAAGAATCATTTTTCTAAAATTCTCTGCTTGCAAAGAACTACGGCTATCAAACACGCCTGAAATTTTGGTTAAGCCATCTATAATCTTAGCGACCTTGGGACCAAAATCTCGTTTGATATCACTCAATTCTAAATCTGTATCTTCAACCACATCATGCAAAAGTGATGCAACAAGCGATGTAGTTCCTAACCCTATTTCTTCTACTGCAATTTGGGCGACTGCAATCGGGTGATAAATATAGGGTTCTCCCGATTTACGGCGCATGTCTTTGTGCGCTTCTAATGCGGTATTGAATGCTTTCTTAATGATCTTGGGGTCTTCATCTTGCAAGATCGGCTTCGCATGACGTAAAAGTCTTCTGTATCTTCTCAGAATCTCTTTATTTTCCTTCTCTAAATCGATCTCCATGCGGCAAACGAATGTGTTTTCTTATTTTTTGTAAAAACTACGCAATATTATGTAAAAAGATATTGCAATTGTCGTTTTTTTTATAACTTTGCAGTCCCAAAGCGGATGTGGCGAAATTGGTAGACGCACTAGACTTAGGATCTAGCGGGGCGACCCATGGGAGTTCGAGTCTCTTCATCCGCACTCAATAATAGATCAACCCTCTTCCATTTTGGTTGAGGGTTATTTATTTTAACAACAAATTCATTCTACAACCTAATAATTGATATACCGTGGAAATTACTCTTGAAAAACAAAGTGACAGTAAGGCAACGTTGAAAGTGCATCTTCTAGCCACCGACTACGAACCTCAAATCAAGGAAAAGCTAAAAGATTACGGTAAAAAAGTAAGCCTTAAAGGTTTCCGTCCAGGCAAAGTACCTGCATCTATGGTTCAAAAGATGTACGGCAAAAGCATTAAGGTTGATGAGATCAATAATCTTGTGATCAAAAGTTTACAAGATTATATACAACAAAACAAACTGCATATTATCGGATACCCTCTTCCTGCTGTAGACAGTGGAAAAAACCTGGATTGGGATAGTCCACTCGACTATAAATTCGACTACGAAATAGGTTTAGTGCCTACGTTCAAATACACCTTGTCGGATAAAATCAAATTGGAACAATACGAAATCGGTCTATCCGATGAATCGGTCAATACAACACTTGATAATCTTCGTAAGCAATACGGCCAAATGGTCGATGCCACTGAAGTCAAAGAAAGCGATTTCGTAAACGGGGAACTAAAAGAAGTCAATGGGAGTTTCACCACCAATACGCTTGTTCCTGCCAACCGTTTAAACAAAAAAGGCTTAACCCTATTTGAAAACAAGAAAGTGGGTGATGTATTAAACTTCAACATCGAAGACTTGTTCGATGACACCACCAACCTTGCTCATGTAACAGGACGTTCAAAAGAAGAGTTAGATCAGATCAAAGGTGCATACACCTTTACCATCAGCGGGATTCGTCGCTCCGATACCGCTCCTCTAAACCAAGAATTCTTCGATAAAATTTTCGGTCCAGGTAAAGTGACGACGGAAGAAGAATTCATGAACAAATTGAAAGAAACCATTACTGAAAACTATAAACGTGAAGCTGATGCTGCATTCAGCAAAACGGTAAAAGATCACTTTGTAAAAAATACCGACATTGCTCTTTCTGAAGATTTCCTAAAACGTTGGTTATTGGTCTCTAACGAAGGCAAAGTAACTCAAGAACAAGTAGATAAAGAATATTCAGCATTTGCAGAAGAATTAAAATGGTCTTTGATCAAAAGTAAAATCGGCGAAGAAAACCAAATCAAGGTTGAACACGACGAAGTACTTCAACAAGCCAAAAGCATGATCATGGCACAGTTCGGGATCAACAACATTACAGAAGAGATGCAAGAAACCATTGACAAAGTAGCCGAAAACTACTTGCAACATGAAAACGGTAAAAACTACCAAAACTTATACGAACAAGCCTTCAACGATAAAGTGTTGAATTTTATCAAAGAGCAAGTAAGTATCAGTACTAAAAAAGTGACCGCAGAAGAATTTCAAAAACTGATGGACGCCTAAACACATCTCCTATTAAAAACTAAAAAGTCCTTTTATAAAAGGACTTTTTTTTTAGATTTGTACTACTTAATAAACGAAACCTCTCATGATCAATAAAGACGAATTCAGAAAATTTGCCATCAAAGGCCAAGGAATAGGAAGTCATATCCTCGATGGATATGTAAGCCACATGGAAAGCATCACAAGACATCAGGTAAGTAACATGACACGTTCTGTCATTGAAGAACGTCCTACACGTTTTGCTGAAATTGATGTGTTCTCTCGTTTAATCATGGACCGTATCATTTTCTTGGGTACAGATGTCAACGACAACATTGCCAACATCATCACGGCTCAATTACTTTTCCTAGAATCGGTAGATGCAAAAAAAGACATCTTAATGTACATCAATAGTCCAGGAGGATCGGTATATGCAGGCCTGGGAATCTATGACACCATGCATTATGTAGCGCCAGATGTAGCAACCATCTGTACCGGTATGGCCGCTTCCATGGGTGCCGTATTACTTGCTGGTGGTGCTGCTAAAAAGCGCTCTGCTTTACCTCATTCCCGTGTCATGATTCACCAACCGATGAGTGGTATGCAAGGTCAAGCTTCTGACATGGAAATCTCATTGAGACAAACCTTAGAAGTGAAGAAAGATTTATACAACATCCTTTCCAAACACAGTGGCCAGACCTACGAAAAAGTAGAAAAAGATTCTGATCGTGATTACTGGATGCGTGCTGCAGAAGCCAAAGAATATGGCTTGATCGACGAAGTGCTTATCAAAAAATAATTGTCCTTATAAAACTACTCTCGTGTCCAACAACAACGTAACCTGCTCCTTTTGCGGTAGAAATAAGAAAGATGTATCTCTTATGATTTCAGGGATCAACTCACACATCTGTGATCGTTGTGTGAACCAATCATACCAGATCCTTCAGGAAGAATCAAACGCGAAAAGCAGAAAAGGAACTCCTAAGTTTAAACTTATTAAACCAAGGGAGATTACGAAGTTCCTGGATCAATACGTTGTAGGGCAAGACGATGCCAAAAAAGTATTGTCGGTATCGGTATACAACCATTACAAAAGACTTTCTCAACCTAAGCAAGACGATGAAGTAACGATTGAAAAATCAAACATCATCATGGTAGGTGAAACGGGTACTGGAAAAACCTACCTTGCCCGTAATCTCGCTAACATTCTTCAAGTCCCTTTCTGCATTGCAGATGCTACGGTACTGACAGAAGCCGGTTATGTAGGAGAAGATGTCGAAAGTATATTAACACGATTATTGCAAGCCTCAAACTACGACGTAGAAGCTGCAGAACGAGGTATTGTCTTTATCGATGAAATTGACAAGGTCGCTCGCAAGAGTGACAATCCATCCATCACTCGTGATGTGAGTGGAGAAGGGGTGCAACAAGCCTTACTCAAACTTCTGGAAGGTAATGTAGTCAATGTTCCTCCACAAGGAGGACGTAAACATCCCGATCAAAAAATGATTGCCATCAATACGGAAAACATTCTTTTCATCTGTGGTGGTGCTTTCGACGGCATCAAAAGGATTATCGCCAACAGGCTCAATACCCAACCACTTGGCTTTAAGAATAAAGAAGACCTTGGACCTGAAGTAGATGAAACGAATCTATTGCAATACGTTACAGCATTAGACTTAAAAAGCTTCGGATTAATTCCGGAATTGATTGGTCGTCTCCCAGTCGTTACACACCTTGATCCCCTTACACACGAAGTCCTCAAGAAGATTTTAAAAGAACCTAAAAACGCTTTAGTCAAACAATATAAAAAGCTCTTGAAAATGGAAGACATCGATTTAATCTTCGAAGAAGATGCCATCGATTACATTGTCGGTAAAGCCATGGATTTCAAGTTGGGGGCAAGAGGATTACGTTCTATTTGTGAAGCCATCATGACGGATGCCATGTACGATGCTCCATCGGAAGAACAGAAAGAAACATTAATCATTACCAAAGCATACGCTGTTGAGAAGATTGAAAAATCGAAGTTGGCAAAATTAAGGGCCGCATAGCGGCGAATTGCATTCGCCCAACTGATTCATATTTTAAAATATCCCATAAAACAACAGGTGCGTTATCTAAATAACGCACCTGTTGTTTTATGCACTGTATGTAATTGCGAATTGTATTCACAATTGAAAGGCGAATGCAATTCGCCGCTACGATACATGACCATTGGCACGCATGGACGAATGCAATTCGCCGCTACGATACGTGATCATTGGCACGAATGGGCGAATGCAATTCGCCGCTACGATACGTGACCATTGGCATGCATGGACGAATGCAATTCGCCGCTACGATACGTGATCATCAATCCCGCTGTTCGTTCAGCAACACCCTTCTCACCTATTTTCTGACCAAGTACACGATATTCTTCCATCATCTTGGTACGATACTCACCTTCTTTCAATAAGCACTCTAACTCTTCTTTCAGGGTCTTAGGATTGAAATCCGATTGAATCATTTCCCTTACCACTTCTTTCCCTGCAATTAAATTGACTAAAGAAATGTATGGAACTTTAATTACAAACTTGGCAAGAAAGTAAGTCACAGCACTGGTTCTATAACAAACAATTTGAGGCACTTTAAACAACGCTGTTTCCAACGTGGCTGTACCAGAGGTGACCAAAGCAGCACGAGCTACATTTAATAATTGATACGTTTGATTATACACCACCTCTACACCCATAGCTTGAGCCGCTTCATATAGGCTTGCATCGAGATTATCGACACCTGCTACCACCCAACGATAATCTGGAAAAGCAGAAACCATATCCAGCATGGTATTTAACATTTGTGTTACTTCCTGGGCTCTACTGCCTGGCAACACCGCAATCACGGATTTGCCTTCTCTGTAACGGGTTTCAAAATCCACATCAGGAACAAAGTCGGCTACGGCATCTTTCAAGGGATTACCTACATAATCGACCTCATAATCAAATTGCTTAAAAAAATCTTTCTCAAAAGGAAGAATCACAAACATGTGATCGACGTATCGTTTGATTTTATGAGCTCTCCCTGTATTCCAAGCCCACACTTTAGGAGAAATATAGTAATACACCTTCAGCCCTTGTTCATGGGCAAACTGTGCAATCTTCATGTTGAAGCCTCCGAAGTCAACGAGGATTACTAGGTCTGGCTTAAAGTGTAAAATATCTTCTTTGGTTTGCTTGATGCGTTTAAAAATGCTTGGGAGTTTTATAAAGACTTCCCATGCTCCCATCACTGCTACATCTTTGTAATGGGCATACAATTCCAACCCATTCTGAGCCGATAATTCTCCGCCTATTCCTCTACACACCGCTTGTAAATCCTTTTTATACAAGGATTCAACCAAGCGAGAGGTATGTAAATCGCCAGAACGTTCTCCACAAATCAAATAATAACGCATCCGATTTATTCGCCTAAATATTCAACAAAATTACGCGGAGTCTCATACAATTTAATCGAATGAAGCTGCGCATTTTGATTGGAGATGCGTACTACATGTGGTGCCAAAATTCTAAAAAACTCCATGGCTAAATTTTCTGTACTGGCCATTTTACCGGCCATGAAATCTACATCCATATTCAGATTTTTATGATCAACTTTCGCTATAATTTCTTCCCGGATAAGAATACTCAACTTCTTCAAGTCAACAATAAAACCGGTATCAGGATCAGGTTTACCTTTTACCGTAACAATCAATTCAAAATTATGACCATGCCAGTTTGCATTTGCACAAGGACCGAACATTTCCCTGTTCTTCTCCTCAGACCATTTAGGATTGTATAATTTATGTGCGGCATTAAAATGCTCTTTTCTCGATAGGTATACCATGGTACCAATTAATTAAGGCCTCAATTTACTGAAAATTCTGTTTTTTTCTGACCAATAGATAAACAAAGAAAGGAACTCCCAACAAAGCCGTAATGATACCCGGAGGTAAGCCCGCCGGATAAACCAACAATCGACCCACAACTTCTGCCATGAGCAGCAAATAACCTCCGATCAGCAATTCCCAAACCACTGCCCAACGATGCATCCCAAACAGTCCCCTTACCCAATGAGGAACCATTAAACCCACAAATCCAATAGGTCCTGCCTGAGCGACACAAAAAGCGACCAATAAAGAAGAAAACAACAAAGCCCTCCATCGCATAAATGTTGCATTGCCCCCCAATTGACGAGCACGCTCATCGCCCAATAACATCAATCCCAATTGCTTATGCCATAAGGGTTGTAAAACCAAAGCCAATACAATAAAAGGCAAAAGCATGATGACAGATATCCAATCGGCTACATCAAAGCTCCCAAAGCTCCAAAAAACCAAGGACTTTAACAGCTCATCTCCAGCATGTAAATAGATGATAAAACTCAATAAAGCCATGATAAATGAAGAAATAGCAACTCCTGCTAAAATGATATGATGACGACCGGATGATCCTATTAGTGTTGTTAATGATAAAATGATGAGTACACTTCCAAAAGCTCCAACAAAAGCTCCTAAAGAGGGTAAAAAAACGATGCTTGTTCCTACCCACAACCGAATTAACATGGCTCCCATCGAAGCACCTGCAGCACTGCCTAAGATATAGGGATCAGACAAGGGATTGTTTAAAACCCGCTGCATCACAGATCCTGCCACAGCCAGTAAAGCACCTACTTCCCAAGCCATCAACAAGCGCGGCATTCTAAGTTCCCACAATACCAATTGATCAAACCTGTCGCCCTTCCATAAATCCAGTAAACGGCTATCAGCTGATCCAGTATTGAGCCCTACCATAAAGGTCAATACCGTAATCACAAGGATACCGGCAAGGATAAAACTATTTTTTCTCATGTCTACAAATTTCTGTTGCCATGTATTCTACAACATGAAGCAGCTTAGGACTTGGCCTACTCAATACATTGTCATCCAGATAAAGACAGTGCTTTTGTTGATACGCCTTCATTTTTTGTAATACAGGATATTTGAGAAACATTGCTTGAGTTTCCTTTTCTGCTAAAGGTAAAATCAAAACATCCGGGTTCAATTTCAACAAATATTCCTGATCAACAACAGGATAGCGTTGTGTGATAGCACTGTCTATTGCATTGCGCAACCCCACATAACGAAATACATCGGTCATATAAGAAGTATAACCGTATACGTATAAAGGATCGGTTCCAATGAGTGCCACTGCTGTATGAAGATGATGCTCACACATTCCTTTTAAACGGTCAAACTGCGCTTGCAATAGCATAGCCTTTTGAGCTCCCTTTTCTTCTTTCCCTAATAACATACCCAACTTAGACAAGCTCTTCACAATCTCTTCTATTGAATTTTGTTTTTGCATGTAAATCTTAAAGCCTAAAGATTCTAATTTATGAATATGCTCATTGGAGATCATCCCCTCCTTACTGACAATCAAATCGGGCTTCAAACGAAGTATTTTCTCCAAATCAAGAGGATAATTGGTCACAACAGGTTTACGAAGAACCCAATCGGGTGCTTGACATTCGGGGGTGCGCGCAATGATATCGGCCGTATCGCAAAGTTCCTCTAAAAACTCCATCGAAGATGCACACAAAGGCAAGATGCGCTGAGGAATCGTGTCGAAGACCAATGATCTTCCCATTTCATCCTGAATGGTCAATAACGGGCTTTTTACCAAAGGCTCTTTTTGCTCCACATGAGAAGAACAAGAATAGAGCAAGACGCTAATAAATAGGACACAGATAATATACTTTAACATAGTTTCCTCAAAAGAACTTCTTAAATTTGGGGAATATAAATCATTTATAAAACACAATTTATTATGATGGTAGTTACAGGAGCTGTCGGATTTATCGGCAGCTGTATGATCAAAGCATTGAATGAAGCTGGATTCAACTATATTATTGCGGTGGATGACTTCTCCAACGAACAGAAAAACAAAAACTTAGAACATAAAACCATCCAAGAAAAAGTAGATCGCAGCGTCTTTTTTGAATGGTTGGATAAAAACTACAAAGATGTTGAATTTATTATCCACTTGGGAGCGAGAACCGATACCACTGAATTTAACAAAGCCATTTTCGACGAGTTAAATGTACACTATTCTAAAGAAATTTGGACACGTTGTATCTCCTATCAAATTCCATTGGTATACGCTTCTTCTGCTGCTACCTATGGTAATGGGGAATTTGGATACAACGACGACGAACGTATGATTCCTCAACTCGTTCCCTTAAACCCTTATGGAGACTCCAAGAATGAATTTGACATTTGGGCTTTAAATCAAAAAGAAAAACCTTTCTTCTGGGCAGGGTTAAAATTCTTTAATATATACGGACCCAATGAATACCATAAAGGTCGTATGGCCAGTGTTATTTTACATGCCTTCAATCAAATCAAGAATACCGGTAAAATGAAGTTGTTCCGCTCTCACAATCCCAACTACAAGGATGGCGAACAAATGCGTGACTTCGTATACGTGAAAGATTTGTGTGATGTCATTTTATTCCTGATTGAACACCGTAAAAACAGCGGGATATATAACCTGGGAAGTGGCAAAGCCCGAACCTTCCTCGACTTGGTAAAAAATACGTTCAAAGCCATGGAGAAACGAGAAGACATCGACTTCGTAGACACTCCAATCGATATTCGTGACAAATACCAATACTTCACCGAAGCCAACATGAATAAGCTAAAATCGATAGGTTACACCAAACCGTTTACAAGCTTAGAAGATGGTGTGGAGGATTATGTTAAAAACTACCTAATACCTAATAGGTATCAGTAGTCAGGTATCAGGTATCAGTGGTTAGTTAGTGTTTGATATAGTCATTCATATCAAATTATTTGACCTATAAAAAAGCAGGTGTTTCATTAATGGTAAAATTTAGGTTATATATCAGATATACTGACTGACCACTGACTACTAACACCTGTCTACTATTAATCCCCACAACACTTTCCCTCATGTGTAGAACGAATCCATTCCTCATCGGAGATGGTATCTTGAGTGGACGGTTTGATTTCACACCAATCACACACTTCTCCTCCTTCAAGAAATCCTTTCCCTTCGCATTGAGGACATATGTAACCACAGGTAGGCATTTTTACAAAGTGGCTGATGAAGAAATGGGATGAACATCAAGTTGAGGGAATGGAATTTTAATACCTTCTTTTTTAAACTCATCCATAATCATGAATCGCAGTTCACTCTTGGTCGCTTCTACGATAAAACTATTGGCACAAACAAAAAACAAATGAAACTCCATGGCATACTCTCCAAAGTTTTTTAATCGTACCAACGATGGATATTTTTCATCCTGAATCACATCCTTATGCTGAGATGCCACTTTCAATAACATTCGTTCTACTAACCTTGGATCGACAGAATAATCCACTTTAACATCGACAGAAAACCGGGACAGTGCTATACCATGTGACCAATTAACCACACTATCCGATATGAATTTATGGTTAGGAATAATCATCACAATTTCTTCACGTGTTACAACTCTGGATGTTCTCAGTTTAATTTCCAATACCTTTACGACCCTTCCATCCAGCTCCACCACATCACCCACACGAATGGTTCCCTCTAATAAAATAATAATACCCGACACAAAATCATTAAACGTTTGCTGAAGACCAAACCCTATACCCACAAATAAAGCAGCCGATCCTGCTAAAAACAACGTAAGATCAAAGCCAATGAAAGAAAGTACAAAATAAGTGTAGATCACCCATACCACATACTTGATCAACAGATAAATCGAATTGTAATGTGAATTATAATCGACATGTTTATGGCGAGCCCTGCGTTTAAAAAGCATTCTAATTAAATACAAGGCCATTCTCGTCAGTATAAATACAACCGCTATAACGAGGAGCTCTCTTAAACTAAGTTTTATTCCTCCGTATTCCAATAAAGTGTAATCAATGATATCTATCATGTGCTTTATTCAAAAATTAGGTTAGTATTGCATATAAAATTAGTAATTTTTAATTACCATTCTAATCCTGTTTTAAGATGATTAACGTAGCTTTTTTCTCTGCTAAACCATACGAACAAGAAGCTTTTCAAAAAAGTGCCTTATCTGTTGATTTTAACTTTCATTTTTTTGAAAACAAATTCAATGCACTTACAGCCCGTCTTGCCACAGGCTACGATGCCGTATGCATCTTTGTCAATGACAATGCAGATGCCCAAGCTATACAAATCCTATCTGAGTTAAACATTAAAATTATAGCAACACGCAGTGCAGGTTACAATCAAATCGACACTCAAGCAGCCAAACAACACAACATACATGTTGTTCGCGTTCCTGCCTATTCTCCTAATGCGATATCAGAATTTACCGTAGGCCTGATGCTAACACTAGGAAGAAAAATACACAAAGCCTACAACCGTGTACGCGAAGGGAATTTCGAGTTGGCAAATTTAGAAGGATTTGAACTCAGAGATAAAACCATCGGCATTATTGGTACAGGTAAAATTGGTACCATGACCTTAAAAAACTTAAGTGGTTTTGGAGCCAAACTATTGGCCTATGACCCCTATCCTAATGAAAAAGCCAAAGAATATGCTCATTATGTTTCTTCACTCGATGAATTATACCAAGAAAGTGACATCATTTCATTACACCTTCCTTTAAGTCCAGATTCACTTCACTTGATTAACCAAGAGAGCTTGAATAAAATGAAAGATGGCGTTTTTATCGTCAATACAAGCCGTGGAGCCCTACTTGATACCCAAGCCATCATTAAAGGATTAAAATCAGGAAAAATAGGGAAACTGGCTATTGATGTATACGAAGAAGAAGCCGATATTTTTTACCAGGACTTATCTGAAAAAATCATCCCGGATGATGTCTTTTCACGATTACTCACCTTTCCTAATGTCATCGTTACTGGTCATCAAGCCTTTCTTACCGACCATGCTTTAGCCAATATTGCAGATACTACACTTTCTAACATTCGTATGCTATTCGATGGAAAGGCATGCCCTAATGAAGTACTATAAACTATTATTCTTTAATGACTATCCGCATATAGTCATTTATTCTTTTACAACAACGGTATTGGCAATCAAATCGCCTAAGCGTTGATTATGTTCTGTCAACGAAAACAGAATAATGGCAAAAACACCCAAGCTCAGATACAAATCCAGGATTCTAAAGACCCAACGGACAAGGTAATCATAAAACTTTCCCGTAGAACCATCCGCTTTAATGACTCTGATTTTCATCATGTATTTCCCCAAAGATTTTCCTTTATTAAACGTCTCAAAAAGTAAGCTGTACAGGATAAAAAAAGGAAGACAATAGGCCGATACATAATAAATATCTTGTTCTGTACTGTAATACATCCTTAAATAAAGATATATACCAGAACAAAAACTCAATGCCAGAACCAAATCAATCAGGTAAGCCAATCCCCGATCATTCAATGTTGCTAACTCATACTGACGTACGGCCGTATGAGAAGCATGAATTTCAATTGTTTCCATGCGTACATAACGGTTAGCTGATGAAGGAAAATACTCTATATCAACAAACTAAACAAAAAAGATGAAGATCAATACAAAAAACTTAAAAAAGTCTACTCTACCAATGTAAAAAAGAAAATGTTTCATCCCCCAGAAACTTAGCCCTATAAGAAAAAATTAATGATGAATATGCATGTAAAGAGCCCGTATATATTTTGCCATAGTTTTTTTTTTGTTATTTTCGCCTATTAGAAAAACTCATAATTCATACCCTATTATGTCCAAGGAAGCAGAACTGATCGTAGACGGCAAAAGCATTAAATTGCCGGTAATTGAAGGAACAGAACACGAGAAAGCACTCGATATATCAGCTCTGAGAGCCCAATCTGGATATACTACCTTAGACATTGGCTATAAAAATACAGGGGCAACCCAAAGTTCCATCACCTTCCTGGACGGAGAAAAAGGCATCCTTCACTACAGAGGTTATTCCATCGAACAATTAGCAGAGAAGTCTGATTTCTTGGAAGTTGCATATTTATTAATTTTCGGAGAACTTCCTACGAAGGCGCAATACGAAGAGTTTTCAGCTTCTATTGCAGCAGAATACAATGTGCCTGAAGCCTTTAAAGCCATCATCAAAGCAACACCAAGTCATGCTCATCCTATGGGGGTACTTTCTGCTTTGATCAGCATGTTGACCTCTTTCTATCCTGAAACTACGGAAGAAAACGCTTCTCCTGCGGACGTTAAGAAAACAATCGTGAAGTTGTTGGGAAAACTTCCTACACTATCGGCCTGGTTGTATAAGCATTCTCTAGGACAGGAATTTGTAGAACCTCGCAAAGACCTGGATTATTGCTCTAATTTCGTGAACATGATGTTTAGCGAAAAAGGAAAAACATACGATATCAATCCTGTAGTAGTTGACGCCATCAATAAACTGCTCATATTACACGCAGACCATGAGCAAAATTGCTCAACTTCAACAGTACGTATTGTTGGATCTGCACATGCCAGTTTACCATCTTCTATTTCTGCAGGTATTAGCGCATTATGGGGACCTCTTCATGGTGGAGCTAACCAAGCCGTAATTGAAATGTTGGAGGCCATTAAAAGTGATGGTGGTGACACTAAAAAATTCTTAGCGAAAGCCAAAGATAAAAACGATCCTTTCCGTTTGATGGGCTTTGGTCACCGTGTCTATAAAAACTTCGATCCCAGAGCCAAAATCATTAAGAAAGCCTGTGACGAGATTTTGAAAAACTTAAACATCAATGATCCTGTTCTTGCTATCGCCAAAGGATTAGAAGAAGAAGCATTGAGCGATCAATATTTCGTAGAACGTAAACTTTACCCTAACGTAGACTTCTATTCAGGTATCATATACAAAGCATTAGGCTTAAAAGCAGAATTATTCACCGTCATGTTTGCCTTAGGTCGTCTTCCTGGCTGGACAGCACAATGGAAAGAAATGCGTGAAGCTGGTGAACCCATCGGTCGTCCTCGTCAAGTCTATACCGGAAAAATAGACAGAACCTATGTTGAAATCAGCAAACGATAAATAACCTTATCATGATACCAAGCACAAATTCCTCATGGAGTTTGTGCTTTTTTATTTTAAAGCTATTATCTTAATTATACATATAAACAAAACTATTAATCACTCTTTTTATGAAAATAAAACTAGGAGTACTCCTGATCCTTCTCTTCCTCAGCATAAAAAATTATGCGCAACAAAAAATTGATTCTACCTTCAACGAACAATACCTCGACAATACCTTTCAATGGGGAGAATGGGAAACTCATGAAACTGTAGCAAAAATTAAAAATGGGCAATACGCCATTCAACACCTTCGATTGGAAGGAAGCTGGGCATATTGGCAAGCCTTTCAAGTTGATCTTACACAAGACTTCATCATCGAAACCCAAATGACGCAACAAGAAGGTGCCGATAACTATGGACATGGCGTGATTTGGGGATATGCTGACTGGGATAACTACAACAGTTTTTTAATCAGTCCGAATGGGTATGTTAACGTAAACGCCACCAACGCATCTACCTACAAAGAATTACAAGCATGGAAAAAAGATGATGCCGTAAAAGGTATTGGACTAGCTAATACATTAAAAATAGAACGTATAAAAAATGACATTACATTTTATGTCAACGAAAAAGAAGTATTCAAATCGAATAGTAATTCGTTTAAAACCGGTGGACAATACATCGGATTCATTCTTTATCGCAATAAAAAAGTCGATGTAGATTATCTTACCATTAAAGGTAAATTCCCTAAAATCAATTTAGTAGCCGATGCGATCAAAGGATACAAAATTGAAAATCTAGGCCCTAACGTCAACACCGACTATGCTGAATTATTACCCGTCATTAGTCCGGATGGAAAAACACTCTACTTCACCAGAAGAAATGATCCTGAAAACATAGGCTCTAAAAACGATGATGTCTTATATTCCGAAAAACAGGCTGATGGCACCTGGGGTAAATTCAACCGCATGAGCAAACCGATCAATAATACAGGACATAACTTTGTCGTCTCTGTTGCCGCGGATAATAATACCCTCATATTAGGAAATACATACAATGCCGATGGATCACAAAAGTCTTCTGGTTTATCCATCAGTTACAAAACAACTCAGGGCTGGTCTGTACCCGAAGATTTAAACATTAAAAACTTTTATAATAAAGCAGAGTACAATGAATATTGTCTTTCTCCTGACAATCAATTCCTCATACTGGCCATACAAAGAGACGACTCCAAGGCAGGCAGCAGAGATCTCTACGTCAGTTTTAAGAATGGAAAAACATCCTACACTGAACCCCTTAACCTTGGCGATGTCATCAATACCCATGGTACAGAAATGACACCTTTCTTAGCATCGGACAGTAAAACACTTTACTTTTCTTCTAACGGTCATGCAGGATATGGGAACAACGACATATTTGTCACACGTAGACTTGACGACACCTGGAAAAAATGGTCTACTCCGGAAAACTTAGGCCCTGAAATCAATTCACGTGCCTGGGATGCCTACTTTACCATACCGGCATCAGGTGAAGAAGCATACCTTGTATCCAGTAATAACAAAGCCGCTACAGGTGATATTGTAAAGATTAAATTAACGGAAGCCTCTAAACCTAATCCTGTGGTACTGGTTAAAGGAAAGGTCTTAAATAAAAAAGATAATACTCCTTTAGAAGCGACGATACACTATTATGAAATGGGGAATGAAGACCAAGAAGTAGGATCGGCTACCTCAAATCCCGTAAACGGAAACTATAATATCATTCTACAAGCTGGAAAAAAATACAGTTTTCGTGCAGCTAAAGACAACTACTATGCCATCAATGATTTTGTAGATGTAAGTCAACTCAAAAACTATATCGAAATAGAAAAAAATCTATACCTGGCACCGATCGAAATAGGACAAACCATTCGTCTCAATAATATCTTTTTCGACTTTGACAAAGCCAATTTAAAACCTGAATCCTATGAAGAATTAGATCGACTGGTCAATTTTTTAAAAGAAAATAAAAAAATAGAAATTGAGATTTCAGGGCATACCGACAATCAAGGTTCTGAAGAATATAACTTAAAACTTTCCCAACTTAGGGCAGAAAGTGTTTTGTCCTACATCACGTCAAAAGGAATCGATAAAATTAGATTAACGGCAAAAGGTTTTGGCAAAAGTAAGCCCGTAGCCAGCAATGAGCACGAAGAAGGCAGAGCCCAAAATCGACGTGTAGAATTTACCATCTTAAAGCAATAACACTTGAATTATAAAGGCCACAAGTATTCATCTTGTGGCTTTTTATAGTTAAGTAAGTCCATATTTGTATGCGACCCCTTCCGGACTCTTCGAATCCGAAAGATTCTTATAGCTTAAGTACCAGACATGATAAGACGACCCTGAAAGAGTCGCATAGCTGTTTATAAATGAAAGGTCTATTATTTATATATAGTTACCATTATTACATTTAATACTTCACTAAAGAATGAATAGCCTCTTGATACCTATTCAAGAGTTTCCTTCCCTCTAAAAAACCGAGTTCTACTAAAAAAGAATACCCACAAACGGAAGCCCCCACCTTTTGCACCAACTTTGTAGCTGCTTCAGCGGTACCTCCTGTCGCTAATAAATCATCGTGTATTAACACCTTCCACCCTTTCTCCAACGCATCGGTATGCATTTCTATTTGGGCCGTACCATATTCTAAAGCATATCCCTCCTTGATCGTAGTATAGGGTAATTTCCCTTCTTTACGCAAGGGAATCATCGGTATTCCCAATGCTAAAGCTAAAGGCATACCATACCAAAATCCTCGACTCTCCAAACATACCAAGGCATCTGGTTTGAATGAGGCCAAGGATGAAGCCAAATAATCGACAATTTCTTTCGACAATACCGGATCTTTTAATACAGGACTCAGGTCTTTAAATAAAATACCAGGTTTAGGAAAATCTGCAACATCTCTAATCAAAGCCTTCACTTTACTTTCTATATCATGTTGTGCTGATGTCATAAGTAGATTTGTTATTTTTGAACAGCAATTCTGCTGAAATGAAGATACAAAAAATGACCATACCTACACCAAAACTCACCGGTATACTTGTACCCATGCCTGAAGAAATAGAGCTTATTTTGGAACGCATGCACGTAGAACAAATATATAAAGCGGGCAATCGTACTTTTTATTTGGGATCTATTCATCATGCTCCTTGTGTGGTAAGCCTTTCACGCATAGGAAAAGTGGCTTCAGGAGTAACTGCGGCTGTGATGATCGAACGTTTTCAAGTAGATCGTATCATTGTTACCGGAGTAGCCGGAGGTATAGCCTCAGAACTCAACATTGGAGATATTGTCGTAGCAACGTCCTGCATACAACACGATATGGATTGTCGCCCTCTTTTTCCTCAGTTTGAAGCTCCTCTATTAGGAAAAAGTCGATTTGAATGTGAAAGTCGATTGATCGAGTCGGCTGTTGAAGCATGTTCACATTTTATAACTCACGAACTTCACCAACATACAAGCAAAGCCCACCTTCAAGCATTAGGTATTGAGATGCCAATGGTACGTCAAGGTGTACTGGTAAGCGGTGATCAATTCATTGGAACATTGCCTCAGCTCCATAAAATAAAAGAAGAAATCCCCGATGCTTATTTTGTAGAAATGGAAGGAGCTGCAGTCGCTCAGGTATGCTACGAATACCATGTCCCCTTTGTCGTTGTCAGATCTATTTCAGACAAAGCCGATGCTATCGCTCACGTTGATTTCTCTAATTACATCCAAAACATTGCCCGACACTACACCTGGGCATTGATAGAAGGAATGATGAAAAAAATATAATGTTGTTCGTATCGGCTCAACGTTTGACCCGATCCTGAATCTCTTTTAATTTTTCTGACGCTTCATCTTGCAAAATTAAAGAAATAGATTCGATGACCTGATCCAACTCATCTAAAGAACGATCCAGATAAACCTGGTATTCATGTGCATTTTGAGGGTCATGATGCAATAAATTCCTTAGACCTTGAATTCTACACATGGGAGCTCTCAACAGATGAGAATTCACATAAGCATATTCTAACAATTTAGCATTTTGATCATTCAGTTTAAGGGTACGTTCCAATACCAATAACTCCAAGCGTTCATTCATCGAACTGACTTGATCTTGTTGTTGTTTTAATTCTTCATTTTGATTTTCAATTTCTTTTTTTTGTTCCTGCACCAGAAGATTATATGCTTTTAATGCTTCTTGATAACGTTCTGCTTTTCTATAATTACTATAGAATAACCAAAATAAAAATTGCCAAATCGAACATTGAAACAAAAAAAGTAAAAGGTAGTTACGTTGAAAATACCAAACCAAATCACTCTGTACTGGCAACCGATAAAAAACATTATAGTATAAAATAACACTATGCAATAAAAAAACGCCTATGTTAATCCATAAAATAGTGCTAAAATCACGCTTGGCGGAGAAGAGGATAAAAGGAATTGTACACGCTACAAATAAGCCCATGATGTTGATCAGAATGGCTTCATTCACATTTTGATCGGGTATAGCAATGGCTGGAATCAAATATAAAACAACAATAGGAATACTCGTGGTCAAATAAGCACTCGACTTTAGGCATTTTTTAAGCACCAATAAAGCCATAAAAGACCCCAGCAACATGATCCCCCCTCTAAGTGTAATGCTATGAAAAACTTCATAGCCCAAAAGTACTGCAATCAAGTTGTGGATTAAAAACACTCCTGCAAACAAAATGAACAGGATATTTACTACAAACAAAGCAAACACCCTTCGACTATTAGGATCAACTCCCAGTCTATGAGCAAAACGATGCAAGATGTTCTTGCGATGTCGATGTGTTTTTGTAAGAAATTCCAAGCGGCTAAACTATTTTAAAAGTTAAATATTAAGGGAATCCTTCACAAAAAATTCATCGAATAATTTACCAAAAACATCTTCCTAAGATGATCGAAATCAAAGGTTAAGGTATCCTAAATCATTTTTTCAGATGCGAAAAGCTACTAGATTGAATCTATTAAATCATCTCCATGAAAGATAAAATCAATACTAGCCACTTGCTCGACTTGTATCCCGACGTCACCAGTCTCATACAACGTATTCAACAACTTCAAGAAGATGGAGAACTTATACAACAGGAGGAATTGTCTTTTTTTTCAGAAATCGTACGAATCTTCAGCACTGAACAAGATTTACCTTTAGAACAACTGAAGTCCTTCCCTGCCAAAGTGATACTCACCTACCTGACCAATAGCCATCGCTACTATTTAAGTAAACGCTTACCTGAAATAGAACAAACCTTAGAACAATTAACCGCTCAAAATATACATATTCCAAACTACTTAAACGGCTTTTTTGCATGGGTACGTCAAAATATGGAAAAACACTTTCGCATAGAAGAACAATCTTTATTCCCATACATTGAACTCCTTGAAAAAATACAACTCCATACGATAGAACCTCATTATTTAAAAGAGTTGTATAAGGGATTTAGTGTAGAACGTTTCATCGCCTCTCATGATGATGAAATAGAAAATCAACTGAGCGAAGTCAAAAAACAAATTGTACGTTCGTTTGGCTCGGTAGAAGAATTATTCCCTTACCGTGTACTGATTCACAAATTAGACCTGTTGGAAAAAGACTTACGGTTACATGCCCGTGTAGAAGATGAAGTGCTTGTACCCAAAGCACTCGAATGGGAAAAAGGCATCGTATAAACGTCTACTTATTCCTCGATTTTTTCCAAATAATGAAAATCGATACCGTATGTTTTCTTTACCTCTGCAATGGATTGATCAAGGGCTGAGGTATCTTTGTATTTAGTAGATTTAGTCCCTACCAACATCACATTTTTACGGGTATGTTCATTGGAAATGAATTCAAATATTTTAGTATCGTAATGATGTTTCTCCATGATCATAGCCCGAATGGCATCGGTAACCATTTCAAACTGGCGTTCTTTAAAAATACCATACTTTAATAAAGGACTGTGTTGTTCTTTGCCTTTGACTTGCTGACGAATTTGCTTATGACAACATGGTGCACAAATAATCAGGGCCGCATTGGACTTAAATCCTTTTTGAATAGCATCGTCTGTTGCCGTATCACAGGCATGTAAAGCAATGAGTATATCGATGCCTTGATCATTAAATTCTTCAATCCGTTTGCTATCAAAAAACAACTGATCAAATCCACATTGTTTCGCTATCTTTTGGCAGTAGTCTACCAAGTCTTTTCTCAACTCAATACCGGTAACCCGAACATCCAGGCCCAATTTATTTCGCAAGTAATCATACAAAGCAAAAGTCAAATATCCTTTACCCGAACCCATATCCACAATATTGACCTGCGCCGGAAGTGTCGCCTCTTTAAGTAAACTTTCGATCACTTCTAAGTATTTATTGATCTGTCTATACTTATCATTCATTTTAGGAATCACAACACCCGATTCATCAGTAATGCCCAGCAAACGAAGATAAGCATCGTTGTCCACTACCCTTTTCTTTTTCTCCCGGTCATGACTTTCCGATACTTCCTCTGTAAAAGTAGGCTTATGAGAAGTGATCGTTTCTTTCCCTTTTTTTGAACGTAAAAAAGTAACATCGACCCGGGTTGTAAACAGACTTGCCGATAAAAAAGTGGTATTCAATAACGAAGTAATCTGTGCTATCCCTTCCTCTATGGCATAGTTCTTCACCTGATCGTTGGTGGTATAGCGAAAGGTAAATGATAATTTCTCCTCCGACTTAAGCAATACCATTCTCACATATATGTTCTTGAGGCCATCTACCGATGAAGTTGGCTTCGCCAAAGTAAGCTTCACAAACTCCTGTTGAAGAAGAGCTAATCTTAATTTATCACAAAACGATTGAACAATAACACTTTTCATACCGCAAGTTAAGCATAAAATAAGGTACGTACCAATATCATAACAGAGGATCTAATTCTATCTTGTAATCGTACTGCAAATCTTCATGCAGTCCAGAAAGAGCTTTCTGAATCTTCTTGATTTGCTGAGTATACAAATTAGCCAATACGGTACTCGATTCCATATTTAAGCCCAATGCCTTAAATCGTAGACAATAATGCATGAGCACTTCTATTTCTACAGTTTTAGAACCCGTATAACGAATGTATTTTGTGAGGACCCGGATTATTTTTCGGAGTGTTTTTTTTGCCAAATAATTACTGCTCGTATTGACATCGGCAAATAACTCGTCTATTTCTTCTTTAACCGACACGATAAAATCTTGTTCATCCTGTGTATGAAAAAGTAAATAGGTCAAAAACTCTTTATTATCCTGCTTGTACCTGGCCAGAGTCATACACAACTCCAAGAGCTTCGAGGTGTCTAGCGCACTAAGTTCTTTTTTCAATTCATGAACAGAAGCTGATTTCATTGATAAGTAAGTAACTTGTATTATACGATAAACTGTTTTTTCACGTCGTCCCAAACACAACCTAATTGTTCTTTCCACGCTTCTAAACCACTACGTAAAAAGAAGCTGAAATTAGAATCGGTATCCCGGTCTTCCCAACGCCGAACAATGATGAGGTTTAAGCGACGAGCCAAGACCGCACGGTAGTCAGAATGAATATAAACAGGATAACCACACCACCAATCGCGGTGCATTTGCTTGCTTAATACATCTAAGATACTCTTCTCAGACATAGAATCCCAAAGGTATTCCCCTTTTTCCAAATCGTAATACACGATGGTATTATCCTCCCGACCCACCACTTCCAGTATTTTTAAGGAAACATGTTGAACACTTTGAGTACCTGAAGGAGAGCAAAAATAACCACCGGTGCTGTGCGCACCAAATAAGTCTAAATTGAATACAGGTTCCATAATTCTTGGGTTTAAAGTTCTAAACCAAAGAAAAGAGAGAGGTCCGCAGTGTATTTGCGGTGGTGAAAAATAGTTAAAATAGACTTAAAACGTCGACGACGTTAGATCTAACTATAAAACTCTTCTAAAGCGCCAAAGTAAGCTCCGTTCCATCCCTCTATAAAATCATCGTATTCCGCATCAGGAATATTGGTATGTTTCAACTCTACGGAAGTTCCTTTTTTATCGGCATGTAATTTAATGGTTACGATCGAGGGTTCTTCCTGATCGCCAAAATACCATTGCTGAACTATTTTTTTATGCTCTTCGAAGCTGATGTTCTTCCCAACAATACTCCCATCCCACAAAGAAAATTCCGATCCTTCTTGAGTACTCATCTCTGCTTTTTCACCCGTCCACAGTTGTATGGTCGCAGGATTGGTCAAGGCTAAATACACTTCTTCGGGTGTTCCTGGAAGGATATAATATTTTTTAAAATCTTTCATCTAAGATTGATGTTGAATCATTTCCAAATACAAAGCTTCTACTTTTTTTCTTGCCCAATCGGTTTTTCTAAAAAACGCTAAACTTGATTTGACGCTAGGATCTTGCTTGAAACAATGGACAGGAATACGTATGGCCAACTGTTCCCAACCATAATAATCTACCAGCACATTTAAGATGGTTTCAAGCCTTTTGCCGTGAAGTGGATTATTAGCTTGTGACATATTACTCAACATTCCCCCATATCGTAATCATTTCCTTTACCGAATTGAATCAAATCATTCAACTCGTAATACTCTAAGGTATGAATATCTTTCACTCGAAAATTTCCATCGCCCAGGTTTTCCATGACTTCAAACTCATGGTATTCTCCATAATTAGAAAGGTAGTAAAACCTTCCTACACGAAGCACGTCAATGGATATAGGCATAGTTTAATTTTATTACAAATAGTATTCTTATTATAGAACTACTTTCCCTTGAGATCATCTAATCGATCATTCAAGGCATGTAGCTCTTCCAACAACTGATTGCGGACATCAGCGGCATAAGGGTTTTCTAACTCAATGGTTAAAAACAAATCCATAGAATCTTGTCCCAAATTTCTTTTGATGTTGAGCAAGTACTGGTATGCAGGTGTTTTTTGTTCAACATCCGGAATATCCATTTCATTGCATGCTCTTCCTATGAAATGGGTTAAAGCCTGTACATAGGCCATTTGACGATCATGCACGTCGGGTGTACGTTCTAGTACGTTAAGCTTGATGTTATTTTTAAAAAAACGAGACAACACCAATCCTTTACGGGTACGTACAGGACATATAACCAAATTCAATCCTTCTACACCATTTTTACCACTTTGAGGACCAAATAAAGGATGCGTACCAATAATCTCTACGGTATCAGGTAAATATTCTGTCATCAATTTTACCGGTTTCACTTTTACCGATGAAACATCAAACACCATGGCATTAGGTTTTACCAAGCTTTTAATTTCAATTAATAATTTTTCTAAGAATTGAACAGGTACTGCCAACACCAACAGATCGCAAGAAGCTACTTCTTTTAAAGTACCCCAATGAAGTCCCAAACGCTCGACATCTTCTTTTTTATCGATACGATCGTATACCCACACCTCAATATTGTCACTAAGATGAGGTAAAGCGAACTGTCCAAAGTTCCCAAATCCAATCCAACCCAATCGTTTTTTTGTTCTCATGATCAATGTTTACCTACATAAATAGCAACAGGTAAACTAAATTATGAATATATCCCTGAAAAACAATGAATACTTAAACTCTTACAGGAATTCCCTGGTCTTTCAACCAATGTTTAAGGACAGGTATTTCTATTTCCTTAAAGTGAAAAATACTAGCTGCCAAAGCCGCATCGGCAGCACCATGCGTAAACACATCGACAAAATGTTCCATTTTACCTGCTCCTCCAGAGGCAATGACCGGGATGGTAAGGGCATGTGAAATGGTAGAAAGTAAGCCACAGTCAAAACCCGCTTTTGTTCCATCATGATCCATGGAGGTCAAGAGGACTTCACCGGCTCCACGTTCTTGCACTTCTTTCGCCCAGGGAATGGTTTGTATGCTTGTGGGTTTCGTTCCTCCGTGTGTGTGCACCAAATTAACGCCATCGGTTAAACGGGTATCTATAGCCACTACAATACATTGACTCCCAAAAGTCCTGGCCAGGCGATCGATCAAATTGGGATCTTTCACCGCAGAAGAATTGATGGATACTTTATCTGCACCGGCATTCAAACATGCCGATACATCTTCAATGGAAGAAATACCTCCTCCAATGGTAAAAGGAATATTAATATTCGCTGCCACTTTGCGCACAAGTTGCACTAAAGTCCCTCTTTTTTCTAACGTCGCTGTAATGTCTAGAAAAACCAATTCATCGGCTCCCTGTTGAGAATACAAAGCCCCTAACTCCACAGGATCTCCGGCATCCCGAAGGTTTTCAAAATTAACTCCTTTTACTGTTTTTCCGTCTTTGACATCTAAACAAGGGATGATGCGTTTGGTTAACATACATTCTATTTTAGTTTACAAAAGAAGCCAATTCCTTCAAAGAAATTCGTCCTTCATAAAAAGCTTTTCCTACAATGGTTCCGAATACTCCTGCTGCTTTCAAATCCATAAGATCTTGTACTGAAGAAACCCCCCCGCTGGCAATTAATTTTACGGTAGGATAAGTGCTCATAATTTCTTTGTAGAGATCCATGGAAGGTCCTTGTAATAGGCCGTCCTTCGCTACATCAGTGCAGATCGTATACTTTGCTCCTTGTCCAATATATTTCGTTAACAATTCATCAATAGACCATGCCGACGTTTCTTCCCATCCTCCAACGGCAACCATTTTATTTTTCACATCGGCACCAAGTATGATTTTCTCCGAACCAAATAAAGTCAACCACCGCTCAAACAATTCCGGATTTTTAACCGCAATACTTCCACCTGTAATCATCTTGGCTCCAGAATTAAAAGCCAAGTTGATGTCTTCATGAGACTGAATCCCTCCTCCAAAATCAATGATGAGTTTTGTATGCGAAGCCAACCTCTCCAAAACATGGACATTAATAATGCGCTTCGCTTTGGCCCCGTCCAGATCCACCAAATGTAGACGTCTGATCCCTGCACCTTCAAATGCTTTCGCTACATCTAAGGGATCTTCATTGTAGATTTTTTTCGTTCCGTAATCGCCTTGTGTCAAGCGTACACATTTACCATCGATAAGATCTATAGCAGGTATAATTTCCATTTATAAGCGAATAAAATTTTGAATAATTTGCGCTCCTACTTCACCACTCTTTTCCGGGTGAAACTGGGCTGCGTAGAAGTTGTCTTTATGCATGGCAGAAGCATAAGGTAATGTATAATCCGTCGTGGCGATAGCATACGGATTCATTTCAGCATAATAACTGTGTACATAATACACATAGACATTTTCCTCTACCCCTGCAAACAAAGGGGATTTTAAATCGTGTATAGTATTCCATCCGATTTGAGGAACTTTTTGCAAAGGAAGAAATTTCTTCACCTGAACAGGAAAGATGCCAAGGCAAGATGTATCGTTTTCTTCTGAATGTGTACACATGAGTTGAAGTCCCAAACAAATACCCAATACCGGTTGCTTCAACGTCGGGATTAAATGATCCAATCCTGCTTCACGCAAATAGTTCATGGCCGTACTGGCTTCACCCACACCTGGGAAAATAACCTTGTCGACAGATTTCAGTACTTCCGGATCATCTGAAATTTCAGGTTCAATACCCAATCGATTCAAGGCAAAAGCCACCGATTGTATGTTGCCGGCATTGTATTTTACGATTGCTATGCGCATGAGTTAGGTATCAGTGGTCAGTGGTCAGTGGTCAGGTATCAGTATCAGATACACAATAACCTCAAAACCTTATTTTTTTTATTATTATTCAATTATTATACTCTTTTGTTATCCCGAATAAAAGAAAGTATTAAGCTTCCTGATACCTGACCACTGACTCATCCTTTACTCCTCCCTCTGTCAATACTCTTATATTTTACTGACTACTGATACCTGACCACTGATACCTAACTCCTATAACACTCCCTTCGTACTCGGTACTTTTCCGTTCATCACATCACGCTTTACGGCCAATTTAATTGACTTGGCAAAAGCTTTGAAGATGGCTTCTATTTTATGATGCTCGTTATCACCTTCTACCTTAACATTCAAATTACATTTTGCTGTATCACAAAAAGATTTGAAGAAATGGTAAAACATTTCTGTGGGCATATCGCCTATCTTCTCGCGTGTAAATTCCGCATCCCATACCAACCAACTTCTTCCTGAAAAGTCTAAAGCCACTTGGGCTAAACTTTCATCCATGGGTAATAAGAAGCCATAACGATCGATTCCTCTTTTCGATCCCAATGCAGCAATGAAGGCTTCTCCTAACGCCAAGGCCGTATCTTCAATGGTATGATGTTCATCGATATGTAAATCCCCTTTAGTACGAATCGTCAAATCTAAGCCACCATGTTTACCAACTTGCTCTAACATGTGGTCAAAGAAACCCAATCCTGTTTCTATCTCACAGATACCCGTACCGTCCAAATTGACGACAACATTGATATCTGTTTCATTCGTCTTGCGATGTACTCTTCCAATGCGATCATTTTTCAATAAGAAATCTGTAATTTTATCCCAATCATCGGTTGCCAAATCACACGCTACATCAGCAATTCCCCACTGTTGTGCCGTTTGTTCTTTGACGATATAAATAGAACGGCATCCTAAATTTTTCGCCAATTGCACATCTGTTACACGATCACCGATCACAAAAGAATTGGCTAAATCATAATCGCCTTTCAGGTAATCTCCCAACATACCAATACCTGGTTTACGGGTTGGTTGATTATCATCGGGAAATGAACGATCAATCAAGACCGCATTAAAATGAATACCTTCGCCGTTTAAGGTTTTCATCATTTTATTTTGTGCAGGCCAAAACGTTTCTTCCGGAAAAGAAGACGTTCCTAATCCATCTTGATTGGTCACCATCACCAATTCATAATCGGTGGCACGTGCAATCTTATGTAAAGCAGTAATGACCTTCGGTAAGAACTCTAATTTTTCGAGTGAATCCACTTGAAAATCCAAAGGAGGCTCTATGATGATGGTACCATCGCGATCGATAAACAAGGCTTTCTTTTTCATTGTTGTAAGGTCTACGTATTGGTTACTTGTATTCTTTCAATGCTTTGAGCAATGCTTCATTTTCTTCATGTGTACCTACGGTAATACGAACTGAATTATCGCAAAGGGTTACCTTGGAGCGGTCTCTGGTAATGATTTTTTTTCCAATCAAATAGTCATACATGCCCGGACCATTTTGAGTTTTGACCAGCAAGAAATTGGCATCCGAAGGAAATACTTTCAACACCGAAGGTAACTTCACCAACTCTTCTTCCAAGTATGCCCGCTCCATCAAAATACCCGCCACCATCTGTTCTTTTTTCAAGATATTACCAATGGCTTCATAAGCCAATTGTTGTGTTACAGCATTGATGTTGTAGGGTGGTTTGATTTTATTCAATACCGCAATAATTTCTTCGGAAGCAAAAGCCATTCCCAAACGCAAAGCCGCCAAGCCCCAAGCTTTCGAAAAGGTTTGCAACACCACCAAATTAGGATACTCGTTCAACACCCTCAACATACTGTTTCCCGGTGCAAAATCGATATAGGCCTCATCTACCACCACCAAGCCTTTGGCATGTTTCAAGATGGTCAATACTTGCTCTTCAGGCAATAAATTACCCGTCGGATTATTCGGAGAACATAAAAACACAATCTTCACATCGGCCGTTAATTTCGGCAACATGGCTTCTACATCAAGCTGATAGTTTACGGTAAGGGGAACTTCTTCTACTCTTACATCATTGATGCCTGCACTCACTTCGTACATTCCGTAGGTAGGAGGAGTAATGAGGATCGCATCTTTCCCTCCTGGTGTACATACAGCCCTGATCAACAAATCAATAGGTTCATCACTACCGTTTCCTAAAAAAACCTGCTGAGGAGCTACTCTTTTCAAAGGAGAAATTTTATCCTTCAATTTCGACTGCAAAGGATCAGGGTAACGGTTATAATGATGATTTCCAACAGAACCAAAAGGATTTTCATTAGCATCTAAAAAGACGCCCTCTTTCCCCTTGTATTCATCTCTTGCCGAGGAATACGGTTTGGCATTTTTAATGTTTGCCCTGAGTATTTCTTGTAACTTGAACATAATGGTGTTATTCGAACTGCAAATTACGTTTTTTGGGGAAAGCCTGAATTGAAAAAGGCTAATATTTTAACAAAGTAGCAAAAAAATGTATCTTTGTTCCAGACAAAACAGACCAAAACGAGAAAACACTCACCATGGGTAAGGTAAAGTGCAGCTTAAAAATTGAATGTCATCACAGTCCTGAAACCATCGACAGGATCATGCTTCCTATCCGTAAGCGCGGCTTAAGTGTATCTCGCTTCCTTTACGAACAAACCAATGCATCGGAAGCAATATGTAACCTTTCCTTTGAAATTGAGGAAGCAGATATCGTACGCGTATACAAAAACCTCATCCGTCAAACCGACGTGATCAAGGTCGAGCACGTATAATCATCACACGTTAACCGGGTCATGATAGCAAAAAAACCGATACCCGTATACAGCATCAACCAGTTTCAACGGGCACAACCCGATAATGTGCTCTATGAAGTGGAACCCTTTGACCGAAACCGATCGTTCAAAGTAGAATATCCCCACCGCCACGATAGTTTTTACGAACTCCTGTTCATTACGGAAGGTTCCGGAACTTATACCATCGACTTACAAAGTTACCCTGTATTTCCTAATACCATTTTCTTTGTAGCACCGGGTCAAGTGCATACCATCGATTTTTCCGAAGACATCAAAGGCTACATTTTCTTATTTACATCGGCCTTTTATCTTTTCGATAAAGACGGAAGAAAAAATCAAGCCGACTACCCCTTCTTTCATCCATTGAATGGACATACTCCTCCCATTCAACCTGAATTTCCTGAAGAAATGATTCTGCTTTTTGAAATGGCTTGCCAGGAACAACGGAATCCTCAACAACATACCGATACCATCATTCGGTCTTTATTGGAAATTTTGTTGGTGAAATGCAAGCGCCTTTATCATCTTTCCAATACGACAGAACCTTTGTCCAAGGGACGTTTATTGGTCAAGAAATTTCAACGGTTAATTGAAGAACAGATCGGCTTGGCATGGGGCGTAAAAGAATTTGCCGCACAACTTTCCGTTACACCGGCACACTTGAATGAGAGTGTAAAAGACCATACCGGCATTACAGCTTCCGGACACATTAAAGAACAAATTATTCTGGAAAGTAAACGATTGCTATCTCATACAGAACTTACCGTATCTGAAATCGCAGAGCGTTTATACTTCGAAGACTCGTCCTACTTTGCCAAATACTTTAAAAAAGCCACCAAGATGTCTCCTTCTGAATTTCGATCCAAAGGATTAAAAAAATAGTCCTGTATCATTTTTTTTAGTATCTTAAACTAGACTCCAATCACTTCGCTTATGAAACGTATTTTCTTTTTCGGTTTGGTCCTTAGTTTTAACCTACTTTATTTCATAAGCTATGGTCAAGTAGGCAAAGCCTTTCCCGATATGGAATGTAAAAACCTGGATGCTGCCAACGTGCTCATTCCTTCAGGATTAACAGGAAAAAAATCGGTGATTTGTTTAGCTTATTCACAAAAGGCTCAGGAAAAATTACAAGGTTGGTTGAGTGAAGCCATTCCCAAATTCATCTTACGCGGCAATGAAAACAGTATGATTCCTTTGGAACCTTATCATATCAATACATTCTTCATTGCCATGTATACGGGTACTAATAAAATAGCGGCAAAAAATGCCAGTGCACAAATGAAAAGTAATGTAGATGTTTTACTGCACAGCTATATATTAATCTATGAAGGTGAACTGGAACCTTATAAAACAACCCTTCAAATGATCAATAAAGACGATCCCTATATCTTCGTTCTAGACGAAAAAGGTAAAGTAGAATACATAACCAGTGGTGCCTATACCGCAAAAGCCATGGATGATATTGAAAACTTAATTACAGACGAGGACGAATAACAACAGAATACTTCTAACGATTAAATCAACTATGGCTTATTCTTTATCGTTTAACTGTTTTATAAAGATACAGGGTCAGATGATCTCAAAATGTAAAATGAGAAATATTGTTAAATTACTACTGATCATATCTTTCTCTTTAAACGCATGCAAAAAAAAGGAGGAAGCCTCTCCTGTTGGACCAGTGATCGGTCCTCTGGACCAAATGGGTCAATTTAACGTTACTTCTTTGGCTGGTGATGGCAATTCTGGTCTACGTGATGGTTTTGGATCAAATGCTCGTTTCAAGCAAATCGCAGGTATTGCAACAGATCAATCGGGATTTGTATACGTAGCCGACAAATATAACAATGTCATTCGTAAAATAAGTCCATCGGGAATGGTTACAACTATAGCAGGTTCTGGGAATGCAGGATCCGATGATGGTATAGGAACTGCAGCCTCGTTTAATGAACCAGAGGGACTAACCATTGACAATCTAGGAAATGTATATGTTGCAGATACTAAAAATTGTCTCATTCGCAAAATCACTCCAACGGGAGTCGTGACAACGATTGCAGGCTCAGGTTGCAATGGAACTTTTGATGGATTGGCATTATCTCAAGCTTCACTCAATGCCCCCAAAGACGTCGCATTTGATGCTTCAGGAAATCTTTATATAGCTGATTTTTGTAGCATTCGAAAACTTAGCGGTGGCTACGTATCTACTTTTGCAGGACGTTACATGGGATCTAAAGATGGTACAGGAACCGACGCTGAATTTAATGATTGCAGAAGTCTAACAATCGATTCCGAAGGAAATATCTATGTCACTGATTTCAATAGAGGACTTATCCGCAAAGTAACTCCATTAAGCGTAGTTACTACGTTCGCTGGTTCCGGAAATAGAGGATTTGCTGATGGAAAAGGGACTCAAGCATCTTTTCATTTCCCCACAGGTATCGATATAGATCCTTCAGACAACCTATATATAGCTGATGGAGATAGGATTCGAAAAATATCCCCTAATGGAAAAGTAACCACTATATTAGGAGGCATACCAGGGCAAATTGGTTGGCTCTATCCATATGGTATTTCGATACATGGAAAAAAAACAATCTATTTTTCTAACGGGAATCAACTGTTAAAATTATCACTGTAGAGTTCTCTAATCAATACCACAAACTTTACGATTTATCCATATCTCTAATAAAACAAACCTATCTCATTGCTTTTACCATTTTAGAGGTATGTCCAGATACCAACGTATACTCTACTACACCATTTAAAAAAAAGCCCTGTATGGAAGCGGTTCCATTCATTTGAGTAAACTCGATCCGATTTCCCCCAGCATCGGTAAGAGGAACATCTTGAAAATTGGTTGCCGTGTTATTCATCACCTCACTGATTGTAATGAGTGTTTTGGATTGAATGCTGACTAAAACATTATAACTGGGATTAGCAACCACTGTACCCGAAATAGTCCTGATCTTATAAACACCTTCTACCAATGCTCCTAAATGAGGGCCTTGATCATCATCTTGATTAGAAGCTGAACAAGCCCCAAGAGCAAGTGCACAAAAAAGAATAAGCATGTAATTTTTCATCTGGAAACTGATCTATGACAAACAAAAGGCCCATCCGCCGGAAGCGAATGAGCCTTGGAGAGGTCCCGAGCGGATTCGAACCGCTGTAGGAGCTTTTGCAGAGCTCTGCCTAGCCACTCGGCCACAGGACCCTCTTGTGTGTACAAAAATACTAATTTAGACGGTTAGTAAAAATGTTTTGCGATAAAAAAAGGGACCCGATTAAAATCGGCCCCCTTTTCATAAACATAGTATGATGAGAAATAAGCCTTAAAGCTTATTTTTTATCTCCATCCATTTGCTCCTTCAAAGCAGACAAAGCAGCGATATCTCCTAAGGTAGATTTATCGGCATCTTTAGGTGCTTCTTTAGCAGCAGCTTTCGCTCCTTTTGCAGGTGCTTTCTTCTTCTTAGCATCACCGGCAGCAGCAGCTTCTTCTTCTACTTCAGAGAATGTCTTAGTATGAGACAACACAATTCTCTTCTCTTCTTTGTGGAATTCTACCACTTTGAAGTCTAAAGCTTCTCCCGCTTCAGCAAAAGATCCGTCTTGTTTTACTAAATGTTTCACTGCAGCAAAACCTTCTAAACCGTATGGAAGTTCCAAGACTCCACCTTTATCGTTTTTAGAAAGGATAGTACAACGGTGTACAGAACCTACTGTGAATATCGTTTCGAATGTATTCCAAGGATTCTCTTCTAATTGTTTGTGACCTAAAGCTAATCTTCTGTTTTCAACATCCAATTCCAATACAACCACATTCAATTTATCACCTACTTTAACAAACTCAGAAGGATGTTTCACTTTCTTCGTCCATGAAAGATCTGATACGTGTACCAGGCCATCGATACCTTCTTCTAATTCGATGAACAAACCAAAGTTTGTCAAGTTGCGAACGACACCTGTGTGTTTCGTTTCCACACCGTATTTCACCAACACATCTTGTTTAGTCCAAGGATCTTCTGTCAATTGCTTGATACCAAGAGACATTTTACGCTCGTCACGGTCCAATGTCAATACCACTGCTTCTAACTCGTCACCTACGGTGATGAAATCTTGTGGATTTCTCAAGTGTTGAGACCAAGACATTTCAGACACGTGGATCAATCCTTCTACACCTGGAAGTAATTCTAAGAACGCACCGTAATCCGCTACATTAACAATTTTACCTTTCACTTTAGAACCTACCTGTAAGTCTGTTCCCAGTGAATCCCAAGGATGAGCAGAAAGTTGCTTCATACCTAAAGAGATACGTTTTTTCTCGTCATCAAAATCCAATACCACCACTTGAACTTTGTCATCCAAGTTAAGTACTTCTTGTGGATGACCGATACGTCCCCATGAAATGTCTGTAATATGCAATAGACCATCTACACCTCCCAAATCGATGAATACACCAAAGTTGGTCATGTTTTTGATCACACCTTCCAACACTTGACCTTTTTCTAAGTTGTTTAGAATTTCAGCTTTTTGTTTTTCGATGTCTTTTTCAATCAATACTTTGTGAGATACCACAACGTTATCGTTTGTGTTGTTGATTTTAACAATCTTCACTTCCATCTTCTTACCTACAAACACATCGAAGTCACGAATAGGTTTCACATCGATTTGAGATCCTGGTAAGAACGCTTCTACACCATACAGATCTACAATCAATCCACCTTTTGTACGTCTCTTCACCATACACTCAAGTACCAGATCGTTATCCAATCCACCTTGAATGCTTTCCCATGCTTTTACGATTTTCGCTTTACGACGAGACAGGATCAATTGACCGCCTGCATCTTCTCTGTTTTCAACGTAAACATCACACTCATCACCTGGTTTTAAGTTTTCTACGTCACGGAATTCTGACAAAGGAATTAAGCCATCCGATTTAAAACCCACGTTAACAATGACGTCTTTGTCGGTAATCCCTACAACTACTCCTTTAATCACTTGTTTCTCCTCTACTTCAGACAAAGTAGATTCGTACATTTCTTCCATCTCAGCAAGTTCACTTTTAGAGTAACCATTGCCGAAACCTCTTGTTTCAAACGCGTCCCAGTTGAATTCTTTTGGTTCTGCCATAATATTAAAACACCCTGTTATACATCAAACTCTAGGATGAAATCGAGCATGAAGTTTTTTGAACTGGATATACTTGACCAAAAGGACAAGCACCACTCATTTTGAATGGACTGCAAAGGTAAGAAAAAATCTTTAAAGACCTAGCTGACAACACGTTTTATACTGCACAAAGCGTGTGTTTTTTCCCCGCTGTTACTCACAATAATGCCTTCTTCCGTCAATTGATCGGTACGAACATAGCCAGAAGCGTGAATAATACTGTAATCGGACAAAATAATACCCACATGAGTTACTTTTCCTGAAGCATTATGAAAAAAGGCCAAATCTCCCGCACGATGTGCTCCAAATGACACCGGATCTCCCAATAATTCTTGTTGCCAGGCATCCCGGGGAAGATGAACATAAAAATTACGGAATATTTGCTGTACAAAACCGGAACAATCGATGCCAAAATGAGACCTTCCTCCCCATAAATAAGGGGTTTGAAGGTACATTCGAGCCGCTACTTCCATTTTGATAGGATCATAAGCACTCGGAATGGTGTATTCTCCTTCAAAAATGTAGTATTGATCGCCCAATTCGATGATGTTGTTACGTAAAAAAGGCAATCGGCTTCCCATAAAAACAGGATAAACCATGGTTTCACTCTTGATCAAACCAAAAAAGGAAGAACAATAGGGCATCACCTGAGAAGAAGCCCTCTCATACACCGATTTCTCGACTGAAACATACTGTCTTCGGTCTATCCACCCTTCATACCCATCAAAAGCGAGTCTGATTTTCTTCCATTTCCCATTTTCCGAAGTTTCTATCACTTGAATAAAATCTCCAAAAATAAGTTGAGTCACCATCTCCGATACATCGGCTGGATCTCTTCTTACCGGAACCACACTGAGGTGGCAAACACCAAACTCTTGTTTATGCATCGTCGTTAAAAATTGCGATCAAGCTCTCGTTGAACATCCCTGTTTTTGATGCCTTCTCGTTTATCGTATAGTTTTTTGCCTTTTGCCAAGGCAATTTCCAATTTAGCAAATCCTCTATCACTCACAAACAAACGGATGGGGATAATCGTTAGCCCTTTATCTTTCAACTTGGATTCCAGTTTTGACAATTCTCTTTTCTTCAACAAAAGCTTTCTTACACGTGTCGGTTCGTGGTTGTACACTGTTCCCCGTTCGTATTCTGAAATGTGCAAATGAGTCACATACAATTCTCCCCGGTCAAAAAAACAATAGGCATCGTTCATCTGAACTTTAGCCATCCGAATCGATTTAATTTCTGTTCCCTTCAAGGCCATACCAGCCACATAGGTATCCAAAAAAGCATATTCAAACGATGCTTTCTTGTTACGGATGTTGACGTTTTTGGCAATATCTAATTTCTTGTTCATAGTTTTAATCGCGGTTCGGGGCTGAATGACCAGTCTTCAAACTGCTGTTTCTCATATAAATAATGAGCTGCCATAGCAATCATGGCGGCATTATCGGTACAATATTCGAAAGATGGTACAAAAACTTGCCAAGCATGCTTGACGGCTTCTTCTTGTAAGGCTTTACGCAAGCCGCTATTAGCCGAAACACCTCCTGCTACCGCAATGGTACGTATTCCTGTTTCTTTCGATGCACGACGAAGTTTGTTCAACAAAATCCGAATTAATGTATGCTGAATAGAAGCGCACATATCGGGCAGATTTTGCTTTACAAACTCAGGATTCAATGCCGTTTGTTTTTGTATAAAATACAAAAACGAGGTCTTGATACCGCTGAAAGAATAAGTTAGCCCAGGCGTATCTACATCTGGAAACTCAAAACGTAAAGGATTCCCTTCTTGTGCATAACGATCGATCAATGGACCTCCCGGATAAGGTAAACCCAATAACTTGGCTGCCTTGTCAAATGCTTCTCCCACAGCATCGTCTTGAGTTTGTCCAATGACCTCCATATCAAGGTAGTCTTTCACCAACACAATCTGTGTATGTCCCCCACTTACGGTTAAACACAAAAAGGGAAACTCCGGTTTCGGCTCATCAATGAAGTGGGCCAAAATATGTGCTTGCATGTGATTCACCTTGATGATCGGCACACCCAATCCCTTGGCAAAAGCCTTAGCATAACTCACCCCTACCAATAAAGAACCAAGTAATCCGGGACCTCCTGTGAAAGCCACCGCATTAAGCTGATTTTTTACTATATTTGCTTCTGATAAAGCTTGGTGAACAACAGGTACAATATGTTGTTGATGAGCACGAGAAGCTAATTCGGGAACAATGCCCCCGTATTTGCTGTGTACTTCTTGCCCTGCAACAATATTGGACAAAATACGACCGTTATGAATAACCGCCGCAGAAGTTTCATCGCATGAGGACTCTATCGCTAATAGTGTAATATCTGACATTTGAATCCAAAGTTAGCTCAAATAAATAGATTTTTTAAAACCATTTCTCAAATAGCAATGGTGAGCATCGCTATTGCATTGCTTACCATCATTTTGGCCGTGCTTTCCCTGCGTATTCCCTCCGTTAATCGATACGTCACACAACATGCCGTCACCTATGCTTCCGATCTACTGGGTTATCCTGTCGCCATCGGCAGTATTCAACTCGACTGGTACGACCATATTTTAATCCAAAACGTCGTACTCAAAGATCGTGAAAAGAATGATATGATCTATTTAGGGGAAGGACAAATAGACTTTAGTTTTTACCAACTGCTCCATGGCCAATTTGAAATCGAAGATTGTATTGTCAAAAATGGAGGAGTAAGTTTATACAACTTTGAATCTGGCAATACCGTGAATATCGTAGAGTTCATTGAAACACTACAAGCCAAATTCAGCGATCCCAACAAAATCGACACCTCGAAATCTGCTCCATTCGCATTTGTAATTCCCTATGCAAAACTTTATAACATGAAGTTTCGCTACATTGATGAAGCCGTTAAAAAATATCGGCCTCGCTTTGATGAAAAACACTTCGGATTTGACAGTGTTTATGCTTATGTCCATAATTTTGAAATTCATTCTGATACCATTCAGCTCACTGCCCAAAAACTACGCACTATAGAATACAGAACCCGTAAGCAGGTAAAAGAACTGAATACTTTTTTCAGATTTCATAAACAAGGCATGTTGTTTGAAAACAGTTATGCCCATGTCGGAAATTCAACCATACATGCCAACATAGCTTTTAAATACGATTCTATTATAGACCTATCAAACTTCAACACCAAAGTGAAGATGGATGCCAATTTAGACAATTGTCACGTCGCTGTAGAAGACCTCACTGTATTTTCATCATTTCTGGACAGTTACCATGACAATTATACCATCAGCGGAAATATCAATGGAACTGTCGATCGATTAAAGGGGAAAAACTTAGATGTTTGCTTCGGTAAGCGTTCCTATTTCAAAGGAAATGCAACGTTTAAAAACTTACCCAACATCGAAGATTTATTCATCGATTGCAATGCCAAAGAAGTGCTCATCAATATACCCGACTTAAAACAGTACATCGATCAATCGATTTATAATGACATGTACAAATTCAAGTACTTTAGTGGACATGGCAAATACGTCGGTTTTTTTCATGATTTTATCACACAAGGAACTTACGCTACCGATCTTGGCACATTAAAAACCGATCTATACCTCAACCTTCCTGACCGCCTTCATCCTAATGCGGAAACAGAACTATCCGGTCGGTTAGAAACTACCAATTTTAAAATTGGTCAATTACTTGATCATGAATCCGCAGAATCCATTTCACTCAAAGGCGAAATTAAAGCAACAGGTCGTTCTGTCGAAAATGCTACCGTAAAACTTGATGCCTACATTACTTCGATGGTATACAGCGGCTATAACTACCAAAACATTACTACGAGAGCCCGACTCAGCAACAAAATGTTCAATGGCTTTATTTCCATTAAAGATTCTAACTTATTGGCATCCCTCAATGGAACAATTGATTTCAGAGAGGACTGGAAACTGTTTAACTTTAAAATGAATTGCGAAAAAGCCAACCTCTATAATCTTAAACTTGGCAATGCAAATAAATTTCCTCTACTGAAAACCAGTGCTACACTCAACGTTAAAGCACTCAACCTTTCTGAAATCGAAGGAGAATTATATACAGGTAAAACATACCTCCGATACCCTAACAATAAGGAAGTATACATTGATAGTATACACGCCGAAATACATAAAATAAATGAGGAGCGATTATTCACCTTAGAATCTGACCTGATTGATGGTTCAATAAAAGGAAATTTCGATTTCATTGGCTTACAAAGCTCTCTGGTATCCTTAGCCGATGAAATACTCCTTAAAATAAAAAATCAAAATACTTCTATCCATCAATACTACACTCAAAAAACAATTGAAGGAATAGGCACTCCACAACAAGCTGAATTTACATTCAACATTTATGACATCAACCAGTTTTTTGACATATACATGCCTGGTACATTCATCACACCTGACTCTAAAATCAAAGGGAACTATCTTTCAAATAACCAAGACACTAAATTAACATGCAGTTTCATATCCGACACCTTATTTTTCAACCACTATGAGTTTAGGAAAAATGACATCGACTTATCCATTCATAAAAACCCGTTCAAGAATAATGTTACACTAAACTATAGCATTACTTCTGAGAATCAGAATTTAAAAAATCTTGTCCCTACTAAAAACCTTAACATTTATGGAAACTCCATTAATGATTCATTGTACATACATACATCCTTAGAACAAGACAGTATTGAAAACAAAATCACATTAAACAACTTGGCCATCTTTAAAAAAGATGCAACAGAAATCCTTTTCGATAGTTCATTCATTGAAATCGAAGATGAAACATGGGTTATGAATCGGGACGGGAAAATTACAATTGAAAACAATGGGAACATTAATTTTGAAAAAGTAACCCTAAACTACCTCGATCAACATTTAAGTATTGACGGTTTCATCAGCGATGACCCCAACAAAAAAATGTCCATCACCATTTCTAATTTCAACATCAATACGATACTCTCTTTTGTATCAAGTATCCCAATCAAAGGAAACATGAATGGCAATATGGCGCTGAGCAGCTTACTTACTACACCCAATTTCACCAGTGATATAGAAATCAGACAACTTGAAGTAGACGGTGTTGTGATTGGGGACCTTGCTGGAAAATCAAACTACAACAACGACAACCAATTGATCGAACTAGATTTCGATGTATATCAAAACAACAATACCATTGCATCCATCAATGGATACTTAAATGCCAACAACAAGAAAATAGAAGATGACATCAGTATACAAGTCGACCTTAGCCAAACAGAACTCACTTTTCTCAATCCCTTATTAGAAGGCATCATTGAAAACATTGAAGGCGAAGCCGACGGTACAATCAGTATCAGTGGAAAATACAGTGATCCTAAAATAAGCGGAGAAACCTTTATTGAAGGAGGTAAATTTAAAATTTCATACTTGGGAACCACCTATTCTTTTAACGATAAAATCATTTTCAACGACAACCTCATCGGTTTTAAAAAATTAAAACTGATCGATCAATACAATAAGATCTGTATTGTAGATGGAGGAATATACCACAACCTTTTTCAAAATTTTGTATTTAATTTAAAAGGCAACATGGATGAATTCAATGTCCTCAAAACAAATGAAAAAGACAACACCTTGTTTTATGGCACAGCATTTGGAAATGGACTATGGGAAATTCTTGGAACACAAGACAACATACGCATTACAGCAGATGCCACCATGCTCAAATCGAGTAAAATATACATTCCAATGAACAGCTATGAAGGTGTAGAAGAGAAAGAATACATTCAATTTATCAATAAAGACTCTTCAGTAGAGATTAAAAATAAAAAGACAAATCTTTCAGGTATCAACCTCGACTTAAACATCAGTATTGAACAAGGCACTTATTCTGAAATTATATTTGACAAACAAGCCGGTGATATCATTAAAAGTTATGGTGGTGGAGATTTGAAATTCAACATCGATACCAGAGGAGACTTCTCCATGTACGGAACATATTTTATCGATAAAGGAACCTACAATTTCACCTTGGCCAATATCATCAGCAAAGAATTTGACATCAATAAAGGCAGTCGAATTACCTGGACGGGAATACCTTATGAAGCCATCAGTAATATCAATGCGACTTACCATCAATATGTATCCTTTCTTCCCATCATCACCGATTCGATAACTCGAAATTCTTCCGATGCCAAACGAAGATATCCTGTCGATCTTGATCTTAACCTTAATGGTTCTATTTTACATCCTGAATTTGACTTAGGCATTACCATACTCGACAAATACCCATCTTCTTTAAGCGGTGATGTTACGGCATTCCGTAATACACTCGCCAGTAATCCCAATGAACTGAACCGACAAGTATTTTCCTTGCTTCTATTTAAACAATTTTCACCTCCCAATGAATTCAGTGGTGTAGGTAATGCTACTCAAAACCTGAATGAATTACTTTCGAATCAACTCAGTACATGGTTGTCCCAAGTAGATCCTAATCTTCAAATCCAAGTGGACGTAACCCAAATGTCACAAAACTCGACCAATAACTTTAACATGCGGTTTAGCTACACCTTGTTAGACGGTAGATTAAGAGTATCCATGGATGGATTAGTAAACGGGCAAAACAATAATGCCGGCTCTACACAACAAAATAACAATTCGAATATGATCGGAGAATGGACGGTAGAATACCTGATCTCCGAAGATGGTAAAACCCGATTAAAACTATTCAACAAAGCCAATCAAAACAGTGTTATTTCCAACAACAATGGAAATGTTTCCAGTTCAACAGGATTTAGTGTAGCCCACACGCAAGAATTTGACAACGTGAAAGAGCTCTTCAAAAGTAAAAAGAAGAAAAAGGAAGAAGAGGAACAAAAAAAGAAAGACTTATTGCAGCGTAAAGACGAAGAAAATATTCCATCTATAGAAGAACAGCCATAAAAACCCCATCCGATATCGATTGATACGGGACGGGATTTTTATGGCTGTATCAGCCATTATTATGGTCTATCTCCTATTGTTGCAGAAAGGCCTACAGACAATACATGTTTATATTGTAAATCCGGTCCTACCGTACCATCACCACGAGTCAATTTAATATCATCGTCATAAATCATGTTCGTAGAGAAGGACACCGTAATCAGCTTGTTCACTTTCATGAGCAACGTATTGTCCCAAAAGATATCGATTCGATCAAGCGTTTCATAATTACCAAACATTGTCAAACCGCTCGAAAAAGTAACATTCTCCATGATGTTGAATTTTAATTTTGCATTCAACATCGTACCAAATTCTGAACGTATTGTGCTTCCCGGTGTAACTCCGTAAGAACCTAAAGCAGATAAATAAGGATCATTTACGACCGTCATTTTATAGGCTAAAGGAGCATAAAACACAAAGAAGTGTTCTGAAGGAGTGTATTCAAGACCAACAGCAGATGTCCAATAAGCCGGCGCCATAAAGGTAGAAACATAATCGGAGGTATCTAAACCTGTTGTTTCACTTTTGTAATACCTGCGACCATCGGCAAATTGCGTTCTAAAATCATTGAACCATGAAGCTTTTACATTTTTACCTAATCGATACGATAATTTTTCTACATAAATGATCTTATCTTCACTTTTAATCCAATCTCTGTTATCTCCTATTTTGGTCAAGCCATAACCTAAATCAAGGTTATTGTACCAGGACCATTTCCCTTTTTCATAATTCAAAAATCCAGAAAATAACGCTGTAACGGACATGGCATTTTGGCCCCCTCCACTCCAGTTTGACAAACTGACTTGTGAAAAATTGACCGTTGGAGAGAATCCTCTTTTCCATGACCTTAAAGAATCTGCAGAAGCTTTTGCCGATTTTTCTTCTTTAATCCTTTTTTCTAATTCCAACTGCGCTTTTTGTTCCGCCGTCATCAAATCACTTTGAGCCAGAGAAGATAAAGTAGTGAAGCACAAACAGAAAAATAATAGCTGCTTTATAATTTGTTTCATCGTTTGTTATTAAAGATTTAAACTAAAAGACCGACAAAGTTATTGAATAATTGTATTTTTAGGAACCAAATCATAAAAAACTCTATTCTCTATTGGTCTATTGCATCACATATTCAAAACATAGAGTTCTTGCTATGAACAAGATATACCGTGTTTTGTTCTTTACACTTGCTCTTATTTTCTTATATACACACCACCTTAAAGCTGCAGATAGTACCAATACCAACACATTTCATAAAAAACGCTTCACTGTACTGGCAGGTAGCTCTGCTATTCTCTATACCACAGGAATGCTCGGTTTGGGTCAACTTTGGTACAAAGAACAGCTTTCCAATCAATTTACATTTTTCAATGACAATGGAGAATGGCATTATATAGATAAGTTTGGTCACTTTTATACCTCTTTTCATGTGAGCGACGCATCCGTACAACTGCTCCAATGGTCTGGCTGCTCAAAAAAGAAAAGCATCTGGTACGGAAGTTTAACGGGAGCTGCACTCATGATACCCATTGAAATATTTGATGGGTTTTCTTCCGAATACGGAGCCTCATGGGGAGATCTCACGGCCAATACCATAGGAAGCATAGGTGTACTTTCTCAATATTTACTGTGGGATGAAGTAAGAATTAGACCCAAGTTTTCATACCATTCAACAGGATATGCTCATTTAAGACCCAATACCTTAGGATCTTCACCCACAGAACGATTGATTAAAGATTACAATGGACAAACGTATTGGCTGTCCTTCAATATCGCCTCCCTCTCTCAATCTAAGACTATCCCCCAATGGCTAAACCTCAGCATCGGTTATGCAGCCAATGAAATGGTTTATGCCTTACCCTCTGAAAACAACGCCAATGGATACCGATCTTATTCCCGTGCCTTTTTATCTCTTGATATGGATCTGACCCGTATCAAAACCAAAAATAGAATCTTAAAAAGTATTTTGTACAGTCTCAACATTATTCACCTGCCTTTACCTGCCCTTGAATACAACGACAGAGAAGGGTTTATATTCCATCCTATTTATTTCTAAGATCATGTTCAAACCAGGAGATTTTGTACGCTTCATACACGACAAAGAAGAAGGACGTATTATCCGTCACATGAGCAGCAATGAATGGGAAATCGAAACACCCGATGGTTTTAGAATTCCTGTCCTGGCTTCTGAAATTGTAAAAATAGAAAAAGAAGAATCCTCAGATAACGAAGAAATCGTCTTTGATCCTCAACAAAAATTGTCGGGAAGAAACCTGGCCTTAGTTAACTTCAACGATCAATGGTGGGATTTGTACCTCGTGAATGATACACACCACAGTATTTTATTTACCCTTTACGAAACGCCTAAACATGGTGTAAACAAAGGGCTGACTTCAGGTATGATCACTCCATTACACTACGAATCGATACACCGCATCAGCTGGACACAACTCCAGCAAGAATTTCAGGGAGAGATACAATTGTGCACGTTCGAAAAAAATCCTACCATCATACCTGCCACCATACAATTGCATATTCGCTTTACAGGCGTTCAAGTATTACGATCTAGTCAGCTTATACCTCTAGTCGATAAAAAGGGCTATCTCTTCTCTATCGATCAACACATCAAGCAGAGTCAACATGAAGCTCCTGCCATTAATTCATCTCAAAGCCTTGTGCAGTCGATTCAAATTCAAGAAGCCTTATCAGAAGTCGATTTACACATTGAAAAACTAATTCCCGATGCCACAGGCATGAGTGCCGCAGACATGTTACGATTTCAACTAGAAACCTTTGAAAAACAACTTGACCTAGCCGTAGCCAACGGTAAATCAGACATCACCTTCATACATGGCTTAGGCAATGGTATTTTAAAACAAGAACTGCACAAACGATTGGGTAAAAACAAACATGTCGCTTTTTTTAGTGATGCCCGAAAAGAAAAATTCGGCTACGGCGCCACCTTGGTGAGTTTAAAGTAAAGAGAAAATGCTCCTCTGTTTTTCCGCTCTGTTTCTGTTTCTGTTTCTCTTTTTTTACTACCTTTAACACAAGCAGTGTATGCTGTCTTATCGCTGTTTCCGGTAAAGAAGCAGAGGAAAGTCCGGGCAACACAGAGCGTCGTACTTCCTAACAGGAAGGGTCCCGCTTAAAACGGGAAACAGACAGGACCACAGAAAATAACCGCTCCGGTTTCGATCGGAGTAAGGGTGAAAAAGTGAGGTAAGAGCTCACTCGTGTTCGGCGTGAGCCGGCATTGGGGCAACCCTTACGCGTTGAAAGACTAAATAGGTTCAGCTCCCGCCTTCGGCGGGATAAGGCTGCTCGCCAAATTCCGCTTATGGCGGAAGGCTGAATGGGTAGGTCGTTAAAGGTGTGCGGCAACGTACATCGAAGATAAATGATAAGACTCGACAGAACCCGGCTTATAGGCATGCACTGCTTATTTATTTGATCGTATGGTTTAGTTCAGCGAGGTCATCTAACATGTCATCCTTTTAAAATTCTAAAATCATTAATTATTAACAAGATATTATGCCATCAATACTGATCATCGACGACGAAAAAAGCATACGCACCAGCTTACGAGAAATCATGGAATACGAAAAATTCGAAGTGCATGAGGCCAAGGACGGAGAAGAAGGTTTAAAAATGCTCTTAGAAAACAGTTATGACATTGTACTCTGCGACATCAAAATGCCTAAAATGGATGGCGTTGAAGTCTTAGACAAAGCCATAGCAGCAGGTATTGACACTCCTTTCATCATGGTTTCCGCACACGGGACCATTGAAAGTGCAGTCGATGCCACCAAAAAAGGAGCCTATGATTTTATTCCTAAACCACCCGATTTGAATAGATTGTTGGTATCGATTCGTAATGCGATGGATAAAAAAAACCTCGTTACCGAAACCAAAGTCTTAAAAAAGAAAATCAACAAATCCTTCGAAATCATTGGCCAATCTGAGGCCATAGAAACCATTCATAAAACCATTGATAAAGTTGCTCCCACCGAAGCCCGTATATTTATTACCGGCCCTAATGGCTCAGGGAAAGAACTCGTAGCACGCTGGATTCATGCCAAAAGCAATCGTACCAACGCACCTCTCATTGAAGTCAACTGTGCAGCCATACCTGCCGAACTCATTGAAAGCGAATTATTCGGTCATGAAAAAGGAGCATTTACCTCTGCCATCAAACAACGCATTGGAAAATTTGAACAAGCCAACGAAGGCTCTTTATTTTTAGATGAAATTGGAGACATGAGTTTGGCCGCGCAAGCCAAGGTTTTACGCGCCTTACAGGAAAATACCATCACCCGAGTTGGAGGTGAAAAAGAGATTAAAGTCAACGTGCGTATCATTGCTGCCACCAACAAAAACATACAAGAAGAAATTAAACAAAACAGGTTTAGAGAAGATCTTTACCATAGACTATCTGTCATTGTGATACAAGTCCCATCTCTAATGGAAAGGAAAAGTGATATTCCTTTATTGGTAGACCATTTTTTACAACAAATTTCAGAAGAATACGGATCGCCTAAAAAAAGCATCGATCCTAAAGCATTGGATTATCTCCAAGAGCAAGCTTGGACTGGTAACATCAGGGAATTAAAGAATGTAGTAGAGAGACTGGTCATTATGAGCGACAAAAAAATCACACTCGATGATGCCAAATTGTACGTAAAAAACTAGAGAGCAATACCTTCATACTGCTCTCTAGTGTTATAAAATATATTAAAAACTAAACTTTAGCCTCTTGAGCTGCAGGTTTAGCATTATTTTTCAAATAAGTCGGACATGTTCTGTGTGGAGTACAAGAAGCCACTAACACAAAAGCCAATAGAGCGAATATTACAACAAATCTTGTTTTCATTAGAAGTATCTTTTTGACGTTGTAGTTTGTTTACTTTACAAAGATATAGAATTATACGAAAAATAAAATAGCCTAGATTAGTTTTGATACAATAAATTACACCCTCTGATATCAGAATTATCTACTCTGCCCAGTATTTTAAGGCCTCCTAGCGGTCCTATAGAACCCAAATCCTGTGTTTCAATAAATGCACAACTGTCTATATTGGCTAAATCAATGGCCTTGATTAAACCATTTCCTGTCCGCATCGTCGTAAAAGGATCATTCAGTTCTCGCAATATAAAACGGAGCCATGGAGCAGACATAAACTCTTCATTTTCAAAACAATATCCCTGAGATAAGAGTTCACACATGCCATACTCCGAATAAATTTTCGGCAAACCCAAAGCATGTTTTAAGCGTTGATGTAATTCTTCTCTTAAAACTTCTTCCCTTTTTCCTTTCATTCCCCCTGTTTCTACTAAAATAATAGAAGGATCTAAACGTAAATAAGGGTGATGCTCAATCCAATCTAATAAAGCATAGGTTACCCCCATAATCCATGGTCTTTTCCCCTGAACTATACAATGAGACAATAATGAACTTATATCCTCTTGTTCAAAATCATAATAGCCCGATAATGTGGTTTTACTTTCAGCAATAAAATGATTGACCATATGCAACAAAGACGATTGCTTGTTCTCGTAATACGAAGGTAAATACGCAATAATCGCATACGCTTGAATACTTCCAAAAAAATGTTCAAAAGCCTTCAAGGCAACCGTTTCATACCATTGAATATCGTAAACATAATGACTACTTCTTTCCTGCTGTGATGTACCACTGCTTTTAAAAACAGTAGCAAAAGGAGCTTTCTCAAATGCCTCCTGGCTTACAGCAGAAACCCTTTGACTTTTAAATAAAGAAATCGGTAAACATGGGATATGAATATATTCATCGATATGCAAAGGATTTATACCTATCTGATCAACATAACGACGATACACCTCATTGCATTTGTATTGATGGTGAAATAACGCTAAAGCACAGGTATTGAAGTCTTTTTCAGTCCTTATCGATAAAATTTTCTTTTGAAAAGTTTCCCTATCCATCATTATCGTTTATCTTTAGGTATTATCTGAACAAGCATGTTTTCATTGAACACGTATCGCCATCTTTTTAGTGTCCTATTCATACTGGCCGTATGTATTACGGTATCATGCAGAAAGGTACCGAAATTCTCAGAAACACCGAGTATCGAGTTTCTGAATATCACCAAAGGAACGTATTTCGATGAAGACATTCAAGCATCGGCAGACTCTGTTACTATTGGAATACGAATAAAAGACGGTAATGGTGATATTGGCCAAGAGCCACTCAACAGAACCGACGAAAACATCAATTACTTTATTGATGTTTACCGCAGAACCCATGGCACTTATTTACCCGTTATACTGACAGGAGTAACCTACAATGGTCATACCCCTTTATTATCGCCCATTTCTACTCCAGGTCCTATTGAAGGCGAAATTTACTATAAAATCAATTTCACCTACTCTTTTTCACAAGTACAAAACGATACCCTGAAATTCGTTGTAAAAATCAAAGATCGCGCAGGAAACATGAGCAACAGTATCGACACCGATCCTGTCATCATCAGACAAACACTTTAAGCTTTTTATTACTTCATGATTGCACTGGGGATATTGCTTTTGATCGGTTTATCGCTTATCGTTTTTCTAAATTCATTCCAAAAAAGCGCACAATCTTTTCAAGAAAAAACACCTCCCAAACAGACGAAAAAGAACACGAGAAAAAAATCGCGGAGCCGATAAGAAAAACCTAATAAGCTTGAGTTTTTTTAAGCATACAAATCAGGAAAGCGGTTAGGATAAGCATCTCGCATCATTTCATATACCGCATCAATCACTTGTTCTGCATTCGTTTTGGTGAAATAATCTCCATCTGTCGAGTAAGCTGTTCTATGGTCTTGAGCCGACAAGCAACGTGGTGCTGAATCCAACCATTGATAAGCATGTTGCTCATCCAACACTTTTTGCATCATAAAAGCAGAAGCTCCACCCGATACATCTTCATCGGCAAAAATAACACGATTGGTTTTCTTAATGCTTTCGACAATCAAATGATGACGGTCAAAAGGCAATAAGGTCTGTACATCCATCACCTCACAATGTATACCTAAGCGTTCCAATTCTTCCGCTGCTTCCAATACCACCCGGCACATCGAGCCATAGGTCACCAAAGTAATATCCGTTCCTAAACGCAACGTTTCCGGCACTCCTAAGGGAATTGTGAACTCACCCAAATTGGATGGCATACGTTCTTTCAAACGATACGCATTCAAAGACTCTATGATCAAAGCAGGATCATCCGACTGTAACATCGTATTATAAAATCCTGCCGCTTGCGTTAAATTTCTAGGAACCAATACATACATTCCTCGCACAGCTCCCAAGATCATACTCATCGGTGAACCTGCGTGAAACATCCCTTCCAAGCGATGTCCTCGTGTACGAATAATCAAAGGAGCTTTTTGTCCACCCGCAGTTCTGTACTGTAACGTCGAGACATCATCCGATAAGGTCTGAATACAAAACAACAAATAATCCAGGTATTGAATTTCAGCAATGGGTCTCAGGCCACGCATAGACATACCCAAAGCCTGACCAACAATGGTCGTTTCTCTAATGCCTGTATCCACGACCCGATTAACACCAAATTTTTCTTGTAGTCCTGCAAAACCTTGGTTCACATCCCCTATTTGACCTACATCTTCTCCAAAGGCAACAATACGCGGGTCTTTACGAAAAAGCGCCTCAAAATTATGCTGAACCACTTCTCTCCCATCTACCACCGGGCTATCCTCTTGATATATGGGAGGTATATAAGGCACGTGAATCGCAGCTTCCAGAGACTCGCTGTATAAATGAGAATTGTATCGTTTTTTATTTTCAGCAGCAGTACGCTTCACCCAATCTTGAAGTACAGATTTGGAAGAAAGGTTTTCATCGTACACTGCACGCAGTGCTTTTTTTACTGCTTTAATGGCATCGGTACGGTATGGATTTAAGGTCTTTTTCAGTTGTTCGTAAATCCCTAAAACCACTTCCGTATTTCTACTTTCCTGAGCCACACGTTCTATACCTGATAAGGCTGCGTCATAATCTTCTTTCATCGAAGCCAGGTAAGCGTCCCAAGCGCGCTGACGTGCCTGTCTTACTTTTTCTGTAGCTTCATGCTCGATGTGCTTTAAGTCTTCTTCTGAAGCAATCCCATTAGAAAGAATCCATTCTTTGAATTTGACATTACAATCGAAGGCTACTTCCCAATTCAAGCGATCGTCTGTTTTGTAACGCTCATGTGATCCTGAAGTAGAATGCCCAAACGGTTGAGTCAATTCATACACATGCAACAATACGGGTACATGTTCCTCTCGACACAAGCGAGCTCCCTCACGGTAAGCGTAACACAACTCTTCGTAATCCCATCCTTTGGCTTTAAATATCTCTATACCGTGCTCATCACTTTCCCTGCGGAACCCTTCAAACAATTTAGAAATATCCACTTTCGTGGTTTGATATTCCTGTGTCACTGAAATCGCATACGCATCGTCCCATATCGATACCAACATAGGAATTTGTAACACGCCTGCAGCATTGATGGCTTCAAAAAATATTCCTTCCGCAGTAGCTCCGTTACCAATGGTACCGAATGCTACTTCATTGCCTTGTACTGAAAATTGATCTAAATAAGAAAGCTCTGGATTATTTCTATATAATTTTGAAGCATAAGCCAAGCCTACTAAACGGGCCATCTGAGCACCTGTAGGAGAAATATCGGGAGTAGAGTTTTTAATCTTGGTCAGGTTTTTAAACAAACCCTTTTCATCCAAACTACGCGTGGCATAATGTCCAATCATCATACGTCCGCCAGAATGCGGATCGGCTTCTACATCCGCATGGGCATACAATTGTGCGAAATACTGTTCAATGGTCAATTCTCCTATGGCCATCATAAACGTTTGATCCCGATAATAGCCTGCACGAAAATCCCCCTCACGAAAATACTTGGCCATGGTAATTTGAGCCAATTCTTTTCCAGTACCAAAAATACCAAACTTGGCCTTGCCCATGTATACTTCCTTACGAGCCAAGATACTGGCTTGTCTGCTTTCACAAGCAATCCGGTAATCGGTAAGAATTTCTTCCTTTGTCAATGACAACTCTCCTGTATTTGAAGGATTTCCCACAATGATCTTCCTCTTAGTTTCGTTTGACCTGTATAAGTAATTAGCAAAATAATATATATTATACGCCTATTCAAAATCTTTGATCATTAATGGTGTGATTCTTGCATTCAACAATCGTAAATTTTATATTTAAGCGTATTTTTCTTTGATAAAAACCAATAATACCATGAAGAAGTTATCTATCATCCTAACCATGAGCCTACTAAGCATGGCTAGCTTTGCACAAGATGCAGAGGATTTCTACTTTCCTATAGACAAATTTGATTTCGGGGCTTTAACAGAAGGAGATCCTGCAAGTCATACGTTTGAATTCACCAATAAAGGAACGGATACCATTATACTTGAAGCTTCAGATGTTCGTGCTTCATGCGGTTGTACGACACCCGACTGGACCAAAACCCCTGTTCTGCCAGGTCAAAATGGTCTTGTTAAAGCCAGCTATGGTACTCAAGGTCGTCCAGGCGCCTTCACGAAAACTGTTACGGTCATGAATAAAGGCAATGTAATGAAGGTATTACACATTAAAGGCGTGGTTTTCCCGAAAGACACCACCGTTTATTCTAAAGAAGATATCGATAAGGCTGGTCATTTGACCATTGAAGGAAAAGCAGAACATGCTTACGGGAAAATTGAGCGTAACCAAAAAATCGCTTACGACTTCAACGTAAAAAATACAGGTAAATCGACGGTAGAAATATACCGTAGCCAATCAGGCTGTAATTGTGTATTCTACAAGTTGTACGATAAAAAAGGAGGTACTGTGATCACTAAACTTGAACCTGGTAAATCCGGTGTATTGGAAGTAACTTATGGACCATTCAACGATGGTGACAACAGCGACAACTTAATTTTAATTACCAGCGATGTAAGCAATCCTTACACCGTAATCCAAGTATCGGGTATCGTGGTAGAAAGCCTACAACAAAAATCTCCTTTGATCGAAGATAAAAGTAATATCCCCTTTGGTAAATAAAAAAGAAGACAACTTTATAAGAGAAGCCATCGTTTTAATTGACGATGGCTTTTTTATTGCCTTACCATTATGAAAATTGGAGTCCCTAAAGAACTAAAACAAGGTGAAAACCGCGTGTCCATTACCCCTGGAGGGGTAAAAGAATTATGCCAATGGGGTCACGAAATATATGTTCAAACAAATGCAGGACTAGGTTCTGGCTTCAACAACGATGCCTACCGCTTATCAGGAGCCACCATATTGGATAGTGCTGCTGAAATTTTTTCACTGAGTGAAATGATCATCAAAGTCAAAGAACCTTTAGAATCAGAATACACATTACTGAAGCCTCATCATATTTTATTTACCTATCTACATCTGGCTTCATCGCTAGAACTCACCCACGCGCTTATTCAAAGCGGCAGTACCTGTATTGCCTATGAAACGGTAGAGAAAGCCGACCGATCACTTCCCCTGCTTGCTCCTATGTCTGAAGTTGCCGGACGCATGGCGACCCAACAAGGGGCCTGGTTTTTAGAAAAACAAAACGGAGGAAAAGGTGTATTACTGGGCGGTGTACCCGGTATTACAGCAGGTAAAGTGGTCGTACTGGGAGGAGGGACCGTAGGAACACAAGCAGCACGTATAGCAGCGGGACTAGGAGCTCAAGTCATTATGCTCGATGTCAATTTTAATCGCCTGCGCTACCTCGACGAAGTAATGCCTAAAAATGTACAAACCTTAGTTTCTAACGATGCCCATATAGAACAAGCATTACACCATGCAGACTTAATTATCGGTGCTGTATTAGTACCGGGCGACAAAGCCCCCATTGTCGTAAGTACTGAACAAGTCAAATCATTAACGCCTGGTACTGTAATCGTAGACGTAGCGGTAGACCAAGGTGGCTGTATTGAAACCACCAGACATACCAGCCACCAAGAACCTATTTATGAGGTCAATGGCGTACTGCACTACTGCGTACCCAATATGCCAGGAGCTGTACCTCGTACATCTACCATGGCACTGTCTGCCACCACACTCCCTTACATCAAACTGATTGCCAACAAAGGCTATAAAGAAGCCTGTAAAATTGCACCAGAATTGAGTAAGGGCCTGAATGTTGTAGGAGGAAACATTGTCTACGAAAGTGTAGCCAAATGTTTTAACTTGCCTTACAAAATCTTGTGAGGAGAATAAAAAGGAATGTCATCTAAACGTTCATAACGTTTACCTGCTTCATGTTCAATGTACTCAAAAGCAAAATGCATCAGTCCATTCGTCAAAATCATAAAACGGGCTTTTAATTTTTCATTGTATACAGAAGCTTGCAAGACAGCTTGTTTATTGAGCTTTAACTCATAAGACTTACACTCCACCAACAACAAGGGTTTGCCTGTATTGTCCCAGACTTCAATGTCGGTTCTTCCTTGCCGAGAAGCCTTCAGCACGCCACGTTCGATACGAAAAAGTCCTGCAGGATAATGACGGTGATGAATCAAAAAGTGGATAAAATGTTGCCTTACCCACTCCTCAGATGACAACTTAATATATTTTTTACGTATTATGTCATAAATATACTTACCATCGGCTTGTTCAACCCATTGAACATCATAAGGAGGTAAGTGCAATGATTTCATAGTTCCTCAATTTAATGCGCAGAAGATGAAAACCAAAGAAGAAATTGTCAACAATTGGCTACCTCGTTATACAGGAACCGCTCTTGATGAGTTTGGTGAATACATTATACTTGTCAACTTTCGAAATTATGTCGATTTGTTTGCTGAAAAATTCAACGTACCGGTCATCGGAAATGACAAACCCATGCAAACCGCTACACACAACAACATCACCATCATGAACTTTGGCATGGGATCAGCCATGGCCGCAACAGCCATGGATCTTTTATCCGCCATCAAACCTAAAGCTGCTTTATTCTTGGGAAAATGCGGAGGCTTAAAGAAAACCAATGTTGGCGACCTGATCTTACCCATTGCCGCCATACGTGGAGAAGGTACGAGTAACGATTATCTTCCACCTGAAATACCCGCACTGCCATCTTTCCGTTTACAACAAGCCGTATCTTCCAGCATCAAAAAACACGAACGTGATTATTGGACAGGTACTGTATACACCACCAACAGGCGTGTTTGGGAACACGACAGTAAATTCAAAGATTATCTAAGAAGCATTAAAACCATGGCCATCGATATGGAAACGGCTACCATATTTGTAGTCGGTTTCATGAACAGTATCCCACACGGTGCCTTATTACTCGTTTCCGATAACCCAATGGAACCCGATGGGGTAAAAACGGCAGAAAGTGATAATAAAGTAACCCATAATTTTGTAGAACAACATTTGAACATTGGTATTGAATCCTTAATCGAACTGGCAAAATCTGGAGAATCTGTTAAACATATGATTTTTGAATAAGAAAAGCTGAGGTTCGTGTCTCACGAACCTCTCAGCGAAATAGAATGAGGTAACCATAGAATGTTGGATAAAAGCAAAACCTCAGCAAGTGAGAAGAAACTTCCAATCCATCTCATTTGAAACAGTGGTTCGTGAGACACGAACCAAGGATAAAACATATGATTTTTGAACAAGAAAAGCTGAGGTTCGTGTCTCACAAACCTCTCAGCAAAATAGAATGAGGTAACCATAGAATGTTGGATAAAAGCAAAACCTCAGCAAGTGA
>CAYVTO010000012.1:56822-81157 GCA_964454665.1 uncultured Chitinophagaceae bacterium
GAAGAAACTTCCAATCCATCTCATTTGAAACAGTGGTTCGTGAGACACGAACCACTGCGTTTTTTTCATCGTTTACTTTCCTTAAAATATAATCTCCTCCTCTCCGTCTACCCTATTAGATATTATTTATCCTAATTTTCATGTCTAAGATAAAAAAAGCAATGATCCTGACTTTAATCCTAGTAAGCCTGCTCACTTTAGCAATTATCTTATTTTTTAAACGGAAAACTTTTGGTGCAAATCCTGAAGGGAAACGACAAGCCCGCATTGAACAATCGAAGCACTTTACAAACGGTAGCTTTGAAAACGAATCGCCTACAGAGGTTATGCTTAAAGATGCTTCTTTTGTAGGCATACTCATCGATTTCTTCAGCAAACCTAAAAATACTGAACCCGATGCCATTCTGCCTTCCATCAGAACAGACCTGATCAGCCTAAAGGATTCTGTGCCCAACATCGTTTGGTTTGGACACTCTTCTTACCTCATCAAATACAAGGGTAAAAATATTTTAGTCGATCCGGTATTGAGTGGTTCCGCTTCTCCTGTCTCTTTCTTTGGCAAATCATTCCCCGGTTCTGATGCATACTCCGTGAAAGACTTTCCAAACATTGATGTCTTAATCATTACACACGATCATTACGACCACCTAGATTATGAAACGGTAGTCGCTTTAAAAGATAAAATCAAAAAAGTATATACTCCTCTTGGTGTGGGTGCTCATTTAGAACACTGGGGATTCCAACCGGATCAAATTGTTGAATTGGACTGGTGGGATGAAACTCAAGTATCAGAAGAGATCAAACTCACGACTACTCCGGCAAGGCATTTCTCCGGCAGAAGTTTTTCCAGAGGAAAAACATTATGGGCCTCTTTCGTATTACAACTTGACCACTATAACATCTTTGTGGGGGGCGACTCAGGATACGATACCCATTTCAAAACCATCGGAGATAAATACGGTCCTTTTGACATGGCCATTTTAGAAGCTGGACAATACGGTACCAACTGGCCCTACATTCATATGGTACCCGAAGAAACAGTACAAGCCACCAAAGACCTCAACGCTAAAGTACTATTACCTGTACACTGGGCAAAATTCAGCTTAGCACTACACGCCTGGGATGAACCTATCAACAGAGTACTGACTCATGCCCAAAAAGAACAAGTACAAACCACAACACCCCTGATTGGAGAAGCAGTACAACTGGGCCAACCTTACCCTCATTCCAGATGGTGGAGAAAATAAAATAACACTTCTCTACATGACAAGGATTCACTAACTTTCCAGCGGTATCATGATGAGTAGATAAAAATGGATAAAGGCAATAAAAACTTTCTTTGGGTAGGTAGTCTTGTGGTATTGGTCTTAATAGGAACCTTCATTTATGTCTATAAACAAAAGGCAGAACAGAAACTTCCTTATTATGTATTCAACCATTCGAGCAACAAAGCCTACCAATCTACTGTTCCCACTCAAACCGTCGGCAATTTTTCATTCATCGACCAAAAAGGCCAAACAATTACCCCGAAAGAAATTGGGCATGTTGTTTATGTAGCCGATTATTTTTTTGTGACTTGTCCTGGCATCTGTAAAGAAATGTCCAGTCAGTTGCAAAGAGTGTATACCGAATTTGAACAGGAACCCAATTTTAAAATTGTATCCCATACCGCAAAACCAGAAGAAGACAGCATCGAAGCCCTTATGAATTATGCCATTCAATATGAAGTAAAAGACCATAACAAATGGATCTTTTTAACAGGCGATAAAAAAGAACTTTACCATGTAGCCCGAAAACAATATGCCATCATAGACGATGAAGGTGACGGAGGCGAAGACGATTTCATACACACCGAACGTTTTGCCTTGGTAGACAAACATCAATACATCAGAGGATATTATGACGGTACTGATTCTGTAGAGGTCAACCAAATGATCAATGACATCAAAGCCTTATTAAAAGAAGATTAATTTTTCACACTTCTCTACATCATAACGAGACCAGCGTTTTCTTTTCTTCCACTTTGTGTTAACGTTTTGAGCACACGAGTGTCTTAATAGAAAATAGAAAGAAACTCATACACCGCAATCCCTAAAAGTGCTTTTGTAGGTCTTATTTTGCATTTATCCAATATATTATATAATATTACAAGCCGCTTTTAATACAATCACCTCATGAAAAGACTATTGACTCTCATTCTCTTTTTAGTATCCTACATCAATTATGCTCAAACCTATACCATCAGCAATTGGTATAACGACAAAGAAAGTGCCACCGTACTGACCTTCGACGATTGGGACCCATCTTCTCCAGGAAGTTCCCTACCGATTATGCTTTCTAAAGAGGTTGCAGGAACCTATTTCGTGACCATAAACAATGCCTGGAGAACAACAGATTATCCCACCATGACGAATGCTGCCAGCCTAGGCATTGAAATCGCCAATCATACCGTTTCTCATCCTGACTTAACCGCCACTGCAGGATATGTCAATGAAATTGAAAACTGCCGCACTACATTGAACATGAACGTAACACAAGATTTACCTGTACATACCTTTGCTTATCCATTTGGCGATTATAATTCAACAGTAATCGCAGAAGTCAAAAAACATCATGTAGGAGCCAGAGCAGTCTCCTATACCACCAATGAATGGGGATATAATTATCCTTCAACCAACGACGAATATTTTACCATTCCCACCATTCAAGTAGGCACCATGGGAACCCTCAACGACTTCATTGATGAACTAGAAAACGCCATTGAAGGGGGTGGTTTATACACCATCATGTACCATTCTGTAGGTGGCTTAGGCTGGTTCGATGATATCCCAACGTCTTTATTTGAAGATCAATTGGACGAAGTCAAAGCGCGGGAACATCAAACCTGGGTTACCACCTTCAGCAATGCGGTACGCTACCACAAAGAAAAACACTGTGCTTCTTTAAATACGCTAAGTAATGATCAAAATACATGGACTCTGAATCTGACCGACACACTTTCCAATAACGCGATCTTCAATCATGCACTCAGTATTCACCTTACTATACCTATAGGAGAAACCTATTCCAGTGTACAACAAAATGGCGAAGACCTTACTTATAGTATCTCAAATGGTGGTAGCACATTATCATTCAACGCCATTCCAGACGGAGGAGATATCGTATTGACCAAAAATCCTATGGCAACCAACCTCCTAGAAGCAACAATAAATACCATTGAAGTTTTTCCAATTCCATCGTCTCATGCCATCAGTATAAAAACATCTGAAAATATACACATCAATGCCATTCAGATCAGTACTATGCAAGGACAAATAGTATACTCTATAAACCATCCTGAAAATCAACCCATCGACATATCCGGATTAACATCGGGCGTATACCTATTAGAAATGACAACCGACCAAACTGAACGAATCATCAAAAGAATCATCAAAAACTAACCTTCAATCAGCATCAAAAAAGGCTCGCTCTTGATGAATAAGAGCGAGCCTTTTTTATAAAACCTACTGAACTAATTTGCTGGTGGATGTTTCTCTGTATACCACAGGTTATACTCCTCTACTATTTTAATTAAATCATCAATCCCATATTCTTTGTTGTAAATCTTTGCCGATAAAACATCGTAACGATCTACATAATTTAATATCTTTTTCTTAAATCCCATTCGATCTATTTTTTTGATCTCATCCATCCCTTCTTTTTTGATGTAATAATCTTGATACGTCTCCCCTGATCCCCTTCGCTCTCCACCAGGTGTAAGCGCTTGAGTTTGAACATACGTTTTAGCATACAAAGTCAAATGCCCTTTCTCCAATTCCTGAAAAATTTTCGTTTCCACTCCTGCTGCATACTTGTAATGTATTCTGAAAAAATGATATACCTCTTCCTCAACACGTAATGCATTGATGTCATCTTTGTATATTTTTTTTTCTTTTTTATCTCCTGGCAACAGATAGTAAAAATTACCAGCAGACGTATAGCTTTTTGAGTTTTTCAATTGACAGAGAATGGTATCTCCATGACGCGTATATATGGTGGCGGATCTGTATTCTTTTTCTTGTGCCAATGCATCATGGAACAGATAAAAGAAGACAAAAAACAATACAAGAAATCGATTCATAAGAGCACGAGCTGTAATGACTATGTTACAAATATACAGCTTTCACAGCAATTATTGTGTCTACCTAAAAGCAGCATTAAAAAAGGGGAATAACTATCCCCATATCGTCACCTAAACATTATCGAGCACACACATTCTCATTCTTCTTCGCATGAGTTGCTCCGCACACAATAAGGTATTATAACCTCCACCATTTGTTTGCGGAAAACTCATGCGGGGTACTTTCTTACTTTACTTTGGGCGACGGCCGAGTTCTTCTGATTCTAGCCTCCATTTTCTATATCTTCTTAACGACTCAGAAGCAACTCGGCCTGAAAAGATACTGAGCTACAACCTTATTCTTTGATAATTATATAGATCATAGACCTTTCATTTATAAACAGCTATGCGACCCCTTCAGGGTCATCTTATCATCTCTGATACTTAAAGAATCCTTCGGATTCGAAGAGGGTTTCATTCAGCCCGAAGAGATTACATCTTTATAAATGGTTATCATATCCCGAAGTTTCAGGACAAATCGCCCCTGAAGGGGTTACCAATAGTAGTTAACGACTATAATATTCAACCTTACAATTCATCCATCCATAAAAATAGAGCTTCAGATTTCAACCAGATTTGCTTCAACAATACTACAGATTTTGAATGTAGGTTTGTATCAACAAAATGATCGACCACCTTTAAATTTTATCACTATGAAAAAGCACATTATTTTCTCAGCCCTGATCGCCGGTTTGGTATTTCAATCGTTTAGCAGCATGGCCATGACTCCAAGACATGACCATAAAACGTATGAAAAACATCAAAAACACCACAAGCATCATAAAATACATAAACCGCATGGAATTATCGATGCGACCTACAGATAAGGAGCGATTACAAGTTTATTTAAAGCCCAAAGTGATAGATGAACAACATATCACTTTGGGCTTTAAAATGTAGTAAATCATAAAAAACCAGCTTTCGATGACCATGCTCTTCCTTGAGAAGTGTATCTTTGTATCCTACTCTTAAAAAAGCATGAAATTCGAAGAATATCCTATCGTCCCTGAACTCAAAAAAAGCCTGTTGGAATTAGGCTTCAAAAGGCCTACCGATATTCAATTTAAATCCATACCTCCCATCATCAAAGGAGAAGATGTATTGGCTATTGCCCAAACCGGTACGGGTAAAACAGCGGCCTTTGCCATTCCCATTCTTCACATTTTACACGAACAAAAATCATATACTTCTCCAGGGGTTAAATGTGTGGTCATGGTTCCTACACACGAACTCGCCATACAAATTACAGACGTCTTTCATACCTTAGGGAAATACACCCTTGTCAAAACGCTTTGTTTGCATGGAGGGGTATCCCAGGATCCTCAGATTACGGCTTTAAAAGAAGGTGTCGATATTGTTGTCGGTACTCCAGGAAGAATGTTTGATCTGATCAGTCAACGTCATTTCAGTGTACGATTAGTCGAATTACTCGTATTGGATGAAGCCGACCATATGCTTGATCTGGGTTTCATCGGCGACATCGAATACATGATTAAGCATTTACCCAAAAACAGGCAAACCCTCTTTTTCTCTGCCACCATCAACGATAAGATTAAAACCGTTGCCTATTCTCTGGTACGAAATGCCATACGGATTCAAATTTCACCTAAAGATCCTGTGGCTAAAAACATTACCCATGCCGTAGCTTTTGTGGAAATGGATGACAAGCGTTTCTTCTTAGAACGCATCATCAATGAAAATCCTGAAAAAAAAATATTGGTCTTCGTACGCACCAAAGTACGTGCTGAACGGGTACATCTCGCACTGGAACGCATGAACATCCAAAGCATCACCATCCATAGCGATAAAGAACAAGGTGATCGTGTAGTGGTCATGAAGCAATTCAGAGAAGGTGAAGTCAAAGTACTCATTGCCACAGACATCAGTGCAAGAGGTATTGATATACAAGGTGTCGACATCGTGATCAACTATGACCTCCCCGATCAAGCCGAAAACTATGTGCATCGTGTGGGTCGTACAGGCAGAGGAACGCAAAAAGGCAGAGCTTTATCGTTTTGCAGTACAGAAGAAAAAGAAATGCTCGAACAAATAGAATTGTTTTTACTCAGTCCGATTAAAGTCATCGAGATCAATAAAACAGACTATACGGAAACCATAGACTTGACCGAAGACACGACCAACGATTGGAAATCCCTGATGCGCGAGGCTCAACAAGAAGAAGAAAAAGGAAGTAAAAAGAAGAAAAGAAAATAATGTTGCCTGTCGTTTTTTTATCATCAACACAACAATGAGTAATTGAGGAGCTGAAAAAACTAACTATAAATACGTTTAATGTGCAGGCCTAAAGTTTTTTCGATGTTCTTTAAGGTCTTCAATTCCCTCTCCGTTACAAAACTGATCGACAATCCTTTTTTACCTGCTCTCGCTGTACGACCACTGCGGTGGGTATAATATTCGATTTGATCCGGCATTTGGTAATGCACCACATAAGCCAAGGCTTCGATATCGACACCACGTGCCGCAATATCGGTAGCGATTAACAACATGATCTTAGAATTCTTAAACGCACGCATCACCTTATCGCGCTCCTTTTGCAATAAGTCGCCATGTATTGCATCCGCTAAATAATTTTTACTGATCAATTGCTTGGCCAATAACTGTGTTGCGGCTTTGGTTTTACAAAATACAATGCCTTTATTTTTACCTTGTATTTTCAAAAATTGGATTAAAATATCCAGCTTGTGATCTTCTTCGCAAACCAAAAATTGGTGTTCGATGTTTTTATTGACCTCATCTTTCCTGGCCACCTCTACTTTAAATGCATCGGGGGACATGTAGTTTTTGATGATCGATTTAATTTCAGGGGACATGGTGGCTGAAAAAAGCCACGTCGACTTTCTCATTTTGGTATACGTTAAGATCGTATCCAATTCCTTCTTAAAGCCCATGCTCAACATTTCATCGGCTTCGTCTAACACCACCGTTTTAATATGACTTAAGTCCAAGGCTTTCTTCTCCAGAAGATCAATCAACCGTCCAGGCGTCGCTACTACAATGTGGGTGGTACGTCGCAAGGCACTAATCTGTTCTTCGATCTTCGCACCTCCATATACCGCTTCTGTAAAAACCTTATCGGAATACTTTGTGTAGCGAAATAATTCTTTGGCGATCTGTTGTCCCAATTCACGCGTTGGCGCAAGAATGAGTGCTTGAATACGATCACTTTGGGGATTGATGCGTTGCAACAAAGGTAAACCAAAGGCAGCCGTTTTACCTGTTCCCGTTTGGGCTTGAGCAATGATGTCCGTTCCTTGAGTCAGTAAAAATGGAATGACTTTCTCTTGTATTTCGGTAGGTTGTACAATACTGCGCTCTTGCAGTGCTTGTATGAACGCTTCCTTGACGCCTAATTCAGCAAATGTTTTCAAAATGGTAAGGGATTAGGGATCAGTGATCAGTAGACAGTGGTCAGTGGTCAGTGATCATCTTGTGGGTGTAAAGCTAGCAATTTAATTGAGTAAATCGATTTTATATCCCTCCAAAAATCATCATGATTGTCTTTCATACTTTGAGCTTAAGTTTGTGTTTAGTACACCACTGATAACTGACCACCGATACCTGTTTACTTATGTCTGTCTACTGATTTAAAGCTTCTCCATTAAAGCCAAAAATCACTTTTTATCAACATTCAAATGAGGGAAACACTGCTTGATAATTCTTTCTGGAACCGGATCTATATGAGTTTGAAAGGTAATTGGTCTTGTTAAATCAGCTCTAGTCCATATTTCATGGCCTCCTGAAACTCTTATTTTTGTACATCCCTGCGACATTAAAAATTTTCGATATTCTGCAATCGAAATATTCGACAGTTTTTTAGGTATTTACTGGTAATGAAAGTTCTTTAGAATATTTTTTATAATCATGCGTGTTGATAATATCAACAAACTCCTCATTGTCTCTAAGTAATTTTGATAAATCTGGAGTTTTATATACTGGATTCTTTCCTTTCTTAATACTCCAACCATTCTTTTTAAGATCTTTTTCTAGCGTTTTTTTATTGGTTGTATACCTAAAATATTCTTTCAAAACATGGTTAAAAGAGCTACGCGCTAATGCTTGAGTTTTATCATATCCATATAAATTAAGAGAAGGACAGTATACATAAAAAACACCTTCCTCTGAAAATTCTATCAGATCCACAACAATCTTTATTCTAAGTCCATTTCCCTTAAATTCAGCATCAAAAAGAGCCTTTGCCATACGAACAGAATGATTAAAATATATAAATACCCTACGAAAAAATACGATATATGATTGCCTGAATCGTAAGACGGCTAAGTACGAAAAACAAAATTTCTAAACAAAATTTCGATTGAAATAACTACTGATTACTGACCACTGATTACTATTTCACAACAAACTCTTCAAATCCGCCTCTGAGTAATATACCGACTTCAAGGTCTTACGATCACCGGTTCTATACACTAAATACAAGCCGTCTTTTTCTTCATAAAAAGAATCGGTGCCTTTGGCCTTGTAATGTGCTATGGTCTCTTCCGCTTCCTGAACAGTTTTACACGCCTTACTCATGTTAGAGCGCTGTACTTCATCGAAAAGTGCTTTAAACTTAGTACCCATGCCAAATTCCAATACCGCTCCGGAAAGCACATACTGCAGATCACACAAAGCATCGGCCACACCCACCAAATCATTCTCATGGACTGCTTCTTCTAACTCGTCCAATTCTTCCCGTAACAAACTAATACGCAAAGCTGCACGTTCTGCAGCAGGCATCGCCGGCTGAGGCACGATAGGATGACCAAAGGTCGTATGAAAATCAGCAACCTGATTTAATGAATCTAATTTTTCCATAATTGTTATGATTACAAACGTAAAGAAAAGCACAGTCCGCTCTCTTTCTCCGCTCCTCGCTCTTCTTATTTTATACCGCTACGTCGGCTTTGATGTGAGGATGTGGATCGTAATTTTTCAATTCAAAATCCTCAAATTTAAAATCGAAGATACTCTTTACATCAGGATTGATATGCATTTGAGGCAAAGACCTGAAATCTCTGCTCAATTGTAATTTTGTTTGTTCTATATGATTCGAATACAAATGCGCATCGCCCAAGGTATGTACAAAATCACCCGGTTGTAAGCCACACACTTGAGCAACCATCAAGGTTAACAACGCATACGAAGCAATGTTAAACGGAACACCCAAGAACACATCTGCACTGCGTTGGTAAAGCTGACAAGATAATTTTCCGTCTGCTACATAAAACTGAAAAAAGGCATGACAAGGAGGTAATTTCATTTTATTGATCTCCCCTACATTCCAAGCACTGACAATCAAGCGACGAGAGTCCGGGGTATTTTTAATTTGATCAATTACTTGTGTGATCTGATCGATGTGCTGACCATCGGGTGTTGGCCAAGATCGCCATTGGTAACCGTATACAGGACCAAGCTCCCCTTTTTCATCGGCCCACTCATCCCATATACTCACCCCATTTTCCTTCAGGTAAGCAATGTTGGTTTCCCCTTTCAGAAACCACAACAATTCGTGGATGATCGACCTTAAATGCACCTTCTTGGTCGTCAAGACAGGAAATCCTTCTGCCAAATTAAAACGCATTTGATAACCAAATACACTGATGGTTCCGGTGCCCGTACGGTCCGTTTTGGTTGCACCATGCTCTAAAATGTGCTTCATCAAATCATGGTATTGCTTCATCGTGAGTTTTTTTAATTTGTAATTTCCAGACACTAAAATAAAAAAGCCTTCCCGTTAGAGGAAGGCTTTCGCTATGAACTTATCAACAGATGCTGAAAGAAGAATTACTTTGCTTGTTCCGCTGGCTTTTGCTCTCCTTCTGTTTTTTTCTCAGAAGAGCAACATTTCTTTTTGTCGCCCTCTTTCGTAGCGCAACATTTTTTCTTCTTTTTATCTTTGTCTTTGTCAGACAAGCCTTCTAAAACTTCTACAGAGTTCGTATTAGAAGCTACTACAGTAGCGAAAGTCAATCCTGATCCTGCTACTAAAAAGGTAAATAAAATGCCTAATGCTATCTTTTTCATAGTTTTACTATTTTTGGTTACTCTTCAATAACGTCAATATATTGAAAATAGTTTAAAAAATACCGTAAAAATCATGTTTTAGCCTTAGTACGTAGGATTTTACTTAAATTGCAAAAAAATACCATACACCATGTCGGAATACTCTTTTGCGGAAAACGAAAAAAAATGGCAAAAATACTGGGTTGAAAACGAAGTTTTCAAGGTGAAAGAAATCCCAGGAAAGCCTAAATACTATGTCTTAGACATGTTTCCTTATCCATCCGGAGCAGGTTTACACGTTGGACATCCCCTCGGATACATTGCTACAGATATCATTGCACGCTACAAACGCATCAAAGGATTTAATGTCCTTCACCCGATGGGTTTTGATTCTTTTGGGCTTCCTGCGGAACAATACGCCGTACAAACCGGACAACATCCTGCCATTACCACCGAAAAAAATATTGCCCGTTATAAAGAACAACTGAATAAAATTGGGTTTTCCTTCGATTGGTCAAGGGAAGTACGCACGTCCAATCCCGACTATTACCAATGGACACAATGGATTTTCATCCAATTGTATAAGCATTGGTTCAATAAAAAAACGAATAAAGCCGAGCACATTGACACACTGATTGCTCACTTCGAAAAAGAAGGCAATAGCACGATCCATGCTGCTTGTGACGAGGAAACAACAACCTTTACGGCGACAGCATGGAACCATTTTTCTGCGGTAAAAAAAGAAGAAATCCTCTTGCAATACCGGCTCACCTACTTGTCTGAAACCATGGTCAACTGGTGTCCTGAACTGGGTACCGTATTGGCCAACGAAGAAGTAAAAGACGGCGTTTCCGAACGTGGAGGTTATCCTGTCGTGCGTATGAAAATGACGCAATGGATCATGCGTATTACGGCGTATGCAGAACGTCTATTGCAAGGACTCGACAGCATCGACTGGCCTGAACCCATGAAGGAAATGCAACGCAACTGGATTGGAAAATCATTGGGTGCGGAATTAGATTTCAAAGTAGTAGGACAGGATTTAACGCTGACTGTCTTTACCACCCGCGTCGATACCACCTTCGGGGTAACCTATGTATCCATCGCCCCTGAACACGAATGGATTCCTTTATTGACCAGTCCGGAACAAAAAGCAGCCGTAGAAGCCTACGTAGAGAAAACAAAGAACCGTTCAGAGCGTGACCGCATGAGCGATGTAAAAACCGTGAGCGGATGCTTTACCGGATCCTATGTTACCAATCCTTTCAACGGAGAAAAAATTCCGGTATGGATCGCTGATTATGTATTGGCAGGTTATGGCACCGGTGTGGTGATGGCTGTACCGTCATCAGACATTCGTGATTATAATTTTGCGACACACTTCAACTTACCCATTGTTGAGGTACAAGAAGGTGCACATACCGACATTACCCAAGAAGGCTTTGATCCGAAAGCGGGAACAATGATCAACTCTGGTTTCTTAAACGGATTGACCGTAAGTGAAGCCATACCCAAAGCCGTAGCCTACGCCGAAGAAAAAGGATTTGGTAAAGCCAAAGTCAATTTCAAGATGCGCGATTCCATCTTTGGACGTCAACGTTATTGGGGAGAACCCATCCCCGTAAGTTTTGCGGGTGAAAGTCCAAACGTACTGGATGAAAAAGAATTGCCGCTACAACTCCCTGCCATCGACGAATACAAACCTACACCAGACGGTGCACCTCCTCTGGGACGTAATGCCTCTTTTGTAGAACGGAAGTTAGAGCTGAGCACCATGCCAGGATGGGCTGGATCAAGCTGGTATTTCTTGCGTTACATGGATCCTAAAAACACCAACCGTTTAGTCAGTCAGGAAGCCGAACAGTATTGGGGACAAGTCGATTTATACATCGGTGGTTCCGAACATGCCACAGGACATCTCTTGTATTCCCGCTTCTGGAATAAATTTCTGAAAGACATCGGTTATGTGCATAATGAAGAGCCGTTCAAAAAACTGATCAACCAAGGCATGATACAAGGCCGATCCAATTTTGTATACCGCATCAACGGTACCAACAAATTTGTATCTCATGGCCTGCGTAAACAATATGAAGTCACTTCACTGCACGTTGATGTCAATATTGTACACAACGACATCCTCGACACTGAAGCCTTCAAACAATGGAGACCTGATTTCCATAATGCCGAATTTCTATTGGAAGATGGAAAATACTTCTGTGGAAGTGAAGTAGAAAAAATGTCCAAATCGAAACACAACGTCGTCAACCCTGATGATATTGTTGATCGTTATGGTGCCGATACACTGCGTATGTACGAAATGTTCTTAGGACCTTTAGAACAATTTAAACCTTGGAATACGAACGGCATTGAAGGCGTATACAAGTTCTTACAAAAAACGTGGCGTTTATTTCATGACATGGAAGGCAACTTCATCGTGAATAAGGATACCCCTACCAAAGAGGAATTGAAAGTTTTGCATAAAACCATCAAACGGGTAGAAGAAGACATCGAACGGTATTCGTTCAATACTCCGGTGAGTACCTTTATGATTTGTGTGAATGAATTGGCAAGTTTAAAATGTCACAAGCAAGAAATCTTAGACCCTCTGATCGTTTGCCTTTCTCCTTTTGCCCCTCACTTGTGTGAAGAGTTGTGGAGTAAATTAGGTCATCAGGAAAGTATCCTGAATTCGACCTTCCCCGTATTCAATCCTGAACACGTACAGGAAAGTTCATTTGAATATCCTGTATCGGTCAACGGAAAAGTACGCGTTAAAATGAGCTTACCTGTAACCTTATCTGCCAAAGAAGTAGAAGATCAAGTCATGGCCAACGAAGCTGTCATCAAATGGCTGGAAGGTAAGACACCGAAAAAAATAATTGTAGTTCCCAATAAAATTGTGAACCTGGTGTTGTAGGTTTAACTTGAGTTGTTCCACATTTCAACGCAGTGGTTCGTGTCTCAGCTGTGATTCGTGTCTCACGAACCACTCATAGAAAAATTAGGATATTGGATAAAAAACAAAACCTCAGCGAGTAATATACAGCACTCATGTAGAGCAGCCTGCGACGGACGAGTTCTTCTGAATCATACTTCCATTTTCTATAATCACTTATATAATCAGAAGCAACTCGGCCTGAAAAGTGGGGTTGAACATGTTCTAAGAGTAGGGGCTGAACATGTTCAGCCCCTACTCTTAGTTTAAATCAAAATACAAAGAATTTTCCTCCATATTTTGATAATATGCCTGTATTCTGGCTTGGATGAGGGGTTGATGAGCATTGAACCAAGAAAGCACCTTGGGATCATAAAACTTATTATCTTTCATATTACTATCCGCAGGGAAATCAAAAATTCCCATGGCTTCGTTTCCATTTAAAAACACTTGTCTTTTTTCTTTCGCATTAAGGTAATGATAAACTCCATAGTTAAAGTTCATGACATCGTGTGTCGTTAACGAATCAAATGCATTCCTTCCAAAAAATTTACCTTTCACGTTACCACCTGTCATAGCAATCAGTGTAGGGAATAAATCAACATGTTGTACCACCGTCGAATCTACACCTTTTAATTTTTGTTGTGGATCATAGAATGCAATGGGTGCCGCATAAATACCCATTCCGTGTTGATAAAAAAACTTTTCACTATGCGCCGTATGATCTGCGGTAATCACAAACAAGGTATTTTTAAACCATGGTTCTTGTTGAGCCTGTGCAAAAAACTGTTTTAAGGCATAGTCCGCATAACCAATACTTTCATGAATGGCATAAGCCCCTTTGGAAAATTTCCCTTTATACAGTTTGGGAATCGTATAAGGATGATGAGAAGACAAGGTAAAAATCAATGAGAAAAAAGGCTTGTCATTTTTACTTAATGTCTTCGCACAATAGGTTAAATAAGGTTCATCAAATATGCCCCAGTTACCATCGTAATCACGTTGAACATTTGGATATTCATCTTTCCCATAGTATTCATCCACTCCTGCAAATTTACAAAATGCTTGAAAGCCCATGGTGCCATTATTCCCTCCATGAAAAAACTGCGTCACGTATCCCTGTTTTTCAAAATAGGTAGCAAGTGAAGGAATTCTATTTCCTGAATATACGGAATACGTAAAAGGATCTTGCATCATGGCAGGTAAGCCTGATATGATGGCGGGTACCGCATCTATCGACTGCTTACCGTTGGCAAAAGAATTGGGAAAAACATACGATTCATGAAGCAGGGAATCAAGAAAAGGAGTATAGCCTTTTTGCTTATTGTAATATCCAATGTACTCGCGACCAAAACTTTCTAAAATAAGTACGACAACGTTACGTCCTTTAAAACTGAAAGGAGTAGGTTTAACCTCATAAGAAGGAGAATAATACTTTTCCGCTTCTGCCCGACTCGCAAAATAATAAACAGGTTTATGGTTTTGCTGCAAAGAAGTGATCATTACTGAAAAAGGAGTATTCAATACCAATGAAATATTTTTGGGTTCGGTCCCTAAACCGGCATCGACCAATGAAATAGGTGTCAACTGAATCCCACCTCTCCCTAATAAAACAATAAGCCCGGAGACCAAAGCGATCCAAACCAATTTCATTCGAATAGGTTCTGATGTCTCCGAAAACGGTTTCAGTTTGGAATACCACCAATAAGAAAAGAGCATCAAGAGCATAAACAATCCACCGATATACCAAAATTCTACCGCAAACTGCCCTAGTAAACGGAAGCCATCAGCTTCGGGAGAAGTAAAATAACGTAACACATCAATGGTCGTGCGACGAAAGATAAAGCGGAAATATTCAGCATCGGCTAAATTCATGAAAACACAAATAGCCAAAGGAATAAAGAAAAAGAAAGCCTGTAAAAAACGGTAAAACTTGTACTTCTCTAGTCCAAAAGACAAGACCGACAAGAGTATAAATACCGAAAATCCATAGGCGATTACACTGGCATCGAATCGTATCCCTAATACAAATATCCCGGGCGATACCGTCTTGAAATATGTAATATTGACCACCCAAAACCACAATCGTGTGATCATGAGCAAAGCAAGGGCTATTCCTAAGCGCTTGAACAATAACCGAACAGATGGCAGAAAGAATTTCTGAATCATTGTATTCATGTTTACAAAGATGCTAAAAAACTATTAACTTAGTAGCATGGATGTTTCTCTTCTGATCGATATCGTCATTATATTTGGACTCTCGGTTCTTGTCACGCTCTTATTTCAAAAGATCAAGCTACCTACCCTTTTAGGTTACCTGATGACAGGTATTATCGGTGGACCTTACGGGCTTAGCTTGATCAAAGCCACTACCGAAGTGGATCATTTGGCTGAAATCGGGGTCATCTTTTTGTTATTCCTGATCGGTATTGAATTCTCCCTTAAGCAACTGCTGTCCATTAAGCGTGCGGTATTTCTAGGAGGATCCATACAGGTAATGAGTACCGTTGCCATTACCTTTGTAAGCTATTATTTCTTTGCTTACCAATGGGAAAAAGCTGTTTTCATGGGATTTTTATTCTCTTTGAGCAGTACTGCCATTGTTTTAAAGATCTTGACCGATAAAGGTGAAATGCATACCCCACACGGTCGTATTGCTTTGGCCATTTTAATTTTCCAGGACTTATTGGTCGTTCCTATGATGCTCCTCACGCCTCTATTGGCAGGAGTAGAAGATAATATCGCCTTATCTTTATTAGACCTAACCTGGAAACTTTTACTGGTCTTGGTCTTGGTGTTTGTTGGCGCCCGCTACCTCGTTCCTAAACTTCTATTCGAAGTGGCCAAAACCCGAAGTCAGGATTTATTTATTTTAACCACCCTCCTCATTTGCTTTGCCATCGCACTACTTTGTTATTCGATTGGTTTATCCCTGGCATTAGGAGCTTTCCTGGCAGGTCTCATCATTTCCGAATCAGAATATTCTCATCAAGCGACCGGCAACATTACTCCCTTTAGAGAAATTTTCACCAGCTTCTTCTTCGTCTCCATTGGCATGCTATTGGACGTTTCATTCCTCATCGCACACCTCCCTTTTATTATTGGACTTACCATCTTAGTCATGATCGCCAAAACAGCTGCCGCTTCTATGGCTGCACTGGCCTTACGCTACCCTCCAAGAACCATTTTCAAAACCGGACTTACCCTATTTCAAGTCGGGGAATTTGCCTTTATTTTATCTCGCAGTGGTATTGAATACGGTTTGTTAGACAATAACATCAATCAATATTTTCTTTCTGTTTCTATTCTCACCATGGCCTTAACTCCCATTGTGATGAATCAATCGGAAAATATTTCAAAATATATTTATCAACTCTTCATTCCCCGAAAAATCAAAATACGACTGCAACACCTCACCAACACGAAAGCATCGTTCAATAATGTACCGACTAAACTAAAAAACCACCTGATCATTATTGGGTTTGGAGTCAATGGTCAAAATTTATGCAAAGCATCGAAGTACGCAGGCATACCCTACATCATCATCGAACTGAATCCAGAAACTGTAAAACGAGAAGCTGAAAAAGGAGAACCTATCATTTATGGTGATGCCATACAAGCTAATATTTTAGAACATGCCCACTTAGGTTCTGCCCGCTCTGTCGTCATTGCCATCTCTGACTTAAAAGCAGCGGAAAAAGTACTGACCTCCATACGTCGTATCAATAAATCGATTTATGTTATTGTTCGTACCCACTCTGTACAAGAAATGGAACCGTTCTTAAAACTAGGAGCTAACGAAGTGATTCCTGAAGATTTTGAAACATCCGTTGAAATTTTCACCCGCATCATGCATAAGTTTTTAGTTTCTAAAGACCAAATTGACGATTTCATCAAAGAAATACGAACAGAAGTGTATGAAATGATGCGCCCTATGCATCACGATTACCCCAAAGAAAAAATCACGCTCCCGGCCTTTGACATCGTATGCCTAAAAGTGGAACAAGATAAAAATAGTATTGTCAACAGGAGTCTTTCAGAAAGTCATATTCGAAGTAAATACGGGATACAAGTATTAGCCATACAAAGAGAAAAAAGAGTCATCTCTCATGTCGATGCCCATACCGTCATTAGACTACACGATTCCTTGTTCATTAGTGGAGATCCTGATGCCATCAATAAGTTTTCGAATGAAATCTGTCTCTGATAACCCTTTTCCTTATTCCAACTGTCATTCAAGCCAATTGGATTAAACGATATGCTCATGCTTAACATCACAATTATTTCTGGAAGTATTCGTCAAAATAGAAATAGCCATCGAGTGAGTTTACATCTTCACACACGCTTAAATCAAGAAATGAATACCTCTGCTTCTATCATCGACTTATCGGTTGAACACCTGCCTTTATTGACCGACTCGTGGGACAAGCATCCAGAACAACATGAAGCCTTCAGCAGATTGGTGAAACAAATGGACGAAACAGATGCCTTCATCTGGGTTTCTCCTGAATACAATGGAAGCTATACTCCAGCACTTAAAAACTTCATCGACAACTTCCCTCTAAGTACCCTAAAAAAGAAACCCGTAGGGGTCGTATCGGTTTCCACGGGAAGTATTGGAGGAATTCGAGGTGGGATTCAAATGCAACAACTGGCTTTGGCGATACAAGCTTATGCTGTACCTCAAATGTTACTGGTACCTCAGGTGACTGTTAAATTTGATGAACAAGGAAATCTTCTAGACAAACTTTACAACAAACATTTAAACCTATTTATCGACGAATTATCGTGGATTGGCCAAGCCATAAAAGATAAAAAAGAATTGCGTGTATAAAATGCATTCAGCTTATGTATGCATCGTCGTATTTTTTGTGTATCTTAAGTATACCTCTAATAGATAAAAACTCGCTAAACACTATTTTTAACTATAGCAAATTATACCATGAGAACTGTCTTGTCTTACCTCATCGTCATCATTTCCACCCTCTTCATTGGATGGTTTTGGTTTGGAAAAAGTACGCTTTCGGAAACCACCGTAGAACGTAATGATATTGCCGTTACCAAAATTCAAGCCATTGGAAAATTAGAATTGGTAAAACTCAATGTCAAAGACGTACTCGAATACATCGTCAAACGTGATTATTTACCAAACTCACGCATGTTGATCATGGTCAATGGTGAAATGGCAGGTTGTATCGATTTACAAAAAATTGACAGTACAGATGTAGAACAATACAAGGATAGTCTTATCCTTCATTTACCACAACCGGAAGTTTGTTATACCAAAATCAACCACAATAAATCAAAAGTATATAATGCCACCACTTATTTGTGGTTAGATAACGAAACAGAATTAGTGGAGTCCCTGTATAAAAAAGCAGACCACTATTTTTCCAGTGATTCCATGAAAGCAGTGATCATTGCAGAGACCAAAAAAAATGCACCTACTGTTTTAATTCCTTTATTTGAAAACCTTGCTCAGAAAAAAATAATTTTGAAATATAAATAATTTCCCGGCACTTCGTTAGCCCATCATCGTAGGTATGAAAAAAGCACTCATTATTGGAGCCAGTGGATTAGTCGGATCATCTCTCCTACAACTCTTATTAGAAGATCCCCGCTATGAAAAGATCGTTTCTTTAGTACGTAAAAAATCGACATTCACCCATGCTAAATTAGAAGAACACTGCTGTAACTTTTCGAAACTCCAAGAGCATGCTGATTATTTTGAAGGGATAGATGAACTTTTCATTTGCATTGGTACCACGCAAAAGAAAACACCCGATAAGAAGGAATATTATGCCATCGATTATGGCATTCCTACAGAATCGGCTTCTATTGCCATTTCTAAGCATGTCAAGACCATTGCCGTTGTAAGCGCGATGGGGGCAAATTCCCAGAGTCGTATTTTTTATAATGCCACCAAAGGTAAAATGGAAGAGTATTTAAAAGGACTCCCTGTTCCGCATCTGATTATCGTACGCCCCTCTTTAATCGTCGGTCCAAGAAAAGAAACACGATGGGGAGAACAAGTGGCTACATTTCTTTTTAAGACCTTTCATTTTCTGATTCCTAAAAAATACAGTGCCATTCAAGCCAAAGACATTGCACAAGCCATGTTCGTTCTGAGTCAACGTCCCCCTCAAAAAACAACCTGGGAAAACGACGAATTACTCGAACTGAGTAATTCCAAGTCACAACAATAAAACTACAGCTCTGTTAAATATCCCTTTCCTTGTCCTTTTTTATAAAAGAAAGTAAAAATAAAGGTCAGTTTTACACCAGTTTCCCAAAACAGCCTCTATTTTTTTAGAGAAATGATTATATTTAGAGGCTGAAATCACACCATGATTTCTTAGTTTCACAACATTCTATTTAATTGAATTTCTATGAAAAACAACACGACGCGATTAGTCATTTTCTCTGTACTCATGATCTGCCTTACATTAGGACATGTATTCGCTCAAAAAGAGGCAAAAGGTACTAAAATAGAAAACACCTATGTAAGTGCTAATGCAAAACTCAGTAAAGCATATACCAAAGAAGAACTTGATAAACTCGGTAAAATAGAGCTGACCGAAATTTATAAAGAACGGATCTCCATCATTACAGAAATTGTACCTTACCTTGCTTTACATCCTAAGCCAGGTGCAACCTTGAAAGAAATGGGGATTCCTCAAACCGCTGATAATACATCCCATTTGGAAAAAGAAGTAAAAAACAAAGGCATTTACATTGCTTCTGTTAACGATACCTTAGATGATATCATTCCATATGCCGATAAACAAAATATTATCTGGTCTATCTTGTTTTTTGAAAAAATCATTCAAGAAGCAGATTATACGAATAACGAAGTGAAATAATTGTTGATTCAATTTTAAAAAATAGAAAAGCCCCCGAAATAAAAATGCGGGGGCAATGAAAAAATACGAGTTGCTTTAAATACTTTGTTCCGTTTTAACTTCTGGTGCCATTTTTTCCCCTTTATCCAATTCAACAAAACGTCATGCTGAACTTCCCTGATCCAATAGAGAATGATTTTGGGGAATTGTTACTGTCGGAGTTAACGGTAATGCTATACATTTTATCCCTGATTAATTAATAGGTGCAACCTGCTGAACACGAGCAGATATTCTGCCCGGCAAAAGTGAAAAGAAGAAGACCTTTTTTTTCATATACGAACCAAAAGATGAGCAATCACTATTCGCCTGACGATGTTCTTAAAATTGTATTTTATCAAGAGTGTCTCTTCTGATACTACAGAAGAAAAGTCTATACCTCACGAAATTCAATGATACATCAAAAAGGCATGTTAAAAAGAGAAAATTTGTACAGATTTATAAATTTGTACAAAAAAAAATACATGATATACAGGTAATTGTATTTTTATACGTCTTCCATCGACTTTCATGAGGGAGAAAGGACTTGCTCTACGCTCTTTTTATACCCCACCGGTGTTGTACCTGTTTGTTTGCGGAAAGCAGCATAAAAGGTCGTTCTTGTATTAAACCCACATTCCTTTCCAATGCCTTCGATCGAATAATTGCTGTAACGCAAATCGGTCAACAGGGCTTTTGCCTTTTCAATCCGATAGGAATTGATGAAGTCGGAAAAATTCTGAAGGTGTCCACGATTGATGAATTGAGACAATTGATGCGAGGAAATGTCCAGATTTTCAGCCAGTTTTTGAAGACTGAGTTCTTTATCGGTATATAGTTCTTTCGTGCTGAAAAGCTTACCGATCCGTTCGGTAATATCATCCATCACCTGTTCGGACAACACAGTATGACCATATTTCTGCTCTGGTTGCTGTTTTTTTTCTTCCAAGAAGGTATTAAACGGCGCCAGTTGCTCCTGATATGCCTCATATTTCGACCGGGTAAAGATTGTATGGTTGTTGAACGCCTGAATGAGGATGGCCAAGTAAAAAAGAAAAGAGACAACAGGAAGCATGATCATGTCAACATAGACATAGTAACTTGGAAAGAAAATCGCCTGTATGCCATAACCCAAAATACACAGCACATTGATACTGATGAGCATGAGCAAAAAATATTTAATCCAAATCAACATCGTATGTCCGTCATTGGTATAGAATCCATGAGATTCCCGGCGGTATTTCTTTTGCATGAACCATGTTGCTGTAAAATAAAACAATGCGTGAAACAAAAGCAATTGATTAAAAGCATTCACCAATGTACTTGTCCCATTTTGTATTTCAGTAATGTCATGCACTTTTTGTTCGTAAGGAATAAATCCTTGTTGAATACCAAAAATAAAAATACCGATCGCAGGAATAACGTGCAGCAGATAGTGCCATTGAAACCTCATCTTGCGTCCCATGAGCGTGCTAAAGTACAACAACAGTGTAGGGCCCGTAAGCAATTGCAGGGCTATATTACAATACACCAGTGGATAGATGTAATAAATGGTGTTCGTATAAATGAGCGTATTATTCAAAAATGTAGAGACGGCATAAAATAAAAACATGCCCAGCAAAACATTTGAACGGGTATTATCCTTGCGAAACCACAGCAAACACGCCATGATAAAAAGATTAAAACAAACAAAAATATTGAGTACGAGAATAAAAATATGCATGGTCGAATGATGCCTATTAAATAATGAAGATGAATGAAAAGCTTATTGTGTATTAAATGTACACAAAAGTAAACAAATGGGAAGAAAAACAGGAGGAGAAAAAGCAATTAGTATAATTGTAAACCTATTTCAGAATTAACCTAAAACTCCGCTTACTCAATCCACGAATGAGTTCTCTGCGAAATTAACATGTATATCTTATTCTACCTTATTACTCGCAGAGCAACTCATTCGAAGAAGGTTAGATCAACCTCTTCTCCTAGCATGAATTGCTCCGCATTCCAAACCTCTTTGTCTCATCATTCAATCGTTTGCGGAGAACTCATGCGGGGTGCTTTCTGGATTCGGGCGACGGACGAGTTCTTCTGACTCAATCTTTTATTTTCTATATCCTCTTTTGTACTCAGAAGCAACTCGGCCTGAAAAGAGTGAACTTTGATGACTTAAACGTATTCCATAAAATGTACTAAAAAAATAAATTCTGTTTTTATACTCATATCATAAAAACGGGCACTACTCCACTTATAGTCTGTATATTCTCTCACCAAGTTCCACTTGCCTTTAACTGGATTAGCATGCATATAGTCTAATTTTTGAACAACAAAATCTCTATCATAACATCGTTTGGCATCGAAACTATGAATAAAAACGCTATGTTTTTTACCATTTCGCCGTTCAGAAATATTTACTAAAGCAGATAATGCGTTTAACATCGCTGTATCTTCTTGGTCTTTTAATCGCTTCACAATTTCATAGCTTAAAAAACGCTTCATTTCACCGATTCTTAAATTCAAATTACCCTCTTTGGGAAGGTAGATTAAAAAATGCATATGATTGGGCATAATCACAAATCCGCATATGGAATACCCTTCATGCGTGAGTTTTTGAAATTGACTTAAGATATACTCATATGCATTTGTTCTGTCTATCAAAGATAAAAAACCGATGCAAGTATAGGTTACCCAATATACTTGCTCTGTTATCGTGTGAGGAGTTCTTGTAGCCATGGATAAAAAATAAAACTTAAAAATATGCTTCTTAGCATGAGTTGCATGCGGGCTTGTCGTTTACTTTTACTTGATCCACGAATGAGTTCTCTGCAAAATATACTTTATTGTTTTTATATTCCTTTTATGCGCAGAGCAACTCATTCTGAGAAGTTTAAGTCGACCTCTCTTTGTGAGACACTCAATTCCTTCTGGGAAGGAAATATAAAGCCACGCAAGCCTCCAACATGTTCACATTTTTACTAAAACAAAGGGTTCTTCTCGATAGTCTTTTTAAATGTGTTCGTATGCTTAAATTATTACGTTCAATTCTATTGATCTTATATTTTGTTGAATCGTGAAGTTCTGAGGGAATTAAATAGTTATACTGCCTTAATTTATCTGTATATATCTTTTTCGCCTTTGAAAGCAATAAAGTGTCTATCACTTTTTTTAACGTTTTATTATTACGCTTACCCACTTTAAAGTCTACTACTGCTCTAGTTTCTCGATCTATCGCGTAAACAATCCAGTATAAATTCTTTTTATTCTGTACATAAGTACGCATTTCATCTAACTCATACTCTCGGTTGGTGATTATGTACTTATTAATACATTTCTTTTTAGCCTTCTTTCTAATGGTCTCTAATACTTTATTGGTTGAAATATGCAGGATTCTTGATATGCTGCGTATACCGCACCCTTCGTTATTCAATAGCACTATTTGTTGATCAATGTGTTTATGACAACCTGCATAGACATAATACTCTTTTTGATATTTTTTGCATGCGGTACATCGATAACGTTGATGATGATTGGGATAATGGCCTGCCTTGAAGCAACGATTGAAACAATAACGACAATACATGATGAGAGAAGAATAAAATGTGTTAAAAAATTATGTTTTTCCCCTAGCATGAGTTGCTCCGCATTCCAAAACCTCTTTGTCTCATCATTCAATCGTTTGCGGAGAACTCATGCGGGGTGCTTTCTGGATTCGGGCGACGGACGAGTTCTTCTGACTCAATCTTTTATTTTCTATATCCTCTTTTGTACTCAGAAGCAACTCGGCCTGAAAAGAGTGAGCGTTTAACTCCAAAAACTCAAAGTCTATCTCTCTTTGTGAAACACTTAAGAATCTTTCACTGCATTAGAAAACTTGCAAGACCCTAAAATAAAGAAATCCGACACTTCATACCAGACTCTTTTCTATACTTTTTAGCTTCTCTTACTTCTTTAAAATCTAATTCTATTTGATTATCTGATTGTTATATTCAAAACTCTCTTTGTGAGACATTACCAGATAAAAAGGGTTCCAAACGTAAACCGCCTGAAACCCTTATATCTACTGTGACCCCGAAGCGATTCGAACGCTTGACCTACTGCTTAGAAGGCAGTTGCTCTATCCAGCTGAGCTACGGAGTCATTATCTTATTCATTACTCCATTCAACCGTTGACCTTCCCGTGGAAAACGGGATGCTCTATCCAGCTAAACTACAGAGTCATTATCTTATTTATTACTCTATTCAACCGTTGACCTTCCCGTGGAAAACGGGATGCTCTATATAGCTAAACTACGGAGTCATTATCTTATTCATTACTCCATTCAACCGTTGACCTTCCCGTGGA
>CAYVTO010000012.1:81257-81695 GCA_964454665.1 uncultured Chitinophagaceae bacterium
AAACGGGATGCTCTATCCAGCTGAGCTACGGAGTCATTCTTTATTTATTATTCCATTCAACCCTTGACCTTCCCGTGGAAAACGGGATGCTCTATCCAGCTAAACTACAGAGCCTTTATTATTTCATTTTTTAGCTTGAGTTGCTCCGCATTCAAACTCCCTTTATAACATCTTTCAATCGTTTGCGGAGAACTCATGCGGGCTGACCTCTTACTCTATCCACGAATGAGTTCTCTGCGAAATTAACCTCAACAGTTACTCTATTTTTTTAAGCGCAGAGCAACTCATTCTAAGAAGCGATCTACACAGCTGAGCAATAACGGAATGCTCTATACAGCTAAACTACAGAGTCATTATCTTATTTATTATTCCATTCAACCTTTTTTTTTAGCTTGAGTTGCTCCGCATTCAAACTCCCTTTATAACATCTTTCAATCG
>CAYVTO010000012.1:81795-93173 GCA_964454665.1 uncultured Chitinophagaceae bacterium
TTTTTTAAGCGCAGAGCAACTCATTCTAAGAAGCGATCTACACAGCTGAGCAATACCTTACTTAAACCGCATAAAAAAACACCTTTGAGGTGTTAAACCCACTAAATGACCAGACTTTCCTTCGGAATTGAAGAACAACAATCTACTCTGTCCCTGACCAATAGCTCCGTTATGCGATGCAAAGATAAAAAAAACAGGGTTAGAACCCAATAAATGGTCATATTTTCTTTAAAAAAGGTAGTATAGGGTATCGTTTCAGTACAGCAGTTCTTGCATTTTTCTTTCCACAAGAACCACTGGTACTGATCACGATCGTCTATTACGTTTTAAAGCAGACATTTCTATCATCAACCTTAGGCCTTTCCAACTTATGATGTTAATGTGCTCTCTTTATTTCTTTCCCTTTAATTCCTTCCCTCTTTCAACAAGAGAAACAACCGTCAACAAGGCAAAAACAATGAAGATCAACAAAACTTCAAGCCAGTATTCATAAGGTTTTACCCAAATTTCATTCAGAATATTCCATCGGCCTAAAACTTCTACAAAATTCCAAAAGATAATCACCGTAGGAATGGAATACCGAATGGCATAACCCAAATTTTGCAATTTGAGCAAGTCCCGGAATAAAAAAGCCGACCATAATAAAGAACCAAAAGCTATAAAATAGGTGACAGGATGCTGATCGCCCAACAATTCTTTGTCGTAAGCAAAAAGTAATACCAAGTAGAACGTCCATAACAAAGCAACCATTTCTACAGCCGTGATGAGTGCATAATTTTTCTGTTGATTCGTAAAGGGTACATATTTAATGGGAATATGTAACACTTTTTGAAGCCAGGTAAAAAAGGTGCAACCCGTACGGGAATTATAGAGGTAATACAAAAGGAACATGGCTAAAAAACCAACCGAGGCCGGCATGATCAAGTATTCCGGTTTGGTTACCACTTCTCCATTTTCCATCAAAGGTGCTACGTGAAAACGCTGTGCAACGTACACGTGAGAAAATTCAATCCAACCCGTCCAGATAAACAGTCCCGCAAACAAACCGGCAAACGTCGCCTTGTTTTCTGTTTTCAACACACTGCCAATGACAAGCAAGAGCACTCCTATCAATCCTAATAACAATGCCGCTTTAAAAACATAGTCATGTCCAAAGCATTTTTCCATGATGATCATGACTGCATGACCAAGAGGCATGGTCAGCAATACCGTCAAAAATGCCAATATACCGATAAAAGGTTTTGATAGTTTCATGGTTCCTTTTTTACATTATTTTTACTGTGCTGACGTTGAATCCTCCTGCCATACAACAGGTTTTAACCTATTGAAATAAAAGGCCAACAAGAGAAGATTCAATCCCAGTAAAATACCTGTTTCTACATTTTCATGCATTCGATTATCTAAAAAGACATGAAGCATGAATATATTTAAGATGATCGGTAATAAGAGTAACAAGCCTGTCAATCGGGTCTTAGGAACAAACATCAGCAAAGCGGCAAGCAATTGAAAAACACCGATTGCTTTTAAGAAACCATTGGCACGCATCGTATTCATCGTAAGCTGATAACCAATGGGTGCCCTGTAACTTTTCTCCTTTACGACAACTTCGATCAATTGTATTTCATCGACTGGTCTAGGTGGTTTGGGAATAAATTTCTTTACTCCTGCATTGATAAAAAATAATGCCAAGGCAATCGTAACTACTGCATGAATTTTATTTAATGTGATCAGTTTCATTTTTTTTTAGTTTAATCAAAAGTATATAAGTTATTACTATTTTATTCATTATTTCCTGCCTGAACCATAGACAAAAACTACAGCATCCTTACATGCGCTGAGGTCTGCTACCAACATACGATCGTGAGCACATTTCAGGTTTATGATATGGCACGTTCAATTTCTACCTTGTCCAACAAGCATACAAAAGTATGTGATTAAGGGATGAAATGAAATACTGCAAAAAGCGTATTTTTATACCGATACCATCAGGTGATCCACCATGTTTTAAAGCAATACCCATAAATTTTGTATATACAGCGTGAAACCATTCCGAATGACGACCAAAACACAAGGTACTGAAAGCAAGTGTTTTAAGAAAACCACCTTCCAGATCTCCATAAAAACACAAAGGATGATCTTAGAAAGATACTATGGAAAGAGTGTGAGTTGGAGTGCGAGTGTGTAAAACCTCAATACGCGCACTCCAACTCACACTAAATTCTTTTTGTCGCAGAGCAACTCCTCCTGAAAAGAAAGCACTCCTCTCAACTATTCCAGTTGAACATCAAAATACAAAACCTCCCGATGGCGTTGTACTTTTACTTTTACCTGATCGCCCGGATTGTATTCCGAAAGCATGTCCCTGTATTTGAAAATATCTTTGATTTTCCTGTCGTCAAATGCCAGGATGATGTCTCCGGATTTCATTCCTGCTTTTTGTGCAACCTTTCCGTTTATTACAGCCTTGATCTTTACACCATCTCCGTCAAAGGTATACCAGTAATCCGGCTTAATGCCCAGTGTTACCTTGGTATCCGGCTGTTGAGCCAATGCCAGTTCTTCGCTACACACAAGAAAAATGAAGAAAACAGGAAGCATGCAATAGGATAGTTTTATATTCAGCATAGATTTCGTTAAGAGCTACCTACTGATGATGTTTCAATTCTTTTTTTACCACATTCAGCAACAAACCCATATTGGCATTGCGTCCTACGGTAGCAAGAATACACCTCATCAACAAACCTTTGTTTTCTGAATGTTCCGTCAACACCAATCTCGTCTTGTTTCCTTCAGGGAAAAGTTCGAAGATCCAATTTCCACTCATTCCAAAATCACTGGTGACCATCTTTATTTCCAACATTTCCAGCGGTTTCTGGCGCGTGACTTCATACGTCATAGCCCCCCATAAACGGGTATGTTCACGCCATGTTTGGAATCCCTGCTCATTGACTCCCATGGCTTCATACTGTTGTACTTCATGCCTGCTTGTAGAAAAACGTTCTGTATCGTTCAGAAGATTCCAAACCTGTTCGGGAGTCGCTTCAACCGTCATGACCTTACTTCCTGAGTATTCCGGATCAGCCAATAATCCGGCCATAAAAAACAAGCCGACCAAGGTGGTCAACACTATAACAAACCATAATAAAAACGTGCGTATTTTTTTCATAGAAGAGTATCTTTTAAATAGTTTGACGAATAGATTTATAATGTTCAAAAGCCAATGTACCTGCAATGATCAGTACCACAAACAACAAAGAAATCTGAGAAGCATTTTTTTCTTCGTTCAATACTTCTCCGATGAAATGTGCCGCATGTGCAAAGCAATAGAGAAGACTAACGATAAAAAGACCGATCTTCGTGTTGCGTTTTTTCGCATACAAAATGACCAATATCCAGATCATCGGCAAATGATAAAAAGCATTTCGTATGATAAACACACCTATTGGTTCCTGCCCATTATATCCAGGCTTGACGACATCTATTCCATAGAATATTCCTCCTATATGGTAATTAAAATGGAGTACCATACCAATGATGGTCAATGTCCACAATGTTATTATTTTATTTCTGTTTCCCATGATGAACGATAAAACTTTAAATGACTATCCGCTTATAAGCACCTGATTAAAATAACAAACCTCAAAATCTTTTCCTTTCGGTAACGCAAGAGTTCTCTGCGATTCATCCTTTATTATTCTTCCTGTCTTTTCGGTCGCAGAGCAACTCTTGCTGAAAAGAATGGTATTTAAGATTTGTTAGTGCGTATCTTTTATTTCTTTATAATCTTTTGCACACTCTTCAATGCTCCGTTTTCAAATACTTTCACAATGTATAAACCTTGTGTAAGACTGCTTACATCCAGTACCACATCGCTACCGCTGAACAACTGATGCAGCACTTCCCTCCCGTCCATGCTCGTCACAAACACTTCTGCAGAAGTGCTGTTTGATGCAAGTGAAACATGCAGTTCAGAAGATACAGGATTGGGATGCAGACTTACACCATAAGCTCCTGTACTGTTCCAGATACCTGTTGCAGTAAAGGCAAACACCGCAGACGTATCGCTGCATGTATTTGCTCCACTCACCACCACACGGTAGCTGCCACTCTCTGTAGCTAAAAACGTTTGTGATGTCGCTCCTTCAATCTCTACATCGTCCAATAACCATTGGTAAGATGAAAATGCCCCTGTACTCAATTCACTACCATTTGTAGTAATAGAAGGGGTTGGCAAAGCATTTAAACTAAGTGTTAATGCAATGGTACTGTCACAACCTTTGCTGCTTGTCAATACTTCATAATACGTATCCGCTTCGCTGAGCACCGTTCCGTAAAAGTCATAACTGTCGCCGTCGCAGATCGAATGCGCCAGCGAAGTGGTATACACCGGATTTAAGTTCAAGGCCAGCGCCTGGATGCTTTGACAGCCGTTGACATCGGTGATATCTTGATAGATGCCCGCCGTGGTGACATCCGTACCATTAAAGTCATAGCTGTCGCCCTCGCAAATGGACGTGTACGTAGGAATAGTACAGGTCTGGCAATCGTTTAGTTTTACAATATAGAAATCCACTCCTCCTTTTGCATTGGCAATGCCTCCGGCAGAAGCCTGACCGGCAACAATATATCCACCGTCGTTGGCTACCGTAATAGCATTAGCCTGATCGGCAGCAGTTCCGCCTAGGGATTTCTGCCAGAGCAAGTTTCCGTTCAGGTCAGTTTTTACTACCCAATAGTCATTCCCGCCGTTGCTGATACTTACATCGCCGTTCAATGAATTGGAAAGTCCTGCAAAGACATAGCCATCCGTTTCCACCACTATATCCTGAGATACGGCCTGGTCGGAACCTGTACCGCCCAGCGCTTTCTGCCATTGAATGGTTCCGTTATTGTCCAGTTTCAAAATCCAGAAGTCATTGCCTCCGGGTTTGGTGATGCCGTCCAAAGTACCATTGGTAGAAGTGGCAGCGGCATAGCCCGATACAATGTATCCACCCTCAGCCGTTTGTTTTACGGAGTATGCCATATCTGCTCCACTGCCTCCATAAAGTTTTTGCCATTGCGTTTCGCCAGAGGCATCCAGTTTAATCACCCATACATCATTGCCGCCTGCTCCTGTAATCGGTCTTGGTGTTTCTCCCAGCGTTCCAGCTGTCGCATTGTAGGCTGAATAACCTACGGCGATGTAACCACCATCGGAAGTTTGTTTAATGGAATGCAGATGGTCTGCACCGCCACCGCCAAGACGTTTTTGCCAGTCTAAAGTTCCATCGGTTTTTAATTTAAGAATCCAACCGTCCACTCCACCATTGGGCGTAGAACCTGTATGGGTTCCGTTAGGAGTAGCCGCATGGGCAGCGGCAGCGGAAATGACGTAGCCTCCGTCTGTTGTTGGCTCCACACTGTACACATTGTCGGTTCCTGAACCTCCATACAGTTGTTGCCATTCAACGGTTGCAGCAGCCGTGAACTTCACCACCCATATATCCGTACCGCTACTGGCTACTGGTCTTGGAGCGGTGATGTCTCCTGCCGCAGCATTGGTAGCAGATTCAGCCACAAAAATAAAACCTCCGTCAGCCGTGGCGCGGACAGCAATACCAACATCTGCACCGTTTCCACCCATTGGTTTTTTCGTCCAGAGGGTGTCGCCGGTATGGCTTATTTTGATGAGCCACACATCGTTGCTCAATTCTCCGTTTACGGCTGCTTTTACATCACCAGTGGCAATGCCAGCATTGGTACTACCGATGATCAAATAGCCATCTGGCATTGCTGTGACTGACCTGGCCTGCTCAGCGCTTCCGCCTCCGTAGGATTTCGCCCATTCTGTGGCAGGGGCCTGACAGCCATCATAAGCAAAGGCATAGCTGATGGCCTGGTTCTGACAACCTTTAGCATTGGTTACTATCAACTGATAGTTTCCGCTACCTTCTTCTGCTACAAAAGACGTTTTATTTTGGGCATAGGGAATCGGCTGATCGTTTACCGTCCAAGTGTAACTCGCAAAACCAGCTTCTGTACTGAGGGTATTACCGTTGCCTGTAATATTGGGTACTGCCGGCAGTGGGTTTACGATCAAGGTGAGCTCTACATAGTTAGGACAAAAGCCCTGAACAGTGTCGAGGTAGACCCCGTCTTCGGTATAGTGCTTCCCGTTGAAATGCAGGGTATCTCCGTAGCAGATTTCCTTCTCAAGTTTCAGATCGGCAGGACAAGCACTTAGCTTTACCGTCCAACGGTCAGTACCAACAACAATTTCCCCATTATCCAGCAGGAGGGAGCCATTGTTGAAATTGGATGGACCACCATCATACAACACAAACTTCGTCCATTCAACAGTGCCTGCCGTGTCTATTTTCGCTATCCAGGGATGGTCAGGTCCGTAAGAGCCAACAGGGAAAGTATTATCGTCCACATCAAACATACGTGAAGCTGTTTCTCCCATCAAGAGGTAACCTCCGCTTTTGTGAGGGGTCATGATAGTGCAATTGTCGTTGTCCTCTCCCCCGTAGGATTTTTCGCGAATGATGTTGCCGTTTTTGTCCGCCCATACCAGCCAGATGTCTCTCTTGATGCCTCCCCCTTTAGGATAGCTAACGTCTCCGTCTTGTGAAAGAGTTGCGATGTTAAAAAGGTAATGCCCCTCTGGGGTTACCAATACACCTCTGGATTCCTGCGGCATTGTTCCGCCATAGCATTTAGACCATTGCAAGTCGCCGGTATCATTGATTTTAAATACCCAGGTATCCGGCATACCAGGATGCGGATTAACTATGGTCGTTGTAAGATCCAACGGATAGGTATATGTATTTTTTCTTGTATTGCCGCCTGCGATAATGTGGCCATCATTGGAGTCGGTATTGGCCGCGATGATAAAGCCTCCGTTGATGGTGTCCTGCTGTATCATGGAACTCTGTTGTGTAAGGCTTCCTCCTTTTAGCAGATCAGCACCACTTCCCCCATATCGTTTTTGCCAAAGGATGGTATTGCCAGTATTGTCCAACTTCATTACAAATATATCCTGCTTGCCCAGAGAGTCTGCCGGTGTCCAGTCTCCATCGTATGAGTTGGTCGTACCTGCAATGGCATAACCGCCTTCTTTCAAAGGGTAGATGCTGTTTACATGATCAACGCCGGAGCCGCCAATCACCTTATGCCATACGATGTTAAACTCGCTGTCGGCTTTGAGTATAAAACCATCGAGGTCACCTCTCGGTGTAACACCGGACAGTCCCTGCGCAGAGGTATAGCCCACCATCAGGTAGCCTCCGTCCGGCAAGAGCAGCAATTGCTTTATAAAACTGCGTTCGGAAGCACCGCTCAGGGTACTTTGCAGGAAATTTTTTGACCAGATCAAGGCACCGGTAGCAACATCGAATTTTCTGAGGGCGACATAGTTCGAGACGGGCGAATGCCACTCCAAAATATTGCCGTCGTGATCCTGGACTACACCGGGAGTATATGACGGAAGTTTAGCCTCAGCACTATTGTTTTTCCATACGATAACGGGTTTCTGGGCAAAAACTGCCCCTTGAAAACAGAGCGTCAGGAGGCCAAACAAAAGGGATGTTTTAAATTTTAGTGTATATATATTCATGAGAAATCTCGTTTGAATCCTCCAAGGTTTCTAAAACCTGTCGGAATTGTGGAATAAAAAACCTCAGTCAGGGGAGGAAACAACCTCCCCTGACTGAGGTTTGACAACTATTGTGCAGTACAACACTTGTATTTTAGTATTACATCTGCATACATCTCACCAGTAAGAGGATCGGTCATTGGCGTTGCCGATTGGGCACAAACCACATAAACAGGCTCTCCCGGATCTATGCCTTCTGTATTCTCCTTTCCCTCACAATTTTTCCATATCACGATGCAACGTATTTTATTGAAAATACCGGGAATCTGGTAATTGAACCAGCCTGCACAACCACTAGGTATATTCATCCCAAGGGTATTGTTGCAAATACCGGTGGTGTCAGTCGCGCCCGGAACATCTTCACAGTCTAATTCCTCCACACAATCGCAGGTATTATCGTTGATGTAGCCTACTTTCCATCCGTTTATTCCTGTAATGTAGGAGTTATAGAAATTATGCAGTTTTATCTGTGCATCACCTGTTGAGTCTGTAGAGAGTGCTTTGGTACACAAGTTCAGGTACAAGGGCTCAAAGTCAACAAGTGTCGGAGACTTACTACCTATCAGGCGCATAGTGTCTTGTTCGACACAGCAGGAAGGACACTCTTCCGTCAATGACGTTCGCAGGCTCGAAGCATTGCGGGCGTTGAATGTACCAGAGCCTTCCGGAATAATTTCATCTTTCTTCTTACAAGAAAGTACGATGACGGTGATGAGCACGGTCAACACCGTCACTACCATGGTAGATTTGTAAATTTTGTTTTTCATCTTTTTTTATGGTTTAAAAGTTAAAAGATTGATTTATGATACAGAGCGGTGAGGCGCCTTCACCTGCGTATATCCTTCCAGAATATTTTGCTGTTTTTACGGGCTTCTTCATCTCTATTTCACCTGATCAATTCCCTAAGCCTGATTGACAGCAATTATTCATTACAATATTTTTTATTTGCATTTATTATAGTTATTTATAATTAGTCTAAATAAATTTAATGATGTAAAATAGCCTCAACTCTAACAGATTGTCAATACCATAAATTGGGTAATTTTCTATTTTTCAATAAAATATATAAATTTACCTATATAAAAAACAAGAAATAAACACTAATTTAGAACAGAATATCAATTTTATAAATATAACTATTTCAATAAAATAACGGTTTGGGTATTTAAAACTACGTTTCAGTATTGGATTTATACGCTTGGGTAAAAATTTCATCAGAGACGTGAAACCCATTCATTGCTGGTAAAAAAATTCATCTTCTTACTCTACCTGACCTACTCCATTTTGTGCACATGCAAATATCTCAATGATGAACATCAGAATTAAAAAACGAAACCAATATTTAAAACCGGCACTCATACCGGTTGTTTTCATGCTCATTTATTTTTTAACCTATCTCATGAGTCACAACAGTCCAATGTGGTCGGGCTATTTACAATACAGCTATTTGGATTTAGGCATTGAGTTGATGATCGGCTTGATGGTAAGCTGGACTATCATAGAAATAAGTACTAAGACTGCCTACTGGCTGGAATACCGGTTGCCATGGACAAGCTCTCCCTTGTTGCGTTTTATTTTACAACTGTTGTTGACCATACTCGCCATGATCCTTTTGTTGGTCATACAAGACCTGTTGTTTTGCTGGTACTATCTCAATAAAATACCGGGGCCGCAACAACAATTTAATTTCTCTCTTTTTTTTATCGTCAGCATCCTCGTTTCCATATTTGTCAGTACCGTGCACACCGGTTATTTTTTTCTGCAACGATGGAAAACAGCTTTATCAGAAGCGGCACAACTCAACATCAAAACGCTGGAATTTAAAAAAATAGCGATGCAATGGGAGCTTCAGTCACTTAAACTTCAACTGGATCCTCATTTCATGTTTAATAATTTCAGCACACTTTCAGAACTTATAAAAGAAGATCCTCTTGTCGCATCGACATTTCTGGATAATCTTTCCCGCGTTTATCGCTACATGATACAGAACATCAAAAAAGATCTTGTTCATTTACGGAATGAGATCACCTTTGTCAATGCCTATGTTTACCTCATTAAGATCAGGTATGGGAATAATGTTCAAATCACGATTGACCTGAATGAAAAGGAACTGGAATACGAAATACCTCCCATTACCCTGCAGATGCTCATTGAAAATGCGATCAAACACAATATCGCTACGGTCAATCAACCTCTTCACATACAGATCAGTTGCAATGAACACTATATTAAAACAACGAATAACCTTCAACTCATGGGACGTGATTATGCATTCACGGGTATGGGCCTTCAAAACATCACCGACAGGTACCGCATACTGTCCGGCAATCTGCCTGTCATCAAAGAAACACCGGATGTGTTTACTGTGTTACTTCCCATATTGAACTAAGCCTGTCAACATGAAAATTGTAATCATAGAAGACGAAAAACACAATGCAGCAAGACTGCAACGAATCCTGCAGGAAATAGATTTCAACAACCAGGTTGTTCAAATTCTGAAAACGGTAACAGACAGTGTGGCATGGTTTAAAAGCAATCCTCCTCCGGACGTCGCTTTGCTGGATGTCCGGCTTTCTGATGGATTGAGTTTTAAAATATTTTCGCAGGTTGAAATCGATTGCCCCATTATTTTCACGACCGCTTATGATGAATATGCCGTAAGAGCCTTTAAACTCAACAGCATTGATTATTTGTTGAAGCCCATCGACAACGAAGAATTATGTACAGCGCTTGCTAAACTAAAGCTGCACCAAAATAAAATTCAGTTCACCGATCTCCGGCAATTTGCCCATCTTTTCAATCATCGATCGCCATTTTTTCGCAAGCGCTTTCTGCTTCCCCATCACAACGGATTCAATACTGTTTCTTCAGAACAGGTGGACTATATTTATTCTGAATCCAAGGTCAGCCACCTGGTTCTACAAACAGGACATGAGGTGATCGTACAACAAACCATGGATGAACTGGAAGAAGAACTGGACCCTGATATTTTTTTCAGGGCCAACCGGCAATTCATCATCAATGTCAACAGCATTGAAAATATTTATCATAGCATCAATGGAAAACTTAAAGTGGTGCTGAAAAAATACAAGGATAAAGAAATTCAAATCAGTCGTGAAAAGGCGCCGCTTTTTAAGGCCTGGCTGGACTGGTAATAAAATAAGTGTGAGTTGGGGTGTGAGTGTGTTTCTCAATACTCACACTCCAACTCACACTGTTCTGTATATCATTTTTAACAACTTCTTAGAGTTGCTCCACATTCCAAAAAAGTATTCTCATGTCCGATGGTTTGCGGAAAACTCATGCGGGGTTCATTTCCTTTTTTTTCCTTTCATCGACGCAAGAGTTCTCTGCGAAACATTCTTTTTAATCCTTTCAATTCTTTTTGTCGCAGAGCAACTCTTGCTGAAAAGAAAACAGCTCTTAAATTCAATAGGACTCACTTGGGGACTTAAGTTTATACCCGATAAGGTATACATATTGTAATACTAGATATTTTTATACCCGTTCGGGTATTTAAACAGTATTTATTCATATCCGATGGTTTGCGGAGAGCTCACGCAGGGTTCTTTCTTCGCAACGGACAAGTTCTTCTGATTCAAATCTCCATTTTCTATATCCTTTTATGTACTCAGAAGCCACTCGGCCTGAAAAGAGAAGAACCCGAAATGAATAACAAATATTTTAAATGACTATCCGCATATAGTCACCTATTAAAATCCGCAAAGCCTGGTGCGGC
>CAYVTO010000013.1:0-86785 GCA_964454665.1 uncultured Chitinophagaceae bacterium
AGTGAAGCTTGCGTTGTTAGCTGGAGCCGTTAAGCTTACAGTTGGTGCTTGATTGGAAACGGTGGTATAATAGGTTTGACCAGCCAGGTTTCTTCTTTGCAGTCCTTGTGCACGGTATGTTGCGACTAAGTTATCGACTTGAGCAGGAAGAATTTCCTGATCTTTATAGAAAAGAGTCCAGTCTACTTGCATGGTTGATGTGCGATCGGTGGTGCTGCTTCCCACGACATTGTTCCATATCCAGTTGGCAAAAGCGACTTGCATAGGGCTTCTTGGATATACAGAACTGCCGTCATTGTCTGTGGTGGCCATAGAGCCAAAATAGATTCCATCGATCCAGTATTTTACATCTCTTCCGTTGGTGCAAGAAACGACACAAGTATGCCATCCTGCCCATGATTTTTGATCGGCAAAATATCGTTTCCATGCTTGCCAAGGTTCAGGGATGTAGCGGTTCCAGGAAGTCATGTACATGACTTGTCGGTCTGGTGCGATACCCCATTTATCGGCGGCTAAGTATTCGAAGTCGAGTTCGCTGTACCGGGAACCGTCGTTACCGAGAAGGTGACTGACAATGGTATAAAACGTTTGTACATTTCCGTCTTTGAAATTGAAGGGCGTCTCTGAAAAATTGACACGTGCAGCATAGGTTCCTTCAAAATAATTAAATTCTGAGGTTTCTATTCGGGCATGGGTCGTTGCTTTTGTTGTTCCGTTGACCGTTGTACTGAGGGTCATTAATCGGTTGTTGGGATTGCTTGGATCGTTAATAAAATTGATGTTTTCTCTTCTGTATTGTGCGTTATTTGGAGGTCCATTGAGCCCGGTAACGATACTCCATTTATTAAAAGCTAGAATTTGAGCATCACTTGCACTTGAATACGTAAAGTCGTCAAACATGATTGTTTGCGAAAAGACCTCGTTGCAGGAGGTTCCCAATAAAAGGAAACTTGCCAGAAGCCCTTTGATCAGTTTTCTTGAAAAAGTGTTTATTTTCCCCATGGTTCATTTGTTTAGATAAAACATGGGCAAGTATAGTCAGTACAATTTTTTATAGGAATAATGATAGCCTTACATAAACAGGACAGCTTTGAAAACAAGACTGGACATAAACTGGACGGGTGGTAAAAAAGGCCTTTTTAGCTTTTTAAAGAGCTTTTGAAGTCCAAAGCGGTTAAAAATTAACAATGAAATCCGAAAGTTTTGCGTCGGCTTCCAGGTCCAGTTTTTCTCGCAGGCGGTACTTTCTTTTTTCGACACCGGCTACGGAGATATTCATGTGGGCTGCAATTTCTTTGTTCGATTTATTCATGCGGATGTAGGCGCATAATAATAACCAACTGGGGTTCAGTTTAGGGTATTGATTACGAAGTCGGTGTAAAAAGTTATGGTGTAATTGGTCGAAGTGTAATTGAAAATTAGCCCAGTTGTCATCAAAATCGAGGTCTTGGTCAATTGTTTTAATGACTTCTTTGAATACATCGTTTTCTGTATGGTCAGATGCTTTATGGATGATCTCCAATTTGTCTTTTAAATGGGAGAGGAACTCTGTTTTTTGTGTGATGGTAGTGGCTAAGCTGGCCAATTCATTGTTTTTTAATACGACTTCGGCTTCTAGTTTTTCATTTCGTAGTGCGATTAATTCTTTTTCGGTCAGTAATTTTTCTGTTAAGTGTTTTTGTTCTTGCAACAGCAATTCTTTTTTTCTTTGTTGATTTAAACGTTCTTTCTGTTTTATAAAACGTGTTCGGATATATTTATAGGAAAACCCTATAGAGAGTACCAATACGATGAAGTAAAGAGCGTACGCAGTATTGGATCTGTACCAGGGAGGAAGTATGGAAAACCGATAGCTTCCTTCTTCACTGATTTCATCGTAAATGTTTTTTGCTCTTACTTTAAACAGGTAGTTTCCTTCCCAAAGGTTTGAAAATTCAACTTGCGTATTGTTCGTCCAGGTTGACCAATGTGTTTCAAGGTCACCTGTTTTATGAAGTGCGTACTGGTATTTCTTTTTTTCTGAATTTTCGTAATAGGGAGCTGCAAATGAGAACCGAAGGGCATTGAAGGTATAATCCCATGTGGGGAACGATTGATTTTGAGTACTATGTCCTCCAAAAAGAAGGGTGTCGTGCTGGAAAGGGGCTTCAATTTTTCTAATGAGGGTGTTGTACTTGATGAGAGATCGGGTTTGTGCTTTAGGCTTGAAAAGTATAAATCCTTCTTGTGATCCTATAATGGCAAGGTCTTTATTGATGGGCATCACAAATTCATAACTGCCTACCAGTTCACCGGAAATTTTTTTGAGTGCGGTTTGAGTACTGAAGTTATTTGTTTGTGTATTGATGTCATACAATAAAATATCATTACCACTGAAGACCCATAAGTTTCTGTATTGGTCTTGAATCATTTTATTCAAGTACTTACCTGTTCCAATGATTTGTTCTAGTGCAGTGTATTTTAAAAATTGATCATGTGTGAGGTCTAAGATATAGGCTCCATCGTCGGCTGAAAAAACAAGTTGGTTGTCAATCAGGGTGACATCGTTAAAAAAATCAGGGGCATAGCCTTTGAGTGTACTGTAGTTGATGGCTGTGTCTATACTTTTCAAATCATCAGAGAGTAAAATTTTGTACAGGCCTTTATTTCCATGGCACATCCAAATGACGCCCTCTTCATGTTCTTCAAAGGTTCTGCACGATTCGGAGAACCCTTCTATTTTATGAGAAAATTTCCATTGACCATGTTCTGATACGTAGATGTGAAAACCTTCATAAGTTCCTTTAATGGCATGATTGGGTTTGTTTTTTAGAGGAGAAATTTTCCAATGTCCATCTTGATCTTTTCCTCCTGCAATTTTATGTGCAGTCGTGTTTTTTATTTGATAGGTTCCTTCGACTTGACAACAGAGGAGTGTGTTGTTGATGATGGATAAATTCCATATTTGACCGCTGATATGACTTACCGGTTTGAAGATGTGATTCCCTTCTTCATTTTTCCAAGGAGTATAAAATAAACCTTGGGAGGTTCCTACATATAAATTGCCTTCAAAGTATGCAGCAGTATATCCCATGCCAATAATGCCAGCGCTATTCCCTATAAAAGAAAAAGGACTGTTGATTTCGATGTAGCTGATACCGTTGTCCAGTGCTAACCACAAGCCTCCTCCTTGATCGATGAAGGCATAATTAATATGATTGCTTTGCAATCCATTTTCGATGGAAACATGTTTTAATAATTCACCAGATGGATTAACGATATAAAATCCATGGTCGTTGGTTGTGATCAGGTAGTTCCCGTTTTGAAGGGTGAGGGCATGAGTAAGTTGATGTTCTTTTAAAATTTGATTTGTTTTTATATTCCAGGCACGAAGGTTTTTTTCGTCGAATAAAAACAACCCATCTTCTTTCAATACGAGTAATTGATTGTCGGGTAAAGGAATGAGTTCTTTGATGTAGCTGTTTTTAAACACATCTCCGTTGTTGATCAGTTGGAGTTGTTTTTTCTTCAGTATTTGTAATCCTTTACCTGCTTCTTGTACATAGATGTTATTCTTTATTTTTTTACTGTAAATAAAACATCCTCCTGCGTGAGGTTTGATGACCTCAAACGTGTTTTTGTTGTAAAGGTATAAGCCAGAATAGGATTGATACATCATCTTGTCTCCGTGAGGAATCACCTGTTGTATGCCTCCTATATTTTGTTCTGTTGCGGGGAGTTTAGGGTAGTACGATTCATATATGCTTGTACCTACAGTATTGTTTGTCAGACAACCGAGTTCATTGTAAGATCCTATATGCATAGATCCATTGGGCGAGCGTGCCATCGATAAGCCACTACCACCATTGCTGATGTTGATTTTTCGCCAGTTGGTGCCATCGTACTCCATGAGACCGTAAGCATTTCCAAAATAGAGTATTCCTTTATCGTCTTGTGTAATGTAATAGTTACTTGGATGCATGCCATAGTTTTTTACTCCGTAATTTTTTACGGCGTATCCTCCGGCGGTGGTATAATCTTGAGCCCTGCCCAAACTGTTTAATAGGAGCAGTAAAAAAAAGAACAATAGAATGTTGGATTTCACAAAGCTGTATTTTGTTTTTTAAGGTACTAAAATAATGGAGATGTTTAATATGTGCACGCTAATCTTTTCTCATTAAAAAAGGGACACAACATTTGTTGTGTCCCTTAAAAAAATTGAAAAAGTGTTGAGATGGCTTATTGATTCTTCACTATTTTTCTAGTGATTACACCATGGTTGGTATTACATTTTAAGATGTACATATCAGGAGTTAACCCGGCTGTATCGAAGTTGAAGGTATGAGTACCTGCACTCAGATTTCCTTCTACTACTGTTCCCACCACTTGCCCAGATTTGTTAAATACCTGAACACTTACCTCTCCTGCTTCTGCTAAAGTCACTTCAATGTTGGTGCTTTCGCTGAAAGGATTAGGAGAGTTGCTTAATAGGTTATCGTTTACTGTTGCTGTTTCGTTAGAAGAAAGATCTGCAGCAGAACGTCCAGTACAAGAACCTACTAAAGTCCAGGCATCTGTCCAATATGTACCAGTACCCGGCCCATAAGCCCATGCTGCACCATTACACCATCCTGAATATGGCCAAGGTCTGCATTCGTATTGCTTGCCTGCATTTTGAACTTTAGATCCTGGGTTATAGCCCCCGTTTTCGGTGTATTGTGCAATACCAGAACATCCACCGGTGTTTACCGTGTTTACTCTTATGGTTACGGCTGCAGAAGTGGTTGTTGCGCCTTGGTTATCTGTAGCTCTAGCGGTAATGGTATACGTACCAGCGGCAACGTTTGTCCAGTTGAAAGAATAAGGAGCAGACGCATCACTGTTCAATAAAGTAGATCCATTGTAGAAATCCACTTTCGTTACTGTTCCATTGGCATCGGCTGCATTGGCAGAGATGGTGATGCTGGCAGGAGCGTTGAAGTTGGCATTGTTAGCAGGAGAAGTAAGAGATACGGTTGGAGGTTGGTTTCCTGCTGTGTTTACAGTGATTGTTCTGGCTGCAGAAGTGGTTGTTGCGCCTTGGTTATCTGTAGCTCTAGCAGTGATGGTATACGTACCTGCACCCACGTTTGACCAGTTGAAAGAGTAAGGAGCAGACGCATCACTATTCAATAACGTAGATCCATTGTAGAAATCTACTTTTGTAACAGAACCATCTGCATCGCTTGCGTTGGCAGAGATGGTAATGTTGGCAGGAGCTGTATACGTACTGTTGTTTGCAGGAGCCGTTAAGCTTACTGTTGGGGCTTGGTTACTTGCCGTTGTACTGAACACTACCCGATCTACGTTGAAATCGCCTGTATTAGCGAAGATGCGTAGGACTTTTTGACCTGCAGTCAGCGTTACATTATTTACCGTTACGGTTTGCCAGTTTTGCCAGCCTCCTGTGTTCGGTACGTTTATGGTTGCGATGGTTGCTCCATCTATTTCTATACGAAAGGCTCTACCTGCGCTAATCGCTGCTACACGTGCATCAATTTTGTATGTGCCTGCAGCAGTTATATTCACGCTATATTTTAACCATTCATTGGCCTGAATCCAACCTACGTTAAATCCACCACCGGAAACGGGTTCAATGTCTACGGCATCGGATCTGTATGCAGCTCCTTCGTTTGCAGGCGTTACGTCATTGAAGGCTACATTTTGTCCTCCCAAATCATAGTTTTCCGCTTCAATGGTTCCCGGGATAGCCCAGCGCGTTCCACCGTATGGAGATTGAGGTGTTGGAGGAGGAGGAGTCGATGTTCCTAACACATCGTGTATGGCAGACAGTAAAGATCGACTGTCGAATAGGTCTTGCGATAATTCCCAGATCATAATTCCTCCGAAGCTGTTATCTTTTACATATTGTGATTTTTGTTTGATGGTTGGTATACCGTTGTATCCATTGCCATTCCAAATGTCTGCGTTTGGATTTGCTCCTTGATTAACAAGCGTAGCGTAAGAAGACCAGCTTGGTCTTCCATAAAAAGGAACACCCAATACGATTTTGTTTTTGGCAAGTCCTCTGCCGTTCCAGTAGTTAAGACATTGTGTTGCGTAACTGAAGGTAGAGTGATCGTAATTATTGGCATCATAGGCCATGATATTTAAGAAATCGACAACAGAGAATACAGTTGTAGATACGCCACCACCTTGTGATCCGTTACCAATGACAGCTGCGGTTAATAATTTACCAGCAGGTTTTAGTCTGTTGGAAAGCCCTGTCATGAGCGCATTAAAGTTGTTTGAACTTGCTCCTGCATCTGGATATTCCCAGTCGATGTCTACCCCATCCAAATTGTATTGGCTGACAATGTACATGGCATCATTGATGAAACGATCCCTTGAGGCCGCATTGCTGGCTAAGGTTTCGAAAACACCGTCTAAAGGGACGCCTTGATAACTCCAGCCTCCGATCGCAATCAGCACTTTTACACCTGCTGCATGCGCTCTGGATACGATGGTTTGAAGTTTCCCCCCATTTTCCACGGCCATGATTGATCCGTTTGATTGAGGAATAGCGAAGGCATAGTTGATATGCGTCAGTTTACTGTATTGAATGGAGTTGGCGTCTCCTGCCCAAGAGGGCATGTAACCCACTTTACGCAGTTGAGCCTGCGCACTGAGGCTTATTCCGGCCATTAATAGAAGGCCGAACATCATTTTAAGCGGTAGAGTGAATAATCTCATAACTATATTTTTTAAGTTGAAAGTTTAGCTAAAAAATGATCGACTTCTGTGCTGGTATCTTAGAAGTGTAAATCTAATATAGTGTAAATATTTTAATAAAAAATAGTATTAAGCAAATAATTAATAAAAATAGTTTTAAAAAATATTATAATAGTTCTATTTATGAAGTGTGTATAATTGTACTTTACCGGGCAAAATTGCTTTCAAAGTGTAATTAAATACATGTGAGTTTGGATTTTGGGTCGTGCCAGAAAAATTTACCCTGCCCAATTTGACCGGTCCAAACTCCTGTATTGGATGGCTTCGGCTACGTGAGCTGTTTCAATATTCGTGCTCCCTTCTAAATCTGCAATGGTACGCGACACTTTTAAAATACGGTCGTAAGCACGAGCGGATAAACCTAAACGTTCCATGGCATTTTTTAATAAGGTTTTGGCACTGCTGTTCAATTCACATACTTCTTTCACCATGGGTGAAGGCATCATGGCATTGGAAAAAATACCGGGTGTATGGATGTAACGTTCGCTTTGTAAGTGCCTGGCTTTCATGACACGTTCCCGGATGATACTGCTGCTTTCTGAACGTTGAGCAGAAGCAATCTCTTCAAATTTGACAGGAGTTACTTCGACATGCAAGTCAATACGATCGAGCAAGGGACCGCTGATCTTATTAAGGTAGCGTTGTACAATGCCTGGTCCGCATACACATTCTTTTTCAGGGTGATTATAAAATCCACAAGGACATGGATTCATACTGGCGATGAGCATAAAATTGGAAGGAAACTCCACCGATATTTTTGCACGGCTGATGGTGACACGTCGTTCTTCTAAAGGTTGGCGCATGACTTCTAAGACCGTACGTTTGTATTCTGGAAGTTCATCTAAAAACAAGACCCCGTTATGTGCCAGGGATATTTCTCCGGGTTGAGGATAACCACCGCCACCGACAAGTGCTACATCTGAAATGGTATGGTGTGGTGCGCGGTAGGGACGTTCGGTGATGAGTGCATCGGTACGACTGAGTTTTCCTGCCACCGAATGGATCTTTGTGGTTTCTAATGCTTCTTCCAAAGAAAGGGGAGGAAGTATGGTAGGAATACGTTTGGCCAACATTGTCTTTCCCGCTCCCGGTGGACCAATCATGATGACATTATGACTTCCTGCGGCGGCAATTTCTAAAGCGCGTTTGATGTTTTCTTGTCCTTGTACATGGGCGAAGTCTACGTTGTATCCATTCAACTCTTGAAAAAATAATTCGCGTGTATTTATTTTTATGGGTTCGAGGCTTATTTTTTCTTCTAAAAAATCAATGGCTTCTTTTACGGTGTTGATGCCAATGACATCGATGCCTTGCACGATACCAGCTTCCCGTTCATTGCCTTTGGGTAAGAGAATATATTTAAAGCCTTGACGTTTGGCCTCAATGGCAATGGGTAACATGCCTTTGACAGGACGGAGGTCTCCGTTGAGGGCTACCTCTCCCATGATGATGCTCTCTTCGAATCGTGTGCTGTGTAGCTGACCAGAGGCATGAAGTATGCTTAAGGTAATCGGCAGGTCAAAGGCAGCACCTTCTTTACGGATGTCTGCGGGAGCTAAGTTGACCACTACTTTTTGTCGTGGTAAAAAATAATTGTAATGCTTGATGACCGATTCGATGCGGTGTACGCTTTCTTTTACGGCATTGTCCGGAAGGCCGACGATGTAAATTTTTGTACCTTGTACAATGCTGGCTTCTATGGAAACGGTGAATGCGTTGACGCCGAGTACGGCTCCGCCAAAGGTTTTGGATAGCATAAAAAAATAGTTTGTTAAAAAATACTGTCGGGGCGAATTGCATTCGCCCGTTCTAAAAAAAATATATATTATAAATATGATGGGCGAATGCAATTCGCCTCTATTACTTTTTAAACGCTTCTTCAATTAAGCGCATCAAGATGTGTATCACTTTAATGTGTACTTCTTGGATACGGTCGGCAAAACCTTGATGTTGCACGTTGATGCATACATCAGAAAGGGGTTTTAATTTGCCTCCGTCTTTTCCCGTTAAGCTCACGACCTTCATGCCTTTTTGTTTCGCCATGATGGCTGCTTGTATCACGTTTTCGGAATTTCCGCTGGTACTGATGGCCAACAATACATCGCCCGATTTCCCGACGCCTTTTACATACCTTGAAAAAATTTGGTTGTATCCGTAGTCATTTCCGGTACATGTAATGTATCCTGGTTCTGCAATGGCAATAGCGGCGAAGGGTTCACGATCTTCTCTGTATTTCCCTGTAAGCTCTTCGGCGAAGTGCATGGCATCACAATGAGAACCGCCATTTCCACATGAAATGAGTTTGCCTTCTGCTTTCAAGCAAGATACCATGACTGCAGCCGCTTTTTCAATCTCCTTCAAGTTTTGTTCATCGGAAAGGAAATTCTCCAATACAGATGCGGCTTCTTTCAGGTCGTGTTGTATCGTGGATATAGACATGGTATTATGCTATTTAAAATAAATGATTTCACAAGCAGCAACGTTTGCTGCTCTCCGTATGGCCTTACGTATTGCTTACCACGCGTCGTCTTCGAAGTCTCCGTCTTCTTCGTCTTCGAAATCGTCATCGAAGTCTTCTACGTCTTCTTCGTCCAGGTCTTCTTCATCAAAATCTTTGATTTCATCCCAATCTTCCACGTCTTCTTCATCCCAACCCTCTTCAAATTCATCATCCATGTCATCTTCATCTTCCTCCTCGTCTTCATCTTCCAAGTCTTCGTCATCTTCTTCGACTTGTTTTTTTGCTTGTCCAACAATGATGGCGTTCTCGGAATCTACCAGAGTTTTTTTCAATAAGGAGGCTTCTGATTCAGAAACCAATACATGTTCAAGTTCGGAAACGTGTTTCATAAAGTGATGTATTAATGCCCAAAACTATATAAAAAACAGATTTGTTAGGTAAGGAAATAAAAAAATATTTTTTTTATTTCCAGGTACCGATTACGGAGATTCCACCTTTGGTGTTTTCTCCCAGGCTTACGTTAATCTTGGCATCAAGAGGTAGAAATAAATCTACTCGGGAACCAAATTTGATAAATCCGAACTCTTCTGTTTGACCTACGGTTTGATTTTCTTTCACGTACCAAACGATACGTTTGGCTAGTGCTCCTGCGATTTGGCGTACTAATAAGGATTGTCCATTTGGACGTTCAATGACCATGGTGGTTCTTTCGTTATCGGTACTGGCTTTTGGATGCCATGCCACGAGGAATAATCCAGGATGGTATTTGAAATATTTTACGGTACCAGAAACCGGATTGCGGTTGACATGTACATTAATAGGAGACATGAATATCGATACCTGACGTCTGTTTTCTTTGAAATACTCACCTTCATACACTTCTTCAATCACCACTATTTTCCCATCGGCTGGTGCAATGATGGCATTTTCATCTTTTACCCAAGGACGAGAAGGAGATCTGAAAAATTGTAGTATGAGAAGGAATAAAAGCGTCGAACAGATGGCAATGACACAACTTGTTGGACAAACCAAGAAGGAGAATGCGGCAATGTTAACGGCTGTGAGCGTTAAAAACAAAACAAGAAGAATAGTTCTGCCTTCTTTGTGAATCGTCATAGATGGAGTTTTTACAAGCTACAAATATAAAAAAAACTTAGTTTAGTATACACCTCTCAGTTTATAAGTTTTGGCCACTTTATCGATGGCTACAATATAAGCGGCAGTTCTCAAAGGAACTCCATATTCCTTGGATACTTTATATACATTATCAAAGGCTTCTTTCATAATGCGGTCGCTGCGTCGGTTTATCCGATCAAGTGGCCATCTCATCCCCAAGCGGTTTTGTACCCATTCAAAGTAGGACACGGTCACTCCTCCGGCATTGGCCAAAATATCGGGTACAACAATGATTTTTTTGTCGTTAATGATTTCATCGGCTTTGGCATTGGTAGGACCATTTGCTCCTTCTACAATAAGCCGTGCTTGTATTTTTCCAGCATTGCTCAAGGTGATGACGTCTTCTTTGGCTGCAGGGACTAATATGTCTGTTTTACAGGTGATTAAATCGTCTGCATGATCCATTTTTTCGGCGTTAAAATAACCTTCTAAAGAACCTTTATTTTCATTGCGATACAAGACGGCATCTTTGATGTCAATGCCATTTTCATTCCAATAGGCGCCGCTCACATCTGAAATGCAAACCACTTTAATACCGCGTTCGGCCAGTAATAATGCTGTATTGGAGCCTACATTTCCAAACCCTTGCACTGCACAAGTGACTTTATTGGGATTCATGCGTAATTTTTGCATCGCGGCGAAGGTACTGACCATGACCCCTCTTCCGGTGGCTTCTGTTCGTCCTAAAGAACCTCCTAAAACAAGGGGTTTGCCTGTCACAACAGCCAATGTCGTTTGTCCTTTGGTTTTAGAAAATTCATCCATCAACCAGGCCATTTCTTGTGCACTGGTGCCCATGTCAGGAGCTGGAATATCTTTGTCCGGACCAAATACATCAGCCATGGCCAACGTATAAGATCGCACGAGGCGTTCTATTTCTCCGCCTGACATGTTTCGGGGATCGCAGGTAATACCACCTTTGGCTCCACCATAAGGAATGTCAACGACGGCACATTTCCACGTCATCCAAGCGGCAAGTGCTTTTACTTCGTCTAGGGTTACGCCCATGTCGAAACGAATGCCGCCTTTTGAAGGGCCGAGTACCGTCGAGTGAATGACCCGATAGCCTTCAAAAACTTTTACCGATCCGTTGTCCATGGTAACGGGTAAAGAAACGATGACTTGTTTGGCGGGATTTTTTAAAACGCTATAGGTTTCGGGATCAAGTCCAAGAATCTGTGCTGCTCCATCGAAGCGGGACATCATAGATTCTAAAGGATTTTCAATGTGAGGAAGAGTAGTAGTAGTACTTGCCATGGTGAACGTCTTTTGTACGTTAAACGAATGCTCAAACAATAATGTTTACGAAACGAACAATTTCAAATACATGACAATAAAGGGAGCCGCAATCAAAAGGCCATCGAATCGGTCCAACAATCCACCGTGTCCAGGAATAAGTTTACCGGAGTCTTTCACCGATAAATTTCGCTTGAATAAGGACTCTACCAGGTCTCCAATGCTTCCAAACACCACCATCAGTATGGCAATGATCAACCAGTTGTTAAGGGACAAAGAAGTGAAATACTGAGCGATGACGATAGCCGTTACGATACAGAGTACGGCTCCTCCGATACTGCCTTCCCATGTTTTTTTAGGGGATACGCGTTCAAATAATTTATGTTTACCGAATGACATGCCTGCAATATATCCTCCAATGTCGTTGGCCCACAACAACAATAAAAGTCCCATCACGATGGTGCTGTCGTAACGTCCATGTATAAAAGCTGTGCTGGCAAATAAGGTATAGGGTACAGCAATGTATATGATGCCTAGAAACGTGTTAGCAATACGGTAAAAAGGATTGTCATTTTGTTGAAAGAGTTCCACCAAGAACAAGAAGAATACTAAGGCAATAATGGTATAATACCAGTTGCTGTGCAAGGTGGTGTTTTGAATGAAGTAATGTATGATAAAGAGTACAGTACCTGAAATGATGGCAAATACACGATTCACTCGTATTCCCGATTGGTACAAGAGGTTAAAAAATTCGACTAAGGTTAAACAACAGATGGTGCCAAAAAGCAGTAATAAAGTCCATTCGTTATAACAAACGCCGCCAACTACCAATGCAGCACCCAGCAGTCCAAATATGATTCTTAAGGTAAGATTACTCAATTGGTTCATGTCAAAATAGTACGGAAAAATCCTCGCATAGGGTTGTCTTTAGAGGTCATTTAATTCAACCCATACAACACGAACAAAAACATCAGCACTTACTCGTTTAAGTCTGCTGCTTTTGTTCTTCGAATGAATTTATAATAAATGAAAACAAAAAGCACCTGTGCAACAATATATGGTATAAAAAAACGAATGTCAAAAAAAGCATTTTCTTTATCGGAAGAACTTAAAAAAGTATCACTATAAAAAGCAGAAATGATTAAGGTCAGTGCATTGTTCGTGAAATGCATGGCAATGGGTACCCATAAGGTATTGGTCCATAGGTAGCAATAACCAAATAAAACACCTAAAAGCATTCTTGGGATGAAGCCAAAAAACTGGAAATGGATGAAGCTGAAAATAAATCCGGTAACCCATACTGCTAGGTGTTTGTTTCCCCATTGTTCTGTTAATTCTCGTTGAATGATTCCTCGAAATACTAATTCTTCTCCTAAGGCAGGGATGATGGCAATGACTACAAACACCAGTAAGAAGCTGGGGAAGTTGGTATACTCAATGAGTATTTTTGTTAAGGTTTCAGCGCCTTGTTCTGTTGTTCGCATCAAGGCTTCTAGTTGGTTTAAACTATCGGGTAAAGAAAGGCCTTTGTTGAACAACGAAAGTTGTTCTATCATGGGCATGGATAAGATTAACAAGGCTATTGATGCGATCATGAACCAGGTTTGATGTTTGACATGGCTAATGAGCGGAGATGGGGTTGTGGTGGTTCTGAAATAATTCCAGTAAAGTATAGGGAGAAAGATAAAGCCTAAAAACATGCCCAGGCCTTGAGCAATAGAAAGGTTTTGCTGAATATGAGGAATACGGGCCAATTTTTCTGGGTGTGTCATGAAATCACTTGGAATACGAACCAACTCTAATAGAATGACAGAACTGGTGGCTTGGGCAATCAAATAAAAGCCTGCTACCCGGAATAAGATTCCCAGAGAAAGTATTGTTTTAGAGAAGATTGTACTATTATATGTATTCATGAATGTGTAAATTTACTTAAATATTAATCAAGTAAAAAACCAAGGTGGTACGAATAGGTAACATAACGCTGGAAGATTTTCCCTTATTATTGGCACCCATGGAGGATGTCAGTGATCCTCCTTTTAGAGCAGTATGCAAAGAACAGGGGGCAGACATGATGTATACCGAATTCATCAATGCCGACGGGTTGATTCGTGAAGCCGATAAAAGTGTTCAAAAACTCGATATCTACGATTATGAACGTCCAATCGGGATCCAAATTTTTGGAGATAAAATTGACGCCATGCGTGAGGCGGCTGCCATAGCAGAAGCTGCGAATCCCGAATTGGTAGATATTAATTATGGATGCCCTGTGAAAAAAGTAGCTTGCAAGGGTGCAGGAGCGGGTATTTTACTTGATTTACCGAAGATGCAAAGCATGACCTCTGAAATTGTCAAGCGATGTACTTTACCTGTAACGGTGAAAACACGTTTGGGCTGGGATCGGGAGAACATCAAAATCATGGAAGTAGCTCAACGTTTGCAAGATGTAGGTATTCAAGCCTTGACGATACACGGACGTACACGTCAACAAATGTATAAAGGCGAAGCGGATTGGTCTTATATTGCGGAAGTAAAAAACAGTGCCAACATACACATCCCTATTTTTGGCAACGGAGATATTGATAGTCCGCAAAAAGCCTTGGAGTATAAAAATAAATTTGGGGTAGATGGGATTATGATTGGCCGTGCAGCCATTGGTTATCCCTGGATTTTTAAAGAGATTAAACATTATTTCAAAACAGGAGAAATCCTTCCGCCTCCCGATATTTTTGAGCGTGTGCGTGTGTGTAAAAAGCACTTGGATTTTTCTGTCCAATGGAAAGGAGATAAACAGGGTATTTTCGAAATGCGAACGCATTATTCCAATTACTTTAGAAGCATTTCTCATTTCAAACCTTTTCGTACACGCTTGGTAGAAGCAGGTACTTATACAGAAGTGGTAGAAATTTTAGATCAAGTGGCCAATACACAGTTTGAAGTATTGGTATAGTTAAGATCAAAATACTATATAAATAGGCTAAAAATGAGCATGGAGTGTGAGTACGAGTAAAGAGAGAATTCTCCATACTCGTACTCACACTCCATACTGTTCTGTATCCTGAAGGGGGCTCATATACATGGACAACGATTTAAGTTATTTTGTCTAAGGTCAATTAAGTACATTGTTATCTAAAAATAGTATAGAATGGAACAATACAAACAACCGCTGAAAGAAACTTTATTGTTTATTACTTTTCAATTGAGTTTCGCCCTTTTATTTTGGCTGTTTTTAGTCTCAAAATCTGCGCTTGTAAACAACATGTGTGCGGTTCCTTTTTCTTCTTTGTTGATGTCGCTCTTGGTTAGAAGACATAAGTGGCACATCAATTGGTTGAAGTACTTGATTTCAGGAATCTTGATGTTGGCCTTGTCTTTTTTTATGTATTATATCGAAGCTGATTTTTTGATGGGTTGGTTAGCTGATGGCTTAGGAGGGATGGTTTCTTCCATTTGGAGTTTTTTTCCAGGGGCTTTAAAATTAGTTGCTTCGGTATTGATCTTATTGTTGGTATTGTTTGTCTCGGCTTCGTGCTTTGCACTGTTCTTTTTATTGATTTTGTTGACCAATGTGATTTTTACAACGTGGGTATTGCCTCAGTTTGATGAGTTGATGGAGTAGAATAGTCGACAGTGGGTAGTAAACAGTAGACAATAGTAGATAAATGCAATGAATAAAAAAGGGAATCGTGTTTTACGATTCCCTTTTTTATTCAGGTTTGACGGTATGTAGCCTATCCTTATACTCCTTCCGCTACGACTTCTGTTACTTCGGGAATCATGCGTTTCATTAAGTTTTCAATGCCCGACTTGAGTGTTACGGTGGAAGAAGGACAGCCGCTGCAAGAGCCTTGTAGTTGTACTTTCACGACACCGTTTTCAAAAGAATGGAAGTTGATGGCTCCTCCGTCCTGTTCTACGGCAGGACGAATGTATTCATCTAAAATGACTTTTATTTTACCGATAATTTCCGATTCCCCTTCTACGATTTCGTTGATAGAGATTTCAGGTTTAGCATTGAATAAAGGTTTGCCTTCTTCCAAATAGCCTTTGATCAACGATTTGATCATGCCTGAAATTTCTATCCATTCTACGCCTTCCGATTTAGTGACTGTGATGAAATTGGCTGTGATGAATACACGTTTCACAAAGTTGAATCGGAATAAATCAAGTGCTAAGGAACAGCCTTCTGCACTTGAAGGGTTTGGATAATCTACATTACCTTCCGGTAACAACATGATGTTCGTCACGAACTTTAACGATTGAGGATTGGGGTTGGCCTCGGTGTATATTTCTATGGGGGCTTTCGTCGTTTCCATGGTTTAGTCTTTGGTCTTATTGCTAACCTTTTTAAGGGCTTAGAAGTTCAAATATAAAGTATAATCTTCAGATTATGGATAATCTTTTTTAGAGGCCAAGCCGTTCACACAAAGCGAAGTCGAAATATCTCCTGCCACGTTCACCGCCGTTCTAAACATGTCTAAAATCCGATCTGGTGCTAAAATAAGTACGATTCCTTCTGCCGGGAGTCCTACCGTTTGCAGAATAATGACCAGTGTAATCATGCCTGCTCCGGGAATGCCTGCTGCTCCAGCGGTACTGAGGATAGAGGTCAGTACGATGATCCCCATTTGAGCAAGGGTGAGTTCTACCCCTAAGGATTGTGCAATGAAATACACCGCTACACATTTGTACAGTGCTGTACCGTCCATGTTGATGGTAGCTCCTACGGAGACCACAAAATTGCTGATGTTGTCCGGGACATGAAATTTTTCCTTGACGACATTTAATGTAAGTGGTAAGGTGGCATTGCTCGAACTGGTGGAAAATGCCGTAAGTAATACGGCTTTACTTTTGACGAAGAAATCGATGTAGGAGGTTTTCCCTAGTGTGGTAAAATAGAGCGGGTATATGACAAAGAGCATGATGGATAATCCAAGAATGACTGTAAGCATGTATAATCCCAGGGACAAAAGTACATCGGCATTTAATTCAAGTGAAGCGACCAAGGCAAATACGCCAACGGGTGAAAAGGCCATGATGAGGTGAATGACTTCTGTAAACCAGTCCTGGATGGCATTCAGTGCCTCTAAGATTTTGTCTTTGGCATCTCCCTTCATCTTTGAAAGAGCAATACCTAATAAAAATGCGATCAAGACAACTTGCAACATCATGGTATTGTCGCTGAGTGCGTTGACCATGTTGTCTGGGATGGTATTGGACAGTGTTTCCATAAAACTGTCCGATGGGTTAGTTTGTTGTAGGCTTGATATTTTTTCTGAAGTGGCTTGATCGATGGCCAAGTGTTCTATGCGACGACCAGGACTGATGATATAGGCTAAGCTTAAACCAATAATGGTGGCGGATACCAGCGTGGTCAAGAAAATTAAAAAAGTATGTTTGCCGATGGCTTTTAATTCAGATACAGACTTTAGGCTTCCCATGCCTACGATGAGTGAGCTAAACACGAGTGGAACAGCCACAAGGTAGAGCAACTTGATGAAAATTTTTCCTAAGGGTTTGATCCACTCGCTTGTAAAATGAGCGAGTTCGGGAAACGGTTTCTGGAAAAAAGCCCATGCTACTCCTATGGCCATGGCGGCAATGATTTGAGTAGAGAGGGGTATTTTTTTTAAGCCCACTTAATGGATTTGTTAATCAGGTAATGATCTAAAATAACGATGGCTGCCATGGCTTCCACAATGGGTACGGCGCGAGGTACGACACAAGGATCGTGTCGGCCTTTACCGGATACGGTTGTTGTATTGCCTGAAGCATCGATGCTTTCCTGGTCTTTCATCAGTGTAGCGACGGGTTTGAAGGCTACGCGGAAGTAAATGTCTTCTCCGTTAGAAATGCCGCCTTGTATACCACCAGAGTAATTGGTTTCGGTTGTGACTTTACCGTCTTTCATCACAAACTTATCGTTGTGCTGAGAACCTAACATTTCTACGCCTTCAAATCCACTGCCGTATTCAAAACCTTTTACGGCATTGATGCTGAGCATAGCCTTTCCTAATTCGGCGTGAAGTTTATCGAATGCAGGTTCTCCTAATCCTACGGGACAGCCTTTGATGACAGCGGTTACCACGCCCCCGATGGTATCGCAGTCTTTACGTGTTTGATCGATCAGGGCGATCATCTGTTTTGCCATGGCAGCATCAGGACAGCGTAAAATATTGTCTTCTGTTTTACTCAAGTCTAGTTCCTTGTACGACTTACTCAGTTTTAAAGGACCTACTTGAGATACATAGGCGTGTATAGAAATTCCTAATGGTGTCAGTACTGTTTTGGCTAAAGCCCCTGCAGCAACGCGTGCAAGTGTTTCACGGGCAGAGCTTCTTCCTCCTCCTCTGTAATCGCGTACACCATACTTCACATGGTAGGTATAATCGGCATGGGAAGGCCTGAATTTTTCGGCAATGTGGGAGTAATCTTTGCTACGGGCATCAGCGTTACGCACCATCATCGCAATAGGACTTCCTGTTGATTGGCCCTCAAATACACCGGAAAGAATTTCAATGCGATCTTCTTCTTTGCGCTGTGTCGTTATTTTGGATTGGCCCGGTTTACGACGGTCCAATTCGTTTTGTATAAAATCAAGGTCAATAGTTATCCCTGCGGGACAGCCGTCTACGATAACACCCACTGCTTCTCCGTGCGATTCTCCGAAGGTTGAAATTTTAAATAAAGTACCGTATGAATTACTCATCGTTTAAATATTAACACCGATATGGCTAAGAACAATATAAAGATAATAAAGTTGGCAAATCTATTAAGGCTTTCGTCCTTTTCCAATGAATAAACGGTATTACTTGCTTTGTAGAGCATTTGTTCGAAAGAACCTTCTTGTCCCAGGTCTTGGTGGTCTTCTTTGGACGTGTTGAGGACCAGCGTTTGATTAACGGTAAGACTGTCGTATTGGTCTATAGCGGGATTGAAAAACACCCAGACCAGGCTATTTTTTAAATTGATCGTTTTGGGGGCGTCAGCATGAATGAAGTAGTGAAATCGTGTGCTTTGCATATTTTCTTTTGCACTCACATCTTGTTTCGATAAATAGACATGCAATCCAGGAATGGTTTGCACGCTCCATGGCTCATGTAAAGCAATAGGATATAAGGGGCCTGTAATTTCAAAAGAGCAATCGAAGCCTTTGGTATTTTGTTGTCGTTTCAAACGGTTGGTACGAAGACTGAAATTTCCAACGGCTACATTATTTTTTAGGGGATGTGGAGGAAGGGCTTTAAAGCGTAACGTAATCGCTTTTGTTGAGAGTTCTTTATTGACAGCTACTCTGTTGATTAAGGACAAATTATTGCCCCATCCTTTTTTTTCGTGTAGTGTTTTGTAGGTGTTGTAGTGGAAAGGGATACTCGGGAGTTTAAGCAGGTTCGTGTCTACCGCAATGGCTCTTGCTTTGTAGATGGTGTATTTATAAAATTTAATGTGATCTCGTTCAAAGGAGTCAAGCGGTATTTGTGCATCGGTTTGAGCTTGTACAAGTAATCCTGTGGCTCCTATTTTTTTAGTAATCTCTTGTACTTGTTCTTTGATGTCGACAAAGTTCCACTCTGCCCGGTTATTTTTAGGGACAAGAACAGAAAGTTCTAAATCAAACAACTCCCTTTCATAGGTTTTTGTTTTAGGATACAACCAAAGCAATTCGATGTCAGGCGTATGCTCTTCCCATGTGTCGTCTACTTTAACAGGTGTATAGGAGAAATTGGATTTCGATGTTTTTACCGTAATGGTGGTTTTGTGCATCGATACCTCATAGTCCCGGATGTTGAAATTTATATCAGGAGTAGTGTATGTGCCTGATTTTCTAGGCCAGTACCATTGACTTATTTTTAGTTCCTTATCGCTTTCATACAAGGTTTGTCCTTTTTCCATGTCGGGGATGTCTGGAAAAATAATCGACTGTGCCGCTTTAAATTCTTTTTTGAAGGTAGAAGGGAAGTCGATATGTAGGATAAGTGGTTCGTTGAGTGCAATGTTTTTCGATTCGATGGAGATCAGGATGCTGTTCTCTGATTTATTTTGAGCATGGGTAATCAGTGCCGAAATCAAAATAATGAAGAGGCCAAGGAAAGGAAAAATTGGAATACGAAGAGATAAACGCTTCAAAGTTTAAACACGTTAAATTTAATGTAACATTTTGTATTAAAATGCGTTCTTTAATTGTAAATTTAGCATAAATAAGTTTCACTTTTAAAATAGTAGTGCTTATGCTTGAGTACATCAAATTTATTTTGGAAAAGGTTAGCTTTGACGCACAATTGTTTGAAAAAGAGCTAAAAAAGAATCTGAAAGGCCTTATTGGAGACGAATACCACGATTTGAAGGCGTGGTGCTTCGAAAAATTTGGTAAAAAACATCAGGAAGTTTTGCAACGTTGTTTTGCTTCTTAGTGCTGTTTTAATCTTTTAGAAAGTCTATATTTCTTTGTAGGCCAGTGTATTTCGTTCTTTTTATGGCCGATTTAGGGAAGAGTTGCCTGAAAATTTCTGCGGTGATTTCTTCTCCTTTTGTTTCTTCATGCCATTTTTTTAACGCTTCGGACGGTAAAAAATCATCGGTTTGATGTGGTTGAGCAAAGCTGTTCCAGGGACAGACTTCTTGACAAATATCACAACCGAAGATCCAATTGTTCATTTTTCCTTTGAATTCGTTGGGGATATTTTCTTTCAATTCGATGGTCAGGTAAGAAATGCATTTACTTCCGTCTACTACGTAGGGAGTGCTGATGGCATCTGTTGGACAGGCGTCGATACAACGGGTGCAAGTTCCACAATAGTCTTTGATGGCTCCGTCGTATTCAAACTCGAGATCACAAATGATTTCAGCAATGAAAAAATAACTTCCCGCTTCTTTGGTGATCAGGTTTGTATTTTTTCCGATCCAACCTAAGCCACTTTTTTTAGCCCAAGCCTTATCCATGACCGGTGCAGAATCAACAAAAACGCGGGCATTAAAATCGCCCCATTGCTCTTGCATTTTTTCGACCAGTAGGGCCAATTTCTTTTTTAAAACTTCGTGGTAATCTTTTCCATAAGCATACCGGGAAATTTTCAAAGGACCTACCGACAGGCTGTCGTCGTGCGGAGCATAGTTTAACAACACAGAAACAACAGACTTTGCTCCTTCTACCAGTTTTGTGGGATCTAGTCTTTTGTCGAACCAATTTTCCATCCAGGACATGCTGCCGTGATGGTGCTGGTTCAACCATTTTTCCAGGCGAGGGGCTTCTGCTTCTAAAAATTCAGCTTTGGAAATGCCGCAATGTTCAAAGCCCAGAGCTTTCGCTTGGGTTTTGAGCCAATGAGAAGACTTTTGAGACAGATTTTGATGAGCCATAAGATAAGTAGAGCGAAGAAACAGAGCGGAGAGCGGGTTATTCCTATTTTTACTCTCCACTCTGTTTCTTCGCTCTGTATTATAGTTAGTCGAAAAGGCTTCCAGACCGAGAAGGCATGGTTCTGCTCAAATGTTGGTAAGCTTTATGCGTAGCTTCTCGACCTCTTGCCGTACGTTGGATAAAACCTTCCTGAATCAAGAACGGTTCGTATACTTCTTCAATGGTTTCAGCTTCTTCTCCACAAGCGGTGGCAATGGTAGAAAGACCGACAGGGCCTCCTTTGAATTTATCGATGATGGTGGACAGGATCCGGATATCCATTTCGTCTAAACCATTCATGTCCACATTTAAGGCCGTGAGCGCCATTTTTGAAATGTCAATGGTAATGTCTCCTTTGCCTTTGACTTGGGCAAAGTCGCGTGTACGACGTAATAAGTTGTTGGCAATACGAGGAGTTCCTCTGCTTCTGCGAGCGATTTCAAAGGACGCATCACTTGATATGGGTGTGTTTAAAATGTCGCAAGAGCGTTGTACAATGCCTGATAAGAGTTCTGCTGTATAATATTCGAGTCTGGCATTGATTCCGAAACGTGCACGTAAAGGAGCAGTCAATAGACCCGAACGGGTGGTTGCACCAATGAGCGTAAAGGGATTTAATCCTATTTGCACGGAACGGGCATTGGGTCCGCTGTCCAATAGGATGTCAATTTTATAGTCTTCCATGGCAGAGTATAAGTATTCTTCTACGATGGGACTGAGTCGGTGAATTTCGTCAATGAACAACACATCACCCTCTTCCAGGTTGGTAAGTAAACCTGCCAGGTCGGCGGGCTTCTCCAATACCGGGCCGGAGGTCATTTTAATTTTGCTTTCCAGTTCGTTGGCAATGATGTGTGAAAGGGTTGTTTTTCCCAGGCCAGGAGGGCCATGCAGCAAGATATGATCCAAGGCTTCCCCGCGTTGTTTGGCGGCATGCACAAACACTTTTAAGTTATCGATGATTTTTTCCTGACCGGCAAAATCTTCAAAGGAAAGAGGTCGTAGGGCTTTTTCTACGTCTTTCTCACCAGAGCTTAGGTGTTCGTCGTCGGGTCTTAGGTAGTCCTCTCGCATAGTATTGAGGTAATAAAGAATCGTACTAATTTACGAAATTAATATACAATTCCTGACGATGTCGTAAATTGCGTGCCATGAATAATCGGGAAGAGAAAAAGGAGTGGTTTGACGAATGGTTCGATACGAGCTATTACCATATTCTGTACAGCAACAGGGATGATCGTGAGGCGGAAGTCTTTTTGGACAAGCTGTGTTCTTTTTTACAAATGAAGCCAGGATGTTCGGTTTTGGATTTACCGTGTGGGAAAGGCCGTCATGCTGTTTTCTTGAATCAAAAAGGGTTTCAGGTAGAGGGGGCCGATTTGTCTGAAAACAGTATTTTGGAAGCGCAAAAGACCCAGGTTCCTGGTTTGTCGTTTCGGGTGCATGACATTCGAAAGGTGTATGCTTCAGCCAAGTTTGATTATGTTTTTAACTTGTTTACCAGTTTTGGTTATTTTGATCGGGAAGAAGAAAATGAACAAGCTTTTGCGACTTTGGTCAGTGCCATGGCTCCTGGGGCAACATTGGTGATTGATTTTATGAATACTCACAAAGTGATACAAGAGATGTTAGCGGTTGAAACCAAAACCATACAAGGCATTACATTTCATTTGAAGCGTTATGTGAAGGATGGTTTTATTGTCAAAGAAATTTCTTTCACCGATCAGGGCACACCTTTCTTTTATACAGAACGTGTGAAAGAACTTTATTCAACGGATTTTAGTTCCTATATTCGACGCTTTGGATTAGAGCTTCAGGCTGAGTTTGGAGATTACACCCTTGCTCCTTACCAGTCTTCTTCGTCTGATCGTTATATTGTAATCGCAAAAACATCATAATGGTATTTAACTTTATTCTTTTATTCCTGTCGTCGTTTTTAGCGGGGATTTCTTTTTTCAAATTTGTTAAGCTTGACGAGTCAAAGTATAAGCTTTTGTTGGCTTTCAGCGGATCTTATTTGTTTGCTGTTACGGTCATTCATTTGCTGCCAGAGTTGTACCATCAAAACATGAACCACTTGTATATCGGTTTGTTTGTGTTGGTTGGTTTTTTCTTACAGTTGGTGTTAGAATATTTTACGACTGGGGTGGAGCACGGTCACTTGCATGCTCATCATGGACATCACCACCATGGAGGATCTTCCGGGTTTTTATCCTTGGCCATGATTGTTTCGATTTCTTTTCATGCCTTGTTAGAAGGAATGTTGATATTACATCCTTCTCATGCCCATGAACATGGCGATCATTACTCGATGTTATTTGGTTTGATTTTGCATAAAATACCCGAGTCATTTGCGTTTGTATTTGCCTTGGGAGAATATTCTTTTACGCGTACACAAAAAGTGGTATTGCTTATTGCGTTTAGTTTAACTTCTCCTGTGGGGATGTTATTTAGTAATGCAGTCTTCGATTCCGGGTTTTTGAGTGAAAATATTTTTACGGCTTTATTTGCCATTGTGGCGGGTAACTTCTTGTACATTTCAACGACCATCTTTTTTGAAAACAGTCCTAACCATAAAATTAAATTTAACCGTTTAGCCTTTTCAATACTCGGTGCCGCTTCAGCGTGGTTGTCGGAGTTTCTTATTTTTTAATCCTCAAAAGGCATGCTTCATTTTTGGATCGTTCCAAGAAAATGGGTTATACTATTTTTGATATTAGATTATTCCTTTGTTTTTTGGTAATTTAAAGGAGTAACCAGCTAAACATTCACTATGATGCGTACCCAATTTTCACTTCTCGTACTGGGCTGTGCGATGAGTATCGGTAGTCTAATGGCTCAACCTTCTATCGTGTTAGACATTAATCCTGGTTTTCCCAGCAGTTCTCCTACTGTGCTTACCGATGTCAATGGCGTTTTGTTTTTTAGTGCTGCCGACGCGAGCAATGGTGTTGAACTTTGGAAAAGTTCAGGTACAGAAGCAGGTACTGTGATGGTGAAAGACATTAATCCTACTGGCGATGCAAATCCAGACAATTTTGAAAATGTAAACGGTACGTTGTTTTTTGTTGCGAGCAATGGTGTCGATGGGAAAGAGTTATGGAAAAGCGATGGTACCGATGGGGGTACGGTGATGGTAAAGGATATTCATCCTTTTGGAGATTCTAATCCTGCTTACCTGAGGTCGATTAACGGTGTTCTTTATTTTACGGCCGATGATGGTGTGCATGGAACAGAATTATGGAAGAGTGATGGTACGAGCGCTGGTACCTTGATGGTGAAAGACATTAACCTTAGTGCAGGCAGTAATCCTGCCAATGTGGTGGTGATCGGTACCACTTTGTTTTTTAAGGCAACCGATGATACCAATGGTTTTGAATTATGGAAGAGTGATGGTACGGATGCCGGAACCGTTTTAGTCAAAGACATTTTAGTCGGTAGTTCAAGCAGCTCACCTGAATATTTAACCAGAGTGGGGGTAACGTTGTACTTCAGTTGCTTTGATGGAGCGGATGTAGAATTATGGAAAAGTGATGGCACGGATGCTGGTACGGTCATGGTGAAAAACATTAACCCTTCCGGGATTGGTGCACCCTCTGCGCTTGCGAATGTGAATGGCACCTTGTATTTCAGAGCGAACGATGGAACGAATGGTATAGAACTCTGGAAAAGTGATGGAACGAGTGCAGGAACGGTTTTGGTAAAAAACATCAATACCGTCAGTGGAGGAAGTGATCCTTTATTTTTAAGCTATATGAATGGGATCCTCTATTTTAGAGCCAATGACGGTATACACGGAGTAGAGTTATGGAAAAGTGATGGAACGAGTGCAGGAACAGTTTTGGTCAAGGATATAAAAACAGGAGCCGATGGCAGTTATCCCGACAATTTTATTTTTGTGGACGGCACGGTTTATTTTGTGGCAGAAACCGTTGAATATGGAAAAGAATTGTGGAGTACGGATGGTACCAACGGAGGGACACAGATGGTCATGGATATCAATCCATCAGGTTCGAGTGCTCCCAATTATTTGACGGCATCAAATGGAAGATTGTTTTTTGTAGCCGACGATTTGACACACGGTGTAGAGTTGTGGAAAGGAGATGGAGGTGTGCTTTCCCTATTGGACGGTGAGGGAATAACGGATGCCATGCAGGTAAGTCCTAACCCTACTGCCGGGGTGTCGCTTATTCAAGGTGTGTTACCCGATGAAACATGGAGTGTATACGATCACATGGGTATTTTAATTGCGCATTATACGGATATTGCCGATGGACGTGTCGTGGTTGATTTAACCCATCAATCCAGTGGTTTGTACATCATGCGTTCAAGCAAGGGGAATGTGTTGAGAGTGATTAAACAGTAGACAGTGGTCAGGTATCAGTAGTCAGTATCAACAACAAAGAAAAGGCAAAAGAGTAGAGAACACTCTTTTGCCTTTTTTTAGATACTATTGTACTAAACAATAATCTAGTACTACTGATACCTGACCACTGACCACTAATCCCTGCCTACCTTATTTTTTCAATACGGATCGTATGTTCTGGTCCGATGTAGGGATTGGAACTGATCATGATGATGCGTGTGGAGTCTTCGTCGTATTGGACTTTCAGTGAATCGAAATGTTCGTTGTGGGTGATGGATCGGTAGTGTCTTTTTTCAAACAAGCCTTTTTTCTCAATGATGTCTAAGTGAGGTGGTCCTAATACACCCATATAGGTCGATTGGATACGTAGTTTTTCATCTTCATAAAAAATTTCTAACGCAGGATCGGTTAGCCTTCCAAATAAGGTAAGTGTAATGATGAGTCCCATAAATGGAATCAAGAGGAACCCCGCTATACCTATGGGTAAAAAAGAGAAGAGTTTAAAGTAGTTTTTTTCTACTTTATTTTCTGCTGATTTATTCGCAAAGGGATAAAAGAACACCCCAGTGATGAGTAAACCTATAATGACAATTCGTGTCGTCCAGAGTCCTCTAAAATGAAGTCCGAATACAAAGTTGATGATGATGGCAATGAGAGTAAGCGCGAGAAAAATGTAATGAATGTACTTGATGTAATGCGTGAGTTGATGATCTAGTCTCCACGTCACAGTTTTATCCCAAAAATACAAGCCAGTGCCATATACAAGGATAAAAAGTATGGTGAGTAGTGTTGAGGTCATTGTGGTCCTTAATGCTTTATATTCATTTCAATATACTGATTTTTCAAGAATAAATGGTTAAACAATAGAGAAATAAATGTCGTGTATAGATAAGTTTTTCAGTGGTCAATAGTATGTGATTTACCACTGGAACAGATCGTGATAAAAGGAAAAGGTTTTAGGGCAAGCTGAGAACTACTATTTTTGTGCAATGCTTCATCCTGAGCTATGGCACAGCGCTCACTTAAATTTAAGAAACAATAGGCTTTACAATTTACTGACCGCTGATACCTGAGTCCTGATTTCTTTCGCCTCTCATGTGAATGACTAATCCATTTAAGAAATTGCGAAGAATTTGATCCCCACATTTTTTATAATTAGGATGGTCTTCGTTTCTAAAAATATCCCCCAGTTCCCCTTTGGAGATGTTAAAATTGACCAGCTTCATGATGGCAATGATTTCATCGTTTCTCAGGTGAAGGGCTACACGTAGTTTTTTGAAGATGTCGTTGTTGCTCATAAATTAGTAAGTGGTCAGGGATCAGTTGTCGGGGCGAATGGCATTCGCCTTCTTGTCCATCAAAGATAAGAAAGTGGAGGGCAAAAGGGAAATGCTTTGTTGCCGAAAAAGTTATTTCAGAAGAAGTTGCTCTGCGACGAAAATGATAGTTTTGGACCTGTAGATTAGGTTTTGCAGAGAACTTCTTCGTCGCCGAACGGACATGGACAGAAGAGTTCTCCTGAGTCAATCCTTGTTTTTTAAAAAGAGAGTTGTGTTCAGGAGCAACTCTTCTTGAAAACACAGGCCATTTTTTATGCCATCCTGTATTGTATTGATTGTAATATTAACTAAGTATTATGCAAGTACGTGCTTACTTTAACCATTTAATAACGGCTTATATATGTTGAGACAACCTTAGCGGAATAGTTTTGTAGCGAACAAAAACAATTTCTGCTATGAAAGTAAACTTTAACGTATTTCTCTTCACTTTAACGTTGATTTGGTGGTCACCGTTAAAGAGTAAAGCGCAGACTTCATCACAAACATCTTACCTGGTCCCTTCAGCTGCAGACGTAGCATTTACTCCCTTGTTGACCACAGGCGATGAGGTGGGTGGTTATGCACTGTGTGGCATACCGGATGGTATAGGTGCTTACGACAATGGTGATGGTACCTTCACGATTTTGTTGAATCATGAATTTGGTAATACATCAGGTGTTACGAGAGCCCACGGTTCAACAGGAGCTTTTGTTTCGAAATGGGTGGTGAACAAATCAGACTTGACGGTAGTCAGTGGTTCAGATCTCATCCAGCATGTAAAATTGTGGAACGGGACCTCGTACGATACCTACAATGCAGGTAATCCTTCCGTTTCAGCGGCATTTGGAAGATTTTGTTCAGCGGATTTACCGGCGGTATCCGCTTTTTATAACAGCGCTACAGGTTTAGGAACACAAGAACGTATGTTCATGAATGGAGAAGAGACCGGCTCAGAAGGTCGTGCTTTTGCTCATATTACTACAGGTCCTAATGCTGGAACCAGTTATGAACTTCCTGCTCTAGGAAAACTGAGTATGGAAAATCAAGTGGCTTGCCCAGGTTCAGGAGATAAGACGGTGGTGGTGGGTCTGGACGATTCTACTCCAGGTCAAGTCTATTTTTATGTAGGTACAAAAACCAACAGTGGAACAGAAATAGAAAAAGCGGGTTTAACAAATGGTCGTGTGTACGGAGTTGCGGTGTCTGGTATGTTGACGGAGACCAGTGGAAGCATTCCAACAGCAGGAACAGCCTTTACGATGATTGATTTGGGAGATGTAACATCCTTGACGGGTTCAGCATTAAATACGAACAGCAACAACAATGGAGTCAGTAATTTTTTACGCCCGGAAGATGGAGCATGGGATCCTTCGAATCCCAATGATTTTTACTTTGTGACAACGAATTCATTTGCAGATCCAAGCCGTTTGTGGAGACTTCGTTTGACCGATGTTACAGATCCAACCTTGGGAGGAACAATAGAAGCGGTATTGGATGGAACAGAAGGTTATAGGATGTTAGACAATATTACGATCGATCATTATGGACATGTTTTAATGGTAGAAGATGTTGGAGGGAATGCACACCTTGGCAAGATCTGGCAATACACCATTGATACAGATGAATTGAAAGAAGTTGCATCACACGATGCCACTCGTTTTATCACAGGTGGTGCCAACTTTTTGACTCAAGATGAAGAAGCTACAGGTGTTTTGGACGTTCAGGAAATCTTAGGAGCTGGTAAGTTTTTGGTTGCCGTTCAGGCACATCATTCACAACCGGGTCAATTGGTAGAAGGTGGTCAAATGTTAACATTTTATAATCCGGACACTTACAATGCCAATCCGGAAATTGCAGTTTTGGGTAACAATGTAGAAATCACGAATGGAGAATCTACTCCGACAACGGCAAAGGATACAGATTTTGGTTCGGTAAATTCCGGCAGTACGTTGACTAAAACATTCAACATTACCAATGCTGGTCCGGGAAGTCTTAAACTTTCAGGCATTAGTTTTACAGGTACTGGCGCTTCTATGTTCAGTCTGGTCAGTGCTCTTACTTTTCCTTTGACCATACCAGCCAGTGGATCACAGCTGATGACTATTCAATTTACTCCTTCTTCTGTCGCTACACACAGTGCAAATATTGTATTGAAGAGTAATGATTTTGACGAATCAACGTACACCTTTACGTTGAAAGGAGTGGGTACATTGGCTACCGATATGCAATCAGCGTTAGAAACTTCTTTTGTGAAATTGTATCCTAATCCAAGTGGCGATGCTGCTTATGTTTCTTTGCTATTGCAACAAGAAGATCAAATCGTTATTCGGGTATCAGATGCACAAGGTAAAGAAGTCTTACCTGTTATTGAAAAAAATGCCAGACCAGGAGAACATCAATTTATATTGAATACTTCTTTATTACCTAACGGCATTTATTTTGTGCATGTGTCGTCAAGCACAAAAACACAAACTGTAAAAACAGTTGTTGTGCATTAACTATCAAAAGCTAATGAGATACATTAACGGGGGCGTTTTTAACGCACCCCGTTTTGTATTTAGGGTATTTTAATTATTGATATGAAAAAAGAATACGTTGTTATATTGATGTTGTCGTCTGTTCTATTTGTCTCTGTCTCGTTTAACAAGACAATGAATAATGTGGGTGAATACCGCAATCATTATAAACATCAATTGGATCAATTTAAACGTAGTCAAAGTGATCTTATTCATCTTATAGAAGATCGTTCTCTGAACACAGCGTCTTCTTTACAGGAAATCCGTGAACAAATGCAGGCTACTCGTTTAGCCATGAAAGGGGTAGATTTTTGGTTGCGTTATTTTGATCCGATAGTGTATAAAAAAATAAATGGCCCCCTTCCTGTAGAATGGGAGACAGAGGTGTTTGAAAAATTTGAAAAACCATACAGGCGAGACGGTGCAGGATATACTTTAGCATCCTTGTATCTTGAGGAACCGGATCTTAATAAAGATTCTTTACTTTATTTAATTCAACCGGCTTTCGCATCAACTTTTGTTTATGAATCAGATTTTATTCTCAAAAATTTAGATTTGTTTGATCATTTCTTTTTTTGTAACCGACTTTTTTTACTCAATCTGGCAGCCATTTATACGACTGGATTTGAATGCCCGGATAGTGCTTTGGTAGTACCGGAATTGCGCAGTATGTTATCCTCTGTTCAAGGTATTTATACATCATTTAATCGTACGTTTTCAACAACGCCGTTGTCTGAATCTTACCTGAGTTTATATGAAGAAGCCCTTCGTTTCGTAGCAGATCAACCGGATGCTTACAGTGCTTTCGATCATTATACATTTATTAAAAACTATGTGAATCCGCTTTTTTCATACAACCAACAATATATTAATCAGTACAAGGCCTATTCTAATCATGTGGTCAATTATTCTTTATCTAAAAAGGCTACTTCTATTTTTAGTAAGGAATTATACCATGGTCAAAATACGAAAGGGATGTATATACGTGTTAAAGATCAAGAAGCATTAGCTCTTTTAGACAAGGTGGGAAAACTTTTGTTTTACGATCCCATTTTATCTGGTAACAATCAACGCAGTTGTGTTTCTTGTCACAAGCCTACACACTATTTTACGGATACTTTAGTGGCAACATCCTTACAATTTAACGGGAAAGATGTGCTCAGGAGAAATTCTCCTTCTCTCATCAATTCAGAATTTAATCACTTGTTGATGTTAGACGGGAAGCATATTTCATTGCAAGATCAGGCGAAGTCCGTCATGACCGATTCCTTGGAACTTGGAGGGCATGAAAAAGAGATCTTAAAAAAGATATTAAGCTGTAAAGAGTACAAAGAAGCCTTTACGAAACTTTTAAGATATACTCCCCAGGAAAAAGAAATCACATTTGATCATGTGGTCTCTGCCATAACGTTTTACTATACTAAATTCAGTAATTATTATGCTCTCTTTGATGAATCGATGAACAATAAAACGACCGTGATTGATGATCGTGTTCAACATGGATTTAATTTATTTATGAGTAAGGCACAATGTGCGACGTGTCACTTTGTTCCTCAATTTAATGGTGTAAAACCTCCTTTTGTCAATTCAGAATTTGAAGTTTTAGGAGTTCCTTCAGATACTGGTTTTACTGCGTTAGACCAAGATCAGGGTCGTTACGAAGTGAATCCGGAGAAAGAAATGAGGCATGCATTTAGAACAGGATCAATACGAAATATACAGTACACAAAACCCTATATGCATAATGGAATATTTAATCGTTTAGAGGAAGTCGTGGATTTTTACGATGCAGGCGGAGGACAGGGCAGAGGGTTAGATGTCGATAACCAGACCCTCTCTGGTGATTCACTTCATTTATCTGCACAAGAAAAAGCCAATTTGATTTTATTCATGAAATCCTTGAATGAACAAATTGTATTTGAGTTTCCTCCTTCCGAGTTGCCCATTTCTAAATATAAAGACATCAATACTCGTCGGGTTGGAGGTCAATATTAATCAGCGTATGAAAAGGATATTCATCATTGTTTGTGCATGTGCCGTATTCAATACCTGTATTGCTCAGCAAAAGGTAGCTCCTGATTTTCCTAAAGAGATGTTACCTCATGTCCAGGAAGAGTACCTTAAACAATTTAATAAGGGACAGGTGTTATATACGATGAATTGCGGAAAATGTCACAACATACAAGTGGGCCGTAAGCAGGTACTTCCTAATTTTTCGGAAAACCAATTGGTGGGTTATGCACTGAGGATTTTAAATCCTGATCATGAAGATGGCATACCTGAAACCATGGTGACAGAAGAAGAATTGGGTTTAATTATGGTTTTTTTACGGTATAAAAAGGAAAGCCCTCCAGTGAATAAATGATACTGTTGTGTAAGGGTTATATTTTGATATAAAAGTGTATATTCACTTTTGTTTATAAATTTTTGTCTACATATACCCTTTTAATACGATGACTTATAATATCATTTTACTAGATACTGATGCTAAACATGCTAATTTGATCAAAGATCATTTGAAGCCTTATTCTGAATACCTCATCCATGTATTCACAGATTTTTCTTCTTGTATTGATCAAATACAATCTTTAAAACCTGCGGTTATATTTTTAGATGCGGAATTGAAACACGATCAGAAAACCATCAATAAAGACAAAAAAATGATGATTCACTTGAAAGAATTATGTCCCTATGCGGAGATTATTTTATATTCAGGAGAAGAGAAGTTGGAAGTAATGGCTGATCATGTGGCTGCAGGTGCACATGGATTTACCTTAAAATCTACGCATACACATATTAAAGCGGAGATGCTCTTGTTAAGTGCGATCAGGCAATTTAAAGCGAATAAGAGTTTAAAGTTGTATAAAACGCTGTCTGTTATTTTTGCAATTGCTTTAGTGGCTGCTGTTATATTTGCGATTATAGCTTACAAGTACAATGTAGTAACAGATGACGTGCAAGGTCCTTTCGATAATTAGAAATGATTAAGTGGGTCTGATTTGTTCATGCTACTGATCATGGATATACTTTTTAAAGCCCGATCAAGAGTTTACAAACCCTGTTCTAAAAGGTTTCATATTCATGTCGTGATAGTATAAAACATAGTCCTCTTGTGGAGGAGGACACGGGGACTATGTTCACGTGAACTAAAGGTTTGTTTAAAAATTAATCTGTGCCTGAAGCCTTAATAAACTACCTTCTTGGAAATTATTTTTTTTACTGTAATCTTCATATCGACGTGAAGATATGGTGTACATAGCGACCAATTCAAAGGCTTTAACAGGTTGCCATTCCATGCCGAATTCTACGTCATTTACTTTGTAACTGCGTGCATCGGTCTCGTGTTTTTTGCCTCCTTCATAATATTGTGCACGTACAAAAGGAATGAAAATATGTTTTTTAATTTTCACTAAGTAAGAGGCGGTAATATATCCTCCCGTTAGGTCTCTCACTTCTATAGAATCTGTTGCTTTGTTGAATTCAGGACCCTGTCCTATATTGTATTCTGCTTGAATCCCAAATGGTTTAGGATAAAGGATAAACGATACAGCAGCACGTTGGTCGATGTATGTTGCATTGCTGTTGGTTTTCACGTTTTTCGATAACTGACTTTCAGGAATAACGAATAATCCGGTATAACCCTGGATGCCTGGTTCTATCATTTGGGAACCTATTGCTATTGGACAAGAAGCACGTGCGACCACATGTTGTTCGTTATTCAACTCCGGTTTGTTTGCAGTTTGTCCGTTGTAAACCCCGAAGGCGAATACCCCGTAATCTCCGGAACCTTTATATCCGTCAGACACAAGCGACGACATGCGTTGCCTTATTTTTTTAGGTGCCCAGTAAAAGAATATACCCATGTCTCGCTCGTTAGAGAGCGCACTGTTTAAGGCATCGTTACGGTCAAGGGGAAGTCTGTTTTGACTTGATTGTAAATTTTCAAATCCAAAAGGTACTTTACTTTGTCCTACACGAAACCTGAATTCATTGTCTTTATCAATCCCAAGATCAAAGTAGGCATCCCTCAATTGTCCAAAATTTAAAGAAGAAGAATTGATGGCACTGGCAAAGTCAGGTTGAATATAAAAATAAACTTGTCTACTGATTTGTCCGTAGAAGATGATTCGCATTCGTCGAATGAAAAAACCTCCTTCATCTCCCCAGGATTTATCACATTGTTCACAACCTAGTTTGGAGTTGGTTTCTAGTAAACGATTGTAACGTGCTTGGACATAACCTCGAATAGCAATATTTTCATACCACTTTTTGGGAGCAGGTTCTTGTACCTTTTGTTCAACAACGCTAATTGTTGAATCTTTAAGTATAGTAATAGTGCTGTCGGCTTTTTCTTGAGCCGAAACCATACCACTACCCAAACTTGTCAATAGACAAGTTGCGGCAATAGCCAATACATGTTTCATTTACTAAAAGTTGATTTTGTTACCTTGTTTGTTGATGCAAAAATGAGCCCCCAATGTTAAGAAATTGTTAATCCAGTATTATCGGATAATTATATCTTTAAACATCTTGTTGAGTCTAAAAAATGGCATAATATTCTGTTTTTTAAATATTTATAATGAATTAGGAATGCCTATACCGGGCTTGTTTGTTAAGTATGAAAGAAGATCAGGACTTGCCTTTTTCGTACAATTCAATGGGTAAGTAAGTGGTCGGGGTCAACAATAAAGGTAATGCTTTGTTGGTGTATTCATTGATTCTGATTTCTTTCGAATCAATGTCCTGTTGTTTTAATTTTGCCACAACAGATCGGATCTCGTTCATTTCAAAAGTCTCGAAGCTTCACGGTTACAGAGTCGTGCAGGAGGATTGGGGGAAAGAAAAAAGTTCGGAGATGTATATGTATTTTCATGAAGTGCAAGAGCTAATTTATAGGATGCATGATCTGCCCAGTATACTTCGCAAATAATTTCTAAACTTAAAATTTCAGTATAAAATACTTTTGATTTGGAATAATCACGACCCATGATCGTTGTATGATGACTCGATTAATCATCCCATCCTTAATGTTTCAGTGGACGTTTTTTAATCATTCCACCTTTGGTGTCTTTGATGCTGCTCATGACGACAAATGCAGACGTGTCTATTTTTTGAATTTCTGCATTGAGTCGACTCAATTCTAAACGGGTAACAACAGTATATAGAATCTCAATGTCTTTCGAATCTCCATGACTTCCATATCCTCCTTTACCATTGTAAACTGTAACCCCTCTTCCAATATCAGTAATGATCATGTTTCTAATTTCGCCACTGTGCACAGAGATAATGGTAACGCCGGTATATTCTTCGATCCCTTCCACAATGAAATCCAATGTTTTTGAAGCAGCGAGGTAAGTCACCATAGAGTAGAGCGCCGTTTCAACGGATAGTAAATAGGCTGCGGAGGAGAAAATAATAATATTGATGACTATGATGATGTCACCAATGGTCGTGTCAAGTTTACGACTTAAAAAGATCGCCATGACTTCTGTCCCGTCAATCACGGCACCTCCTCTAATGGAAAGACCAATGCCTGCACCAAGGAAAAATCCTCCGAACAAGGCAACGAGTAAATTGTCGTTGGTGACATTGGGGAAATCTACGGTGGCTACGACAAGGGCTAGCCCCATAATGGCCAAGGAGGTTTTGATGGCAAAGGATTGTCCGATGACTTTATAGCCTAACAATACAAATGGTGTATTGACTGCAATAATTAAAACATACAGTGGTATGGGGGTCAAGGCAGAAATCAGAAGAGAAATCCCCATGGCACCACCATCGATAAAATGATTGGTCAATAGAAACCCTTTAAATCCAAAGGCGGCTGAAAAAATACCAATACCAATAAGTATAAAATCTTTAACCAGCCGAACAGTGCTGATTTTGAGTTCTCGGAATCCTTTTTCTAAGTCAAGTGCAGAATAATTGTTGTCGGTATGTTTTCTTTTCGCTTTAAGAACTGTCTGAATGACAATTTTCTTCAAAATGGAATTCATAGGGGTATTGTATCTTTTAAATGTAATAACTACAAAACACAATTTAATATTGCATGGTAGTCATACTAAGATAACTAATTTATTCCATTTGACAAGTTAGATTTACAAGATGGCCTGTTCTGTATGACGGACTATGCTGTAAATCTGGCTTGTAAGAAAATGTATTATATTCAGTTAAGCAGGCTGGCTGATCTTTATTCGTTAGGGTTTGATGATCAATACCGAAGGGGTGTTGTTGAGCCAAATGCTGTGAGAGTCAACGAGTTTTTTCCAGCTTTCTAAGCTAATGATCATCAAGTCTTGTCTTTCGAGAAATTCGGTTTCTATCTTACGTTCACTTAATAGGGTAATGTGATTAGGTGCTTTTTGTTCGATGGAGCGGATCCCTTCTTTAATGACCGTATTTTTCTTGATTTCTCCGGAAGCATCTAAGACTGTAATTTGGCAATTGTTGTTACGAATCAATTTTTGTGCATAAGTCATTAAGATGGAATCTTCTTGACTGAATAAAGGCAGGAAAATGTGTTCCATTTTATGCAAGTCTTTGTCAATCAGTATACCTACCGGGACTTTGCTTTTGGTAATGATTTGCCTGGTTTCTTCATCGAAAGGTGAATTTTCAAATAATTTTTCTTTCCCTGTAAATTTGTCGAGTAATCGATCAGGATTGACGATTCTTGTGGTATAGCCTAATACTTTTCCTAATAAGGTCCCTTCAAAAATAGATTGACCAATACCGACCAATAATAAATCATAATCTCCTTTGTTGGCTACTTCTGTAATGTCGGTACACACATCATTAGAGGCTTTAAAGAACGTGGTGATCTTTTGATTTAACTGTTCTGATTCTTCAATAATAGGCGCAAAACTTTCTTTTTCATATTCATCCATGTTGTAATGATGCAATTCATTACTTGGAGATAAATGCATGGTGGTTATCGTCGCATTTCCATTCATTTTTTTTACAAATCCATTGGCTAAACGCAATAGGCTTTTACCCCTGTCTGGATTCACAAAGGAGATGAGTATTTTGTATTTACTCATGTTGTTCACCTCTTCAGGAATAAGGATAGGTTTACTTTTAAAGACCTTATTGATAAGGTCTAAAGCGGGTCCTGTCATGAATGTTGTCACTAAGGCCATGATCACCATCATGGCAAAAATTTCTGGAGTAAGCACTCCTAAGTCGTATCCGATGTTGAGTACGACCAATTCCATGAGTCCTCGGGTATTCATTAATGCTCCTATGGTAAGACTGTCTTTCCAGCTTTGTCCCACTATTTTGGAAGCGAGGGCACTACCCACAAATTTACCCACGACAGCGACTAAAATAATGAGCCCCGTTATTTTCCATAAATAAGGATCATTCAATAATCCGATTTGTGTCCTAAGTCCTGTGAAAACAAAAAACAGAGGAAGCAGAAGTACCAGGGCAACATCTTCTACTTTGTCGATGAACAGTGTTCTGAACTTTAAGTTGTCGGGCATGATGGCACCTGCCATGAATGCACCAAACAAGGCATGTATTCCTATGACTTCTGTGATATAGGATGAAAGTATAAGTGTAATGAAAAAGATAGCCACAACGGGTTTACTCAACTTCTCTCTTGAAGCATGTAAATCGCCTACCCGTTTTAAGAAAGGTTTTACCACGTAGATCATCATCAATACGTAAAGTGCCGCAAGCAGGATGATGTAAAGAGAGCTTTCAAATGTACCTGCTTTTACAATCGCAATCACCGCGGCCAGCATACACCATGCCGTGATGTCGTCTGCTGCAGCACAGGTAATGACCATGGTCCCTATGCGTGTTTTATGAATACCTCTTTCTTGAACGATTCGCGCCAGTACAGGAAATGCGGTGATACTCATGGCAATGCCAAGAAATAATCCAAACGATAAAAAAGAAACTCCTTCTGGGGCAAAGGATTGATACGTAAAATACGCTAATCCCATACCAAGCGTAAATGGGAAAACGATACTTGCATGACTGATGACAACGGCTTCGTGTGCTTTGTTTTTTAACACGTTTAAATCTAATTCCATGCCGATCACGAACATAAATAAAATAAGTCCGATTTGACTTAAGAACTGTAAATTGCCAAACGATTGTGTTGGAAATAAGGCAGCATAAAATTCAGGGAAATACATACCAATCAATGAAGGGCCGAGTACAATACCTGCAGCAATTTCTCCAATGACGGTAGGTTGACCTATCTTTTTACATACCCATCCGAATAAACGGGCAACAATAATGATGGTTACAATTTGAGCCAATAATATGGCAAGCGGATGCTTTAAGTTGTGAGCCAAAGAGGTTAAAAATTCAAGCCATTGATTTTTACCATCCTCATGTACAATAATATGTCTTCCCACTTCTAAATCTGAGGCTTGTGCTACAATCCAATAGATGAGTAGAGAAAAAATGCCAATGATAAGAAGGTAGAAAATAGAATCTTTTATTTTTTTCATGGGGTTATTTTTTGGGGTATATAAAATATAAATCCTGCTACTGTTCGTATGCCACTATTCCAAATTCCTTGTTCAGATAGGGTATAGAAGGGGGCCGCTTCAAAAAACAATCCTGCATTTTGAAAAGGGAAAGGAAAGGCTTCTACTCCAATAGGTACAACAGCTCCAAACTTATGTTGTTCTTTGGAATCAAAATTCCAATCGCCTCGACTTCCAAGTCCGATATGAAAGCGTACTTTCTCAAGATACACAATTCTATAGAGAATAGAAATCTCGTTGACCATTGACCCTGTTTTAGCATTGTTCAACATATTGGCCCGGGTGATGCGGACATCAGCAGCCCATCGGGTGTCTTTCCCAGAACGGTATCCCAGTCCTGTTTCTGTACCAGTTGGATAGATACCAATGCCCGGCCCTGTTTGGGCAAACATCCCCGGATGTTGAATTCCTATAAATACTAAAAGTAAAATATAGCGCATTTATTGTGTTTCATTTGATTTTAATCATGAAACAAAAATACACTACAAAATACCTTTGTAATTTGCCGTTGTGATGAATGAAGGATTTAATGTAATGAGAAGGGAAAAAAATGTAATCAAACTAAAGCTTTATTTTTTGAATGAAGTCGCTTCGGTAACTTTCATTCAGGTTTAGGATTAGATTTTTCCCGTTGGCTTGTGTGATGTTTGTTGTAATTTCATCGTGAGAAAAAAATTGAATACAGTCTAAACATACAATTTCCTTTTTATTGATTCTGCAGAATCGATTGACTGGAAGCATTTTTAGTAATTTTTCAAACGAAGTATTTTTAATGGTAATGCTAGAACCATCTACTAAACTGGCTATTTTATCCCGACTGTCTATGGTCGATGTGCTGATATAATTGATTTGGTCAAAAAATACTAACGTTTTCCCTTTGTCTGTATTGACGGCAACGAATTTTTTGGCAGGTTTTTCTACTGAAAAACGATCCATTGCTTTTTGTACCGCTTGTTTCAACCGCTCTATTTTTACGGGTTTTCGAATGTAATCGACGGCATTTAAATCGAAGGCGTCAGCAGCATATTCTGTGTAAGCCGTAATGAAAATAACGAGTTTCCCGTTTAAGCAATTCGCTACACTAAGGCCATCTATACCCGGCATTTCTACGTCGAGTATACAAAGGTCACACTCGTGTAGTGGTAGTTCTTTTAAAAATAATTCAGGGCTGTTGTATGCTTTTAATACCTCAAGTTCTGGAAGTTGCTCGCACAGCATTTTTAAATACGTCAACCCGGGAATTTCATCGTCAAGTAGCAAGCATTTTAACTTTGTGTTCAAGGAGGTTGATTTTTAAGTGTGCAATATAAACGTCTTCTTCGACAAACTTTTCAAGTTTGAAGGTGTCTTTGTAAATGATTTTTAACCGTTGCTCTAATGTTTCAGCACCAATGCCACTTTTCTCTTTTTTCAAAGGAGTTTTAGGAGAAATTTTATTCGATACGGTCAGGTAAAATTTATTGTCTTTGAATTCAAAAACAATAGATATAAAGGCATCGGGACTTTGCAGGTCGGCATGTTTGAATGCATTTTCAATCAAGTCTACTGAAATTAAAGGTGCTAAGAGCCTTTGATCGTACAGCGGTTCTCCTTCGTTTATTTTTAATTTTACCTTCAATTCAAACAGCGGACTTATTTTTATTTTATTGATCTCAATCAGATTCAGCGCAAACTCTATTTCTTCTTTAGGACTCACCAAACGATTTTTACTTTCGTATAAAATATAATCCAGTACGTTCGCCATTTTATCCAGTGCAAAGTAGGTTTGATAGGCGTGCGATTGAATGGAATTTAATATGTTTTTAAAAAGATGTGGATTTAGCCTTGCTTCTAGTGTTTCAAGTTGTAACCCGTTTATGCGACCTTCCATTTCTTGATAGCGGCTTTCGATCGCTTTGTTTTTTTTGATCGTACGGTTGAGGTGTAGGTATAAATAGACGATAAAAATACCAAGAGAAAAAAGTAATCCTATGCTGAAATAAAAGAGGTATACGATGCTGCTCGATTCGATAAACATAACATGCTGTTTCCCTAAAGGTAAAAAAAAATATGGAATGATCATTCATGCAATACCTTATCAGAAAAGAAAGAGTGGCGTGAATTAAACACGTTTTGCTTTCTTATTTAAAAAGAAACCCAACTTGTCGATTTCTTTATTTACCAATGAACCGATGTTAGATTCATGTGATCTGAATAACTCTATTTCTATATGTACGTCATCTTTTTTAATGGAGCGTTTCCATAAACCTATTCCTTCTCCATTGACGAGGACAACAGGCCTGAAAATACCATTGTTGCTGAAAGCTTTTTTTTGATGTTCAATCGTAAGTGTTGCATTTCTGTTTTTATAACTGATGATGTACTCGTCGTATGCTGGCAACAAATGAAGAGAACGCATTTTTGAGGAAAAAGCTGTAAAGGTGTTTGCAAACCAATAGGTATCCGATGCGACGACTTCCGATGAAAAAAGAGATTTAACTTGTTCTAATCCTTTTCTCGCATCACGTATCGATAAACCTGACCACCAGACAAAATCTTGCAGGGTAGCGGGACCGTGACTGCTAAAATAACGTTCAGCAAGTTTTGCCAAGGCTTGTTCTCGGGGAATTTTAGTTTTGGGTTTCTTAACGCGTTCTTCAAGCAGTGCATAGGTTTGTTTTTTATCGATGACTTTCCCATTACAGACCAATCCATCGAGTTCGGCGCGCATCATGATGTGTGCAGGTCTGTTTTCATCGGTATTGATTTTGGCTTGTTCAAAGGCGAAGATCAACTCTTCTCGTGTGAGATGGTGATGGTCTCGTAATTGCTTTTCTATAATGTTCTTCGCTTTGTTATAAATGGTTTCATTCAGTCCTAATTTCTTATCGCTGCTGTTCAGTATTTTCAGTACTTGTGGAGCGGAGAGCTCCAACATCCAATAGATATCTTTGGCTGATACCACATGCCATGTAGGTCTGAGCAGGTGTGTACGTATGATTTCTCCTTTTGAGAAGGCCTTTTCTACCTCTTCGTCTGTGGTATTGGGAAGACGTGTACCTATGGCCCATTTCGACATGGCATAATCTTGCGCTTGCATGGCTCCCATGAAGCCCACAAGGTCTTGAATGCTCTGATGATTGGTTTGTAGGATCTGCTGACTTTGTAATCGAATCTTGGCGATGTCAGAAAGCTGCATGGTAGGCTTGTTGTTTATTAGAAAAAGATCCTGAGTAAATATTAACGTAAGAGGTTCAGATGATAATGTATTCATATCGTCTGAACCTCTTACGTTAATGAATCGGCACTGTTACACGTGTTTGATCCCAGGTGAATACCAATTTTAAATCGCTGAGGTCGTCAAATGAAATAGTAAATAATTCTACACTTTCATTTGTTTTTTCTACGGGTACACTCAGGTTGATCACATCAGCAGCAGGTTCACGGCTGGCTTCTCCTCCAAAACTTATGCCCCAACCGTATTGTTTTTTGTTAAAGATGACGGTCCAGGATTCTTGTTCTGGAATTGTCCATAAGGTATAGGTTCCAGCAGGTAATGTCTGTCCCGCAATTTTAATGTCTGTGGCTGTCGTGAATGTAGTTGCTTCATTGGCTCCTGTGCGCCATACTTTTCCGTAAGGTACTAAACCTCCGAAAATTTCTCTGTCGCGTTTTGAAGGTCTGCAATAAAAGACAGAAAGATCTTTATCGTCTTTGGCATACTTGACGGTTGCTTCAGGACTGGCTTTCTTGGTTTGCATTTGCATGAACTTGAAAAGTCCAATGAGGATGATGGTCAGTGAAGTTACTATAATCAAGATCCTTTTTAATGTTTTGTTCATAAGGGTGGTGATTTTAAGGGGTGGTGAAAAACGAAAAGTGTTGAATCGTACTCTGCTGTATTAAGATAAAGTTAAAAAGATAAATTTATCCTACAAGGAAATTGGTGAAGAAGGATGAGTTCATTTTACTTGAATTTGAAGGCCAGGTTGAATCAGGTGTTTTATGGGTTTGAACCCATCATTGCCTTAAATCTTCCCTTTGTTTTATGTTCCCTCTATAAAAATGATTATTTTGTACCCTTTCACCATCACTATGAAATTCATTACACGTTTGAAGGACATGTTTCAATTGCTCAAACAATCCATTCGGGGAGAAGAGCAAGATTATACACGCATCAATATCAAGACAGGCATCTTTCTTTTGGCTGTTCCCATGATATTAGAAATGATCATGGAATCTTTATTTGCCGTGGTCGATATCTTTTTTGTCGGTCATTTGGGAGAGTATGCCATTGCTACGGTAGGTCTGACCGAAGCCATGCTTATGCTGGTGTATTCCGTGGGTATGGGTGTGAGTATGGCTGCCACAGCCATGGTATCCCGTCGATTTGGAGAAAAGGACTACCACAAGGCAGGCAGTACTTCTTTTCAATTGTTGAGTTTTGGATTTACTGTTTCCTTAGTAATGGGCTTGGGCGGTTGGTATTTTGCACCGAGCCTCTTGCAACTTATGGGCGCCTCGCCGGAGGTCATTGAAAAAGGAACCGGCTATACCCGCATTATTTTTGCAGGGAACAGTTCCATCATGTTGCTGTTCATCATCAACGGTATGTTTCGTGGCGCGGGACAAGCACACATGGCCATGCGTACCCTTTGGATTTCCAACGGCATCAACATTGCTTTGGTGCCGTTGTTTCTCTTTGGCCTTGGACCGATTCCGGGCTTGGGTTTGGAAGGTGCCGCCTGGGCTACGACCACAGGACGTTCGCTTGGGGTTTTGTACCAAGTGTACCATTTATTCAACGGGAAACATCGCCTGGTGATTTTAAGGGATAACATGAAAGTGAAATTCAAGACCATGAAAAAAATTGCAGTCATTTCAATGGGTGGTATGGGGCAGTTCATGATTGATTCTGCCGCTTGGATTGTGCTCACGCGCTTCATGGCAGCCTTTGGGAGCGAAGCTGTAGCAGGATTTACCATTGCTTTTCGCATCATGGTTTTCAGCATGATGCCGGCCTGGGGATTGGCTGCTGCTGCGGCCACCTTGGTAGGACAAAATTTAGGGGCAGGAAAATTGCAACGTGCCGAGTTGTCGACCTGGTTGACGGCTCGCTATAATTTTATTTTCCTGGCGTTTGTTACGGTGGTGTATGTGGTATTCGGAGATTTTCTTGTGTCCTTGTTTACCGATAATCCAAACGTGGTGGCTTTCGCTTCGCAAGGCTTACGTATTACAACCTTGGGTTATGTATTCTTTGCCGTGGGCATGGTGATGATACAGGCCTTCAACGGTGCAGGGGACACGAAGACACCGGTATACATCAACATCTGTTTGTTGTTGCTCTTAGAAATTCCTTTGGCTTATCTCCTGGCTTTTACTTTCGATTTAAAGACCATGGGTATTTTCATTGCCATTGCATTTTGTCATTCTTTGCATGCGGTGGTATCGGTATGGTTTTTTAGAAAAGGGAAATGGAAAAAAATTATGGTCTGATTTTAAAAATCAGGTTTCCTTCGGTTGCTCTTGATGTCTTTTTGTTTGGATTTGCTTTCCAAACGTTTAACCACCGATGATTTGGTGGGACGTGTGGCTTTACGTTTTTTCTGAACTTTGAAACAAGTGCAGAGCAAGGCATAAAATTTGGCAATGGCTTTTTCTTTGTTCTTGAGTTGACTTCTTTCTTCTTCGCAGACGATGCGTAGTTCGCCTTCTTGACTGAGTTTTGTGGCGAGCTTGGTCAATAAAATTTGTTTGATGTCTTCTTCTAAAATTTTCGATTCACTTGGTGACCAATACAATTCTATTTTTGTACTGACTTTGTTTACATTTTGTCCTCCTTTACCGCCCGACAGCGAAGCCTTGAAACGCACCTCTTTCAAGATGCCGAGGTTTTCCCAGGTATCGGTTTTTTGAAAGGCGGAGAGGGGAGTGAACATAATTTTTATTTTTAACGATGAAGCATTGATTTCAGGCAGCGTCTATTGGTGTGCTGGTGTCGACGACTTATTCTTCAAGTATTAAAAATAGTGCTTTTGCCTGATTCGACAAAGCTTCATGAACGACATCAAAGAATTGAATAGAATATGTATTTAATAAAAGAAAGCTTGGTTCGTGAGGACACGAACCAAAGCGGAGATTACTTGGTATTGTACTTTTTTCTAATGGATATTGTATTTTTCGTAACAACTCCATTTTGTAGCTAAATATTCTTCTACAACCATTTTTTCGAATGATTCATCAAACATTTGTCTAACTTCACTTCAACTTTGTGATTCATTTGTCCCTATTTTTAGGGATATTTTGTTTACACTTTTTGCCTATTTTTATACCTGATTGGGGCAACTCAAATTCAGCACAAAATACTTTTCATTTAACCTTTAAATCAGCATTCTATGAAAAAGTTGTATAATGTATTTACTATTATAGGAGGCTTGTTACTTACTACAGTACTGTACTTTCTTATGGACAAGGATATGAATTCTCTCAGGAAATAAGTGGCTTTATTCCTTCTCCTGGCTCTTCTACCATTACTGCATCACAGGCAGGGGACGGGAATTACAACGCAGCTTCGGACATCACGTATTCAATTACGGTAAACCCCAAAACACTTACCATTACTGCAGAGGATGCTGTTAAAACAGAAGGTGATCTAAATCCTACGTTTACATTTACCTACAGTGGATTTGCTTACAGCGAAAACTCAAGTGTATTAAATTGTAGCCCTATCCTCACTTCCACCGCTACTACAGGTAGTACTGGTGGCATCTATCCAATCACCGTTTCGGATTGTGGATTTAATAATTCAAATTACACGTATACATTTGTAGCTGGGAGTCTTACGGTATTATTTACCAATGCGGAAATTAATGTAAAACAAGGCGAAACCAATATTTTAAGTGGTGGTAATTATAGTTTTGGAAATGTGGCACAAGGAGCGAGTAGCGAAACGATTACTTTTACCATTGAAAACGTAGGAGCTTCTACTCTTTCACTGATAGGATCTCCGGATGTGATAAGTATTTCCGGAACGCATGCGGCCGATTTTATCATTGACCAAACGCTTACATCAACAAATTTGAATGGTAACACTTCCACTACATTTACCATTACTTTCACGCCGGGAACGCTTGCAATGAGAAATGCGGAAGTTACCATTCTTTCTGATGATTCGGATGAGGGAACTTACACCTTCTCCATCAGCGGAACAGGCATTTTGCCTACGTCTGTCATCGGTAATGTTTCTAATGACCCCAAAATATTGGTTTATCCTTCTCCTTCTTATGGATCTTTTACGGTCAATACGGAGGATAAAATTATTAAGGTAAGAGTGACGGATATAGTAGGGCATTCGGAAGAATACGATAGTGGAACCATTCATACTTCGCTGAAAGGGGTGTTAAGCATAGAAGTGACAACCGATAAAACAATCTTCCGAACAAAAATATTGTCCGTATATTAAATGGTCTGACATCTGATTTATAAAAATAAAAAAGCCTGAGTTACTCAGGCTTTTTTATTAATACTCTCTTCAGCATGATTAATACACTTTCCCTATCTTCAGGCAGAGTCTCTTCTTCAATTTACATGATATAATAACCTATCCTGCCATTTGAAGAAGGACTCTGACGTCGCCGTTCTATTTCAAATCTTAGAGATCTGAACTTATTGTTTTATTCTTTCAAAATACCATGCAGTCCATAATCCAGGAGAAACAGAGGTTTTTAAAGTCCATCCTTCTTGACCATATTTATCAAATAAAATTGAAAGGTCTTTATGGTGATCAAAAGTCAATTTTTCCTTTAAAATTTCTTCCCCGTTAGAATAAACAATTAATTTTCCTGATACAATCGTAATTGTCAACTATTCATTTTGAATAGTTGTTTTTTGAGAAACATTATTTTTAAATGAAGAAAGTCCAATAGAAAAAAATATTACTATTATTAAAATTAATTTAAATGATTTCATAAGTTTAAATTTTTAGTTAAAATATAAAGTTGAGATTTGGCAATTTGCTTCTCTATGTTTGAGAAAGGGTTGTTTTATTACAAACTTATTAGTCCACTTAATGCAATAAAAGAGTAGACAACGGACCGCGGCTAGGCGATGTGGCGGTGTTTATACTCCGCACTGCAACCGCAACCCCTGTTTATTATTTGTTCTAATGTTTACTCTTCTCCTAAAGCCGCCATAACGCCTAGACGGTGTTGTGTGATGTGCGATTTGTTGCCGAAAGTTCACAATCTTCTTTCGTACGTATAACAAGATCGATATTTCATCACTAAAAAAGAATCTACAGAGAAATTCTTTTATCCGTCCGATAGACAATGCCAAAAATAAGCACTATAACGAACCCACAGCCCCGACTCAAAAGATCTTCCAATCCGACCAGTATGTATAACAAGATCGATATTTCACCACTAAAAAAGAATCTACAGAGAAAATCTTTTATCCGCCCGCCAGACAATGCCAAAAATAAGCACTATAACGAACCACCAGCCCCGGCTCAAAAGATCATCCAATCCAACCGACCAAAGAATGAACTTAAAACCCCACTCCAAACATTCACCGAAGACCAAACCGTCCAACCCAATTTTGTCTGTCTTACTAGCATATCACACAACGTTCGGATATACGACATATGTCGTATATCCGAACGTTAGTTTTCACTCCTTCCCCTCCTCCCTATACTCCTTCCTCACCTCATCGCTTTGTGCGTAGCATACTGGAGAGGAAGGAGCTTTAGGGATATCCTTTTCCGCTTCTTTTGCTGGAGCAGCAGAAGGAGTTTTCTTTTTAGTAGTTTCTTTTTTCTTCTTCATCAGAAGGATTTATAAAAACGTTTACGCAAACGCTCGTTTATTTTTTCTTTCTCATAACAATACAAATGCCTGTCCATATACCTGGTGTATAGGTCGTGCTTTCAACGTATTCTCATCCAAGATTTTCAAATTCTGAGACTTTGGTCAAGGCAGGCGTAAAATCAAAATTATCTTTCAGTTTTATTGCAATCTTGATTTCTTGAAACTCTGCAGCGGTTGAACTTATTTTTAATAAGTTAGTCGGCACTTGATTGATGGTTAAATAATCGTATTTTTCATTTCCCTCGTGTTTCACAAAACCCATGAGGCAAGCACCTACCACAAGAAGGAGCAAGATCAATGTTATATTTCTTTTCATGACTGTTTTAGTTTAGGGATGTATTGCCTCAGCCTTGGTTCGTGTCCTCACGAACCAAGGTGAGGTTGTCTTATTTAATCTCCACCGCCAAATTTCCGCTCATTAAACTTTCATCTGTTGGAGCAGATTCACCTCCCAATTGGACTTCCAAGGCTTCGTCTGTCGGCATGCCCGCAGAGAGCGTTTCTTCTTCGGCGCTGAACTTACCATCAGAGGTGGTAATGGCGCTGTTGGCTTTCAAGGCTTCCAATCCGTACAAGCGTGCACGACGGGAGAAATAAATGGCTTCCTGGTATTTGCCTGTTTCGTACAAGGCTTTGGCTTTGCGTTGGTATTGCACCATTTTACCCAAATTGCCGGTATAGGATTTTCCATTCAAGACGGCACGGTGGGTATGGCCTGTAAAACGGCTGGTCTTCAATAAGAAGTTTTTCGTACGGGCTTGGTCAGCAGTGACAGCCGTTGCCGCGCTAGGAGCAGGGGCTTTTTTCTTTTGAGCGAAAGCAAACACGGTACTTAATATTACCAAGGAGAAGATGAGGAGGGTGTGTTTCATAGGGATAAATTGTTTAGGGATCAGGTATCAGTGGTCAGGTATCAGTAGAGTTCAGTCTGATCAGTTAATATGGTCTATTACTGACCACTGATACCTGACTACTGACTAATTTAACTTAGTTTTTTTAATTCTTCCTTCAATAAGGCTTCAAAATTTTTGGATCGACAAAAGGCCTTTGTTTTCTTGTTCAATTGAACAATTTCCAAATATCCTTTGTGGACAAGATTTTCTAAATCGGTTCTTGCGGTTTGGTTGGAGACGACAAACCGCTGTTCTATTTCCTTGACGCTGAATAATAAGTCGGCTTCTTCGTTGAGCCAGTTGAGTATTCTTGCCTGGCGTTCATTGATGTCGCTTATTTTTTGGATGTCGATGAATTTCTTTTTTTCGCTGAGTTTTCTTTGAATATATTTTTGCAGGCTTTCAAAAGCGTGTTGCATAGTTTTTAATTTGTAATGAATGAAGTAGGTTAAATCATTCTCGTCGATTTCAGTATAGAGATAGGCATGCGCATATTGCATTTTACTTTTCACAATGATTTGAGAAATGGAAAGGTATTCTGTTAACCAATACCCATTTTTTAGCAAGTACCAGTAAAACAATGCCCGTGCTGTACGTCCATTACCGTCGACAAAGGGATGGATATAGCCGATCATAAAATGAATAATGCATCCTTTTACAATGGGATGGATAAACGGTGTATTGTCTACTTTGTTGAAAAAGGTGATCAGTTCCTTCATGAGCTTGGGAACTTCGCTGAATTCAGGTGGCGTATACACGATTTCATTGTCTGCTGAATCCACGACTTTGATTTCATTGTCGGTGCGAAAGCGTCCTTCGTCTGCGATGTCATCCAGTGTTTGGTGAGTGACCAGACGATGTACTTCAAATAATTTCTCTAATGTAAGTGTTTCATGTTGTATCGCTACGATGTGTTTGATCGTGTTGTAATTGTTCACGATCATTTGTTCAGACTTGTTTTTCGGTTTACTGTTTTTGCGAAGCATGTCTTTCGCTTCTTTGCGCGTGGTGACTGCCCCTTCAATCTGGCTGGAAGCAATGGCTTCTTCCATGATGGAGCTCACCAGGTAACTTTTTTTATCTTCCTCTGGAATGATTCCTTTTGCTCCTAAGGTACCTCCGATGTGCAAGTCAAATTCATGTAGTTTTTTGTAAAGCGCATCGGTAAGGTTGTAGCTGAATGTATAGTTGCCAAAGGATAGTTTTTGAGCATTGAACATGCGACTTACTTTTACTGCAGCCCATAAAAGTTCAACGTCGTCAATCACTCCTTTGCCTTTATATTTTACCTTATCCCAATAGAGGTAGTCTTCGTTGATTTTGCTGATCAAAGCATTCATTTCCTCAGATTCACGTAGCTTAAAAACGGAATCTGACATTTTGTGATACCAGGCAGGAGGAGGTTCAATCGCTTTCATGGCTAAAATGTCCTAATTTTTGACAAATTTGGAAATAATTAACAATCTAGGGTTATTTCTTAATATTCCCTAATTTTTAATAAATTTGGAAATAATTGGAGATGATATAATGTCAAATCATTGAATATCAATATCTTGAAAATAGCGTTGTTAATTGGTTTTATAGCGATTAGGCAATCCTTAGTTAGGCGTATCATTGATCACTGATTGCGAAGCAGACATAAAAAAAGCTGCTCCCATAACAGGAGCAGCTTTCATATCAAAGTGTCATTCAGGTTTATCCGCTACACGCTTCGCACGCATCTGGATTGTCCAGAGAGCAAGCCATGTCGGCTTGTTTCTTCGCCAATTCTTCTGCGGTAAGGGTAGCCGGTACGGCTTCTTTTTCCACGGTAAACTTAATCGCATCGGCAGCGGCTTTAGAACGTAGGTAGTACATACCCGTCTTCAAGCCTTTTTTCCATGCGTAGAAGTGCATAGACGTCAACTTACCGAAGTTAGGTTGGTCTACGAATACGTTTAAGCTTTGGCTTTGACAGATGTAAGCACCACGGTCGGCAGCCATATCGATCAATGTTTTTTGCTTCAACTCCCATACGGTTTTGTACAGGTCTTTGATGTTTTGAGGAATCTCGGCGATGTTTTGAATAGACCCGTTTTGTTCGATGAGTTTGTTCTTCATCTTGTCGTTCCACAAGCCCAATTTGATCAAGTCTTTCAACAAGTGTTTGTTTACGATGGCAAACTCACCTGAAAGCACACGACGGCTGTAGATGTTTGATGTATACGGCTCGAAACATTCGTTGTTCCCTAAAATTTGAGAAGTAGAAGCCGTAGGCATTGGAGCAACCAATAGAGAGTTTCTCACGCCGTGTTTCTTCACTTCTTTTTTCAAGCTTTCCCAATCCCAACGGTTCGACTCTGGCGTTACACCCCACATGTCGAATTGGAAGATGCCTTTTGATACCGGAGAACCTTTGAAGGTTTCGTAAGGACCTTGTTCTTTCGCAAGGTCTTTAGAAGCCGTCATGGCGGCAAAGTAAATGGTTTCGAAAATGTCTTTGTTCATACCTGCCGCTTCAGGAGAATCGAAAGGCATACGCATCATGATGAACGCATCGGCTAAACCCTGTACGCCCAATCCGATCGGACGGTGACGGGTATTCGAACGACGAGCTTCTTCTACCGGGTAGTAGTTGATGTCGATGATTTTGTTCAGGTTTTTCGTCGCTACGTAAGTAACGTCGTATAATTTTTGATGATCGAAGGTTCCGTTGATGACGAACTTAGGCAAGGCCAAAGAAGCCAGGTTACATACCGCTACTTCATCAGGAGAGGTAAATTCCAGAATCTCTGTACACAAGTTCGAAGACTTGATGGTCCCTAAGTTCTTTTGGTTAGACTTGCGGTTACAGTGGTCTTTGTACAACATGTATGGGTTACCTGTTTCCACTTGAGCTTCCAATACCGCGAACCATAGTTCTTGTGCTTTAACCGTTCTTCGTGCTTTGCCTTCACGCTCGTATTTTTCATACAAATTTTCGAAGTCTTTACCGTAGGTGTCGGCCAATCCTGGTGCTTCGTGTGGACAGAACAATGACCAATCGCCGTTGTCTTCTACACGCTTCATGAATAAGTCGGATACCCATAGGGCGAAGAATAAATCCCTTGCACGCATTTCTTCTTTTCCGTGGTTCTTTTTCAAGTCCAGGAATTCGAAGATGTCCGCATGCCATGTTTCTAAATAGATAGCGAAAGCACCTTTACGCTTACCACCGCCTTGATCGACGTAACGTGCAGTATCGTTGAATACACGCAACATCGGGATGATACCGTTAGAAGTACCGTTGGTTCCTTTGATGTAAGAACCTGTAGCACGGATGTTGTGAATGCTTAATCCGATACCGCCGGCAGATTGTGAAATCTGAGCGCATTGTTGTAGCGTTTCGTAGATCCCGCTGATGCTGTCTTCTTTCATGGTCAGCAAGAAACAAGAAGACAACTGAGGTTTAGGAGTACCTGCGTTGAATAAGGTAGGTGTAGCGTGCGTGAACCATTTCTCAGAAAGGAGGTGGTAGGTTTCAATTGCGTTGTCGATGTTGTCGGAGTGTATACCGCAAGCGACACGCATCAACATGTGTTGAGGGCGTTCTGCGATTTTACCGTCCAATTTCAACAGGTATGATTTTTCAAGGGTTTTGAACCCGAAGTAATCGTATCCGTAGTCACGGTCGTAAATGATGGTTGAGTCTAGTTGTGCTGCATGATTTCTAATGAACTCGTAGGTTTCTTTAGAAAGTAAAGGTGCATTTTCACCTGTTTTGGGATCGATGTAGGTGTACAGTCTTTTCATCGTGTTCGAGAAAGACTTGCTGGTTTTCTTATGAAGGTTAGAAACCGCAACACGCGCTGCTAGGGTAGCATAGTCTGGATGTTTGGTTGTCATGGAGGCAGCTGTTTCAGCGGCCAAATGATCTAATTCTTCAGCGGTTACACCATCGTACAAGCCATCGATGACGCGTTGCGCCACGATGATAGGGTCGATGAAATTAAGATCTAGCCCGTAGCATAGACGCTCTATACGTGCTGTGATCTTGTCGAATTTTACAGATTCTCGTCTGCCGTCTCGTTTTAATACTAACATAGTTGCTCCCTTTTAAAAATCTTCGTCTAAACTGAATTTATTTGATGCCTTGTCACTCATGACACCTGCTTTTTGGTATTCTGAAACCCTCTTCTCGAAGAAGTTGGTTTTGCCTTGTAAGGAAATCATTTCCATGAAGTCGAACGGATTGGTTGCGCCGTAGTGTTTGTCGCAGCCTAAGGCCACCAACAAACGGTCTGCAACGAATTCAATGTATTGCGACATCAATTTAGAGTTCATCCCGATCAAGTCTACCGGTAGAGAATCGACCACGAATTCTTGTTCGATTTTTACGGCATCGGTGATGATCTGCTTCACTTTTTCCTGAGGCATTTTATTTTTGATGTGTTTGGTATACAACAAACACGCGAAATCACAGTGTAATCCTTCGTCTCTTGAGATCAATTCGTTCGAGAAGCTCAAGCCTGGCATCAGGCCTCTTTTCTTCAACCAGAAGATCGAGCAGAAGCTACCCGAGAAGAAAATCCCTTCAATGGCTGCAAAGGCGATCAAACGCTCGATGAAGTCCCCGTTGGTGATCCAACGCAGGGCCCAGTCGGCTTTGGTCTTTACGCAGGGTACAGTATCTATGGCATTGAACAAGCGGTCTTTTTCCGCAGGTTCTTTGATGTAGGTATCGATAAGCAGGGAGTAGGTTTCCGAGTGGATGTTTTCCATCATGATTTGGAAACCATAGAAGCATTTGGCTTCCGGAAATTGTACTTCTTCTAAGAAACCTGTTGCCAGGTTTTCGTTGACAATCCCGTCGCTGGCTGCGAAGAAGGCGAGGACGTGGCTTACGAAGTGTTTCTCGCCATCGTTCAATTTGGCCCAGTCAGAAAGGTCTTGAGAGAGGTCAATCTCTTCAGCAGTCCAGAAGCTGGCTTCCGCCTGCTTGTACATGCCCCAGATATCACTGTGTTGGATGGGGAACAGCACGAAACGGTTTTTATTCTCCGTCAGCAGAGGTTCGTTAAGATGGTCGTTTTTAGTACTCATTGTTATAATTATAATATCAATATTTTTGACAGCAATTCCTATTGTTTCAAAACAAATTAATCCCGTAAATGGTTTTTATGCCTGACTAGAAAAATAGGAAACAGTAGAGGTCTCTCAAGCCTCTTCACAAATATGATAAAATCGAATCCTTTTGTCAATGTAAGAAAGTACATCAAAATGCAGTGAGGGGATGGTGGTAAAATCGATTTAAAGGTGCTATTTTACAGAGCAATAGGAGTACTTCTTTTAAGTAAAGCTTATGAGAATTTCGGAGAATTTGGCCTCTTTTTAAAGATTCAGAACTTTTCCACACTAGATATTCTAGGATATTCTCAACAATCATTTGCTTTATTAGAAATTGTACACTATGTTTGCAGTCCTTTTCCGAAATTTTAACAAGGAAGTAATACCATGTACGCAATAGTAGACATCGCCGGTAAACAACACAAAGTGGAAGCTGGCAAATTCATTTATACCAACAGACTTGAAGGTGCAGAAGGCGCTAAAGTAGAATTTGATCAAGTTTTATTGGTGAGCTCAGAAGGAAAAACAGAAGTTGGGGTTCCAGTGGTATCTGGCGCAAAAGTTTCTGCAACGATTCTTGGTCACTTGAAAGATGACAAAGTTCTTATCTTCAAAAAGAAGAGAAGAAAAGGTTACAGAAAATTCCAAGGCCACAGACAGAGCCTAAGTAAGGTTTTAATTGAAAACATCACAAAATAAGTAAAAGACTATGGCACATAAGAAAGGCGCAGGTAGTTCCAAAAACGGTCGTGAATCAGAAAGTAAGCGTCTAGGCGTGAAGGTTTACGGTGGACAATCTGCAGTAGCAGGAAATATCATTGTAAGACAAAGGGGTACGAAGCACCACCCTGGTAAAAACGTGGGTATCGGTAGAGATCATACCTTGTTTGCTCTAGTAAACGGTAAGGTTGTATTCAAAAAAGGAGCAAAAGATCGTTCATTCGTATCGATTGAGCCTGTTGAAGCAAACTAATTAGCGAAGAAGTCAATAAGCATTAAAAAGTCCTGGAGATTCTTCTTCGGGACTTTTTCTGTTTATATATTCAGGCATGATTTCAAGGAATGTCTCAGGTGTTTTTTTAGGAATTTTGATGCATGTGGCTATTGCTGTGCATGCTCAAATAGGCTCAGAGGCTTATTTTTATGTTGTTGAAGGCCATCCTTCCATCGGTGTCACTTCGCTTACGGTAGCTCATGCTGCCTCAGTCTTATATCCTAATTTTCAACGTGTTCTTCGTGCTAGCAATGTGAGTGGGGATGATGTCCAATATGATCCGTTTAAGGTCAGACAACCCAAGTTTGTATTACCTGCTGTCAATACGCCAGATCCTTTGGCCTTAGACTCGAAGGCTGTTGATGTGATTTTGTCTACCCTGGGAGAAGGAATAGCGACTTCTTTTCGATCGAACTACCGACCGACGAAGCAGTATTACGACAAATACTCGCTCAGCATTAGGGCTAATCTGTAAGTAGGGTGCTGAAGATTTCAAGAAGTATGGAGTGTGAGCTCGAGTATGGAGGAATCCCCTCTATACTCGAGCTCACACTCCATACTTAAAAGATCCTCCAGCTGATCAATTGCTCGAAGAAGGTAATGGAAGCTTCTGGATAGATGACTAAGGTATAAAGAATACCGATCACCGAACCGTAGAAATGGGCTGTATGGTTGACATTGTCTCGGCTTTCTCCCCGGCTTTGGTAATAGGAGTACATTAAGAAGAGTCCTCCGAAAATGAAAGCGGGTACAGAAATGAAGAATAAATAAATCGTGGATACTGGCGATAACATGATGTAAGAGAACACGATCGAGGATACACCTCCTGATGCTCCTAAAGACCGGTAGCCTGGATCGTGGCGGTGCTTGGTATAGGAAGGGAAGTCGGAAATGATAATGCCTAAGAACAGCATGGCCAGCATGTGAAAACCACCCATGTGGTATTCGATGAACCGTCCGAAGAAGAACAGGGTAAACATGTTCACGAACAAATGCAGGTAATTGGCATGGATGAAACCGGAACTTAAGAAACGGTAGTATTCCTTGTGTTCATCAATGCGGCTAGGATTGAAGATCCAGGCATTGTAAAATTTCTTATTGTTCAGGGCTGCCAAGCTCGTCGCAATCATGATGCCGATGAGAATAAGTGTGATGCTGATCTCCATTAGTTCTCGCGTTCAATCAATTGATGGATAAATTGTTTCAGAGTCCCTCTGCGGAAGATGGAACCCTTCACTTTTTGCAAATGCTCCAATCCTCGGTTGAAATGTAATTGTATTTGGGTTTGGGCTTCTTCGTTTACCTTTAGTTTTTGGTATAACGTACTGATGCCTTCTATTTTGGTCTTTGGATTCTTTTCTGACAGTAAGGCGGTTAAGTTTTGCAAGTCTTTGCCTTTGGCCAACTCCAGGGCTCGGATCAATAAGAATGTTTTTTTATTGGCGCTGATGTCTCCGCCGACTTGTTTCCCAAACTTGGCAGGATCTCCGAAGGTGTCGAGTAAATCGTCTTTCAATTGAAATCCGATACCGATGTCGACACCGGCTTGGTAGAGGTATTGGCTGTTCTTTTTATCGGCACCTCCCAATATACCGCCTAGTTGCATGCTGAAGCCCAACAGTACCGCTGTTTTCAAACGGATCATGTTCAGGTACTCTTCCACGCTTACGTCCTGGCGACTTTCGAAGTTCATGTCCAGTTGTTGTCCTTCACAAACTTCTGTGGCGCATGTATTGAACAAGGTAATGACTTCTTTTAATACTTCTGGTTCCAGTCCGGCCAATAATTCATAAGCTTTGACCAACATCACATCGCCCGATAAAATGGCAATGTTGCTGTTCCACTTGTGGTGTACCGTGGCTTGTCCTCTACGTAGAGGAGCTTGGTCCATGATGTCGTCGTGCATCAAGGTGAAGTTGTGAAACACTTCCAAAGCCAAAGAAGGTTTGATGGCTTTTTCATAGTTTTCTTTGAAGATCATGTAACTCAAGACACAAAGAAGCGGTCTTAGTCTTTTTCCTCCCAATGCTAAGATGTAATCAATGGGTTCATACAACTCTTTGGGTTCTTTTCCGAAAGCGTGTTTACTCAGTGTGGTGTTGAGTTGTTTAAGAAGATTTTCAGTTGTGGCCAGCATATTATAAAATCTCTGCTAATTCAAAATCAATGGTTCTTTTCTCTAAATCGGTCTTTTTAATTTTGACCATGATGTGATCACCCAAGGTATACATTTTCTTTTTGCCTCTTCCGACAATACGGTAGTTTTCCGGATCGAATTGGTAGAAGTCGTCGTCGAATTCGCTCATACGTACCATGCCTTCGCATCGGGTAGAGGTAATTTCTACAAACACGCCAAAGTCGGTTACCCCAGAAATGATGCCTTCGAAGACATCACCTTCTTTGGCCAGGATAGACATGTACTCCACTTGTTTGTACTTGATGGAAGAACGTTCGGCATCGGCCGCTCTTTTTTCCATTTCAGAAGAGTGCTGACATTGTTCTTCTAAGGCTTTTTTATCGACTGGTTTTCCTCCGTCTAAATAATGTTGCAATAAACGGTGTACCATCATGTCGGGATAACGACGGATTGGAGAAGTGAAGTGGGTGTAGTTTTTAAAGGCCAAACCAAAATGGATTTCAGGTTCTGTAGTGTAGATGGCTTTGGCCATGCAACGGATGGCCAAGCTTTGCAATACGTTTTGTTCTGGTTTGCCTTCTACGTCTTCAGAAAGTTTATTCAAGGCATTGGAGATTTTCGCTTCGTCGCCGATTTGTAAATCGTAACCGAATTTTTTAGCGAAGACGGCAAGTCCTTGTAGTTTTTCAGGATTCGGATGGTCGTGGATACGGAACACCATGGTGTTTTTATCGTTGCCTTTGCGTTGGTTTTGGACAAAGTCTGCGACTTTACGGTTGGCCAGCAACATGAAGTCTTCCACCAGTTTGTGGGAGTCTTTTCTGATTTTGGTCACGACTTCCAATGGCACGCCTTTTTCGTCAAGTCTGAATTTGACTTCAATGCTTTCAAAACCGATGGATCCTTTTCTGAATCGTTCTGCACGAAGCTTGTGTGCGATTTTATTCAGGATCAGGACTTCATTTTTATAATCACCTTCACCTGTTTCAATGACATCTTGTACTTCTTCGTAGGTGAAGCGACGGTCGGAGTGGATGATGGTACGACCGTACCAATCACCGTGTACTTTACCTTCTTCATCCATGTTGAATACGGCAGAGAAGGTCAATTTATCTTCGTGGGGACGAAGTGAACACAAATCGTTGGACAATTTTTCCGGAAGCATGGGTACCACACGGTCTACCAGGTAAACGGAAGTGGCACGTTGGCTGGCTTCTTTTTCTAAAATGGAATCGGGACGTACATAATGGGTGACATCGGCAATGTGTACGCCGATTTCCCACAAGCCGTTTTCAAGGGGACGAATAGAAATGGCATCGTCAAAATCTTTCGCATCGTAAGGGTCGATGGTGAAGGTGGTGATGTTTCTAAAGTCTCGGCGTTTGGCAATTTCTGCTTTGGAGATTTCTACGGGAATGTTTTCTGCATCTTTCAATATAGACTCAGAAAACTCATAAGGGAGTTCGTATTCTTCCAGGATGGAATGAATCTCCGCATCGTTGGTCCCGGCAGGGCCTAAGTTACGGATGACTTTACCGACAGGACTTTTATCTCTGCCTGGCCATTCCAGTATTTTCACCACGACCTTATCACCAGTTTTTGCTCCTTGCATCATGTCGTTGGGTACGAAAATATCGACGTGCATTTTTTTGCTGTCGGGTCTTACGAACGCAAAACGGCTGGATATTTCTATTTTCCCTACAAATTCATCGCGTTTGCGTTCGATGATTTTGGTGACTTCTCCTTCAGGCCCTTTGTTGGGGTTGTTGAGGGAGCTGTCGTATACCAATACTTCTACGGTATCGCCGTCGAGGGCATTGTTGAGTTGGTTGACCGATACCCAAATGTCTTTTTTACTGTCGAGTGTGATCACGTAGGCATAACGAGCATTGACAAAATCGACACGGCCAGTCATGGTGGTGCCGGTATTTTTTTTGCCCCCCACTTTCAGTTGTCCTGTATTGCCTTTGATGATTTTACCAGTCTTGATCAAAAGGAAGACCATGTCTTTAAAGGCTTCTTGATCTTGGTTTTTACGAATGCCAAAGTGAATGAGGAGGTCACTTATTTTTGGTTTTCGCTCCGTGTGTCGAGCGATGTAATCGATGACCTGTTGTTGGTCGGGGATGTTGTTGGATCTATCGGATGAAGACTTTTTATCTGATGTTCTGTCTGATTTTTTTCTGGAGTTGTTTCTCATTGAAATAATGTTCCTTTATTTAGTGACGTCCGCTTTTTTCTAAGTGCATCAAAATCGATCTGCGGTATAGATGATATGAGCATGCGGGTATAATCGCTTTGGGGTGCAGAGTATAAATCTTCTGCATCACTTTGTTCCACGATTTTCCCTTTGTGCATCACAATGATTCTATCGGAAATGAATTTGACAACCGATAAATCATGTGAAATAAAAATATTGGTGAATTTAAATTCTGCTTTGAGTTCGTTTAAGAGGTTGAGTACTTGAGCCTGCACCGATACGTCCAAGGCCGATACCGATTCATCGCATACAATGAATTTAGGAGATAGGGCTAAGGCACGCGCAATGCAAATACGTTGCCTTTGGCCTCCTGAAAACTCGTGTGGATAACGGTTGAAGTGACTGCCACTTAAGTTTACACGTTCCAACAATTCAATGGCTTTTTTGACACGTTGGTAATCGCTGTCACCGATGTTGTTGATGCGCATCGGTTCAATGATGGCTTCTCCTATGGTAATACGGGGATTGAGTGAAGAGTAGGGATCCTGGAAAATGATTTGCATGTCTTTACGCAAGGCCCTGAGGCGTTCGTGTTTGACATGTGTAATGTCTTCTCCTTCGAAAATGATTTGGCCTTCAGTAGGTTCAATGAGTCTTAAGATACTTCGTCCTAAGGTGGTTTTACCACATCCCGATTCTCCTACCAGTCCGAGTGTTTCTCCAGGATATACTTCAAACGATACGTCGTCGACGGCTTTGAGGTATTCGGTTGTTTTGCCGAAGAAACTTCTTTTGTTGGAAAAATATGTTTTGAGGTTTTTAACAATCAGTTGAGGTTGACTGTTTTCTCGTTTGAGTTTACGTTCCTCAATGAGATCGTCTTCTATTTCGATGTTGTCGATGAGGGCATCGACAACAGATTGTTGTGGCCCGTTGCGTTCTGTGATGATGCCGTCTTTATCCATGATCATAAAATCGGATACGACAGGTAGTACTTTTAGCTTCATGTCGAGACGAGGTCGACATGCCAACAAACCTTTGGTATAGGGGTGTTGAGGATTGGAGAAGACGTCGTAGATATGACCTTGTTCTACAATTTTACCTCTGTACATGACGATGATAAAATCGGCGATCTCAGAAACGACACCCAAGTCGTGCGTAATGAAAATAATCGACATGTTGTTTTCGTCGCGTAACTTTTTCATCAGGTCGATGATGCGTGCTTGTACGGTCACATCGAGTGCGGTGGTTGGTTCATCGGCAATCAGTACCGAAGGGTCACAACACATGGCCATGGCAATCATGACCCTTTGTTTTTGTCCTCCCGATATTTGATGAGGGTAGGCATTGTACATGTCTACCGGTCTTGGGAGTTGAACTTTTTCAAATAATTCTATAGTGAGATCGTAAGCTTCTTTTTTACTGATGTTTTTTCGATGGGCCAAAATGGTTTCCCGAATTTGATCTCCGCAGGTGAATACAGGATTCAAAGAAGTCATGGGTTCTTGAAATACCATGGATATTTCATCTCCTCGTTCTTCTTGTAATTCTTCTTGTGAAAGTTTATTCAGGTCGATGATCCCTCGTGTGGGGGAGTTGAAAAATATACTGCCGTCTACGGATGTCCCATTTTGTTTTTTGATGAGTCCCATGATGGATAGAGCAGTTACGGATTTACCAGATCCAGATTCTCCAACAATGCCAATGGTTTCACCTTTTTTGAGTCTGAAATTTACGCCGTCCACAGCTTTTACTTCTCCTTGTTCACTGGGGAAGGATGTTCTCAGATTTCTAACATCTAATAAAAAGTTGTCTTCTGTTAACTGTTGTGGCAACATGCAAATGAATCCCTCTAGGGTGTTCTAATAATTTGTTCGTTGTTGAGCAACGCTTCGTTTCTCAATTTAAGAAATACTTGGGCTAATAAAACAACATCATTCAAACAATAATCCAATAGCTCTGGTGTAATGCCTGATTCTTGGTATACCTTATTCACCATGGAACCGTTGAATGTACTTTTGCTCGAAGGAATGCCCAGAGCATAGGCCATCAGCTCCAGTGAGGTATAATGTTTCCGATCTCCAAATTTCCATAGCTCCAAGGTATCGAGGTGCATGACTTCCCATGGCTTTTTCCCAGCGAGGTCTAATACCGGCGGGATGTCTAATCCGTTGACCAGCATTCTTCTGCATAGGAAAGGGAAGTCAAACTCTTTTCCATTGTGGGCACAAAGCACCCTAAACTTCTTACGTTTAGTATGATCGATAAGTTGTATAAATTCATTTAATAATTCTTTCTCATTGGTGTTGTGGAAAGTTTTGACCCTGAATATGAGTTGGTTGTCTTTACTCTTGTGGAAAAAACCACAGCCTGCGATGAGGACTTGTGAAAATTCGGCATGAATACCTGCTTTTTGTTCGTAGGCTTCGTCGCTGGGTAGTTCTGGGTAGCGTTGCCCCGCTTTTTTTTGCCAAAGTGTTTGCCCAGTGGGGTCTAATTCTTTGAAAGATTGGTAGAGGGGTACGGTTTCGAGATCTATGAACAGGATCTCTTCGAGATTAAGTGTTGCTAATTGCATAAAAAATGGGGTTAACTGTGTAAGATGCCTTCTTTTTGTAAAATAGGGATAAAGGTGAGGTTTTTGTGGACGATGCTTTCAGGTACAAAAATGAATCGTTTATCGTACATCTGTTGGCCGATAAAGTAGCTTACCCAATATTCATTGTTGAGTTTGAATACAGCGGGATCAATCAATTCTATGGGTTGGTAACTTTTACCTTCGAGTACAGGGAAAAAATGCCTCAGGACTGATGTTTCTACCTGTTTCTCTCCGATTTCTCCGTATCCCCTCGACATGATGGTAATGCTTTCAATGGGATGTTCATTATCGTTGATTAAGATGACTTGCCAAAGGTGTTCGGATTCATTTTCTCCGTGTGCCACTGCGATATGTACGCCTACAACTTGTGGGAATAAGATATCTTTTTTCATTTGTATGTCATTGTTTTTATAAGGCCAAATGGAATATTTTCAGTTGGCGTTTTTGGGAAATGGTTCATTTTCTTCTAATACCATGCCAAACAAGGAAGCCAGGTGTGAGATGAGTTTCTTTTTGATGTCTTCAAAGGGTGGTTCTTCTGTCATTTCCAAATGCATGGAAGTGACGGCTTTGTCGCTAATGCCACAAGGAACAATCATGTTAAAATGATCTAAGGAGGCGTGAACATTGAACGCTAATCCATGCATACTTACCCATCGGCTTGTTTTTACGCCCATGGCACTTATTTTTCGTGCTTGAGAAGGATTTTCTGCGTCGAGCCATACGCCTGTTAATCCGGTGGATCGACCTGCTGAAATGCCATAATCTTGTAAGGTCAGAATGACGGCTTCTTCCAATGTGCGCATGTAGCGATGAATATCGGTGAAGAAGTTTTCCAAATCGAGCACAGGGTATACGACGAGTTGACCAGGTCCATGGTAGGTGATGTCTCCTCCTCGGTTGTTTTCATAAAAGCCGATGTTGTTTTTTTCTAATTCTGCATTGCTCACCAAAAGATTGTTGCGCGTACCACTTTTACCTAGGGTAAAGACATGTGGGTGTTGGCAGGTGATCAGGTAGTTCGGTGTGATCAACTGTTCTGATTCTGGGAGGGTTCGGTTTTGTAATTTCGTTTGCACAATACCATCGAATAAAGAAGCTTGGTAGTCCCATGCTTCTTTGTAATCGATGAGTCCTAAATCGATTAATTGGGTATGCGTATTTTTATTTGTATTCAAAACCGTAACTTAGAAGAGCAAATATACTAAAAAGCAATTATAATGAAGCTTTCAAAAGTGGCAATCGGCAGAGATGCTGAACGTAAGGCCATTCATTTTTTAGAAGGTAAGGGGTATACCTTTGTGACCTCTAATTATCGTTACAAGCGGGGAGAAGTAGACTTGATTATGCGTGATGGCGAAATCTTGGTATTTGTAGAAGTGAAGTCCAGGAAGAGTGATGAATACGGTTTCCCAGAGCAATGGGTGAGTTCGAAAAAATTGAATCTCATTCAACAAACGGCGGAGGAGTATATGATTCAATGCCGCTGGTTTGGTCGTATTCGATTCGACATTATTGCATTCTCAGGGGATTCGGGATGTTATCATTTAGAAGATGTTTCTTAGTATTTGGTCGATGTCCAAAAAATGTTGAAATTGAAACATATTTTATTTACACGATGAGCTTCAACTATCCGTTACGATTCAAGACCATTTTCAAAGAGAAAATTTGGGGAGGACAAAAAATAAATACAGTCCTTGGAAAAGATTTTTCACCTTTAGCCAATTGTGGAGAAACATGGGAATTGTCGGCTGTTCCCGGCAATGTATCGGAAGTGGTCAATGGGACTTTGAAAGGGCAGGACTTAAAATTTTTGTGTACCGCTTACGCTTCAGAAATTATGGGGAAGTCGGTAGCGGCAGCTTATGGAACAGAATTTCCTTTGTTGATTAAGTACATTGATGCCGCGGCAGATTTATCGGTACAAGTGCATCCTAACGATGCGGTGGCTTTGCAAAAGCATAGCTGTAAAGGGAAGACAGAGATGTGGTATATCATGCAGGCCGATCAAGGGGCTACCTTGAACAGTGGTTTTGCGAAACAAACGAACAAAGAGGAATATGCTAAAGCGATAGAAGAAGGGCGTTCATTGGATTATTTAAATTTTGAAGAAGTCCAGTCAGGTGATGTCTTTTTTATGCCTGCTGGTCGAATACACTATATAGGTAAAGGAATTATGTTGGCTGAAATACAGCAAACATCGGATATTACGTACCGTATTTATGATTTTGATAGACTAGATGATCAGGGCAATAAACGAGAGTTGCATATTAAAGATGGCGTAGAGGCCTTGAATTTTGAAGTACTACCAAGTTATAAGACGGCTTATGTTGCGGAAGCAAATCGATCTACTCCGCTGGTGAAGAGTACTTTTTTTAACACACATATTATTGATTTAAAACAAGATAAAACCTATTCATTACCTCTTCAAGAGCGGGATTCTTTTACCATCTTGATTTGCGTGGAAGGAGAAGGAAAAGTAGAGGGTGATTTTAGCCCGGAATCATTAAAGCCTGGTGATGTGCTGTTAGTTCCTGCTGTATTGAATGTTTTATCGATCAGTACGCTTAAAGGCATTAAAGTATTAGAAGTTTATTTGTAATTTTTTAATACTGTTTCCTAAACAGTACATTCATAAAAATGGCGAACATTAATGCTCGCCATTTTTATGAATGTACTGCTTCAGTGTGTATTACTTCCATTTTTTATACTGATTGATCAAACTGTTGGTAGAAGCGTCGTGTGATTTAATTTCATCATCATTCTGAAGTTCAGGTAAAATTGTTTTCGCCAGTTGTTTACCGAGTTCTACTCCCCACTGATCAAAGGCGTTTAAGCCCCAGATGACACTTTGTACATATATTTTTTGTTCGTACATGGCAAGCAACATCCCTAAGGTATAAGGCGTTATTTTTTTGACCAGGAATGAGTTGGTAGGCCTGTTCCCTGAAAATACTTTGTGAGGAAGTAGGGCATTCATGTCTTCTTTACTCAAGCCTTCTTTCTCCATTTCTGCTTTTACTTCATCACTTGTTTTTCCTTTCATCAAGGCTTCTGTTTGTGCGAAGTAATTGGCTAACAATTTAGGATGATGATCAGAGATAGGATTGTGAGATTGCGCCGGTGCGATGAAATCACAAGGAATCAGTTTGGTACCTTGATGAATCAACTGATAGAAGGCATGTTGTCCGTTTGTACCTGGCTCTCCCCAAATGATAGGACCTGTGGAGTAGTTTACAGGAGTACCGTCTTTTTGTACACCTTTTCCATTGCTTTCCATATCGCCTTGTTGGAAGTAGGCCGCAAAACGGTGCATGTACTGGTCATATGGAAGTATGGCATGAGATTCTGCACCGAAGAAGTTATTGTACCATATACCCAGCATGGCTAAGATGACAGGGATGTTTTTATCCCAAGGGCTGGTTTGAAAATGTTGATCCATGCGGTGTGCTCCTTCAAGCAACTCTTCAAAACGTTCGAAGCCGATGTATAATGCAATGGGTAATCCAATTGCCGACCATAAGGAATAACGTCCACCTACCCAATCCCAAAATTCAAACATGTTGTCGGTATCAATCCCAAATGTTCTTACTTCTTTTGCGTTGGTAGAGAGTGCTACAAAATGTTTGGCAACAGCATCGGCCTGTGCACCTGAATTACTCAAGAACCAGGCTTTAGCGGAGTGCGCATTGGTAATGGTCTCTTGTGTGGTAAATGTTTTAGATGCCACAATGAATAAGGTGGTTTCCGGATTCAGATGTTTTAGAGTCTCGGCAATGTGTGTCCCATCGACATTAGAAACAAAATGTATGTTGAGTTTATCTTGACCATAGGGTTTTAACGCTTCTGTAACCATATAGGGTCCTAAGTCAGACCCTCCAATGCCTATATTCACAATATCCGTCATGGCTTTTCCTGAATAGCCTTTCCATTCCCCAGAGCGAACTTTATGACAAAAGGTTTTCATTTTTTCCAATACCGCATTGATGTCTGGCATGACATCTTTGCCGTCTACTTTGATGGGAGTGTTGGAACGGTTGCGGAGGGCAATGTGTAGAACGGCTCTTTTTTCTGTAGTGTTGATTTTTTCTCCTGAAAACATGGCATCAATGGCTTCACGTAATTTACATTCATCGGCCAGTTGAGAAAATAATTGAAGCGTTGAAGCATCAATTCTGTTTTTAGAATAATCGAAAAAAAGGTCTTCAAATTGTATAGAAAATTGTTTTGCTCTGTTAGCATCATTTTTAAAATGATCTCTTAGGTGTAGGGATGCATTCGCTTCGTAATGTTTTTCTAATGCTTTCCAAGCGGCTGTGCTTTTAAGGTCTTTCATGGTTTTATAAACGTTAGCTGTTTGCAATGGTTAATGGTATTTAATATGTTTTTCTTTTGAGTCGCTTCTTGATCGGATCTTCTTCTTGTGCAGATCCTGGTTCTACTGCTTTTCCATCTACTATGATAATGGTTCCCTTTTCATTCCACTCTTTACTGATGACAGGTTCGGTGACTTCCTCATAAGGATCTTCCTGGTATTGAATTTCTCGTTGTCTTTTTTCACTTTTATCAAAATATTCAACCCACTTACCTACACGTATACCATTTTGGTACTGGCCTTTTAATTTCACCATCCCGTTTTCAGAAAAAAGATAATAGTCACCTTGTTTAATACCGTACTCAATCGGCATGACTTCTTTCGGACGTTTATACTCTGCATCGAAATACGTAATCTTGGCTTCTTTAGGCCAGCCTCTGTAATATTTTGTTTTCCCTAGCAGTACAAATTTTTTGTCGTACTTTTCCCATCGTGCGTGTTTGGTGCCGATATAAAATACACCTTCTTCAATGACTTCTCCATTGAACAGTTTTTTATAAGGACCGTGTAGTATTTTATAAATTTGTCTTTTGTCCTCCGCAATTTTTGTTACTTTCTTAATTTTTCCTGTTGTGATATCCCAAACGTATATTTCAGGAACAAAAGCATTGGGCTCTCTGTATTTTTTGAGCACATAAAAAAGTTCTAGGGTGAGACGTTCTCCATCTCCTACACGCGTAAATCCTTTACGTGTTTTAATGCCATAGAAGACTTTTTTCTTGACTTTCTTTTTTCGGTTTTTACCTTTTTTTCTCAAATAGGCATTGACCGTATCGGCGCCCATGTCGATTTCAGGAATAGAGTCTGTTTCCAATACACTGAAAACATCTTTCTTTTTAGGCTCAGCTTCTTGTGCAAAAAGCAGAGAACTTGAAAAAATAGCCAGTACTAAACCAATGATGTAAAATTTGAGCCTTTTCATATGCCTACTAAAACGCTGTAATATAGAAAAAAATATGTTGAGTACGGCAATAATAAAAGCCCCGTCTCTTTCGAAAACGGGGCTTGTCAAGCTTAATTTTGATGCAAAAGCTGAATGCTGCGTTCGATGAATTTGGTCAGCGATTCTCCTTTCAACAGACCTTGAGAAAGTAAGGCGATATCAATGGTTTGTCCTGCCAATACCGTTTGTTCCACTTCAGAAAGTTTGAGTAGCTTTTGTAACAATGGATGATTTTCATTCACTACAGCAATGTATTCTTCTTTCATCATGTTTCCGAACATTCCCATGCCTCCGCCACCTGTAGCAGCCATATCTTTCATGCGTCGAATGAATTCAGGCATGGTGATGGTGATTGGCATATCGTCTGCAGGAAGTACTTCTGTTTCTATTTTCAAGGGTTTACCTTCTGCTGCTTTGGCGAAAAGGGTCTTAATTTTTTCCTTATCGCTTTCGCTCAACACACTTTCGCGTTTTTCTTCCTTCGGAATCAATTTTTCAATGCTGTCGGCATCCACTCGTTTTAAACTGGTCTTCTCCCACTTACTTTCCATTTGGTTGATGAAGTGTGAGTCAATCATGGAGTCAAATACGACGACATCATAACCTCTCTTGCCTGCAGCCTTGATGTAGGAGTCTTGCTCAGAGGCATTGTTGGTATAAAGGAGTACTGTGTTGCCGTCTTTATCGGTTTGATTTGCTTTTATTTTTTCTAAATACTTTTCGGTATTAAAATATTCTCCGTTGGTATTTTTTAACAAACAGAATGCTTTTGCTTTTTCATAGAATTTTTCATCGCTGATCATTCCGTATTTCACAAACAAGCCAATGTCATCCCACTTGTCCTGAAAGCCTTCTGGATTTTGATTGTATATTTCTTGTAGTTTGTCCGCTACTTTTTTCGTGATGTGGCTGTTGATTTTCTTGACATTACCATCGGCTTGAAGGAAGCTACGCGATACGTTTAACGGAATGTCTGGAGAATCTAAGACTCCGTGTAATAGCATTAAAAATTCTGGTACGACATCTTTGACTTCGTCGGTAATGAAGACTTGACGGCTGTACAACTGAATTTTATTGCGTTGGAATTCAAAGTCTTTTTTCAATTTAGGGAAGTACAATACGCCTGTTAAATTGAAAGGGTAGTCGACGTTGAGGTGGATCCAGAATAAAGGATCTTCCGACATCGGGTATAATTTTTTATAAAAATTAACGTAATCTTCGTCCGATAATTCCGAAGGACTTTTTGTCCACAGTGGAGCGGTATCATTGATGACTTTTCCGTCGAATTCAATTTCGATCGGCAAGAAACGACAGTATTTATTTAAGATTGATTCGAGCCTGTAGGCATCAGCAAATTCAAGTGAATCGTCTGCCAAGTGTAATGTGACTTCTGTTCCACGTTCCGTGCGAGTACCTTTGCTGATGGTGAATTCGGTGGATCCATCACAAATCCAGTGTGCAGATTCTGCTCCTTCTTTATGTGAAAGGGTATTGATTTCTACGTTTTTAGATACCATGAAGGCCGAGTAAAAACCCAATCCAAAATTACCGATGATTTGAGAGGTATCGGTTTTGTCTTTGTACTGTTCTATGAATTCAGTAGCCCCGGAGAATGCAATTTGATTGATGTATTTTTTGATGTCCTCTGCGGTCATCCCAATGCCTTGGTCCGTGATGGTGATGGTGTTTTTTTCTTTGTCGACGGCTACTTTTACTTTCAGTTCGCCGAGTTCACCGTTAAATTCGCCAAGAGAAGACAGGCGTTTCATTTTTTGACTGGCATCGACAGCATTGGATACCAATTCACGAAGAAAAATCTCGTGGTCAGCATATAAAAATTTCTTGATGATGGGGAAAATGTTCTCCGTGTGAATGGATATTGTTCCTTTTTCTTCCATAATAGTTTACAAATAGGGTTATTGAATGGAATGTATTTTTCAATAATTATTCCAAAGCATTAAAACTGCCAGAGTGTCAGTGGATTTATAAAATTTTGAGTTCTGTACGGCGGTTCAGCTGTTTCCCCGCTTCGGTGTTGTTGTCGGCTACAGGTTGTTTACTGCCATAACCTGCCGCTTTTAGTCGGTTGGCAGGTATGCCATTTTGGATCAGGAAACTGACAGCCGCTTGAGCCCTTTTTTCTGAAAGTTGTTGGTTAGAGGCTTCGCTACCGACATTGTCGGTATGTCCTGATATTTCTATGTTGATGGTCGGGTTGTCTTTCAGAAGTTTAGCCACACGCATCAATTCGGTTTTGGATTCCAGACGCAATTGGTCTTGCCCCGTATCGAAAAAGACATTTTTCAATACAATTTTACTGCCGCTTTTACTTTCGGCCAAGACGATATCTTTTTTCTCTTGTTTATAGCCTTCGCTGGAGGAGAGGTATACATTTTCAGAGTAAAAGAGTTTTCCTTTTTTCTCTACCGTAATCCCGTAATTGTGATCAGAAGGCAGGGCAATCAGGTATTCACCGGTTTCTGCGTTGGAATGGTATTCCCCTAAAAGCTCTCCTGTCTTATTATCATTCACAGTAATGCTGGCTTCAATGGCTTTACCAGTAGCATCCTTAATTTGACCTTTGAGTAAGGTCAGTTTAGGAGCTGCCGCAGTAACGGGCATGCGAATGGAATAGATGTCTTGCTTTCCTAAGCCTCCGTCTTTGTTGGATGCATAGTAGCCTATTTTACCTTCTGCACCTAAGACAAAATAAATTTCATCACCTGCCGTATTCAAGGGATAGCCTAAGTTTTCAGGTTTTGACCAGGCACCCCCAGGAAGCAAGGTAGTTTTGAAGACATCGTATCCTCCCATGCTGCTGTGTCCTTTCGAACTGAAATATAATGTTTTCCCATCGGGATGCATGTAAGGTGAATCTTCATCGTACTCTGTATTGAAAGGGAGTTTCAGGGGTTTTGACCAATTGTTGGCGCTGGTTTTACGACACATGAAGATGTCACGCTGGGCTGTAAAATCAAGTGCTCTGACAAAGAATAGGGTTCTTCCATCGGGTGATAAACTGGCGCAGGTCTCGAAGGTCGGACTGTTAAAAGGGAGAGGTTCTGGATTAGACCATTTTTTTCCATTCAATTCCGATTTATAAATGTCACCACCGTTGGAACCACGGTATAAAAACATCGTTTGTCCGTCTTCCGAGACGCCGATACAAGCATCGTGTCCGTCTGTATTGATAGGAGCTCCGGGATTTGCAGGGGAAGACCAGGCACCGCCTTGATTTCCGCTGATGTAGACATCTTCGTAGTACAAACCGTCTTCTGCCACTTTGTTTCCGGTAGAAGCTGGACGACGTGAAGTGAAAAATAATTTCGATAAATCGGCCGTGATTTGTGGCAGGTATTCTTGATGTTGTGTATTGACGGTTGCTCCGGCGTTGGTGATTTTATAGTCTTTGGGTGCACCTAAGTATTGCTTGCCGTAGCCGCATTCACTGATGTATTTTGAGATGGCTTTTTTATTGGCATTACCAGGATCGGATTGCTGGTAATATTTGATGGCGTCATCAAACTTATGACTGATGTGCAGCGCTTGGGCGAGGGTGAAATTCATTTCTCCGCTCGGTTTTTCAGACAGTTTCACGGCTTTGTTGGCCAGTTCCAACGCTTTTGTTTTGGGTCCCAAAATGAGGTAGCACTGGGCTACCCGCATGTTCAGGTAAGGATCTTCTGTTTTGGTACCCAAGGCCATTTCGTAGTTCTTAAGGGCTTCGAAAACTTGTTTGTTTGCCCAGGCCTTGTCTCCTTTGGAAGTGTATTTGTCTTGGGCAAGAAGCTCGACATGGCCCAACAGCAGTGCAGTAGCGATTAAACAGAGAAGTAGGTTTTTATATGCCATGGCTTATTGTTTAATGAAGAACGTGTTGGGCTTGATGTGAGTAGAATACTGAATTGATCTATTGATATAACGTTTGAAATATGCCTTATCGTATTCGGTCTACCGACTTTACCAAGTTATCGTCTTTCTTGATGAAGCGGTTGGCCAGTATGTTGAATATAATACTTATCAGCGGAAGATAGAACCCCACTTCAAAACTTTCCTCAAAGGTATTGCCCATCATGGCTTTGCCTTTGCCAATGACGATGTAGAACGCTAAAACCACAGCACATAAGAGGACAGAATTGAGCATGCCTAAACGCAGTTGCAGTGGACGATTTTTAAATTTAGACATGGAGAAGATGGCGATACCGATAATGGCAACAATAGTGATGGCAATGTACAAAACCCCATGATGTTGTTCTTGTTCCACTGTTTTTTCCATTAAATAAAAGGGCATCACGACAATACTTTTTTCAGTATTCCATGCTTGCCATACCGGCGAAAATAAGTTTAGAGACATGACGATGACGACGAGGCCAAGAAACAAGGTTTGAATTCTTTGTATCATACAAATGGAATTATGGGTAATGGAACAGAATAAAATGCTATAAATACTTACGATAATGCCTGTCTTCACGTATCTTAACGGGATATTTCATCGATGAAAAGATGAAGGGTATCAGAACAGGACTGAAATTTACAAAAAATTGAGATATTTTCTGGATATATCCTACAAAGGAACCATTTTCCACGGTTGGCAAAAACAATTGAATGCCATCACGGTACAGGAGGTGTTTGAAACCAAACTTTCACAATTACTTAAGGTGGATACCCCCATCATGGCCAGCGGTCGTACCGATACAGGCGTGCATGCGAAACAGCAAATGATTCATTTTGACAGCGACCAGGTCTTGAACGATGAATTGGTCTATAAATTAAATAAAATGTTGCCGATGGATATTGCGGTGCATCACATGTATGCCGTAGCCGACAATGCCCATGCGCGTTTCGATGCCATCAGTCGTTCGTACGAATATCATATTCATGCGTTGAAAAATCCTTTTGTCAATGGACAATCGTATTATTTCCCTGCTTCGTTATCATTGGATGCCTTGAATGAAGGCTCTAAGTACCTGATTGCCAAACAAGATTTTACTTCGTTCAGTAAAGTACATACCGATGTTTCTCATTTTGAATGCGATCTCATGGAGGCTTATTGGGAACAGCTTCCTGAGGGGATAGCTTTTCATGTGAAAGCCAATCGTTTTTTACGTGGTATGGTGAGGGCTTTGGTGGGAACACTCATTGAAGTGGGGGTTGGACGAAAAGATCCTTCCTGGATTAAAGAAGTGCTTGAGGTGAAAGATCGTGTTGCCGCAGGCAGGGCAGTGCCTCCAGACGGTTTGTTTTTGACGAAGGTTGTATATCCTGAATCTGTTTACGGCACACAAATGATATAATATGAGCTTGTCTGTTCAATCCATTACCAAAGTATACAAAGACCGTATGGCCTTGAAGGATATTTCTTTTGAAGTATCTGCAGGAGAGGTGCTCGGCATTGTGGGACCTAATGGTGCAGGGAAGTCTACTTTACTGCGTATTGTATCGGGCATCATCGATGCCGATCAAGGTGTATTGTTATGGAAAGGAAAACCAATGGATATTGCTCAAGCTGGTGCTTGGGGCTATTTACCCGAAGAGCGTGGTTTGTATCCTCAAATGAGGGTCCTGGATCAATTGATTCATTTTGGCCGTTTAAAAGGAATGCCTGCTCAAGCATCTAAAACAAGAGCCATGACGCTGTTGTCCGATTGGAAAATGGAGCATTACAGTCTGTCTCAAGCGGTCGAGCTTTCCAAAGGAAATCAACAGCGTATACAGTTTTTGGCTTCGATCCTTCACGATCCTGAACTCATCATTTTGGATGAACCTTTTTCCGGACTGGATCCTGTACAAGCCGATTGGTTGAAGCAACAGGTTGTTTTATTTAAGCAACAAGGAAAAATAGTATTGTATTCTTCTCATCGTATGGAATCGGTAGAAGCTTTGTGTGATCGTATCCTGGTATTGCACCAAGGTAAACGGGTGGCTTATGGAAGTACGGAAGAATTGTGTAAACAAGAACAAGAGTCTTGGCAATTGGTATTACGTGGAGGGCATGACGATTGGATGCAGCAGGTTCAGGTTCTAAAATACCAAAGAGGTAAAGGGAATGAACAACAGGTTTGGATTGCCATACAAGAACAAGAAATCGATGCTTTGTTGGTATTACTGAGAAAAAGTGGTGTTGTATTGGAATCGATCCAGCGTCATCGCTTGAGTTTACACGAAGTCTTCATACAGTTAACAAATGATGCTCATGTCGAATAAATTTTGGATCATCGCTCAGCGCGAATGTTTCATTCGCATGCGGAAACCTTCTTTTTGGCTTCTGGCTTTGCTGGGGCCACTGGTACTTTTGTTCATGAGCATTGTACCCTATGCCATTACTTCCGGTGTACAAGAGGAAAAGCAAATGTTACTGAATGTTCCCAATGAATGCTTTGATCAATTCCCTTTAACCATTGGAGCATACCAAACTCATGTCATTTCTACCAGTACGGAAGAGGCTTACTTGGCCTATTCTTCGGGGGAAGAACAGGTGTTTTGTGATTTACACGTTTCACCGGATGATACAAGTTGGCATGTTTATTCTAAAAATAAATTACCGGTACTTGATAGTTTAAATATGTTGCGTGTGCTGGCAAATGTACGTTTAGATCTTCATCATCAACCGGTCATGACGACTTTTGTTTCTTTAGATTCTATACCAGAAGAACGTATCAGTAGTTTACAGCAAACCATCGCATTGGTGGCATCACTGTTAGTGTATTTCTTTCTCTTTACGTATAGTGCGTCTTTATTGAAAGGAGTGATGGAAGAAAAAAGCAACAAGGTAATGGACATTATACTTTCCAGTGTTTCTCCATTTCATTGGTTGATGGGAAAGATCGGTGGAGTAGGTTTAGCCAGTCTTGCACAATTTGGCTTATGGATGCTGGTTTCGTATTTACCTTATTATTTCTTTGAACAACATTACGGTGATGCCATGCATTTATTTAGTGCAGAACAAATTCATGCCACCGTGCAACAATCTGCAGATCCCGGACAAGCATTGGCTTGGAATCAATGGATAGAGGGTTTACAGGCTATTGCCTGGGTCAGTTTATTCCTTGTTATGATTTGTTGTATGGTTTTTGGTTTTGTGCTGTATGCTTCGGTGTTTGCTATGGTGGGTATTCTTTCTGATCGGGAGGCGGACACGCAACCTTATATTTTACCGATTACTTCTCCTTTGTTACTTTCTTTTTTTACTTCGGGGTTGGTGATGGCTGATCCGTACGGCGATGCAGCAGCTTGGCTTTCTTTTATTCCATTTACTGCTCCGGTTATTATACCGCTACGATTGGCTTTAGGCGTAGCTTGGCAGGATTTACTTTTCAGTCAGTTGATTTTGGCGTTGGGAAGTTTAGTCTTGTTGTTTTTTGCAGGAAAGCTCTACAAGCGTGTACTGAATAAAGGAGGAAGGGTGTTTTAAGGAGCGGGGAGAAACCAGCAATGCATAAAAGTCATATCGATTTTTTGTTGTCTTGTCTACACGTTTAATCGCTGTTCAATAAGATCAGGTTTTATTTCCACTAAATTTTAGTCTGTTTTCAAGGGTAAGAGATATAGCTATTATCTATATTGATATAGAATATATCAATTTGATGAATGTTGTTTTCTGTGGTTACTTTGTTGCCATGAGACGGGAGAATTCGTCTTTAATAGTACTCATTCACTTAATCGTAAGCCTATGAAAACACTTAAACTTTTTATGGTCATGTTGGTAGCCAGTATGACATTACATGCGCAGGACAAGCAAATGAAAACGAATACGGGTGCACCTGTAGGAGATAATCAAAATTCACAAACCATAGGTACAACCGGTCCTGTACTTTTACAAGATGTGCATTTGATTGAAAAATTAGCCGCCTTTGATCGTGAGCGGATTCCTGAACGTGTGGTGCATGCCCGTGGTGCCGGAGCTTTTGGAGAGTTCGTGTCGGAAGGTGATTTCTCTGCGTTTACGAAAGCAAAATTGTTTTCTGCGAAAGGGAAAGTCACACCGGTGGTGGTTCGCTTTTCAACCGTTATACATGGCAATGGATCACCGGAAACACTGAGAGATCCAAGAGGCTTTGCCACTAAATTTTATACAGAAGAAGGCAATTATGATATTGTGGGGAATCATATTTCGGTATTCTTCATCCGTGATGCCATGAAATTCCCAGACATGGTGCACTCGCTGAAACCTTCACCTGTTACGAACAAACAAGATCCTAACCGGGTATTCGATTTCTTTTCACACATTCCGGAATCGACCAAAATGTTTACTTACCTCTATTCGGACTTAGGAACACCGGCGTCCTATAGAAATATGGATGGAAGCAGCGTACATGGTTTTAAATGGGTCAATGCGAAAGGAGAAGTGGTGTATGTGAAGTATACCTGGAAGACTTTACAAGGTGTCAAAACCTTGTCGGCTAAAGAAGCAGAGCTTCAACAAGGAAAAGATTTTCAACATGCGACTAATGATTTATACAATGCTATTGTCAAAGGGGATCATCCGAAATGGGAATTGTATGTGCAGATCATTAAAGAGGCGGATTTAAATTCGTTTGACTTCTATCCGTTAGATGCAACCAAAGATTGGCCAGAAGCTAAAATTCCATTGGTGAAAGTAGGAACGATGACCTTGAACAGAAATGCGAAGAATTATTTTGAAGAGATCGAACAATTGGCTTTTGCTCCAGGAAGTCTGGTACCTGGTGTAGAGGCTTCAGAAGATAAGCTTTTGCAAGGTCGACTCTTTTCTTATTTCGATACGCAACGTTATCGTTTGGGAACGAACTTCCAAAAAATTCCTGTGAATGCACCGGTCAACAGTGCTGCAAACAACAACAATCAAGATGGGAATTTTGACAATACAGGTACCAACTCTGATATCAATTATGAGCCGAGTGTAGAGCAGCCCATCAAAGATGACAATGCTTATAAAGTAGCTGCGACCAGGTATAACAATGCAGCCATCGCACAACAGAAGATTGAAAAGACAAATGATTTTGCTCAGGCAGGAGAATTATACCGTTCGTATACCAAAGAACAACAAGATCATTTGATCTCCAATTTAGTCGGCGATTTAAGTCAAGTGAAGAACAAAGAAGTTCAAAAGAAAATGATCACTCATTTCTATTTAGCCGATCGTGATTATGGTATGCGTTTAGCTACGGCGCTTGGTTTCACGGCGGCTGATTTTATGAAAAAATAATTGAGGTGCACATGAAAAAAAATATTCTATTCATTAGTCTCTTCATGGCAATAACATTTGTTCAGGGGACTTTTGCTCAAACCAAAGATCTTTTGGAGTGGTGCAGAAGTGGTGATACGACTGAACTTCAAAGGGTATTGACACAGGATCCTCTTATGGTGAATTATAAATCGTCGAAGGGTTTTACACCTTTGATTATTGCGACTTACAATGACCAAATCGAGGTTACTAAATTGTTGATTCGTTATGGTGCCGATGTCAATGCCCAAGATCAATCGGGCAACACGGCCTTGATGGGCTTGTGTTTTAAAGGGACCACGGAATTGGTGAAGGTCTTACTTGCTGCAAAAGCCGATGTCAATGCCTTGAATTATAACCATGCCAGTGCCTTGATTTTTGCAGCTACGTTTGGACATGCAGAAATTGTCGAGCTTTTGTTAAAGGCGGGTGCTGAAAAAAACAACAAAGATGTAAATGGAAAAACAGCACTTGATCATGCGACATTACAAGGGAGTGAAGTCGTGGCGAAATTGTTGAAGTAATCAGTGGTCAGGTATCAGTAGTCAGTGATGGTTCTTTTCAGGTCGAGTTGCTTCTGAGTAGTTAAGAGGATATAGAAACTGGAGGCTAGAATCAGAAGAACTCAGCCGTCGCCCGAAGTAAGAAAGTACCCCCGCATGAGTTCTCCGCAAACTGATACCTGACCACTAAATACTTAGGATAGGTACACCCCTGTCTCATTTCCTTCTTTTCAGGCTGAGTTGCTTCTGAGTAGTTAAGAGGATATAGAAAATGGAGGATTGCATCAGAAGAACTCGACCGTCGCTCGAAGCCAGAAAGTACCCTGCATGAGTTCTCCGCAAAATTATAGAAGTAATCTAGTGGTCAGGTATCAGTAGTCAGTGAAGGTTCTTTTCAGGCTGAGTTGCTTCTGAGTAGTTAAGAGGACATAGAAAATGGAGGATTGCATCAGAAGAACTCAGCCGTCGCCCGGAGTAAGAAAGTACCCCCGCATGAGTTTTCCGCAAACTGATACCTGACTACTGATACCTGACCACTAAATACTTAGGATAGGTACACCCCTGTCTCATTTCCTTTTAAGCTCACTTCAATGTGTTCTTTCAAGCTGGTGGCTAAAGAAAGACCTACATAATCGGCAATGATGGGAAAAGAATGGTGACCACGATTCACGACTACAGCGGTTTGTAGTTTTTTGATCTTGATGTCCAGGAAGGGTTTTAGGCTATAGGCCAAGGTTTTACCGGTATTTAAGACATCGTCGGTGACCACAATGGTCTTGTTTTTCAACTGGTCGATGGGCGTATCCAGTACCACTTCGCTTTGGCTAGGGGCCAATTTGTCGAGGGTTACTTTCACTAAAAGTACTTTAATTGGAGAAATGCTTTCCAGTTCTTTTTTCAAGATTTGGGCAAAACTATAGCCCATTTCGTCCACTCCTGCTAATACAATGTCTTTTTCCTTGAAATTACGTTCGTATATTTCAAAGGCTATTCTCCTGATTTTCTGGAGGGTTTGTTTCTTGTCGAGGATCAAATTGGCCGTACTCATGAGCAATGGGGCTATTTTTTTAAGCAATTTAACAGTTTGTCCCACAATCTTAAAAAAAAGAGGGCCTAACTTTGTTTAAAGCCAAGGAATTATTAATTTTGAACCCCTTAAACAATAGAATTGATAATTATTTACAGCCATGAGACAAGGTATTCATCCTGATTATAGAGAAGTAGTTTTCCTTGATACAACAAGTGAAGTAAAATTCATCACGCGTTCTACCTTGAAAACAAACGACACCATCCAAATGGAAGATGGAAAAACTTACCCATTGATTAAAATCGAGGTGAGTTCTGCATCTCACCCTTTTTACACGGGTAAAAACGTGTTCTTGGATACTGCAGGTAGAGTTGAGAAATTCAACAAACGTTACAGCAAAAAGTAATTCATACGCACATTATAGTTTTAAATGGGTCTTCCGGTTGTTAATCGGGAGACTTTTTTATTTTTGTATATGGACTTCACCTTGTTTGACGATTCTGCTGTACGCGAACACTTAATGCCTTTTACCGCGGTAAGACCCATCAGTCAGATCAGGGTAGGTATTTTTTGTGTGTATGAAAAATGGGAATACGTATTACAAGGGAAAGCTTCTTTTAAAACGGCTCCGCATTTACAAGCCTTTTTCCCTTTGGGAAACAACGAATGGTTTATCAACGGAACTCTTTTCCCCGATCAACATTTGGTCGATCAAATTTTATCCTTGCAAATAGGGGAACAATTAGTGCTTAACGATGGTACATGTTTAGCACATCGTGGAGTACATGTCAATAAAGACCGTTTGTTCTCAGGACCACTTCGTTCACTCCGTCGACTTTGGGATCTTTTTTCATACAATGGAGAAGAACTTGTACATGACTTTAAGATCATACAACAAACCCGTAAAGCCGCAGCGCAAATTGATGCTGCTACGGTAATCTATGGTAAGGAAAATGTGTTCATAGAAGAGGGTGCCATCATCAAAGCTTCGGTCATCAATGGAGAAACGGGTCCTGTATTCATTGCCAAAGGGGCAGAAGTACAGGAAGGTTCACTCATTCGTGGCGGTTTTGCTTTATGTGAAGGCGCCGTTGTTTCCATGGGCTCTAAGTTTAGAGGGCATTGTACGATTGGTCCGTATAGCAAAGTAGGAGGCGAAGTAAATAATACGGTCTTCATGGCTTATTCTAACAAAGGTCATGATGGCTATATCGGAAATTCTGTCGTAGGAGAATGGTGCAATTTAGCTGCGGCGACGAATGTATCGAACATGAAGAACAATCATTCTGAAGTGAGTGTGTACAATATGGCTACCCGACATTATGAAGCTACCGGTAAAAAATTCTGTGGTGTATTCATCGGAGATTATAGCCGTTTGGGGATTGGTACGACATTGAATACGGGTACATTGATTGGTATTGGAGTTAACTTATTTGATACCGGTTTCCCTCCGAAGCACATTCCTTCTTTTTCTTGGGGTACACCTCATGACTTAGAAGCGTTCAATAAAGAAGCTTGGTTCAACATGGCCAAAGAAGCCAGGGCATTAAAAAATAAATCTTTCGAATCCAACGATAAGTCTTTGTTGGAAGCAGTATGGAAGCAGTATAATTTGTGGAACATTAATTCGATATAATTTTGCAGTTCAGTGATATCCCCGGATTAGAAGATGTGAAACAGCAATTGGTACAAGCTGTTGACAACAATCATTTAGCACATGCTTTATTGTTCTATGGCCCTGAAGGTTCAGGTGTTTTAGGATTAGCATTGGCATTGGCGACCTATGTCAATTGTGAAAACAAAGACCTGGTCAACCACGATGCCTGTGGTACGTGTGCTTCGTGTACAAAGATCAATAAACTGATTCATCCTGATTTAAGTTTTGTTTATCCTTATGCCAACATCAAAGAAGCATTGAAATTGGCAAAAGGCGATGGAGGCAAAACAGAATTGAGCAGCGATGTGTTTTTACCCGAGTGGAGAAAATTCATAGAACAACATCCCTATGGAAATTTATCCGACTGGGCGAAACAAATCGAAGCTGACAACAAAGCCATGCTCATTCCGGTGGAGGAAAGCAGGCAGATCATTCGTAAGCTGACGTTGAAGTCGTACGAAGCAGAATATAAAATCATGCTCATTTGGTTGCCGGAAGTCATGCGACAAGAAGCGGCCAATGCGATTCTAAAAGTATTGGAAGAACCTCCATACAAAACCTTGTTCTTGTTGGTGGCACAACAACCCGATGCCATCATCACCACGATTTTATCGCGTACTCAAAAGGTACGGGTAAGACCATTTACCGATGAAGAGATTGCTCAGTTTTTGATCCACAAACTTTCTTTCTCTCCTCAAGAGGCTCATCAGAAAGCATTCTTAGCCGACGGCAGTATTCGTAAGGCCATGACCTTAGCAGAAGGAACTTCTTCCGATGTGGGCATGCAGTTCAGGGATTGGTTGAGGGTGTGTTTTATGTCTTCGAAATTGAACGAAGGCTTGGAATGGGCAGATACCTTTGCCGCGATGACGAAAGACGATCAGAAAGGATTCTTTCAAATGGGCTTAAATTATTTCAGAGAAGGCTTGTTGGTGGTCAACGATGCGGAAGAAATTTTAAGATTGGAAGAAGAAGAAAAAGAGTTCATTAAGAAATTAGGCAAGTTTTTATCGAATGAAAAAATTGAACAGATTTTACGCTTGTTCAGTGAAGCCATTGTGCAGATCGATCGAAACGCCAATGTCAGAATATTGATGACAGACTTATATTTCAAAACACACTCCTTATTTAATCATCAATAACCGTATGCGATTTGTAATTGGAACTCGTGGGAGTAAGTTAGCGCTGTGGCAAGCAGAACATGTGTCGGATCTGTTGCAACTGAAGGGAGCGCAAACAGAAATAAAAATCATAGATACCAAAGGCGATAAAATTTTAAACCAGGCACTTTCTGAAATCGGTTCCAAGGGCTTGTTTACCGAAGAGTTAGAAAATGAATTGCGTGAAGGTACCATTGACTTGGCAGTGCACAGTGCCAAAGACATGCCTTCCTTTATTCCTGAGGGGTTAGAATTGGTTGCGTTCAGCGAACGGGAAAAGGTCAACGATGTATTGGTCAGTTTGAAAAAAAACTTGACCCTTTCTCAAGCAGTAGAACAAGGTTTGAAAATTGGAACTTCTTCTACCCGTAGAAGAGCTTGTTTGAAGCATTATTATCCAGGCATACAATTAGTAGACATGCGAGGTAATCTGCAAACACGTATGCGTAAAATGGAAGAAGGAGCTTGCGATGCGATGATATTGGCCTATGCGGGAGTGTTTCGTATGGACATGGATCAATTCATAACGGAAGAGTTAGACGAAGATCGTTTTACTCCAGCGGTAGGACAAGGCTGTTTAGCCATTGAAACCGCAACTTCTTTAGAACAAAGCAAGCGTAACTTTTTACGTGATGTATTAAATAATGATAAAACAGAATCGTGTTTATTGGCCGAACGTTCTTATTTGGCACGTATGGAAGGAGGATGCAGCGTGCCTGTTTTTGCGTTAGCGACATTACGCGGCGATATCCTTTACATCAAAGGAGGAGTAGTGAGTTTGGATGGTGTACAAAGAATACAAAGCGAAGACCAGGATCATCAATTGAATGCGTTGGCTTTGGGTAAACGCTTGGCAGATCACATCATCGCACAAGGTGGTGGAGAAATTTTAGAAGAAATTAAACGTCATAAAAAATGAAAACACTTTATGTCATTATAGCGTTGTTCACTTTTTGTTTTTCTGTGTTTGCACAAACAGAAGAGAACCCAGAAACAACGAAAGATTATGTGATCACGCTACATACCTCTTATGGAGATATGGTCATTTTATTGTACGATAAAACCCCTTTGCATAAAGTCAATTTTATTAAGCTGGCTACAGCAGGGTTTTACGACAGTACTACGTTTCATCGTGTGATTCAGGGATTCATGATTCAAGGAGGAGATCCTTTTTCGAAAGATTCTATTCCTACCAACGATGGCATGGGAGGAACAGGATATACCATACCTGCTGAAATCGTAGTGGAGTTGAAACATAAAAAAGGAGCTTTAGCGGCAGCGCGTATTGGTGATCAGGTAAATCCTCAACGCGCATCCAACGGCTCACAATTTTATATTGTGTGTGAAGATAAAGGGGCCAGTCATTTGGATGGCATGTATACCATTTATGGTCAGGTGGTCGATGGATTAAATGTGATCGATAAGATTGCAGAGCAGATGACCGATACGCGTAACCGTCCGGTAGAAAACATTTACATGAAGGTGATCTTGGAATCTCTGGACAAGAAAAAAATCATCAAGAAGTACAATGCCAAAGCATTTTACGAAACGAATTAAAATCATGAAAAAAATATTAGTTACGGGTTCTAACGGATTATTAGGGCAAAAATTAATTGACTTGTTAAAAGGTCGTCAAGACATTGCATTAATAGCTACGGCACGTGGAACCAACCGTTATCCCGATGCGAAAGGTTTCACGTATGCAAGTTTAGACGTTACGGATAAAAAACAAGTAGAAGATATATTGGCCTTGCACAAACCCGATGCGGTGATTCACACGGCTGCCATGACCAATGTGGATCAATGTGAAACAGAACAAGCAGGTTGTGATGCGTTGAATGTACACGCTGTTCAATATTTGGCCGATGCTTGTGATAAGCATCATGTTCATTTGGTTCATCTTTCTACAGATTTTATTTTTAACGGTACCAAAGGCCCTTTAACAGAAGAAGAACAAGCCGATCCGATCAGTTATTACGGGCATAGTAAATTGAAAGCAGAGCAGATTGTGCAAAGGATGAAAGCGCCTTGGGCGATTTTGAGAACGGTCTTGGTTTATGGTATAGTTGCCGACATGAGTCGTTCGAATATTGTCTTGTGGGTTAAAAATAATTTAGAACAGAAGAAGACCATTAAAGTTGTGAATGACCAATGGAGAACCCCTACCTTGGCGGAAGATTTAGCCATGGGTTGTTTCTTGGCGGTTGAAAAAAAGGCTCAAGGCATTTATAATATTTCAGGGAGCGATTTCATTACGCCCTATGACATTGCACAAAAAACAGCTGCGTTTTTTAAATTGGATGCGTCTTACATTGAACAAGCAGATTCTTCTAATTTTACACAAACGGCTAAACGACCTGCGAAGACAGGCTTTGTCATTGATAAGGCCAAACGAGACCTTGGTTATGCACCGCATACCTTTGAGGAAGGAATTGCCTTGCTCGCTGCTCAATTAAAATAAACGCCATGCCTCAAGGATTTGACCAAACACTCGACTACTATGTATCGCCCATAACAGATCAAGTTTCTTCTGTTATTTTTTATTCGGTTACGGTAGCGGGCGTTGAATTTCCTTTGATTGTGATGTGGTTGATCATGGCCGGATTGATCTTTACGTGGTATTTCCGTTTTGTCAATATTCGTTTGTTTGGACATGCCTTTGACATTGTGCGAGGGAAATACGATAAGCCTAATGAACCGGGAGAGGTAAGTCACTACCAAGCCTTGGCTACAGCACTGTCAGGAACTTTGGGTTTAGGAAATATTGCAGGTGTTGCCGTGGCCATTCAAACGGGAGGTCCGGGTGCTACGTTTTGGATGATCTTGGCGGGAATCTTAGGGATGTCGACTAAATTTGTAGAATGTACTTTGGGTTTGAAATACCGCCTCATCGGTGCCCATGGAGAAGTGTTTGGAGGACCTATGTATTATTTGAATGCCGGATTGAGAAAAACATTGATCGGTAAGGGCGGAGCATTTTTAGCTGTTTTTTTTAGTGTGATGTGTATTGGCGGTACATTGGGAGGAGGTAATTTGTTTCAAAGCAATCAAGCTACCGCCCAATTGATCCATGTGACAGGAGGTGTCGATTCTTATTTGTTTGATAAGGCATGGTTGGTAGGTTTGACATTTGCCATCTTATGCGGTATGGTCATTATAGGAGGAGTGAAGCGTATTGCCAACGTGGCAGATAAACTAGTTCCTCTCATGTGTGGTATTTATATGCTGGCTGGTTTTGTCATTTTGGTACATCATTATGATTTAATTCCTGCTACATTTTATAAAATAGGTTCAGAAGCATTTTCCTGGAAATCGGCTACAGGTGGCTTTATGGGGGCTATGGTGGCGGGTTTACGCAGGGCTTCTTTTTCTAACGAAGCAGGAATCGGATCTTCTCCTATTGCACATGCGGCCGTGAAAACGGATAAACCCATTAAGGAAGGATTGGTTTCATTGTTAGAACCTTTTATTGATACGGTGGTGGTATGTACGATGACGGCTTTGATTGTGGTCATTACGGGGGTGTACACGCAAGAAGCACACGATGGAGTGGCATTGACTTCGGTATCTTTTGCATCGGTATTGCCTTGGTTTCCTTATGTGTTGTCGGTTGCGGTGATTTTATTTGCTTTTTCTACCATGATCTCCTGGTCGTATTATGGATTGAGGGCTTGGAATTATTTGTTTGGCATGGGGAAGAAAATGTCTCATTTGTACAAGTTTATTTTTTGTGCCTTTACGGTGATGGGAGCCAGTATGAACATGAACAGTGTGATTGGTTTTTCCGATGCCATGATCTTTGCCATGGCTATTCCTAATATCATTGGGTTGTACTTTTTGGCTCCAGAAGTGAAGAAGGATTTGGAGGAGTATTGTAAGGACGTGCTGGGTAAATAGGCAGGGTGTTTTGTGTTTTTGGGTGTAGAGAAAAAGTGCGACAAGAGAATTAATTTGTTGAAGAATTCCCCGCCCGCAGAGTCTCCTGAAAGGGACTCTGCGACTTGAATGCGAAATAGAACGGCGACGTCAGAGTCCTTCTTCAAATGATATGGGAGGATAATTCATCTCCAATGAAGAAGAGACTCTGCCTGAAGGTAAGTTGAAGAAATAAATTCTTTTAGTTATTACACTAAAAAACTTCAAGTAGTTATTGATATAAAACCATCTCCCGACCAAGATGAAGCTAAACTTGCAGCCGAAGGTTATGGGCATCTACGTTCTGCTATCGAGATTGCGGTAGAAGACGACTTGCTTAAAAAAACAGTAAAGAGATATAAAAAAGGAGTTGCGTTTCCATCTCTATTAAGAATTGAAGGAAACAAAATTGACACCAATAAAGGAAAAGTAAACGACATTTATGAAAAGTGTTGCGTTTCAATTGATGGACACAGTAGCCCAGAAGAAATCCATACAACACCAACAATTGCTGAACTAAAGGTGGACTATGACGAATTTAAAAAAAAATAAGAGAATTTTTGCCAAAATAAAGACAGATTTTTGCACCTTAATAATAGGTTAAAAGTCGATTGAAAATCGTAAATTTACAATATATACATCAAGAAAAGAATGGACGAATTAATACAAAATATAAAGAATTTAGCTGAAGTTTATTCTGCAAACTTGAAAGGAAAAATTGAAGCCAGAACAGAAGAAATGAAAGCTGATGACAACTCTCATTATCTCATTTATCGTGTTTTGGGCATTTCCTTACAAGAAGGACAACTTATTGACCAATATCAAAACACAGGACGATTTCTTTATAAGTATGCGGGTTCATTTCTCGAAGAAGCAGCAACTTTATGTTTGAATTTCAAATTCCCAGAAGGAATAAAGACCAAAATTGAAAATACAATTGGACAGCGACCAAAAACTTTTGAAATTGACTTTCTAAATGGTAATGACGCAATCGAAGTTAAGTGGAGAGATGCGACTACGGACGGAGACCATATTACAAAAGAACACACAAGAGTTAAAGTAATCAGAGAACACGGTTACAAACCAATTAGGGTAATGTTCTATTATCCTCAACGAGACCAAGCTATCAGAATTCAGGAAACATTAAAAACACTTTATGCAGGTGTTGAAGGAGAATACTATGGCGGTGATGAAGCTTGGGAATATTTAAAAGCATATTCAGGAGTTGACTTAAAAGCTATTTTGACACAGATTGCAAACGAAAGGACACCCGAAAATGGAAACTAATAAAATCTATCACGGAAATTGTGTTGAGAAACTCAAAGAAATTGAAGCCAACAAAGTTGACTTGATTTACTTTGACCCGCCCTTTTTTACTCAACGCAAACACAGTCTTACAAATAAAGATAATTCCAAAACTTATGAGTTTGACGACAAATACAGTTCCATTGAAGAATACTTAGCACTAATTGAAAATGTTTTGGAACAATCGAAAAGAGTCTTAAAAAGTACAGGAAGTGTATTTCTTCATTGCGACAAAACCGCATCGCATAATATTAGAGTTGTAATGGATAAGATTTTTGGACGTGAGAACTTCCAAAGTGAAATTATTTGGTCATACAAAAGATGGTCTAATGCCAAAAAAGGGCTTTTGAATGCTCATCAAGTAATTTTCTTTTATTCTAAAACACAAGATTTCAAATTCAATACTCTTTATACGGACTATTCCGCAACAACAAATCTTGACCAAATTTTACAAGACAGAGAGCGAGATGAAAACGGTAAATCTGTTTATAAAAAAGATGAAAACGGAAATGTAATTCTAGGTAAAGAGAAAAAGGGCGTTCCGCTTTCAGACGTTTGGGAGATTCCATATTTAAACCCCAAAGCCAAAGAAAGAACAGGCTATCCAACTCAAAAGCCAGTTTTATTACTAAACCAAATTTTAAATATTGTTACAAACGAAGGAGATTTGGTTCTTGACCCTTTTTGCGGTAGTGGGACAACTTGTGTATCAGCAAAATCCTTAAAAAGACAATTTATTGGAATTGACATTTCAATGGATGCTGTTGAGCTTGCGAACTCACGATTAGAAGAAATGGTTATTTCTGAATCAAATCTTTTAAACAAAGGAACAAACGAATATCAGGAGAAAACGGAAAAGGAACTAGCAATTTTACAGAACATCAATGCTTTTCCTGTTCAGAGAAATTGTGGAATTGACGGATTTTTAAAAGACCACTTTGAAGGTATGCCAGTCCCAGTAAAAATTCAAGGAGAATATGAAACAATTGAAGATGCAATTGAGAAACTAGAAAAGGCATCTTATGGTAAAGACTATAAAATGAAAATCTTAATCCAAACAAGAGAGACAGGAATAAGCAGACTTTTTGGTTATGAATCGGATGTAATAATAATAAAATCACTTGAATTGCAGACTAAAGATTTACTAAAGAGAAACAACGAAGGCATAACAGGAGCTACCCAAAAGGCGGGGTTTCGTGTTTCAAAGACAGTTTAGCGGTTAATCAAACATTAGTTTTTCAAATCAAGTTTTGTGGTAAAAGTCCCGCCCTTCGGGTAGCTGCAAAACGTTATGCATAATTTAAAAACCCCGCTAGCGCCGACGTCCGTCGATGCTATTTATTCATAGGGCGTCCGCCTGGGGATGGACAATAGTAATACATTTTTATTTTTTAAATATGAGTACAAAATATAGAATAGGAGCACAGCGCAATGCACACTTCGTTACGTTTACCGTTGTAAAATGGATTGACTTTTTTATCCGCAACGAATACAGAGAAGTATTTCTCAACAGCGTACGTTATTGCCAAGAACATAAAGCATTGGAAGTATATGCTTATTGTATCATGTCTAGTCATATCCATATGGTCATCAGAACAGGAGAGGATCAAAAACTGGAAGATGTCATTCGAGATTTAAAATCATACACGGCAAGATGCTTTCATGAACTGTTAAAAGATAAAAACACTACGTATGAAAGTAGAAAAAACTGGGTTTTACTTCATTTTAAAGATCCCCAAACGGATAAATTTCAATTTTGGCAAACAGGAAGTCATGCGATAGAACTCTGGAGCGATGAAGTTTTTTATCAAAAAATAAATTATATTCACCTTAATCCTGTTGTTTCAGGTTTTGTAGCACAACCAGAACATTGGCTCTACAGCAGTGCCAGAGATCATGCAGGGATAAAGGGAATTATAAATTTAGCGATCCATTAAACCCTGGGCGGACGCCCTATATGGTGAAAAAGCACTGACGGACGTCGGCGTTAGCCGGCAGTGCAATAATTTGAAATGTTTAACTTTGTCCTATGAGTAATATCAAACTCTTTGAGAGCAAACAGATAAGAACCGTTTGGAATGAGGCGGACGAAAAATGGTATTTTGTAGTGGAAGACGTTGTTGCCGTGCTAACCGACAGTAACGACCCAAAACAGTATATAAAACGTATGCGTCAAAGGGACGAAGAACTTGCCAAAGGGTGGGTACAATTTGTACCCA
>CAYVTO010000014.1:0-60282 GCA_964454665.1 uncultured Chitinophagaceae bacterium
TGCTTGACGGTTGTAACGAATCTCAATATTTCAAAGAATGAAAGCAAATCACAACAGTTGGGAAGGGGCATGTTCTTTGTCTCAAGTTGTAACGAATCTCAATATTTCAAAGAATGAAAGCAAATCACAACATGAGAGAGATACTCTTTTGATGCTTGACGGTTGTAACGAATCTCAATATTTCAAAGAATGAAAGCAAATCACAACTAAAGTCAACTTTATCTATTTACTTTGTTGTTGTAACGAATCTCAATATTTCAAAGAAGTAATGGAGTAGAGATTTTTAACTTGATGTTACGATTTAATTCCTTCTTAAGGTAAGAATTTTTCAGGATATTTATATGGTGTTTGTTTTTACCGTATTTGAAAAAACATATCCGTAAAATAACAAACGATATTTCGGTAGACGATAATTCGGAGTTAACCTACGCCGCTAATCCTTTAAGGGGTTACCAAACGTTAGTTAGAGTTTAGAGTAGATGATTTTCTCTGTTGCGATAAATTCTTCGAGGAACCCCTTAAAGGATTGGGGTAAAACGAACCGTCTGGTACCGCGGTTAGAATAGCTGGAGTTTTTAATCGTAAGATTCGCTTTTTATTCTTCGTTTTTATAAACTATGGAACTGAAGGATTAACACTTTTAATCGTACCATATTGGAATTGAAATGTATTATTTAAAGGGGAGACCATTTCAGTTTACGTACGAGTTCTCCGAGAAACAAACATAGGAGTCTATCATGTTTATTTCGGTCGCATAGCAACTCGTACTAAAATAAAAAGTCTTTTTCAAGATAGTCCACAGTCCCTTTCCGGAGATAAGACCAGGAGGAGGCTCTGTTTTTTTTAGTAAATTTAATAGGACACTTAAGTGTTTTTATTTAATATTATACAATTTGCATTATACAAAATGTATAATTATATTGTATCATAAAATATGATGTGATGAACCCATTTTTAATTAATAACTATGTGTCTCCCGAATATTTCTGCGATAGGGAAGAAGAAACTAAAAATCTTCTTGCTAATATTACTCATGGTAGTAATACCGCCTTGTTTGCACAACGGAGAATTGGTAAAACAGCTTTAATTCAACATGTTTTTTATAGCTTAAAAAAGAAAAAAATCACGACGGTTTATATCGACATTTATGCCACGCAAAACCTAAAGGATTTTACCAATCAGCTAGCCAACAGTCTTTATCGAGTTTTTCCAGAGAAGAAGAGTATAGGAAAACGTTTTTGGGAAGCCCTTAAACTTTTGCGTCCTGTGATTAGTGTCGATGAAATAACAGGAAATCCTCAATTGAGCTTAGATATTCACCAAACTAAACAATTTGAGAAAACAATTCCTCAACTCTTACATTTTGTAGATGCACAGAATATAAAACTGGTCATTGCCTTGGATGAGTTTCAACAAATATTGAGTTATCCTGAAAAAAATGTAGAAGCACTCTTACGTAGCACGATACAAACGCTGAAAAATGTAACGTTTATATTTTGTGGGAGCAATCAAAAAATGATGTACCACATATTTAACAATGCCAAGCGCCCGTTTTATGCCAGTACTAAAAATATAAACCTTCAAAAAATAAATGCTGTTATTTATGCTCAGTTTATTAAACAGCAGTTTATAACACATAAGATTAAAATTAACGAAGAAGATATTGGTTTTATATTGGAATTGACAGATTGCCATACCTATTATACACAGCACTTATGCCATGAAATTTTTGCCAGTGGCATTAAATCCATCAGTACAAGTGTTGTACAACAAACCCTGAGTTATATTCTTGTCAATAACGAAAATATATATTTTCAATACCGTAATTTAATCACTGCTTCACAATGGAATTTATTGAAAGCAATTGCCATTGAAGGTAAGGTACAACAACCCTATGCTCAAAAATTTATTCATAAGCACCATTTGGGAACTCCTGCAAACGTGAAGCGAGGAATAGAAGCATTAGTGGAAAAAGAAATGGTTTATCACAATGCAGGTGTGGAGCAACCTTATTACGAAGTATATGATAAGTTTTTACAGCGCTGGATGTGTTATAAGTAAATGCTGGATGAATGCTTGTTAACGACTTTTAGTGGAAATTGATGCGTATTGTTTCAAGGACCCCTTAAAGGATTGGGGTAAAACGAACCGTTTGGTACCGCGGTTAGAATAGCTGGAGTTTTTAATCGTAAGGTTCGCTTTTTGATTTTTCGGTTGTAGTAGTTTTTGGGCTATGTATGTTTTTTACTCTAAAATTCAATTATTAGAATTCTTATTCAGGAAGCTTCTTCAATATCTTTTTACCTAATTAGGTTCTTTTTACCCATTATAATGCTTTTATTTGCATGTCATTGTAGAATTTTATGAAAATGTTGAAACTTTGTTTTTCCAGCTGCGTATACCTTTATTGTGTAATATTTTTTGTGTTTTTAAACTAATTTTAAGCTATGGGGACATTATTACGATTTGCAGTTTTGGGTATTCTCTTGATCCTGAGTTGGGCTTTTACAGATGTGAAAGTGCGCCATACTTCTAGTGCTTACTTGTCTCATGTGGGTTGGACATTATCTTCTGTCCATGGTATTTCTCGTTAGTTTTTAGACTTTTTTGAGTGGTGTACTTTCATTTGGTGTATACTTTTTGTCATTCACATTGATGCCCGAAAAAACTTATCCTAACTTGCAGCATGCATGCTGTAGACCTTGATTTTGAAAAATTGACCAAGCGCTTAAGAAAAGCCGTTTGGAATACCATCGACGATTACCATCTGATTGAAGATGGTGATAAAGTGATGGTGTGTTTATCGGGAGGAAAAGACAGTTACACGATGTTGGATATTTTACTTCACATTCAACAAACCAGGAAATACGATTTTGAGATCATTGCTGTTAATCTTGATCAGAAACAACCAGGCTTTCCTGAAGAGGTTTTACCTCAGTATCTAACGAACTTAGGAGTACCTTTTAAGATTGTACAAAAAGATACTTACAGCATTGTCAAAGAAAAAACACCAGAAGGGAAAACGACTTGTACTTTGTGTTCGCGCTTGCGAAGAGGTATTTTATATAAGACGGCCACAGAGTTGGGTATTACTAAAATTGCTTTAGGTCATCATCGTGATGACATCATTGAGACCTTTTTTTTAAACCTGATGTTCAGCGGGAAAATAGAAACTATGCCTGCCAAATACCGCAGTGATGATGGAGAGCAGGTGATTATTCGTCCTTTGGCTTTTTGCAAAGAGAAAGACATCGAAGCTTATGCCGCCGCAAGGGCTTTTCCTATTATACCTTGTAACTTATGCGGCTCACAACCCAATTTGCAACGCAATACCGTAAAACACATGTTGAGGGCATGGGACGAACAAACACCCGATCGGTCGGCTGTCATTTTTCATGCTTTACAAAACATTTCACCTTCTCATTTATTGGATAAAAATCTGTTTGATTTTGAATCACTCCAATTGAACAATAGTCTAGCTAAGACTTCACGTGATTATATCGATGGATAGCTTATGAATATAGAATCATTTAGAACGTATTGTTTATCGTTTAAAGGAACAGAAGAGGGAATGCCTTTTGGCGATCATATATTGGTGTTTAAAGTCATGGGGAAACTATTTGCCTTGACAGACATTGATGCCTTTGAATCCATTAATCTGAAATGTGACCCGGAAGAAGCCATGGAGTTGAGGGAACGTTACGATGCGGTCATTCCTGGTTACCACATGAGTAAGAAGCATTGGAATACGGTGATCATGGATGGATCTATTCCTGATGCTTTAGTGAAAACGTGGATTGAAAAATCGTACCGTTTAGTGGTCAGTTCCTTGACGAAGAAAGTACAAGCAGAATTGGATGCCTTGGATTAATCTTACTTTTTACTGAAGTATAAATTTTTTAATACAGATCCTTCGAATCGATATCCTTTGTCTGTCAGGAATTGAAAATTAAGATCTTCTGAAGGTCTTGAAGGATCAATGGTTTCAGACTCGACAATAATTAATTGAGGGGTGTATTTGTTGTAGTCCAAAGAGCGTAATACGTTTAAGTCATGTTCTTCGGCATCCACAGAAAGTAAATCGAAGTTATGTGGTGCGTGATGTTTATCGAGAATTTCTGTTAAGGATTGCGTCAACATACGTTCTTGTTTGACCAACTCAAATCCGGGTTCGCTGGCTGTATCTAGCTGAATGTGTTCCGTGGAAGAAAGTACGTTGTTGGTGTATACAAAATAATTTCGCATCTCTATGTGATCAGAGACTAATGCCTGGACAGCGATATCCTGCGGTCTTTTTTTCTTGTATTTTTTAATCAAGTCTCCATTGGCATCGATACAAATTCCTTTCCAGCCCCTTTTGTACAATGAAAAGGTATTAGAAATAAAGATGGGTTCATTACAACCGACTTCAACATAAAATCCCGGTTGATTGATGATGGGTTTTAGTAAAGCATCAAGGATACGATCTTCTCCGGTATGTGCATAGCTGATGCGGGCACTGCGTCCTGCAAGCAGTCGTAAGAAAGAACTATGCGCTTGTTTTAAGACATGAAATAAGGAGAGGGGATAACGAAGGGTAAAGAATTGAGTCCATACCACTTTGGTTTCTTGTACAAAAATACCCAATGAAGAAAACACAGCCCTCGTGTATGCTTTTTTATAAAGCAGGTTGAAAAATAGACGTTGGGCGGTTTTTTTCATAGAATTTAGGTATCAGGTGTCAGTGGTCAGGTATCAGTTTACTTACTGATACCTGACCACTGACACCTGTTTACTGTATTACAATCTTCTGAACATGTTTTTAATATCCTCTAACGTCAGTTTCTCTTTCCAATCCAGGCCAATGGCATGGTTCCACATGTGGGTGAGTTTGTAAGACACTTCTGCCATTTGAGTAATTTCATCTTCTGTCCAACCTTTGGCCAGGTTTTGCGGAAGGGTGATGTTGTGTTTTTTGACCATCTCTCTGAATTCGAGTACGGCATCGCCATAGAATTCTTGGAGATGATTAAACGCTAAACAGTTGGCATAACCATGACGAAGTCCAAATACAAAAGAGAGTCCGTAAGAGAGGGCATGACATGCACCGACTTCAGAATAGGTTAAGCTCAATGCGCCCATCAAAGAAGCGACCATGAGTTTCTCGTCGTTGACTGGTGTTTGTCCGCAACCTTCTCTGATGAATACATCGCGACATAAGTCTAACGACTGATTTCCGTAGGCCACACTGAATACGTTTTTGTAAATACCCGATTCCGATTCAATGCAATGGATGTAGGTATCCATACCGGTGTAGAACCACTGATCGCGTGGCACATCTTTGATCAAGTCCGGATCCAAGATGATTTGATTGAATGGTGTCCAATCGCATTTCAAACCTAATTTTTTTTCTGGTCCGGTCACTACAGCTGTAATAGAAACCTCTGCTCCTGTACCGGCAAGGGTAGGTATACCCACATGGTAGATCCCAGGATTTTTAATGAGGTTTAAACCTTGGTACAATTGAGAAGATCCTTCGTTGGTAAACATCAAAGAAGATGCCTTGGCAATGTCCATGATGCTTCCTCCTCCAATACCGATGACACCAGCAGGAATTCCCTTACTCGATTTTACCGTATCACGAACATAGTCGATTTGATCTGTAGTGGGTTCTTCCTCGTCTACACTGATGAACATGATCACATCTTCAGGGTGAACAGGGACTTGTGATGCGAGGGATTTGTTTTCAAAATATTTATCGACAATGAACAACATGAATTTATCGTTGTCTTGTCTTTTTTCTTTTAAGATATCGTCCAATTGCGCGAATGCACCGCGTCCGTATACGACTTTGTCAACGTTTCTAAAATTTTTGTGCATGGGATGTGATTAAAGAACTTTTTTAATGGATGCGATCATGTTATCCGCCAATTCTTTTAACTGTTCGTCTGTCCACGTGCAACGAACGCCAAAAGAAATCAAGCGACCAATGACTTCTTGTGATTTTGGCAATTGTAAATTGTGGTAGTCTTGTGGAGCGCCTAATTTATTGATGGCTAAAGGCCCCGCAGTTTTCAAGTCTTTTAAGTGTCCCCATTGGTTAATGAAATGGTAATTGTTCAAGAACCAATAGTTTGCTCCTGCAATGCCGTCTTCTGCAAATTGTTTGACGACTTTTTGAGCCGTGGCTGTATCGGGTAAGAAGAAATTTAAGAACGTCGCTGAATCTCCACTTGCATCAGGCATAGGACGGAAGGAGAGTTGAGGGATTTCAGACAAACGTTGTTTTAAATAGGCTTTATTTTTTTTGTTCTGTGAACGGATGTATTCGGCTTTACGCATTTGTGCTAAACCTACAGCCGCATTCAATTCGCCTAAGCGGAAGTTTAATCCTAATATCGGGTGGTTTTCCATACCACGGTTTGTACCTTCATGGTTATGACCATGGTCAGAAAAGCAATCGGCGATTTTATAAGCTTCTTCTGAATTGGTGATGAACAATCCACCTTCACCGGCTGTGGTCAGTTTGAAGAAGTCGAAGGAAATGCCACCGGCTATACCAAATAATCCTACGTGTTTCCCTTTGTAAGTAGTGCCCAGTGCCTGTCCCGCATCTTCAATTAAGATTAAGTTATGTTCTTTACATACGGCTTGTATGGCATCCATGTCGGCTGCTGCACCACACATGTGAACGACCAGTACAGCTTTGGTTTTAGGCGTAATGGCTTTGCGAATACCTTCTGCACTTAAACATAGGTTTTCGTCAATTTCTGCAAATACAGGAAGTCCACCGCCAAACAAAACCCCTTCTATACTTGCGATAAAGGTAAAAGGAGGAACAATGACTTCGTCACCATAGCCCAGTCCAGCTGCAGCCATAACGCAAGATACAGCCGCAGTGCCGCTCGATACGGCGTGTGCGTATTTTGCTCCCGTAAATTGTTTTACTTCGGCTTCCAGTTCCCTGGTTTTCCACATTCCTTTTCTTTGATCGTCGTGTCCGTAGCGGAAAAGTACTCCTGTGTTGAGTACATCCATGACTTCTTTTCTTTCTTCTTCACCAAATAACTCTGTTCCTGGCATAATGCGTATCGTTGATAAATAATTTGTTTTGCTACCCTAAGAATGTTCGAAAATACAGATATTTATCGGAAATTTAATCATCCCATTCAACCCTTGTAAAATGACAGTGCAAAAAGAGTTTTTAGGAATTATTCCTGCTCGTTATGGATCTTCCCGCCTGGAAGGAAAACCCTTATTGGATATTGTGGGTAAAACCATGATCAGAAGGGTCTATGAACGTTGTCAACACGTGTTTCCGAACCTGTATGTAGCGACTGACGATGAACGCATTGTAGCGGAGGTAAAGTCTTTTGGAGGCAACGTGGTGATGACCTCGGTGGAGCATGTCAACGGTACGGCTCGTTGTTTGGAAGCAGCAGAGCGTATTTTTCAATTGGAAGGAAAAACCTACGATGCCGTGATTAATATTCAGGGGGATGAACCCTTGGTTGATCCTCAGCAGTTGCGGGATATTTTAGCTTGTTTTGACGACGATCAGGCAGAAATCGCTACCTTGGTGATACCCGTTACCGATCCTGCTGATTTAGAAAATGAAAGTGAGGTTTTTGTAACCCTCGATAAAAAATCCAATGCCTTGTATTTCAGTAGATCAGTAATCCCTTTTGTACGGGGAGTGGCTAGAAAAGAGTGGTTGGCACATGCCCGGATTTATAAGCATTTGGGCTTGTATGGCTATACTTTACAGGCTTTAAAAGATTTTTCATCTTTACCGGTTTCTTATCTGGAAAAAACAGAATCCTTGGAGCAAAACCGATGGATGGAGGAAGGTCGTAAGATGAAGGTTGGTATTACTCAATACGATAGCATACCGGTTGATACGGCAGAAGATTTGGAAAAGGTGAGGAAGTTGGTATGGGCACAAGAGAAATAGATAAAAAAAAGGTTTTTTATCTCAGGTATGGTACGTTTACATGAAAAAACGTATTTTAGCGAATTATTACTGTTCAATATGACAAAGAAAATAGTTAAAGTAGGAGACATTTCTTGTGGCTCAGACGAGTTGTTTTTGATCTCTGGTCCTTGTGTGATCGAAGAAGAAAGCATTATGATGAGAACCGCTGAAAAGCTGAAAGAAGTATCAGAGCGTCTTAAAATAAAGGTCATTTATAAATCTTCTTTTACCAAAGACAACCGCAGTTCATTGGATTTTTACAATGGGCCTGGTATTGAAGAAGGATTGAAATTGTTGGAAAAAGTCAAAAAACAGTTTGGTTTCCCTATTTTATCAGACATTCACTATCCATCACATGCTAAGCCAGCAGGCGAGGTATTGGACGTGATTCAAATTCCTGCATACTTATGTATGCAATCGGAGTTGTTGGTTGCTTCTGCTCAAACAGGCAAAGTCATCAACATTAAACATGGTCAATTTTTGGCTCCTGAAAACATGATTCACCCGGCTAAAAAGTGTGAAGCTTCAGGCAATGGAAATGTGATTTTGACCGAGCGTGGTTATACCTTTGGGTACAACGATTTAGTGGTAGACCCACGTAGTTTTTACCAATTGAATAAAACAGGTTATCCTGTGGTGTTTGACATAACACACTGTATTCGTAAATACGGTATCCCGAGTTCAGATCCTAAAGGAGGAACCAGGGATGTGATGCCAACCATTGCGCGCGCAGGTGTTGCTGCAGGTGTAGACGGTGTATTCATTGAAACCCATCCTGATCCGGCAAAAGCCTTGTGTGATGCAGCCAGTCAATTGTGTGTGACAGACTTGGAAGAATTTTTAAAACCACTTATAGATATTCACAACTTAGAAGTACAATACAGAAATAAATAAACCTCATGGAATTATACTTAGACTCAGCCGATTTAAATGAAATTGAAGAAGCCTTTAAATTAGGTTTCATTACAGGTCTTACGACTACACCAACCTTCATGCACCGTCAAGGGGTTACCGATATCGATTCGTTGATCTTGAAATTAGCAACCATCGTTCCGGTGTTGCAAGTAGAAGCGTTAGGTAAAACAGCAGAAGAAATTGTTGCTGAAGCGGAACGTCAAGTGAAAATGGGTTTAGATCCTAAGAAGACGGTATTCAAAATACCTGTTTCTTTAGAAGGATTGAAAGCTTGTAGAATGTTGGTGGATAAAGGCATGATGGTGAACGTTCACTTGGTGTACACCATTCAACAAGCGTATATGGCGATGCACGCAGGTGCTACGTATGTTTGTCCATTGGTGGGTCGTTTACAAGATCAGGGACACGACGCCCTTGCATTGGTTCGTCAATGCGTAGAAACGGTCAACTACTACGGTTACAATACGAAGATCATGTTCTCTTCTGTGCGCTATGCAGAGCATATCCGCAATGCCATAGAAGTAGGGGTTCACACGATCACTGTACCGTGGAAGGTGATGAAAGCCTTAACGGATAATAACTTTACTAAATTGGGTACAGATCAATTCTTCGAACATACGCGTTTGATGACGGTGAAAGTAAAAGATGCCTTGAATGGTGTAAACCCAATTGTTTCGTCTTCAACTTCTGTAACGGATGCCTTGGTTAAAATTACGGAATTTGGCTTTGGTTGTGTAACAGTAGTGGACGCTGCTGGAAAAGCGATCGGTGTGTTTACAGACGGAGAGTTGAGAAGATTGTTGCAATCAGAAGGCCAAGCCGTATTGACGAAAAAACTTTCAGATTTGAAATTCCGTGAGCCCATCGCTGTAGACGGTAATGAATTGTTGTTTGCTGCTTCGAAATTGTTTAGCCAACACCAGGTTGATACGATTATGGTAACCAACGATGGTAAGCCTGTAGGTATGATCGATATTCAAGATTTAAATGACTAATCAAATCATTCAATCATATGAACAATTAGGAGGCGTTTTTATAACGCCTCCTTCTGTTTTAATCCAAAAATTAAGTAAGATCAAAGCGTTGATTTTTGATTGGGATGGTGTGTTTAATGACGGTCGAAAAACACAGTCGAGTGGCAGTGGTTTTTCGGAAGTAGATTCTATGGCCATCAATATGTTTCGGTTTAGTTTGTGGCTAAAGAATACGGCTGGTGAACGGATTAAAACCATCGTCATTACCGGAGAACATAATTCTACGGCTTTTGCTTTTGCCAAGCGTGAAGGGTTCGATGCCGTGTATTTCCAAATGAAGGATAAGACCAAAGCATTCGATCATTTTTGCGCAGCACACCAATTGAAAAAAGAAGAAGTTGCTTTCTTTTTTGACGATATACTTGATTTGTCTCTGGCGCAACAGGTAGGATTGCGTTTTCAAATGAAACGGGCATCGGGCCTTGTTTTTAATGACTTGGTTTCGAAGAAAAACTTAGCAGATTATGCAAGTGCCCGAGATGGTGGAGCTTTTGGAGTGCGAGAAGTGTGTGAGTTGTGTATGAGCTTAAACGAATCTTTTGAAGAGGTTGTCAATAAACGGATGTTGTTTGAAGGGGATTATACTCGTTTCATCACGCAAAGAAATGAGGTAGGCACGTCTTTTTATGCCATGAAAGAGGGCATGATTTCGGAGGTACTTGAACCTTAGTTTTTACCCTTTTTTTTGCAGTTTTTACAAATTCCACTAGCAGAAATGTTCAAGGATTTGATCTCAAATTCGCCGCTGTAGTTGAGGCGTGGGGGGATGATGTTTTCTAAACAAAAGGTTTGATGACAAACTTGACAGGTGAAGTGAACGTGTTGATCGTGTGGTTTATCACGCAATAAATGGCTGTGATTCAGTGCAAATTTTGTTTCTCCTTGTGAAGGTACCTCATGAATGATGCCCGCTTGTTCAAAGGTATGCAATGTTCTGTACAGGGTTACCCTATCGAAGATATCGCCTAAGGCTTGTTCAATGTCACTGTGACCTAGGGCATATTCGTGTTTAAAAAAGATTTCCAAGACTTGAACACGTGTTTCGGTTTTTCTTACGGCATGTTGGATAAGAATGGCGTTACATTGTTCTTCTGAAATTTGCATATCATTAAGCTGATTGTCATCAATACGGTATGACATCAATATAATTATAGCGTAATAAACGCCCAAAAAATTCATCGAATAGTCCCTGATTTGCTTTAGAGTAACTTTTTGCTAATCTTTAGGTGTATATTTTTAGGTCTCAATCAAAACAAACCTCTAACCCCTACGATTATGGCTAAAACGATGGATAAAAAGAAGGAAGAAAAGAAAAAACCTTTGAAAACAGCCAAAGAGAAAAGAGCTGAGAAAATAGCCAAAAAGGCGGGAAATAGTTAATTCTAATGCCTTGAAGGCGCATGATAGCCAGCCGGTAAATAAACCTGCTGGCTACTGTTTTTTATACTAAATTTGTATTCGAGTTTTCGAGTAGATTGGATCGAAGATCAACGTGAACATGGATAGAATACCCGTTACCATTATTACCGGCTTTTTGGGTGCCGGCAAAACTACGTTATTGAATCACCTCCTTCAGCAATACCAGGGAAAGCGTATTGCTATCATTGAAAATGAATTTGGGGATTTGAACATCGACAAGTCCCTGATCGAATCGGAGAATGATGGGGTGTATGAATTAAGTAACGGTTGTATTTGTTGTTCGTTGAATTCAGAATTGCTTACGGTCTTATCGAAGTTGGTGGATCGTCCGGAACCTCCTGAATATTTAATCATAGAAACAACAGGCCTTGCCGATCCTACATCCATCATCTTATCGTTCATCACCGATGTGGTGGTACAATCTGCTTTCGAATTGGATGGGGTCATTGCTCTTGCTGATGCTTCTTTATTAAAAAAACAAGTAAAGGAACATCCCGAGGCTTCCAAGCAAATTGCCTTGGCGGATATCGTGGTATTGAATAAAACAGATTTAGTGGGGGAGGTACAAGTATCCGAATTAGTGGATACGATTCAATATTTAAATCCTCAAGTAGAAACGAGGTTGGCTGTTAATGCGGTGGTGGATGAGGCCCTCTTGTACCGTAGGGCTTTCAGGGCAGATCAGGTACAACAAAATATGGCAAAGACACCTCGTTTCTTTGTGGGTCATTTGGATCAGACCACCAGTATCGCTATGAGCTTTGATCAACCGTTTGATTTTTTATTGTTCAACAATTGGATGAATTATCAGTTGAACGGACGTTGTGGAGAATTGTACCGTTGCAAAGGTGTCTTGTGGGTGGAGCATTTTGATCAGAAATTAATTTTTCAAGGAGTGTGTGATCAATTCATGACCCAAATGGGAGGTGTTTGGAAAGAGCATGAAACCAGGCAATCCACGATGGTGTTCATTGGAAAAAAATTACAAAAAGAAATTATACAATCGGGTTTAGAACAATGTTTAACTACTGCATCATATGATACTATCGGGTAAAGAAATTAAGAAGTTAATGGGTACTGATTTAATCATCGAACCTTTTGAAGAAGGTCAAGTGAATCCGAACAGTTATAATTTAAGGCTACATCATGAATTGCTGGTATATGATTCACCTGTTCTGGACATGAAGAAAGAGAATACCTTTACACGCCTCACCATTCCAGAAGAAGGATTGGTCCTGGAAAAAGATAAGTTGTATTTGGGTCGTACGATAGAGTATACAGAATCGCACAAGCATGTTCCCATGTTGGAAGGACGTTCATCTATTGGTCGCTTGGGCTTATTTGTACACGTAACCGCTGGGTTTGGCGATGTTGGTTTCTGTGGATATTGGACCTTAGAAATGTTTTGTGTACAACCGATTCGTATTTATGCCGGAGTAGAAATTTGTCAAGTATTTTATCATTCCATTGAAGGAGATTACGAGTTGTATAAAAGTGGGAAATACCAAGGCAACAAAGGAGTACAGCCTAGTTTGTTGTTTCAAGACTTTGAGAAAAAGTAGTACTGAATAAGGCGTCTTGGAGACGTTTTAAAAGCGGATCATCGGTTTTAAAAGCTTGTCCTTCGATCGATTCAATGATACTGAGGCCTGAGATATTCCCTGTAAATACAGTCGCTGAAGAAGGAATCCGATTTCCTTTTTCAGCGAGTTCTTGTATTGGGACATGCCATGCTTGGCATAGAGATATAAGTTGCTTTCTTGTAATTCCGTCTATACATCCTGTTTGTAAAGAAGGCGTATAGAGTTTATCTTGATCGATCCAAAAGACGCTACTGCTTAAGGCTTCACTGATGTTCCCTTGTTGATCGAGTAGGATGATTTCATCCCATGCGGCTCGTTTTTTTTCCAGTCCTGCTAATACATAATGCAAACTGCTTAAGCTCTTGAATCCTGAATAGGGTGTGAGGCGGTTAGAAACCTCTTGGGCAAAGCCTGTATTTTTTTTACGAGCAACAGCTTCCCGAAAAGGTTTTAATTCCAATAGATGACAACTTTTATTATGTTGTGGTTCGTACAATCCCTCGGCGTCTCTCCATACCATCCATTTTAGGGTAGCGTATTCAGGTTTTCCGTTTGCTTCCCATAGTTTTTTTATGAGCAACAAGAGTTGATGACTTGTATTGAAGGAACACTCTAGCATCAAGGCATGCATCGCTTTGTTTGCTCTGGCCAGATGATCTTCGATAAAATAAATACGAGATTGGCGAATGGTTAAGGTTTCGAAGAAACCGTCTCCATAGAGAAATCCCCGGTTGCTCAGAAGAGTTCCTTGCTGCCCGGAAGCGATCAGTTCATTATTGAATAAAACCATGGACATACATCAATATGAGATTTATTGCTGATATTTTTATGGTTTAGGGGAGCTCTTTTTTCTCTTTTTGAAGAGTAATCATGAGTACGCCAATAAGTACCACCATGGTCCCCGCTATTTGTACCCAAGTCATGGTTTCCCCCAATACGATGTTGGCCAGTATGATGGTCGATACAGGACCTATGGTAGAGATGACGGCACTTTTTTCAGAACCGATCAGTTTGATGCCTTCTGCTAAGCAGACGGCAGGCATGAAGGTAGAAATGAGTGCCATGGCTATGCCATACCAGATGATCGGATGATCGAGTGAGGGGAATACCCAACCTTTCACCATGAGGTAATGAGATATAACGGCAAAGCTTGCAATGAGCATGGAGTATGCTGTGAATCGCATGGATCCTATGCGTGGTATAATGAAACCGGAACCGATCAGGTACATGGCGTAGGTAAATGCACTACCGAAAATGAGTGTCCCTCCTGAGATTAAGGTAGAAGAAGATATGGAGGTGGATTGATTCATTTCTTCAGCAAAAATGAAAATGATACCCGCATAGGTCAGAAATAAGGCCCAGTAATCTTGTGTGTTTAAACGTGATTGAAAGAACAAGGCCGTAAAAATAACCACCATGGTGGGATAAGAGAAGAGTATGATACGTTCTAAGCTTGCAGAAACATAGGTGAGTCCTTCAAAATCCATGAGGCTTGAAAGGTAGTAACCGATGATGCCTAAAGCGATTAGGCCGAGTAGTTCCTGAGTACTTAATTTTTTTTCTTCTATACGATGTTGTGCATTATTCCATAAGGCCAATAACAGGAATAAGGGGGCGGCAAAGAGCAACCGTAGGAATAGTATGGTAATGGCATCAGCTCCTGCTTCATAGGCTTTCTTAGCCAAGATCGCCTTGACTGAAAAGCCGGCGGCACTGAGGAAAACATAGAAGGCTCCCTTGTGAAGCTGGGAGAGTTTGAGTAAGTTCATGTATAAGATATTAGCCTCTTAGGCAATTTGTCTGTAAATTTGCGATAATAATTCGGTCAAAAAAAAGACAAGGATAGTGAAAGCACTACAAAAAATAAAAAAAGTAGCGGTAATTGGCGGAGGAAGTTGGGCTACAGCCATTGTGAAGATACTGAGTGAAAAAGATATTCAAATCAGTTGGTGGTTGCGTGATGTTGAATCTGTGAAATGCATTAAGCAAAATGGATCGAATCCGAGGTATTTATCTCATATTCGTATTGATCAGACGAAGGTGTCGGCCAGTACAGATCTCAAGTCTTGTATTGCCGATGCGCAGCTGGTCATCTTAGCAGTGCCTGCTGCTTTTATCTTAGATACACTGAAATCTTTTTCTTCTTTTGCTTCCGATCAAGTATGGGTTTCAGCAGTGAAAGGTATGATTCCTGAATACAACATCTTAGTGACTGATTTTTTATCCAAGTATAAAGGAGTTCCGTTGACCAATCAGGTGATTCTTGCCGGTCCTTGTCATGCGGAAGAAGTAGCGATTGAGAAGCGTTCTTATTTGACGATTGCAGGGGTGAATGAAGAGGTGAACCGTTGGGTAGCAGAATTGGTGGAAAACCGTTTTGTGAAAACATCGACATTAACGGATTTGTATGGTGTTGAATACTGTGCGGTGATGAAAAACATTGTGGCCATTGCGTGTGGTTTGGCCAGGGGCTTAAACTATGGCGATAACTTTCAAGCGGTATTGGTGGCGAATGCCATGCAGGAGATTGCACGATTTTTAGCCAGCTTATATCCAGGGGAACGCGATATCAATGCTTCGGCATATTTGGGAGATTTATTGGTGACGGCTTATTCTCCTTACAGTAGAAATCGAAATTTGGGTAATTTATTGGGCAGAGGATATTCTTTGAAGTCCGCTCAAATGGAGATGAACATGATTGCTGAAGGTTATTATGCGGTGAAATCTATTCATGAAATGAATTTAAGTGAAAAGACAGTTGATATGCCCATTACGAAGGCCGTTTATCATGTATTGTACGATCGTATTTCTCCGATGGTAGAGATGCGTATTTTAGAAGATTGGATGGTTTAAGGACAAAAATTACCAGGGGAATTTTTGTTGTAATTCATGTACGAGCTTCCCGACGGGTAAACCCATGACATTATAAAAATCACCCTCTATTTTTTCAATACCTACTAGACCAATCCATTCCTGGATGCCATAAGCGCCGGCTTTATCATAAGGGGCAAATTGATCCACATAATAGTTGATTTGTTCTTTCGAAAGGGATCGAAAAAAAACTTTGGTGGTTTCAGAAAAAGAATGTTGCGTATTGCGGGTACTGATACAAACACCAGAAACGACTTCGTGCATGTTGCCACTCAGTTGGGTTAAGGTGTCAATCGCTTCTTTTTTATCGATAGGCTTACCTAGTATTTGATGCCCTATAATGACGATGGTATCTGCAGTAATCAACACTTCATTTTCTTGGAGAGAAGGCAGAAAATAAAGTGCTTTTTTTTGTGCGAGAAATTCAGGAGCCTGATGAGGAAGAACATGAGTTGGAATATGCTCATCCATGTCGTTGGTTCTTATATCAGGAATAATTCCCAGTCCTTCAAGTAAGGCTTTTCTTCTGGGAGATTGAGAACCCAATACAAACTTCCTTCCTGTTAAGATAGGGTAGGAAGCTTGTATTGGATCTAAAAAGTTATTTGCCACAGTAGACAGGTTTTAATCCTTCGCTGTCCTTATAGCCTAGTTCAAGGGCTTTTGTAATGTCTGTGCAAGCGCCATTTGCGTCTTTGAGGGCATCTTTGACCATGGCACGGTAATGGAATGCTTCTGCATCATTCGGATTTAAAGCAATGCTTTTATCAAACTCTGTTAACGCTGCTTTGTCTTTTTTCAATTCAAAGAAGAATAATCCTTTGTTGAAGTAGACGCTACCATGATTAGGGAATTTTGCACTGGCTGCATCATAGTCTTGTGTAGCTCCTTGTACGTCTTTGTTGAGGTATTTGGTATGTGCTTTTTCAAGGTATGCGGTTAGGAAGTTAGGATCGAGTTCGATCGTTTTTTCATAATCGGCAATGGCAGCAGCATAGTTTTTTAATTCACCGTAGGATTGACCTCTGTTGAAATAAGCACTTTTGTCTTTAGGATCTAATTTGATCGTTTCTGTATAATCGGCAATGGCTTCGTTGTGTTTGTCGAGGTGACTGTAAGCAAAACCTCTGTAGAAGTATGCGTAATTGTAAGTAGGGAACAATGAAATCGTTTTATCAAAGTCACTGAGGGCAAAAGCATATTTTCCAAATTCATTTTTAGCTAACCCTCTTCCATAATAGGCTTCAAAATGTTCAGGACGTAGTGTAATGGCTTTACTGTAGTCATCGATGGCAGCGGTGTAATTACTCAACAGGTAATATTCATGTGCTCTGTGTGTGTAAGCATCATAAAGAGTACTGTCGCATTTGATGGTGGTGGTGTAATCTTCGATGGCTTCATCTCTCATGCCTAGTTTACTTTTTGCCATACCTCTGTGCAGGTACAGGTCGCAACGTTCTGTTAAATGAGGTTGTGCTGTATTGAGGTCTGATAAACTTGCTTCATAATCTCCAATTTCGTATTTGGCTAAGCCTCTGTAATAATAAGCTTCCCAGTGGTTAGGATCGGCAGCAATGACTTGGTCAAATCCGAAAATAGCGTCGGCATAATTTTTAGCTTTAAATGCAGTGAACGATTTTTCAAATGTTGCTTTGACATCAATGGCAGTAGGTTGTGCAAATTTTTTATACTCAAATTCAATGTAGTCGAGGTTGTTTCCATCCTTAGATGCCAATGATTTTCCATCGTCTACAATGTTGGTAATTCTCACAATGGCATAGTCTTGTTGTCCTCTTAAGCGCACGATGAAGACTTCGTTGACTTTAAGCTTGGAAAGTTTGGTTTCCCATTTTTTTCCAATGACTAAAGCAGGTAATTGCTCTAAGGATTGATTATTAAAATCGATGTTGGGAAGTATGCAAAAGCGGGTTTCATTTAAAGAAGACAAGTCCCTTTTTAAGGAAGGGAGATCTTTTGCGGTGGTCGTGTTCACAAAGTCTTTGTGCTCATCTTGATCAGTAATACTTAGACCGATGTCTTTTTTCAAATCCCATGCAGAAGAGTTGGGTCCTTGCATGTTCCAAACGGTGCCTTTGAACAGTTGAACAGATTGTTGCGCCTCACTTGACGTGTAAAACAATAGGGCAATCAGAAAAGTAAATATGATTTTGCGTATCATAGGGTTATTTTTTTTCCAATGTTACGCAAAAAAACAATACGAATAAAAAAAAAGGTCTTGAACTAACTCAGGGTTAAGGTTTTTTAGCCGTGTCACAATACCTTTTGCTCATGCGTGCAGCTTCTTTATTTCCAAGATCTTCTGCTTTTTGGAGGGCTTGACAAGCTTGGTCTTTTTTATTTTGTTCCATGAAAATCAGAGATTTATGAAAATAAGCATCCCCATCTTTGGGATTGAGTTGCAGGCAATAGTCAAAATCGGCCAGGGCTTTCGTGTTGTTTTTTCGTTCGGTATAAAACATCCCTCTATTGAAGTAGGCATGGCTATAGTTGGAAAACTTCGTGATGTATTCGTTGAAGGAACGTTCTGCCGCTGCCCAATCCCCTTTATAGTATAAACTCATGGCAATTTGGTTATAGGCTTCGTCAAAATTAGGGTCCAATTGAATGACTTTACTGAAGTCTGTAATGGCCATGTTGAATTCTTTTTCGTCTTTATAACATAATCCCCTGTTGTAATAAGAGTGTAAGTCTTTGGCATCGAGTTCTATGGCTTTGGTAAAATCGGCAATCGCTTGTTCATATTTCCTTAAATGCCAATAAGAAGAACCTCGGTAAAAGTAACCGTAGTTGAATTTAGGGTAGAGTTCTACGACTTTGTTGAAATCTTCCAAGGCATCTTTGTACATCCCAAATTCAGAATACGCAAGTCCTCTTTTATAGTATACTTCGAAAGATGCGTGTCCTTCCAATTTTCTATTGATGATCATCGAATAATCTTGGACGGCCAGTGCATACTTACTGGTCAGGTAGTATTCTTGTCCCCTGATCATGTACGAGTGTCCATGGTAGGGATCATGTACGAGGTATTTAGAGAGCGCATCAATGGCTTCCTCATGATGGCCTTGATTGACATAGCAATCAGCCTTGAGCGAATTGACTTTCCAACTGTTGTTTTGGTCTAGATTGGCATAGGTATCCCAGGATTCAATGGCTCCGCTACAGTCACCCAAACTGGCTTTGGCTTTTCCAAGCAGGGCGTATGCTTCTGAGTTATCGGGTATTTTGGCGATGATGCTGTCTAATTGGATGAGCGCTTGCATATAATCACCCTTGTTGATCAACTCTTCTGCTGTTTTTAATCCAATGGTGCTTTGAGCGAGAGATGAAGAAATGATAAGAACTCCTGCTAAAAATGGTAAAATCCTCGGTATGCTTCTCTTCATAATGGTGTTATTTTTATATTTTATTATACAATTTAAATTAAAATAGGAGATTCTAAAATAATTGTGCTTTTTAATTTAAACCTTTACTCCATTTGTAATTCTAAGGGTCCCAGTGTCATTTTTCGTACGTATTTTTTGTGATGGTTGAATGTTTATAATTTTAGCGTGAAAAAACCATTCATTTTTTCGTAAAAAATGCTAAATTTGAATGTTAAACTGTTTGGATACAGTTAGTCTTCGAGTCAATTTAAACCTTTTACAACATTGGATTTATTTGAAAAATTAATGACAGACCGAGGCCCATTGGGTAAACACTCGTCTGTGGCTCATGGTTATTTTGCGTTTCCTAAATTGGAAGGAGAGATAGCACCTCGTATGAAATTTAGAGGAAAAGAAGTACTTACGTGGAGCTTGAATAACTACATAGGTCTTGCGAATCACCCAGAGGTAAGAAAAGCAGATGCAGAGGGAGCGGCAAAGTTCGGATTAGGTTATCCTATGGGATCTCGTATGATGTCTGGTAATTCGTCTCTTATAGAAGAATTTGAGAGTCAATTGGCTCAATTTACAGGCAAAGAGGATGCGATGGTCGTCAATTTTGGTTACCAGGCGATGTCTTCTATGATTGATGCTTTGGTGGACCGTCACGATGTGATTGTGTACGATTCTGAATCACATGCTTGTATTGTAGATGGTGTAAGATTACACCAGGGAAAACGTTTTGTGTTTCCTCATAACGATGTAGCGAACCTTCGTAAACAACTTGAAAGAGCCACTAAATTGATCGATCAAAGTGGAGGAGCCATTTTAGTGATTACAGAAGGTGTTTTTGGTATGGCAGGTGATATGGGATGTTTGAAAGAAATCGTTGCCTTGAAAAAAGAATTCAATTTCCGCCTGTTGATCGATGATGCACATGGTTTTGGAGCGATGGGTCCTACAGGTGCTGGAGCTGCCGAAGCACAAGGGGTTCAGGCCGACATTGATATTTACTTCTCTACATTCGCCAAATCGATGGGAAGTATTGGTGGTTTTATTGCTTCCAATGAGCAAGTGATTAATTACTTGCGTTACAATACACGTTCTCAGATTTATGCTAAAACATTGCCGATGGCTTTTGTGGTGGGGAATATGAAGCGTTTGGAATTGTTGAGAACAAGACCAGAATTAAGAGACAACCTTTGGAAAGTGGTGAATGCTTTGCAAACTGGCTTAAGGAAAAAAGGCTTCAATTTGGGTGTTACGGAATCTCCTGTTACTCCGGTATTTTTGTCTGGAACGGAAGCAGAAGCAGCCCAAATGATCATAGATTTAAGAGAAAATTACGGTATTTTCTGTTCTATTGTTATTTATCCTGTTGTGCCTAAGGATGTTATGATGTTAAGGTTGATCCCTACAGCTGACCATACCTTAGAGGATGTAGAGCAAACAATCGCGGCATTTGCGGCCATTGCGGAGAAATTAAAGGCAGGAGCTTACTCTGGCAGCTTGTCGAATATTTCGATCTAGTACCTGAAATTTTAAAAAAAATAGCGATTCTGACATATTTATTTTGTTTTGGGATCGCTATTTTTATATATTTAGTACATCAACATCAATGGTTTTAACGTAAAATTTTTCAAAGATGAACAGGTACCAACAACTTAAAGATCTTGTAGCTTCATTGGAGGCTGATTTCGTAAAGTTCTATGACAAAGAGAACAGTGCTGCAGGCACACGTGTTCGTAAAGGAATGCAGGATTTAAAGAATCTTGCTCAAGAAATCAGAGTAGAGGTTCAAGAAGTAAAAAATTCAGAGGGTAAATAACATTTACGTTCTATGCACAATAAAAAAAGGAGAAGCTTAACTTCTCCTTTTTTTATGCTTCCTATGCTGTTTATGATGCAATAATTAGCTTGTTTTTATAGTAAGTGCAGGTTGCATTGCCGTTAAAATACGTGTTGAGAGAGACGCCGAAGGAGGAGCTAAAGGTAAACGTACGTTAGCCGAACATACTTGAAGTTGTTCTAACACAAATTTGATGCCTACTGGATTACTTTCTTCATAAAGCAAAGGATCCAATGCTGAGAATTTGATGAGGGCTTCTGTTGCGGATTTAAAATCGCCTTTGAGGGCTTGGTTAATCATAAGGCTGAATGACTCAGGGAAGGCATTGGCTAAAACAGAAATAGAACCACTTCCACCGATAGCAATCATGGGAACGGCTACCATATCGTCTCCGGAAAGGAGTAAAAAGTCATCAGGTGTGACTCTACGTATATCTAATGCGAAGTTCATGTCGCTGGATGCTTCTTTGATTCCGACAATATTGGGTAATTTGGCCAAACGTTCTACGGTCGCCAATTGTATCCCTGCACCACCGGTTCTTCCTGGAACATTATATAAGATCACCGGTACAGGTGAAGCTTCTGCAATGGCTTTGTAATGCTGGTAAATACCTTCTTGAGAAGGTTTACTGTAATATGGAGATACAGAAAGAATACTGTTGACTCCTTTGAGGTTCATGGATTTTAATTTAGCAACAATTTCAGCGGTATTGTTGCCTCCCATGCCAAACATGATTCCTTTTCCCTGGGATTCTTCACGCGCAATATCCAGCAAAAGTAATTTCTCTTCCCAAGTGGTGGTAGGAGATTCTGACGTAGTCCCGTTTACCACAAGGTAATCTACATTGCCGGCAAAACAGTTTTTGATCAATTGCCTGTAAGCAACGGTATCAATTTCTAATTGGTCGTTGAATGGTGTAACTAACGCTACCCCTGTTCCTCTTAATTCTTGTGCAATACCCATGCTTAATTTGTACTCTTTCAGGCCACAAAATTCGTGAATTCTGATCTTAATAAGAAGTAAACACTTAAAATAATTCTGCTTTAAGCAATCAATGTAGAAAACTCGTGTTCACTGATGATTTTTACCCCTAAAGATTGGGCTTTCTCTAGTTTAGAGGGCCCCATGTTTTCTCCCGCGACCAGGTAATTGGTTTTCCCACTGACGCCCGATGCGATTTTTCCGCCGTGTTGTTGAATCAATGCTTTCAATTCCTCTCGGCCGTATTGACTAAAAACGCCGGAAACGACAAAGGTGAGTCCTTCCAGTTGATTAGAAAGGCTGTTTGTACTGTTTTCCTCGAGGGATCGCTCCAATTGAACCCCGGATTTTTTCAGGTTTTCAATCAGTTGAAGATGTTTGGGATTGGAAAAATAAGCCACTACACTTTGTGCAATTTTTCCACCGATTTCGGGGACCAAAATCAGATCCTCTTCTTTGGCATTTTTTAAGAGGTCAATGTTGGGATAAGCATCTGCCAATTTTTCGGCGATGGTGGCCCCAACATGTCGAATGCCAATGGCAAAAAGCACTCTTTTGAATGGTGTTTTTTTACTTTCTTCTATTCCTTCCAGTAAGTTTTTGGCAGATTTATCGGCAAAGCGATCCAATTGCATCAGGTCGTCGTAACGGAGTTCGTAGAGTTGGTCAGGGGTTTTGACCAATCCTTTTTGATACAATAAATCGATGGTCTCAGATCCCAGCCCTTCAATGTTCATCGCTTTGCGGTGCATGAAGTGTTCTAACTTTCCTTTGATCTGAGGAGGACATCCTTCTTCATTGGTGCAATAAAATGCGGCTTCTCCTTCTATGCGTACCAGTGGTGTATTGCACTCAGGACAATGGGTAATGAATTTGATTTTAGGTTTGTTGGGGTTCCGTTTATGGAGAGAAACGGCTGTGACTTTGGGTATAATTTCTCCGCCTTTTTCTACCCAAACGGTATCTTCTTCGTGTAAATCCAAGCGCTCGATTTCGTTGGCATTGTGTAAACTGGCACGTTTTACGGTGGTACCGGCGAGTAGTACAGGTGTGAGGTTAGCTACAGGAGTAACCGCTCCTGTACGGCCTACCTGGTATTCGATGGAGCGTAATGTTGTTTCGGCTTTTTCTGCCTGGTATTTATAAGAAATGGCCCAACGTGGATTTTTAGCGGTAAAACCTAATTCTTCTTGCCAATCGAAACTGTTGACTTTAATCACAATGCCGTCGATGGCTAAAGGTAGTGTATGTTTATTTTGATCCCAATGGTGGATAAAGTCCATGATTTCTTCTATACGCTGACATTTTTTCCAGGTGTTCGACACTTGAAATCCTTTTTGAGAAAGCCATGTCAATGCATCGAAATGTGTAGAGAAAGGAAGGTTTTCTCCATTCAGAGAATAAAGAAAACAATCGAGTTTACGTTTGGCGACAATGCTGGAGTCTTGCATCTTTACTGTGCCAGAGGCTGCATTACGTGGGTTGGCTAATGGTGCTTCTCCATTTTCTTCTTTCTCTTTGTTGATTTCTTCAAAAGAGCGTAGGGGTAAAAAAACTTCTCCTCTCACTTCAAACAATGCCGGAATATCATCGCCTTTAATGCGAAGAGGAATGCTACGAATGGTCTTGATGTTGGCGGTGATGTCATCGCCTTGTTCTCCATCGCCACGTGTAGCCGCTTGTACAAGTAAGCCATTGTTATAGGTTACACTTACCGCAACACCGTCAAATTTTAATTCGCAGATGTAATCGACGTGTTCATGTCCCAGTGTTTTTCGTACGCGTTGATCGAATTCCCGAATTTCTTCTTCTGAATAGGTATTACCTAACGACAGCATGGGGAAGCGGTGTACGACCGTTTCAAACTCTTTGGTAATGGTGCCACCTACACGTTGGGTAGGACTGTCAGGAAGTTTTAAGTCTGGGTATTGAAATTCTAGTTCTTCTAATGCTTTAAGCAGAAAATCAAATTCCTGATCACTGATCTCCGACCGATGTTCCTGGTAGTAGAGTTGATTGTGATGGTTAATCTGTTCCGTTAAGGTATGTATACGTGCTTGAGCTTGTTCTTTATTCATGGGTGTAAAATGCTTAAGGTAAAGTTAAGGATTTGTCCAGAGTGATAAGCAAGTAAGCAGGAAGATTTTATACACCATATTGGTGAGCTAAAAGCATGATGAGTTCTTCTTTGATTTTTTATGGTAAGGAGATACTTAATTGACCCTTTGTATGCGACTTCATCAGGGTAGAGAACAGTATGGAGTGTGAGCGCGAGTATGGAGAGGGAATTCTCCATACTCGTGCTCACACTCCATACTCATTTTTAGGTTGTTATCATATGGCACCCAATCGACCTAGAAGGGGCTATTATTTACCATGAAGAAAACCATTATTCTTTTGTATCTCGAATATGCAATTCTTAATTTGATTGTTCTTTCTGGTTTATCCACGACATACAAGATTATTTTGTATATGAAAATTCTATTTTATTCAATCCTATTCTTTTTAATTCATGTAAACCTTGTGGCAAGAGATTGTACGATTACGAAAAATATATCGTATGTAGACTCTTCCTCTTCGGATTATGATGCAGAGGCTCATCGACTGGATGTATATGTATCGAAAACTACATTACAAAAAAGTGCTAAAGTGCTTCTCTTTATTCATGGGGGAGCTTGGAGACAAGGAACAAAAGATTCTCCCAAACATACTTCCGTAGGAGAAGCCTTTGCCTTCAATGGTATTGTTACGGTGGTCATCAATTACCGTTTGGCACCGGAAACAAAGTATTACGGCATGGCCGACGACTGTGCCAGAGCGCTGTTATGGGTAAAGCGAAACATCGCACGATTTGGAGGTGATCAAGATGAAATATATATTTCAGGACATTCTGCAGGAGCACATTTAGCGGCTCTAATTTCTACCGATTCAAGTTACGTCTTGAAATATGGATTAAAAGATCCCATTAAGGGATGTATTATGAATGATCCTTTTGGTTTAAATATGTTTAACTATTTGGCTTATGGAACACCTGTTGATGCTTGGTTATTCAATACTATATTTACCGACCTTCCTACAGAGTGGCAAAAAGGTTCTCCTTATTATCACATTAATAAAGATGGTATAAAATATTATACTGTTTATGGATCTAAGACCATGTCTCATGTAAAAGAAAGTTCAGTAGCTTTTCATGAACGTAATCGCTATGTCGGTAATCTATCGCATGTGCATGTGGTACGATGGAAAACACATATTCCGATGTTGAATTTGTTTTGTCGTAAACGAGGGAAGGAACTTCAAAAGGTACTTGTTTTTATGGAATAGGGGTGAAGGACTTTTGACGTTTGTACCCTAAGTAGATTTTCGTATCCATAGCCGATGTTATGATGCCCTACAAAGTGGGAGTATGGTATTGAATAATTTTTCATCGGTGATGACACAACCGTTTTGTACCAATTGGAAGACATCGATGGCACGTTCTCCGCTGTATCTTTTTTCTTTGCTGTAAACCTGTATGCCTCTTATTCCTTCTGTGGTTTGCCAACGTTCAAAAAAGTCTTCATCGGTGAGGTCAATACCGCATTCGTCTGACAACTGTATCCCCACCATCTGTAGCGTGTCTTCTTTACAGTGAAAGATCATCAGGTCACGTGGACTTAAGTATTCTAGGTATTTTATTTTTTGTAATATGTTTTCATATACCATGTCGCTGAATAGATCGATGAGTTCATCAACACGCTCCATGTGCGTGTCTTTCAGCGTGACCCAATCGGGGGCTGTAATGGAATTGGTCGCTAGAAAATGGATGAATTCCGGTTCTAAGGCTTGAAGTTCTTCGGAACTAAGGCGTTTGTATTTCATGAAGAATATAGGTGTATTAAAGACCTAATAAGGCCTGAAGGGATTTCCAGAGGTTGCCTTTTAAGGCGGTATCCTTGGCCAACGCATCTAAAGGATCACTTAAGAGGAGGGTTTTTCCTGCTGTGTTGTGTGGATTATACAGCTTGATTTGAGCTTGTTTTGCACTGTGCAGGACTTCTTTAGAGCAGAAGACAACGGCTTTTGACGCTGCAATGTCGTCGGTGAAAAGAAGTCCGGTGCTGTTGTCGGCATGAAATAAGCCAATATCAGCTGGATTTAATTTACAGGCTTGTATGATTTTGTGGAGCAATTCCTGATCAGCACTGGAAAACTGAAGGGGAGTTCCCCAGAAGACCACGGATAATACGGATGAATTTCCAGGGTGAAGGGTTTTCATGGCCGCTTTTTGAGAGGCGGGGATTGCTTCAGGAGGAGTGGATACGACTTTTTTTTCTTCTTGAGTGTTCTCTACCGCCGTTGCCTTTTGATTGCCTTTTGAGGGAATCAGGTACACGTTTTCAGTGAAAATATAAGGGTAAAATTCCTCGTCGATCATGTTCAAAGATAATAAATGTACTATAGTTGAGGAAGAATGTTGGTAAAAAAGAGGAATAGCCATAGCTTTGCAGGGTAATTTTCAATAAAACTTCAATTTTAATCCCATGGCCAAAGGTCCGATTTCTCAATTTACGGAAAAACACTTCTTGCATTTTAATGCTGCAGCACTTGTCGATGCTGCTAAAGGATATGAAGCTCACATGAATGATGGGGGTAAAATGATGATTACCTTGGCCGGTGCCATGAGCACGGCGGAGTTGGGTAAGTCATTGGCCGAAATGATTCGTCAGGATAAAGTTCAAATCATCTCATGTACCGGGGCTAACCTGGAAGAAGACATCATGAATTTGGTGGCACATGATTTTTATAAAAGAGTCCCTCATTACCGTGATTTAAGTCCTCAAGACGAATGGGATTTATTAGAAAACCACTACAACCGTGTAACGGATACTTGTATTCCTGAAGAAGAAGCGTTTAGAAGATTGCAAAAGCATATATTCAAAGTATGGAATGATGCGGAGCAAAAAGGAGAACGTTATTTCCCTCATGAGTTTATGTACAAAATGTTGCTTTCAAAAGAATTGGAGCAATACTATCAAATAGATCCTAAAGACAGTTGGATGCTGGCTGCGGCAGAGAAAAATTTACCGATTGTGGTTCCAGGATGGGAAGATTCTACCATGGGTAATATTTTTGCTTCGTATTGCATCAAGCAAGAATTGAAAGCTTCTACCATGAAATCGGGCATAGAATACATGATGTGGTTGGCCGATTGGTACATTAAAAATTCAGAGGGTAAAGGGGTAGGTTTCTTCCAAATAGGAGGAGGTATTGCAGGTGATTTTCCGATTTGTACGGTACCAATGTTGTACCAGGATATGGAAATGGAGAACATTCCATTCTGGGCGTACTTCTGTCAGATTTCAGATTCGACGACAAGTTATGGTTCTTATTCTGGTGCTGTACCGAATGAAAAAATCACTTGGGGTAAATTGGATGTCAATACGCCAAAGTTCATTGTTGAGTCCGATGCTACTATCGTTGCACCGCTGATGTTTGCATGGATATTGGGGTGGTAAGGAGGTATTAGTGGTCAGTGGTCAGGTATCAGTGGTCAGTAGCGAGGGACTAGTTTTGACATTGATCATTATAAGAAGAAAGAGGTTTGTTGTCTTACGATAACAAACCTCTTTCTTCTTATAATAGCCTATTAACTTATTGTGAAGCCTCACTGACCACTGATACCTGACTACTAACTCCTAAATATTTCTTTCAACGACACCGCGTCCTGTATCTTCATTCTGCCTGCCAGTACGAGCCTTAGCTCACGGCGTTTGAGTGCGCCTTCGTACATTTTTTGTTCATCTTCGGTTTCGGGGATCAGTTCAGGAATAGGTTTTGGTTTGTTGTTTTCATCCACGGCAACGAAGGTGAAAAAAGCTTCATTGGTTTTTATTTTAGCTTTTCCTTTAGGAATATTTTCTGCAAAAACTTCAATGTGTACTTCCATCGAACTCGAAAATGCCCGGGTTACTTTAGCGGTTAAGGTCACCACACTTCCAATGGTAATGGGATGAGAAAAGGATACGTTATCGACAGAAGCGGTAACAACAGTACTTTCAGCATGGCGCTGTGCCGAGATGGCCGATACCACATCCATCAGGTACATCAGGCGACCTCCCATTAAGTTGTTCAATGTATTGGTATCGTTGGGCAGTACCAGTTCTGATTTGATGACAACGGATTCGGAAGGTGATTTTGTCATAGTATTTAGTGGTCAGGGATCAGTAAGTGAATGAGGTAGTAATTAGTAGGAGCTTATTTTGTATACCTTTGTAAGGTAACTCAAGGTAATTATTTAATGAAACGTAAACTAAAATAATTTATTTTTTACTGACTACTGATCCCTGGCTACTAATACCTTAATTACTTCCACCCATGTTTCCCTACCAGCGGTACAAACCGGAAGGTGCCAAATTGTTGACGTTGAAATTCATGTTCACTTTTTCGGGTAATGCGCAGCATGGTTTGTTTGGCATTGTCTCCTACAGGAATGACAAGGTGTCCTCCGACTTTCAATTGTGTCATGAGTGTTTCAGGTACGCTTGGAGCTCCTGCTGTGACAATGATTTTGTCGTAAGGGGCATATTGAGGCAAGCCCAAGGTGCCATCCATACAAAAAAACTGTGCTTTGTACTTGAGTTGTCCGAGTGTATATTTTGCTTTTTCAAATAGGCGTGCATGGTATTCTATGGTGTAGAGTTTGGCACCCATTTCGAGTAGTACACAGCTTTGATAGCCCGAGCCTGTACCGATTTCTAATACTTTATCGCCTTTCTGAATTTCGAGCAAAGAGGTTTGAAAGGCAACCGTATAGGGTTGCGAAATGGTTTGCCCTTCATCAATAGGGAAAGCTTTGTCTTGGTAGGCGTGCTCTAAAAAAGCATTGTCGAGAAATACGTGTCTGGGAATACGTCCAATGGCATCCAGTACGGATTTACTGGTAATCCCTTTTTCAATTAGAATGTTAACTAATTGTTTTCTAAGGCCTTGATGTCTGAAGGAATCAATTAAATTCATTGTGTTTTAGCTCCGGACTAAAATGTGTATTTTTGTCGGTAACCTGTGTTGCAATTTAGAATATCTATTCGATATTTAGTGTATTAATTTTATCACCTTGGAAAGAAGACTTCTATTTACCCGCTTTGTTTTAGTTGATTGGCTGGTGTCTGTTTTGGCGTGGGTTATTTTTTACATGGAACGTAAGGAATTATTACAAGAAACTCAGGAGCCTATTGATTTGTCTTTAGTGTTGAATGCGTTTGTGATTGGTTTTTTTTGGATCACCTTGTTAGCACTTACGGGATTTTATAATGACATGTTTTCAAAGTCCAGGATACGAGAGACTTTCCGGTTGGTTCCAGTGGTATTGATTGGATCCACACTTGTTTTTTTAATCTTGTTATTGGATGATGAAGGTGTTAAAACATATACGGCTTATTATAAAACCTTGGGGCTTTATACGACCATTCAATTTGGCTTATTATTCATTGCCAAGGTGGTTTCTATTACAAGTATTAAGCATGATATAGCGAAGGGTAAAATTTACTTCAAAGCACTTTTGTTAGGAAGTGATCAGAAAGCCCTGGAGTTATATGAGGAAATAGAACATGAGCACCGGGATCAAGGCATACGATTCATCGGATACATGCATGCCAATGAAGGGAATCATGATTTATGGCGAGGAAAATTAAGGCATTTGGGTTCATACATCCATATTGGAAAGTTTATTCGTGTCGCTAAAGTGAATCATGTCATCATTGCTTTAGAACCTTCCGAACACGATAAGGTTACTGATTTGATGAGTCGTTTGGAGGGTTTAAAGGTAAAGGTGAGTATCATTCCTGATATTTATCAGTTGTTGTTAGGTTCGGTGAAGGTGACACAAGCGTTTGGATTACCATTTATTGAAATCAATCAGGATTTAATTCCATTGTGGCAAAAGGCTTTGAAGAGGGCCATTGATATTGGGGTGTCTGTTTGTGTTATTGTATTTGGTTTCCCTTTTTTCTTGGGCGTAGCACTCATTACCAAGTATACTTCGAAGGGCCCGATTTTCTTTTCTCAAGAGCGTATTGGCAGAGAAGGGAAACCTTTTAAAATTTATAAGTATAGAAGTATGTTTGTCAATGCAGAAGAGCAAGGACCTGCGTTGTCATCCTCAAAAGATTCCCGGATTACGCCTTGGGGTAAATTTATGCGAAAAACCCGTATCGATGAATTTCCTCAATTTTATAATGTGTTGATTGGAGACATGAGTTTGGTGGGACCGCGTCCTGAACGCCAGTTCTTCATTGATCAGATTATGCTTAAAGCTCCGTATTATAAACATCTGCATCGGGTACGACCAGGAATTACATCGCTAGGACAAGTGAAGTTTGGCTATGCTGAAAATGTCGATCAAATGGTGAAAAGATTGAAACATGATATCTTGTATATAGAGAACATGTCTTTGGCTATGGATTTTAAAATTATGTGGTACACAGTATTTACCATGATTAAGGGAAAAGGAAAATAGTATGTTTACAGGAATTGTGGAAACGGTAGGTCGAGTTAAAAAGGTTGAGCGAGACCAAACGAATAGGGTATTGACCATTAGCTCCGCGATCTCCAAAGAATTAAAAATAGATCAAAGTGTTGCGCATAATGGGGCTTGTCTTACCGTTGTATCATTTGATGAAACTTCTCATAAGGTGGTATTGATTGATGAAACACTTCAAAAAACAAATTTTAAGGATGTACAAGAAGGGGATGAAATCAATTTGGAACGTTGCTTGCCGTTTAATGGACGTTTAGACGGACATATGGTCCAAGGCCATGTTGACCTTACAGGCGAATGTAAAGCCATCATCGATAAAAAAGGAAGTTGGCTTTATGAGATCGAATACGACGCTCGCAGTGGATTTATAACGGTTCCCAAAGGCTCTATTTGTGTCAATGGGATCAGCTTAACGGTTGTCGAATCAGCACTTGGCCGTTTTTCTGTAGCGATTATCCCTTATACGTATGAGCACACCAACATAAAAAAAATACAAAAAGGTGGGCGGGTGAACTTGGAATTTGATATTATAGGGAAATATATAGCGCAGTATGCGGCTGTTTATCACCTTAAATAGGGTATTGATTAAGATGTGGGTAAGTTTATTATAGTTCGTCATTATATATATTATACTTCTTTTGCTAATTTGATTTCGTATGAATTTAATTATAATTGGATCTGATAAAAAAGAGAATGCTGTCTTAGAGCAGGCATTTTCTTCTATTCAAACGGTAAGTTTGCTCAAAACATTTGCTTCTGTTTCAGAAGCGTTGGTGTATCTTCCTAAACATTCGGATGTGTCTATTTTTCTATCGGCTGATTTATTAGGAGAAAATTCTTCTGAGTTGATGGATCAATTGAGCTCTCAACCTCCTGTTGTGGTGTTTTCATCTTCTTCAGATCGTGCATTGATTGCATTTGACGAAGGAGTAGCCGATTTTATTTTATTACCCAGTACTCAAGCGCGTATTAGCCAAGCCATAAAACGATTAGAAACGAGAACGGATAAAAAAGAAGAACGTCGTACCTCTTCGGGTTTGAAAGACATGTATGTGCGTTCGAATGCAAAAAGTTTACGTGTCTTGTTCAGTGATGTATTGTTTATAGAAGCGATGGCTGATTATGTGATCATTCATACGGAAGGCTTTAAGTACATTGTGCACTATACGATGAAAGGGATTCAAGATCAATTGCCCACCGATATTTTCGTAAGGGCACATCGTTCTTTCATCGTTAATCTGGATAAAATACACGCTATCGATAACCAGGAAATTATAATTAAAGACAAACGAATTCCAATTGGTGGATCGAATAAAGATTATTTCTTTAGTCGTTTGAATCTAATCTAAAGGGAAGGGGATATTTTTTGAAAAGGTATTCGTTCAGCTTAAAAACGACTGCAGCAACGAGTATCCCACAAACAGCTCCGGCAAGTATATCCAATGGATAATGTTTTCCCAGGTATATTCTACTGTACGATACAGTACTTGCCCATAGGAAGATCCAAGCCCATTGCTTCGATTTTTTTCTAAACAGTAACCAAACGAACATGGCCAATCCAAAGCTGTTGGATGCATGAGAGGAAAAGAATCCATACTCTCCTCCACAGTCTGTAATCATGCGTAACAAAGGTGCAATACCGGGCTCATGGCATGGCCGGAATCGAAGGATCCACGGTTTAAAGATGCTCGATGCGATTTGATCACATAAGGTGATCGTGAGTATAATGGATAAAACAATCCAAATGCTGTTGTACTTAAAATGCTTGATGATGAAGTACAGCAATAGGGCATAAAAAGGAATCCATGTAAAGGTTTCAGAGCAGAAGATCATGAAAGGATCTATCCATGCATTGCCGCAACGGTTCAAAAAGACCAACAGTTGTTGGTCCCAGGCTACAAGTTGATTAATCCAATCCATCGATCCAGTTGATTCCTTTGGTTAATAGTTTTAATGTTTGCTCTTCTCTACTACCCGGTTGGGTTTGGTATTCGTATTCCCAAGATGCTTCTGGAGGTAAACTCATCAAAATACTTTCTGTTCTGCCATGGGTATCTAATCCAAACTTAGTGCCTTTGTCGTACACTAAATTAAATTCTACATAACGTCCTCTTCGTATTTTTTGCCAAGAGCGCTCTGCTTCTGTAAATGGTTTTTCTTTATGCTTATGCATCAACGTTACATAGACTTGAGGGAAAAGCAGTCCTGTCGCTTTTACAAATTCCCATAGTTGTTGTTTGTTTAAGGCCGTATTCTGATCGTTCAGGTGATCAAAGAAAATGCCACCAATGCCACGTGTTTCTTGACGATGAGGAATGTAGAAATAGTCGTCTGCCCAGGTTTTAAACCGATCATAAAAATGCGCATCGTGTTGGTTACACATGTCTTTTAATGCGCGATGAAAATAGCGGGCATCTTCTTTGACCACATAATGAGGGGTAAGGTCAATTCCTCCTCCAAACCAATACGTCCCATTACTCATTTCAAAATAACGAATGTTCATGTGTATGATGGGTACATGGGGATTGTTGGGATGCAGTACGATGGATACACCTGTTGCAAAAAAATCAGCTTCGGGAAGTTGCAATGCTTGTACTATTTTTTCAGGTGTTTTTCCATGGACAGCTGAAAAGTTTACTCCTCCTTTTTCTAATACGCGGCCTTGTTTTATTACGCGGGATCGTCCACCACCGCCTTCGGCCCTGTTCCACAAGTCTTCTTGAAAGAAGGCTAATCCGTCTGCTTTTTCCAATTCAGTACAGATATGGTCTTGTATTTTTTTTAATTCTTCTGCTATCGTTTCTTTTGTCATCATGCTTAGAATGGATAACCGATACCAATGTTGAATACAGGCGATCGGGTGATGGTCTGGTTAAAGACATATCGTTGTGCCAGTGGTAATGCGGGATCGTATAATTTATATCCCATATCAAAACGTACGATCAGGAAGGTGAAATTGAATCGTACACCATAACCTACGGCAACACCAATGTCAGGAATGGATTCTAAATATTTAAATTCAGATCCTGGTCGTGTAGGATCTTTAATTCTCCACACGTTACCGGCATCTGCAAATAAAGCTCCTTCTAAAAACTTATAGATTTTGAAGCGATATTCCAAACTTGTTTCAATCAGTATTTCTCCGGGTTGTTCAAATAAATAACCGTTGGTACTGTCTTTATACTGTCCAGGTCCTAAACGTCGTGATTGCCATCCTCGAATACTGTTTGTTCCTCCTGCAAAAAAATATTTTTCATAAGGTAACACATAACTTCCATTGCTTTCATAACTCGAAGATCCGTAAGGTCTGGAAAGACCGGTTAGAAGTTTTACCGATACGGAATGTTTTTTACTTAGAGGTTTCGTATGACGAATATCGAGTTGAAGTTTTACGTATTCGTAATATTGTAAACCAAATAGCTGGCCATTTTGTTCTTTGGTTCCCTGTTGGTTGATTAAGTTAGGAACATTTCCTCCAATTTCAACATAGGGTTTAATGAACGTACTGGGTTCATTGGTTCCGTATTGAAAATTGTTGTAGGTATACCACATGTTGAAATTGGTAACGATGGAAGGATTGAAGGTGAGGTAAAGGTTGTTTCCTGAGTTTCTCAATTCATTGAGGTATATCGTAAACTCTTCTGTTTTGATCGTGGATATGATCACGTAGAGATCTATAGGACTGAATCCAAATTGACTAAATTTATTTTTACCTAAGAAGAAATACGATAGAGAGGTATTGATGTAATCTCTTTTATATTCAAAGCGATCAACAAAACCATATCCCATCAATAAGCGGGAACGTGGTGCGCTGAGTTCTACCTTTTTTCTAAACTTACCGGGGAAGAGTAAGGTAGGGAATGTTAAGCTGACGTTGCTGTTAAATTCTTGTGTTGTAAGTACATTGTCAACATCCAATGCTGAGGATTGTCCTACAATGCTGTACATGACAGAAGCTTGAAAGATTTCAAAGTTCCTGAAAATATTTCTGGCTTTGAACGAGACATTTAAAAAAGGACCTGGAATAAAGCCTTGTCCGACCGATAAGCCATACTCTTGAGACAATTGGTATTTTTTTAAAGGGCTGGTATAGATAAAAATTTTCAAATCATTACTTATGCTGTCTTGGGCTGAAGTTTTGATGACTTCGGTTCTGATGTTGACCAACTTAAACATATCGAGTGTTCCGAGCCTACGTTGAATGCTTTCAATTTTACTTTGATTGTATACTTCACCTTGTTTTAGTGCGATTTTATTGTTGAGGATTTTACTGTTGTAATTTTTTCCATAGAGTTGATAAACAATAAATCCAATTTTTTCTTCGGGAGAATCGACGGGGCCTGGATTATTTCCTTTACTTAATTCGGAAAAGAATGCTCCTTCTTGTATGTTGTAGATTTCAAAAACAGTACTATCGCTGTTGTTGATATGTAGTGTGAGATCGACTGTGTTTTTATTAAAACTACTGTCGAGGGTATAATACACACTTTGTTTATTAAAGTTGTAGTATCCTTTATTTTTGAATAAGGTAAAAATACGGTCTCTTTCTTTGGAGAGCGTTTGTTCATCGTATTGAACATTTTTTTTCAAAAATGACGAAGAGTTTTGATAGATAGAATCGACTTTATGATCGGGTATATCGTAACGGATATTAGTAATCGAATAGGGTGTTTTTTGATCTAATTTGTATTTGATTTTTGCTTTTCTGTTTTTGTATTTTACACTCCAGGTTACCGTATTGCGAAAATATCCTTTCGTGCTTAAGTATTTGGAGATGTTAGCGGCACTTTCTTTGGCGGCTGTGGAGTCAAAGATGATAGGGGCTTCTCCCATGGTTCTCATGACCCAGTTACCTTCTCTGATTTCGCGTTCTGTTTTTCCGAGTTGCTTTTCTTTTTTTTGTTCTAATTTCTTTTTCTTTTTTTCTTTTTTTGCTTTAGCAATTCTGGTGTTGAATCTTTTTTCTTGTGCATCGTATCGTTTTTGAAGGGCTACGGTATCGTGTGCTATTTTACCTGTATAATAAAAACCCATGTAGACATAAAAGCCTAAAATACCCCGGTTGCCTTTTTGTTTGATGTAGGTTTTGATTTCGTCTTCTGGTATTTTTTTAGCCCCTTCAATTTTCTGTTTTGAAAGTAAGTACTTACCTTGGTACTGAGGGTCGTTATTGAAATAACGTAAACTTGGCCTGCAACTCCCCAATAAAAGGGTGAAACACGCAAAAAACAGAAGGTAACTATGTATTGATTTCTTTGTCAACGATAATGCTAAGCAGGAACGATATAAAATTCATCAAATCTCTTCAAAATAAAAAATACAGGAAGATATATAGTGCTTTTACTGTAGAAGGCGAAAAAAATGTGTTGGAGTTGATTCAGGCAGGATGGCCAATGGAACGCTTGCTGGTGAGTCAGGAATTTGCCAATACATACCATCGCCAGCTTTCTCAATGTGTTATAAAGCCTGAACTTGTACCGGAAGAGCAACTCCAGGATTTGGGGTACCTGGAATCTAACCGTTCCGCTTTGGCTGTTGTTTCGATGAAAGGAGTAGATACGGCAGATGTTGATTTAAATACCTCATTATTAGTACTGTGTAATGTCCAGGATCCTGGAAATTTGGGGACAATTATCCGTACCGCCGATTGGTTTGGCATCCATCAGATTGTCTGTTCTCCCCTTACGGTAGAGTGGTTCAATCCTAAAGTCATTCAAGCCACCATGGGGGCTTTTACCCGGGTCAAAATCTATTATAAAGAATTAGCCCCTTTTTTAAACCAGTTGACCATGCCTGTTTTGGCGGCAGATTTGAAAGGAAAAAACCTTTATGCTCATTCTTTCCAGGAACCTTCCGCTTTATTGATGGGGAGTGAGTCGCATGGTATTCCGGACGTGTTGAATCCCATGATCACCGATCGGCTTACCATTCCTGCTTTTGGAGCGTCAGAATCGCTCAATGTGGCTATTGCGACGGGAATTTTTTGTTATGCCTTACGCAATCCGCGTTAAGCAGGAGTGTCTGATTCTAAGTAGCGGTCGATGAAGTAATGTGCGATGTAGAGCAGCGGAGTCAATAAAATGGCTACCATAAATTTGTAGGTGTAGTTGAGCACACCTACTGAAAACAAGAGGGACAAACTCCAGCGGTGTTCTTCATCTTTCAAGACGTAGAAGGCTAAAAATAAAACCACGAAACTATCGATCAATTGAGACACAAGGGTAGAGCCCGTGGCTCTTAGCCAAAGGTATTTATTCCCCGTGTATTTTTTAATGCGGGTAAAAATGTACACATCGATGAGTTGTCCTACCAAAAAGGCGGTTAAAGAAGCTACGATGATGGCCATGCCCTGAGAGAAAATCAAGGTGAAAGCATCGTTGATGTTGAAAGGAGTCCCTTCGGATGTTGTTTCGTAAAGGCTTAACCAATAATCGGAAGGGGATAGTTTAGTCACGAAAAAAAGCATGATGAAAGCATAAGAGATGAGCCCTGCTGCGAGAAAACTGATGCGGTGCACTCCTTTCTTTCCAAAGTATTCATTGATGATGTCGGTGGTAATGAATACAAAAGGCCATAGTATGACGCCTGCGGTGAAATTCAGGCCGAGTGGTGTGGAATTGAAAAGCTGAATGGATAAGGTTTCTATGCCCAGTGTTTTTTCAAGGGAAAACAGTTTTACACCAACCAGTTCTGCTAAAATCGCGTTGGTAATGAATATTCCTGCGAGTACGATAAACAGGGCATTACGTTTTAATGTGTTTCCGTTTTCCATCATGTGATCACATTAGGGAGTATAAAAAGTTTGTCCTTCTATTCCTAAAAAAGATGGAGGAAATACTAACCTTGCTTCTTCGAGTAAGGGATTTAAATCTTTATAGCGTGCGGAAAAATGACCAAGTATAAGTTTCTTTACGTTCATCGCCTGGGCTACTTTTGCCGCTTGTGTTGCAGTAGAATGAAAGGTGTCCTGAGCTCGTTGTTCAAAATCGTTGTCGAAGGTACTTTCGTGGTATAATAACGTTGTTCCTTTCAGCAGTTCTGCCAGGGATGGCAGGTAAGCGGTATCGGAGCAAAAAGCATAGCTGACTTCCGGATGAGGAGCAGCAGTCACCTCACTGTTTTTGATCCAAAGCTCACGTTGTTCATTGTACAGGTCTTCCCCTTTTTTCAAGGCTGCTATTTGCAATAAAGTAATGCCTTCCGGTAAATGTTCTTTGATGAGCTTTCGTGGGCCTTGTTTTACGGTAAAACGAAATCCATAACAAGGGATACGGTGATGGAGTGGAAAGGACTCTACTTTGTATTGGTCATTTTCAAGTAAGGTGTATAGTTGAGGACTTTGTAACTCTACTAAATGCAGCTTGTAATTTAATACTGATTCAGAATACTTCAATTGTATGGTAATGATCTCGGATAAACCCGGAGGGCAAAATAAGTACAGAGGATGTTTTCTTCCTTGCAAATTCATGGTGCTTAAAAGTCCAATTAAGCCCAGGTAATGATCACCGTGCAGGTGGCTGATGAAGATGTGGGAAATTTTAGAAGCTTTGTGTCGATAGCGGGAAAGCTGCATTTGTGTGCCTTCTCCGCAATCGACTAAGAAATGGTGACTGAGTACTTTGACCAGTTGTGCAGTAGGATGCCTATCAAAAATAGGAGTGGCGGAACTAGAGCCCAGTATGTGTACTTCGATAGACACGTTAATTTATTCTTCGCCTTCTTTTCTAAGGTCGTTTTCAAGACTGTTCATGAATACCAGGTCTATGGCTTCTTCCACGGTTGGAGTAATGTTCAGGATGGTATTTAATTGAGAGATTTGGATCAATTTCATCACGTGATCGTTCAAACGAGCCAATACAAAAGTGCCATTGTCGTTTTGACATACACGGTTACCCACCAATATAGAGCTCAAGCCGGAAGAGTCTGTAAACTTTACATCTCCAAGGTCAAGAATAATGCTTGATGCACCTTCTGCATTTAATTTTACCAATTCTGATTTCAAATCAGGAGCAACTAAGGAAGTCAATTTTTCTTCGTGAAGCTGAAAAAGTGTATACTTTTCGTTTTTTTCAAGCGTGTATTTCATGTAGATGGTATTTTTTATAAAGGTTAAAAAAGCAACAGTTAAATGGTATCAATAATGATTAGAGTACTGCTAAAATATTTTTTTCAATGCGATCGAAAGGATCGGCATCTTTAGCAGGTTCAAATTTTTTACCCGTTACATTCTCGTAGAGCTCAATATAGCGATTAGAAATATGATTCACAATTTCATCGGTCATTTCGGGTACTTGCTGACCCTCTTTCCCCTGGAATCCATTTTCAATCAGCCATTGCCTGACAAATTCTTTGGAAAGTTGCTTTTGTGCTTCTCCTTTTGCCTGGCGTTCGGCATAGCCTTTTGTGTAGAAGTAGCGGGAAGAGTCGGGGGTATGGATTTCGTCGATTAAATAGACTTTGCCATTGTGTACGCCAAATTCGTATTTGGTATCGACCAAAATTAATCCCTGCCTGGCAGCAATTTCGGTTCCTCTTGCAAATAAGCTGCGGGTATAGTGTTCTACTTGGGTATAAATGTCTTCAGATACAATGGCCTGTTTTACTATTTCTTCGCGGGAAATGTCTTCATCATGTCCTTCCGATGCTTTGGTCGTAGGGGTAATGATGGGTTCTGGAAGTTTGTCGTTTTCTTTGAGTCCTTCGGGTAAGGTAACACCACACAAGGTACGTTTCCCTGATTTATATTCCCTCCAGGCATGTCCTGCCAGGTAGCCTCTGATGACCATTTCCACCGGTAGGGCTTGGCATTTTACACCGATGGTGACATTGGGATCCGGTACATTGATGACCCAGTTGGGAACAATGTCTTTGGTGGCTTCTAAGGATTGTGCGGCAATTTGATTAAGTACCTGGCCTTTAAAAGGAATAGCACGAGGCAGTACGACATCAAATGCTGAAATCCGATCGCTTACCACTACAACTAATTTATTGTCAAAGTGGTAAACGTCTCTTACTTTTCCTTTGTAAAATCCTGTTTGTCCGGGTAGTTGGAACGATGTTTCCTTTATTGTTTTCATGTTTTGGGTATGAGCGCTTACAAAAATAAAAAAAAATACACAGAGTGTGACCTTAGTGCATAACTTTGGTTTTTATGAGCAGATCATTTTTATAATGTTCTATTTTTTCTATGGAGCCATCGGCACCCATGTATTTCCAATCGCCCGTTTTTTTCCCCCCCGTATAGTGTCCCGATTTTTTTAAGACTCCTGCAACGTCGTATTCTTTGTAGGGGCCATACAGGATGTTGTTTTTGTAGTTACGTTCTATTTCCGGTTTTCCATCTGCATAATAACTTATCCATCGGGCTTGTTTAAGGTTATAGGTATAATGTTCCTCACGTTGAACCGTTCCATTTTCGTGGTAGTATACCTGGCCGAGGTGTTTTTTCCCTTTGCTGTATACTTCTTTGTATTTAGGTTTTCCGTTAGCATAAAAGCCTGTCCATTCTCCTTCTTTGATCCAGCCTTTCGGGTCCTGACTGTCTTTGATGATGTAGTTACCAGTTTCCTGGAGTTGATCGTTTTCAAAGAAACGTTTGGTATGCACGAGGTTGACCTCTTTTCCGTATTCGTAGTCTTGTATTTCTTTCGTTTTGCCGGAAGGGTAGTAATAGTAGTTTTTGCCCGTCTTTACGCCTTCTTTATAGTGGAGCTTATGCACAAGTTTACCTTCTTGGTCGTAGGCTTTATTTTCCCCGTGCAGTACACCTGATCGATAACCTGTTTCCAAGATCAAGATGCCGTTACGGTTATATTCCATGAAGCTCCCTTGTTTTTTTCCGGCTTCTAAGGTTGAAACACTTTCGAGTTGTCCGTTATCGAAATAGGTTTTGAAAAAACCGAACAGTACGCCGCTGCGGTAATTTTCTTCTGTAGCGAGTTTCCCATTAGGATAGAACCGTTGGGTCAGTCCATTGAGTGTATTGTTTTTATATTCGCTTTTGGTTTTCACAGTACCGTCGTTATAGTACTCGATCAATAATCCATTTTGTTCTCCGCGCTGGTATTGACATTCGCTTTTTAAACCACCTTCGGGATAATAAAGAAGTACTTTACCATCGAGCTCTTGGTTTTTAAATTCTGCTTTTTGTAATAAGGTTCCATCGGGGTAAAAGGTTTCTACCCATCCGTTCAATTTACCATGTTTAAAAGAAGCAATACTTTTCAGTTTTTGGTCTGGATAAAATTCCTTCCATGTGCTGTCGGGCAAGTCCTTGTTGAGATTGCCCAAGGCGATGATTTGTTTATCCTTATTGATGCGGGAGGTATGAATGATATCTTTAGAAGGAGTATTATGGTAGATTTCCATAAAAGAAAGTTCTCCATTGAACTCCCAGAAGTAAGCGGTATCTTTTCGTTGACCTTGGTCATAGTTGATACGGGATTTGATATGACCATCGCCATAGTGTTCTTCACGCATGCCATGAAGTACATTGTTTTGATAATGGCAATACAAAAGAGTATCTCCTTCCTGACTGAATTTTACCCAGAACCCATCTTTTTGTGTGGTATCGTTGGCCAGTACTTCATATTGTAATTCGACGGGGACACGCATGCCTACGCTGTCAAAAGCAGGATAGTAAGAGGTTATGGTTTTGTGTTGTGCTTGAGTGTAGAAAGAAGTTAGCACAGCACAACTCACAACAATTAAAAAGAAATATCGAAGGGTAATGCTCATAAAGTTTAGCAACGTTCAAAGACCAGTGCCGTAGAACCTCCACCTCCATTGCAAATGGCACTTACTCCGTAACGTCCGTTATGGTGTTGTAGTACATTCAATAAGGTAGCTACAATTCTGGTTCCTGAGCATCCGAGCGGATGTCCCAAGGCTACAGCTCCTCCCCATGCATTGACTTTTGCGGTATCAAGTTTAAGTAAGTTGTTGTTGGCAATGGATACGACGGAAAAGGCTTCATTGATTTCGAAGAAGTCGATTTGATCGATGCTCAATCCTGCTTTTTGGATGGCCAGAGGGATGGCTTTAGAAGGTGCTGTGGTAAACCATTCCGGATCTTGAGCGAAGTCTGCTGCCGATAATAATTTGGCGATGGGTTTCAGGTGGTGTTTTTTTACATATTCTTCACTTGCCAAGACCACCGCTGCTGCGCCATCGTTTAGGGTAGAAGCATTGGCGGCAGTTACTGTTCCGTCTTTGATGAAGACCGGTTTGAGCGAAGGAATTTTATCAAAATTCACTTTAGCATATTCTTCATCACGGTCAATGGTCATCGGTATTTTGCCTGTCAATTCTACCGGTACGATTTCCTGTTGGAATAATCCTTTTTCCCATGCTGCGGCAGATTTTTTGTAAGAGCTGACGGCATATTCATCTTGTTGTACCCTGTCGATGCGCATTTCCTTTGCCGTGAGCTCTGCGGCATTGCCCATGTGGAAGTCTTTATACACATCCCATAAACCGTCTTTTACCAAGCCGTCGACCAAAGTATCGTTTCCGAGTTTGATGCCGAATCGGGCTTTGTTGAGGTAGTAAGGAACATTGGACATGCTTTCCATGCCTCCTGCTACAGCCACATCAACAGCTCCGCTTTGAATAGAGAGGGCTGCCAATGAAATGGCTTTAGCACCCGATGCACATACTTTATTGATGGTGGTGCATTCACATGCCGTAGGGATGCCTGCAAATATAGCGGCTTGTCGTGCTGGAGCCTGTCCTAAGCCGGCACTGAGTACATTGCCCATGTACACTTCCTGTACCTGTTCGGGTAAAACGGCGGCTTTTTCTAAAGCGCCTTTGATGGCTACAGCCCCAAGTTGAGTAGCGCTCATTGAGCTGAGGGTTCCTCCAAAAGACCCGATAGGAGTACGTACGGCAGATAAAATGTATACAGCTTTGTTCATCATGATTACCAGGCAGGTTCGTTAGCGTGAGAGGGATTATGAATAGGGTGTTGGTGTAAATATTGTTTTTCCGCATTTTTCATAGACTCTAACAAAAGACGAGCTTTGTTCATGTCCATGTATTTATTTCGATGTTGTAAAGATCGCAAAGATTCTGATTCTTTTTGTTCTCCGTCGGGATCGTTTTTGTGTTCAGTGCCCGACTTGTCTTGTTTTTGTTTTTTATGTTGAGCTTTTTGTTTTTCACGATTGGAAGAAGCATTGTTTTTAGGAAGCTCATCCAGTTTATTGATGGCCCATTCCAAATTCAGTATGGCCTTGGTATTGGAAGGATTTTTACGAATGGCGTCCATGAATAAAGACTTTCCTTGTTTCATTTGATTCGATCGGCAACAGATAATACCCATTTGGTTGAGGGCTTGAGAGGCGAGGAGCGAGTCGTTTCCTTCCGCAATGATTTTATAATACTTCATGGCTGTTTTTAATTGCAAGGAGCGGTAACAGGCATTGGCGTGGTTATAGATCAGTTGAGGTTCGTTGATTTTGTATTCGGATTCCAAGCGTGCATATGTTTTTACCGCATCGAGGTATTTTTTTTCCTGGTACAATTTTTTTGCTTCCTTTTTCAATTGATTGATTTCTTTTGTCTTGAAGACAAAAGCCGTGATGGAAAACAGAAGAAGGAGGAAAATGCCTTTCATGGTTGACTTATATGGTCATGGTTTTAACGGTAATCACAATATCCATAATCATAAATAAAAACGATAAAATCAGGAAATAAAAATATTTATTCATCGATGTATTCACGAGGTCTTGGGTTTGATTGATTCCCGGTAGTTTTTCCGTATAGTTTTCGAGCTTATCCATATCATGGGCATCAAAATAAGTTCCTTTTAAGTCATTGGCCATTTGTCGAAGGTGACTTCGATCCAGTTGAGAGAGTACTTTTTTTCCTTCTTGGTCTTTCATGTATCCGTTATTATTGTAAGGTATAGGAGAAGGTATACTTGATCCGGCACCGATCACAATGAAATGATAAGGAAGTTTTTTGAGTGCAGATAAGGTGGCGGGAGGTACTGCGGTATGAAATTCCCCATCGGTAAAGAAGACCACCAGAGGGAGACTTTGCTTTTTTTGTTCTTCTTTGCTTTGGGTATAGAGGTCTTGGTAGATTTGTTGAAAAGAGTTTTTGCCATTGCTGCTGGCATATTGAAACAGCTTGGTTGATATTTGATTTAGGAAAAGATGGTAGGCCTCTTTATCTGAGGTCAGGGGGCAAAGGGGGAGAAGTGAGGGGCCAAAAGCCGACAAGGAAAAGAGGTCGTTGGGATGATGTTCCGATAAGCTTAAGATCTTCTTTTTGACATCTTCCAAACGTGACGGGGCGATGTCTTGAGTCGCCATGGATTGTGATACATCGACGTAAATATACCAATTTTTAGATTGTACAATTTGGTCTTGTTTGATGTAGCCGAAAGAAGGACCCAGCAAGGCTACAATGGCACATACAATGACTAAAGAGCGCAGTATGAATTTGAGGTATACGCGTGTGTGAGGAGTTGTTTTGAGGTGCTTGGCAATGGCGTTGAGCTTGTAAAGATAAACCGCGCTCAATAAAAGGAACAGCGAGCCCAATATCCATTCTTGCCATGTAAGGGGATAGATCCAAATCATGTGTTGAATTTACTAATTATCACAACATTGACTTCTATGGGAAAACTATTATTGCTTTTTTTTAAAAATAGGTTTGTAAGTTCAAAAGCGATAGCTATATTTGCATCCTCTTCAAAGGAGAGATGCCTGAGAGGCCGAAAGGAGCAGTTTGCTAAACTGTCGTACGGGTTAAACTGTACCGAGGGTTCGAATCCCTCTCTCTCCGCAAAAACAGTGTGAGCGAGAGTATTGGGTGTGGACTCTCTTCACTCGCCCTCAAACTCTTCACTGAATAGAGGCTGGCAAATAGAAGATTTGCTTTTAGAGCATTTAAAAAATACCGTTCGGGGTGTATGTAGTCCCGAAGTGTCGGGATAGGTCATCGCACCTTTCTTTTGATTTAAAACAATACCGTTCGGGGTGTAGCGTAGTCCGGTCATCGCGCCTGGTTTGGGACCAGGAGGTCGCAAGTTCGAATCTTGCCACCCCGACATCAGAAGGCTTCTATGAGAATAGGAGCCTTTTTTTATTTTAAGGGTTAATAGTTTTTTCTATCTCCATACTTGCTCTCGCACTGAAATGGCCGTTAAAGTATTTGTTAATGAGTTTAAGGGCAGATTGATCATCACTCTACCGCCAAAGTGCTTTGCTCCAAGTGAATTTTGATAATGTTCTATCAATTGATTTTTGGACAAGAAAGAGACATTGCCTTCATGCCCTCTTTGAAACGACAATTTGCAAGCATAAGTAACTAAGTTTCCAGAAATGCCTTGCGGCTTGTGGTCGGTGCAGGTGTTAATACTTTAATGTTTACTCTATAATTTAAGTAAGCCATGGGCTTATCCTTGCGTAGCCAAGCCCTTGGCGGGTAATAACAACACAGTTTACTTTACTATAAATCCTGTATTGACTACAACATGCTGTTACCACCAGTGCTTTTATCGTCTTGACAGTAATTCAAATAAAGGAGTGTTTACATAATAATTCCCTGTCCCTAATTTTTCCTTTTTTAACAAACCATCCTCAGCTAGTTTATTTAAATAATTTGCCGCTGTGATCCGGGAAACGTCCAAATCTCTTACCACAAATTCAATTTTAGTATATGGATGCTGAAATAAATTATTCAATAAATCCTGGCTGTAGAATTTATAGTTTTCTCTTAATCTGTTTTTATATATTTTCATCAACTCCCTTATTTGGGTGATAAGGATAATGGTTTCTTTTGAAGTTTGTTCAACTCCCTTAATAATAAACAACAACCACTCTTCCCAGTTATTCTTCTCTCGAACTTCTTGAAGTAGTCTATAGTAATCTGATTTGTTAGCAATAATATAACTACTCAAATACAAAATAGGCAAGCTCTGCAAACCTTCAAGTATCAAATATAGAATATTTAGTATTCTACCTGTTCTTCCATTTCCATCATAGAATGGATGAATACTTTCAAACTGGTAATGGATGATTGCCATTTTTACAATGGGGTCGTAATCAGAAATTTCTTTTCTATTAATAAAGTTTTCTAGATTTGACATTAAACTGGTAATTTCGTCAAAGTCTTGAGGCGGAGTATAAATAATTTCTCCTGTTGCGGCATTCTTCAAAGCAGTTCCTGGTAGTTTTCTAAATCCTGCTTTATTTTGCTCAAGCTCTTCTTGAATTTTTAAAATTGTTCGCGTTGTTATTAACCCACTTTCAGAAGTTAATTTAAAACCTTTTTTCAAAGCAGAAATATAGTTTTGAACCTCCTTTGCATTTAATGAAGTAACCGAATCGAGATTTAATTCTGATTTATATAAATCATCGTGGGTCGTGATTATATTTTCAATCGCTGAACTATCTTTAGCTTCTTGTAAACCAAGGGTGTTAATTAAAATGTGCTGGCTTGGAATAGTAGAGGCTATCCCTTTTAGCTCCGCCAAAGAAGCATGTGCAGATGGCAAGCTTTTAAGAACTTTTTTTGTCTCCAAATCAAGATTATTGGGCAAATACTCCAATTTCCAGCCATTTTTTATACTCATTATGTAAAGGTTTTTAGTTTTTCTTAACAAAGGAAGCTATATATGTAAAGAAAATCAAGTTTTTTATACATATATACCTGGTATGTTTAAAAAGTTAGAAAAATAGAACAAAGGAGTATTTTTGCCTTAACATTGCTGGTAACGATTGTATAAACACATGTTCTATATCTAGAGTCATAAACAAAGCATTCGAAAAATACAATCAAGCTGTAATTACCATACCACAAAATCCTAGCTTTGGTTGGTGTTTCCCATAACCGCCTGCCGTGGTTGTGCCTTTCGGCCAACCACGTACTGAATATAAGATTTTTTGCCTAAAGAGAACGCTCCCTTTCACAAAGCCTTGCAACACTATCGATGGATGATCATGATACCCTTTATCAGGTAATAGTACCTTTTATAGGGTACTATTGAATACACTTTTTTTGTATCTCATTATACATTTTTCGGGGTATTTCATTTCATGTTGTGGCAAGATACCTTTGTTGTATAGAATGATTCTAAATAATAGCATTTCATGATCGTGAATATGAAATCGTCTTATTCCTTTATGTTACAGCAGGCTTGTTTTTTACTCGGCTGTTGGACAGAAGTAACAAGCGATTTTTTATATGTATGGGTTGCTGTGTTTTCATTCTCACAAAAAAACATCGTTGAATTTTTTGTTTCGGAATCTGTCCACAAAATCATCAAAGTGATGCAGCGGATTTTTGAGAGAGGCGAATCACCGCCAGATACGATCTGGGGCTGTCTCCGCTTCGGCAACTTGTAAAAAAGTTGGGAGGCAGCCCCTGAGCCGGCTCATGCGAAAAGTTTTCGAGGACATAAACGCATGTATACAGCCGGCCCGAGCTACATCCACTAGGAAGTAAAAGTATCCTTCAAGGATCAATAAAAAAGTAAAATTCGACAAACACGGTTTTTTAAAAGACCAATAAACATAGATCAATATGAAAAAAATATTAACACTCGTATCAGTGATCGCGATGGTATCGCTCCTGATCATTGCCTGTAAAAAGAAAGATGAAGTTATTCCTGACAGTAATGGGAAATTCAGTTCATTAAGAACGGGATCTTGTGAAGCATGTTGTGAAGACGATAATGTATGTCTCTTTACGGATTATGTGGATACTTCTCTGGCGGGAAGTCCAACAGCTTTTGATCCTATCTTTTTCAACTTTTGCGATGGAGAACTAGAATCAGAAGTAGGTGCACATATCCAATTGTCCAAGCAATTTAACTCTTTTGTAAAAGGGCTGAACGGTTGGAATGTAGACTATCTGGATGAAACCGAAATTCCATACGGTACTTATTTATCCTCTATAGATTGTGAGGATGTTGAAGATGCTTTCCGGTTTAATGGCAACTCTGGTGATTATGAGAACGAAATGGGAATGAATATTCCCATGGCACTCGTTGGTTGGTATAATTATACTCCTCCCAATATGGTTACTCCTATACGGTATTTGTTAGTTTGGAAAGATTGCGATTGTAACGGTTGTCTCACTAACGGTGACACTGCCTATATTTTGAAAGTGAATGTAACAGCCCAGATTAATCCAGGAGATGCTTCTCAAGTAAGAAGCAAAATTGATCTCTCTTATAAGTGTATTGAGATAGATTGTGTTGAAAAATAAGAATGTTTTACAGCAGCCACCTCATAAGTTGATTATGAGGTGGCTGTTTTCAGGTTTAGTATAAAACTAAAAATACCATGAGATATAAATTTTACAGTAAAAAACGAAGATCGGTTATTTTATTAAGTATGATCCTTTTGAGTGTAGGATTAAATAACGGCTGGGCACAGTCGCCTGTTATTGAATGGGCAAAAGTATTTGGAGGAAGCGCATCAGATCAAAATGCTGTTGCCTCCATAACATCGGACGGAGGATTTATAGCAGTAGGAAATTCTCCCTCAACTAATGGCGATATTACCGAACCTCATGGAGGAACGGATATGTGGGTGGTAAAAGGAGATGCGCAGGGAAACTTGCAATGGCAAAAATCTTTAGGGGGTACAGGAACCGAAGGATTGTTAGCCCCGAGTTCTACCGCTATAATTGAGATAGCAGGTGGAGGTTACATGTTGGCAGGATATACAGCTTCGTCGAACGGTGATGTGCATGGATTTAAAGGAGGTATTGCAGACGCATGGGTGGTAAAGTTGAATAGTGCAGGGGATACCGTTTGGACAAAATGCTACGGAGGAACGGCACTTGACCAAATCATAGGTATGCGGCCTACTCCTGATGGAGGCTATGTATTTGTCGGACGTTCCGAATCAAGCGATGGCGATGTACCTGAAAACAAAGGTGCCGATGACGTATGGGTATTCAAAATCAATGCTGAGGGAAGTGTGCAATGGAGCGAAACTTATGGAGGATCAGGTGCTGACAGGGCAAACTCAATATGGCCAACATCCGACGGAGGATTTATTTTGGTAGGGAGTACCAATTCTAATAATACAGGAGATATAAGTGGTTTTCAGGGAGGTCATGATGTATGGTTGCTTAAAATCAATGCCACAGGTTCTCTCGAATGGCAGAAATGCTTAGGTGGTACTGCGGTTGATGTAGGTCATTCCGTTATTCAGGATAGTGATGGGAATTACCTTGTTGCAGGATATGCTATATCTGTAGATGGAGATGTAGTGAATCCCAAAGGTGGCAATAAAGCGGATTATTGGGTAGTGAAATTAACCTCAACAGGAACTATCTTATGGGCAAATTCTTATGGAGGGACGGATGTAGAATGGGCACGATCCATACGACAAACATCCGATGGAGGTTATGTCATTGCAGGAGATACCCGGTCTAACAATGGTGATCTTGATGGTTTTAAAGAAGATGCTGGTGGAGCTGACTGGTGGATAGTAAAAATAAACAATGCAGGGGTTATTGAATGGCAAAAAGTTTTAGACTCTAAGACTACTTCAGATCAGCCCAATTCTATCGAATTATACAACGATGGAAGTTTTTTAATAGCTGGACAAGTTGCTGGCACTGGTACTGGCAATTTCCCTTCCAGCAAAGGAAATGCTGATTATGGAATTGTAAAACTTTCTGCTTGCCCGGCCCATGAATATCGTAGCATTAGTATATGCGCCGGAGACAACTATGATTTTAATGGTATCTTGCTTACTCAGGCAGGTGTATATCGTGATACATTAGCAAGTACAAGTGCTTGTCCTAATTACATCGAGCTTACTTTGACGCTATTACCCTTACCAGTACCTACCATTACCCAAAGCGGGAACACGGTGAGTACCGGTAATTATAGTACTTACAACTGGTTGCTCAATAAACAACCTCTTACGTATGCGACAAACAAACAATCTTTCACGGCTGAAAGCAGCAACGATTATCAATTGGTAGTCACCGATGCCAACGGTTGTAAAAGTGATACGACCGAAGCGTATAGTTTTATTTATAACGGCTGCGAAGCACCTGTTGTCGACTGGTCTAAATCGTATGGAGGCACCGGAGCCGATCAGGCCTGGTCAATCACAGCTGTATCGGATGGTTATCTGGTCTCCGGTCGTACGGCTTCTACCAATGGCGATGTGAAAGGCTTGCACGGCACCGCGAATGATTTCTGGGTACTTAAAATCAATAACAGTGGCGATACGCTCTGGACCAAAACATTAGGAGGAAATGGAGCAGATAATGCTTATGCTATTCGTGCGACTTCCGACGGAGGTTTTATTGTGGTGGGCGAATCCGTTGCCAACGCTACTACCGGAACTATTGGTTCTACGCCACGTCCTGTAGCCAGCAGTACGACGGATGTATGGGTGATTAAGTTTACTTCATTGGGAGCAATAGACTGGCAACAGCTTTATGGAGGCACGGGAGTAGAAAATGCATACAGCATTGAGCCCACTTCCGATGGATACATCATATCTGGAAGTGTGGTCAATACTTCTACAACTGGAACACTTACCGGAGTTCCTTCCAATGGAGGAAACGACGGTTGGATTTTGAAACTGAATACGGATGGTACTCTTGCCTGGCAGCAACGCCTCGGAGGAGCGGGAGCAGAACATATTTATTCCATCAAACCCACTTCTGATGGAGGTTACATTGCGGTGGGATACTCTCAATACAATGCTACGACAGGCACCTTAGGTTCTACACCGAGACCTGTTCCTGCCGGAGGCGGTGAAGATGCCTGGATCATTAAACTGGATAACACAGGGACTACCCAATGGCAACAACTTTTTGGAGGTAGTGGCAACGACAGAGCATACTCCGTCAAACCAACTTCGGATGGAGGATACATGGTTTCGGGTTATGCCGCTGCTACGTCTACCAACGGTACTTTGGACGGTGTTATCAAACCCGGTAACAACGATTTCTGGATTTTAAAATTAGACAATACGGGAACGATTCAATGGCAAAAAGCTTTGGGTGGAGCAGGTTCTGATCAGTCACTTGCTTATGACCTTATCGTAGAAACAGATGGTTATGTATTCACTGGTTTATCGGCTTCTACCGATGGAGCTGTCACGGGCAACAAAGGAAACAGTGATCATTGGGTTGTAAAAACAGATCTTACAGGAGCAATCCAATGGCAAAAATCCCTGGGCGGTACGGGAGCCGATCAGGCGAACTCTATCACGGTTGCTAATGATGGAGGTTATATCATTGCCGGTCATGTCTCTGCCGGTGGTATTGCTGATGCGAAAGGCGGACAGGATTTTTACATCACCAAGGTAAAAGGTTTTCAGAATTGTACAGAGTTTACCGAAGCTACGATTTGTCAGGGAACGACCTACAGCTTCCATGGTACGGATTATACGACAGAGGGTGATCACATCACCACCGTGCCTGATGGTGATGCTACGCTGACTCAGGCGTTGAGACTGCATGTGAATCCGACGTATACGACCAGTCAAACGGAAATGATTTGTGATGGAGACACATATAACTTTTATGGTACAATATTAACAATAGCCAATACTTACACACATGTCTTGCAATCGATTCATGGTTGCGACAGTACGATTGTGTTGACACTTACTTTAAACCCGTTACCAACACCAACAATTACAGCCAGTGGCAGTACATTGAGCACAGGTGCTTTTTCATCGTATCAATGGTTATTGGACGATGCAGAGATTGATGGCGCCACATCGCAAATGTATACGGCTACAGAAAATGGAAATTACAAAGTTGTGGTCACCGACGGCAATGGGTGTAGTGATATGTCTGCCGTGTTTGCCTTTACGGCAACGGGAATATGGAATGCGGTGCATGCCAACGGCATCAGTGTACATCCTAATCCTGTGGATCATGAACTGAACATTGCTCTCACGTCCAACACCACTTACGAAATTTCTTTGTCGAACCTGCAAGGTCAGGAAGTCCTGTACCAAGAAGAAGTCATGGGTTCTACTACAGTGGATGTACAAGCTTTACCATCGGGTATTTATCTTTTGAAAATATGGGAAAACGAAACCTTGAGAAGTGTACAAAAGATAGTGAAGAAATAAGATGATGTCTGCAGCGCATGTTAGAAGTAGAGAAGCGCATTAAAAATAAGTTGAATAAGGAATGGATAAAATGAATACCATGGACAAAGAATACGACATCACGAATATGCTTTCTGGTCTTATGTTTAAGATAGTAGCAAGTATACTTGTTTTGACGGCAGGTATTGGTATTGTGAAGGCTCAACATGCGTATCCTAATTTTGATTTTTCGGAACGTAATTTCAAACAGTGGAAATTATACAGAGGTCCGCAGCAAGGGCAGGGAGGAACAAGAACAATAAATTATATTGACATCAGTACGGATAATGCTACGATACCGGGTAATGCCTTTCAGTTTATTTATCCACCGACCAATCCGAGTGCCCGTCTGGAAGATCCGAATACGTGTTATGATATTTTACGCATTCCTCAGGGAAAAGCATATTCGGTACGCGTGGGCCCGCTTTCTCCCGGAGGATATGGAAATCCACATGGATATAAAGCGACCTATACCTTTACAGTAGATCCTGAAAGACCGACATTGGTTTACCGTTTTGCATTTGTGCAGCAGTTTGATCACGGTTCTTCCGCAGGAAATGATCCACTGGGGTTTGGAGGCAGCCCCAGTGGAGCCGGTAATAATGCTACGTTCTGGATGCAGACGCTCGATGCAAACGGAGAAAAGGTGGCCGGTGTGTGTGGCAATTATCGTTTATATCCGGGAGCAGCCAGCGGAGTAGAATGGTTTACCTGGAACCAATGCGGAGAAATCAGCAATACTCCGTGGATGACGGATGTGATAGATCTGTCTACTTTTGCAGGGCAAGACATCACTATAGAATTCAATACGATGGATTGTTATACAGGATTTCACATGGCTTATGCCTACATTTCTCCTGAAACGTATGCCGATGATACGATCTCTTATTATTGTCCGGGTACCGATGCTGTCGTGCGAGGCCCTTATGGGTTTAAGACCTATTCCTGGCAGGAAGTAGACCTCCATGGAAACCCTGTACCGGATGGTATTACCCAAACCAAACACAACGCTGCGCAGATCGGTGAAGACCTGGAAGGAGCCAATGACCTGATTGTTCCTGATCCCGTGCCGTTTAAGCGCTATGCTTGTACGTTTACATCCTACAGCGGATGTTCAGGTAAGATTATTTATGAAATTCGTCCCGATTCTATCTATGCGGCCTATTCATGGTTTCCCTCTATAAACGGTTGCCGCAGGGCAGACTTTACGGATGCGTCGCATGTGGCCTTGACAGAGCGTACGCATGTTGCCGCATGGAATTGGAACTTCGGTGATGCGGGGTCGGGTACTTTGAATACAAATTCACAACAGCACCCTGCGCACATTTTTAGTACGGGAGGAGATTTTGACGTGAAGCTGGTCACCGTTTCTTCTTTCGGTTGTAAGGATTCCATTACGCATACGGTGAGTATAGAGAATGATCCCGTAACGGTAATGGCAGATTTTTCCTTTGCATCGAACACGTGTTTCATCGCATTTACAGACGCTTCAACGGCGGTTGGAGGAGCAAGCATCAGCCAACGAGAATGGGATTTTGGAGACGACAGCACATCAGGTGAACAAGATCCTGTTCATGTATACCAGGTAGCGGGTGATTATACCGTGACGCTCACAGCCGTTTCTTCTGCGGGTTGTGCCAATACCGTACAAAAAACCGTAACGGTAACACCTGAAATGATGGACATCGTACAGGCTTCTTTTGATTTTCAACAGGATGGTTGCATGTCTTATGCGTTTACAGGAACTTCTCTTTCTCCGGATATCAACAGTTGGAAATGGAATTTTGGCGATGTGGCTTCCGGATTGCAAAATACGTCTATGCTGCAACATCCTTCACATCTGTTTACCGCAGCAGGGACTTACCCTGTAACGCTTACTGTTCATAATACGGATGGGTGTTTCAGGATTGTACAGCAAACCGTACCGGTAACACCTGCTCAGGCTGTGTTTGACCTGGACGACGGTTGTGAGGGACGCCGCATTCCTTTTCATGCCGATGAACAGAGCGATATCATTCGTTATACCTGGAACTTTAACGATGGCAGTCCCGCAAAATCAGGAGCACATGTCAATCATATTTTTCCGGTTACGGGTCAGGTCAGGGTGTATCCTGTAACCTTGACCGTCACTGCCAACGATGGATGTGAATATACCTCTGGCAAAAACATCACGATCAGACTTAATCCTAAGGCGGACTTTGCTTATGATAACAATGACCTGAGAAAGGATCATCCCATACAGTTTACCGATCAATCGGAGGGTGCAAATCAATGGGTATGGATATTTGGAGACGGAAATACATACACGAATTCCGATCCGGCCATGCGGCATGTCACGCATCGTTATGAAGGCGATCTGGAGCAATATGATGTGGTACAGGTGGTGTACAATGCGGCGGGCTGTGTAGATACCCTTCACAAGATGATCTACCTGAATCAGGGCATTGCTGTTGCCAATGCTTTTTCTCCCAATGCCGATGGAAACAACGATGTGTTCAGGTTATTGTACAGAGGTGTTGAGAAACTGTATGACTTCAGGGTCTATAACCGTTGGGGAGAGCAGGTGTTTGATGCGCATGGCGATATCGAGGCCTTTTGGGATGGATCGTATAACGGCAAACAACAGCCTGTGGGCGCTTACATCTATCATGTGCGTGCACTGACATTCGAAGGAGAGGAAATATCATTGAAGGGAACTGTAAACCTGATTCGTTAAACTACTTCAGGATAAGAAAATGAAATTAAATCATGAATCGATGAACTACACACTACCAGGTCATGCATTACTGAATCGAACGGTATTGTGTTTGCTGTTGCTTTTGTCACCATACTTGTTGAAGGCGCAGGATAAAATTTTTTCACAGTTTTATAATGCTCCCTTGTTGACGAATCCTGCTTACACGGGTTTTATGGATCAGGACTACCGCGTTCAAACGATATACCGAAGCCAATGGCAAAGCCTGACACCTTATAAAACATTTGGCGCATCTGCCGATATGAATATTCCGTTTGCTTCCAATCCTGCTCAAAAGATAGGGGTAGGTCTTGTGTTTTATCGTGATCAGATGACCAATACGATTACAGACAATACGATTTTAGTTTCAGCTTCTTTTATTCGTGTGTTGGACAGGGCCAAACGTCATAAGGTTTCGTGGGGTCTGCAGGGAGGTTATGTGAGCAAATCCATCGATCCTTTTGGTTTGTATTTTGAAAACCAGATTGGAGGAGATCACAACGTCAATACCTCACTGCCTTCTGGTGAGAACATAGATCAGGGGAAATTAAATTACATCAATGTACATACCGGTTTGGCCTACGCTTTTCAGGTAAATAAAAAATTAGAATTTAAAACAGGCTTATCGGTCTTTAACCTCATGGCTCCGAAAGAAAGTTTTCTGGTGAGTTCGGGAGGAACGTTAGAAACGTTGAAACAGCGCATGTTTTTGACGCTCGGCGCCAGGTATCAGTTGACAGACCGTTGGTATTTGTTTCCTGAAGTTTTGGTGGTGATACAGCAGGGAGCAAAAGAAATTACGCCAGGCACGGGTGTAGGTTATTTGTTGGATCCGGATGTACAACGTCATATCATGGTGATGGCAGGAGTCTGGTACCGTACCAGCGGCGCAGGAATAGGCATGCTGGGCATGGGATATAAAAACGTTACGGCCATGTTTACCTACGATCAGGTTGTTTCTTCTCTGAAAGAAGTGAATACCTCTTCTGCGGTGTCAGGACAACCTGTGAATGCATTTGAACTGTCTATGATATACAAAGGATTTCTCAACAGAGCCATTGCTCCTAAACATACCATTCCATGCGGGATATATTAGATAATATGTGCGTTAAGAGTATAACAGCCGTGTCGTTGATGATGTGTTTTTCTGTTGGTGTGTATGCTCAAACACGTAGTACGGACAAGTTGAAATCTGCAAAACGGTACAAGATGGCTTCACACATGGTGAGCAATCAAAGTTATTATAATGCTTCATCCGAATTGAAAACATTGATTGGTGAATATAACAGCGATACGAAATACTTGGATAAACTGGCGGAATCGTATTTCCTCTCCCGCGATTATCAGAATGCAGAGCAGGTGTATGCCGCATTGGTAAAACTGGATACAAAAAATTTGACACTCGATAGGTTCAGGTATGCCGAATGCCTGAAGTACAATGCAAAATACGAATTAGCGATCCGGGAGTTTGAATCGTTTTATAAATCCGGGAAATACAAAGATCCTCATAACATCTCCTATAAGCAGTATGCAGCGCAGGAGATAAAATCCTGCGGCTATGCATTGGCCAACGTGGAGCATGTAGCGAAAGAAATAGAGATCAATCATCTTGGCAATGAAATCAACTCCGCTTATTCTGATTTTGCTCCTTATGTTTCCAGACAAGGCGATACCCTCATCTTTGCTTCACACCAGGAAGACAGTGTGATTGAAGTACATTCCTCGCTTCCACACAACAACTATGTGCGTTTGTATAAAAGTGTGTACATCGACAACCGCTGGACAGCACTGGAGCAACTGCCGGACGTGTTGGATCACGATTACATGAATACGACCAATGCGGTGTTCTCAACGGATCATAAGCGTTTGTACTTCACCCGTTGTTATCCTGTGAAACAAGGCATGCACTGTGATGTCTACATGAGCAGGATAGAAAAAGGAAAGTTTGGAAAACCGGTCAGGCTGAAACAAATTAACTCTTCTCATCACAGTACCACACAACCGCAGCTTGCTCAGGTAAAATCCGGCAAGTCAACGAAGGAAGTATTGTTCTTTGCTTCTGATCGTAAAAACGGTACAGGAGGTATGGATATCTGGTACAGTTACCTCGATGCCGAAGGGCAACCTGGAACCCCCATCAATGCAGGAAAAAAGATCAATTCCATCCGGGATGAAATCACACCGTTTTATGATGCAGTAACAGAACAGTTGTATTTTAGTTCAAATTACCATGCTGGATTTGGTGGTTATGATGTGTTTAAAGTGAAGGGGAACCTGAAGACATGGTCTGCACCTCAGAACCTTGGACAGCCTGTTAATACCAGCGTGGATGATACTTACTTTCGTCCGGTTCCGGAAAACCAGCAGACCGGATTTTTGGTATCGAATCGTCCGGGAGGATACCATCTTACCAGCGAAACCTGTTGCGACGACATTTACCGTTTTGAAATTTTTCCTGTAGAATCCGATACGTTGGACGTGTTGCCGGTGACAGAACTTCCAAGAGAAGAGCCGGAAACGATCGTAGAAAACGAAGAAACATTTACCTGTACACGATTGGGGAAAGACATCAAAGTGAAAGACCGCAAGGGCTTAAAAGTAATCCTCAATTATGATTTTGACGATACGGATTTCATCGACAGGCATACAGAAGACCTGGATTGCATGGTGGAATTACTCAGAGAATACAAAGACATCAAAGTAAAAGTAACGGCACATACCGATAATAAAGGAGCGGCTCATTACAACATGAAATTGTCTAAGCAGAGAGCAAACACCATTCAAACTTACCTGATCAGGCATGGCGTTGCTTCTGATCGTGTTCAGATGGAATATTTTGGAGAAACAAAACCTTTAGTATCAAATGAACATAACGATGGAAGCGATAACGAAGAAAACCGTGCATTGAACAGGAGAGCGGAGATTATCATTGTGAATTAGGGGGACAGTAAGCAGTATATAGTAGACAGTAAACCGTTCTATATTGTACATGCTCGCCATCGGGGATCTAGTTGGAGTGCGAGTGTGTAAAACCTCAATACTCACACTCCAACTCATTCTTATACTCCATGGCCTGTATCCTCACAGGACATCATTGCTTTATCTATCATCATTTTTTTTTATTGTTCAGGACTGTTCTTTTCAGCAAGAGTTGCTCTGCGACAAAAAGAATTGAAAGGATTAAGAAGAATGCTTCGCAGAGAACTCTCGCGTCGCCGAAAGGAGAGGAAGTAAAAAAAGAGAAGAACCCCGCATGAGTTTTCCGTAAACCGTCGGATATGATAATATTATCGAGCAAACATACACTCATTCTTCTTAGCAAGAGTTGCTCCGCAGGCAATACCATAATAACATCATCCATTCGTCTGCGGAGAACTCATGCGGGGAATTTCGGGCGACGGCCGAGTTCTTCTGATTCCAACCTCCATTTTATATATATACTTCTGTACTCAGAAGCAACTCGGCCTGAAAAGGTTATTGGGAAAAGGCTGAATGAGCAAGTAAAAAGGAACAGTAAACGCTTCCCCAAAGATTTCATGTTTCAGCTTACGATAGAAGAGAAAAATGAGGTGGTCGCAAAATGCGACCACCTCAGAAAGATCAAATTTTCATCCCATTTACCCAATGCTTTTACAGAACATGGTATAGTAATACTTGCCAGTGTTTTAAACAGTGAAAGAGCCATCGATGTAAACATTCAAATCGTAAAAATATTTATAAATATGCGAGAAGTCTTTTTAACACACAAAGAACTTTTATTAATGTTTGAAGAAATGGAAAAAAAACTAACAGGACAAGATGAAAAAATTTATCAACTTTTCACTTATCTAAAGCAGTTTATTAAAGAACAGGAAACTCCCAGGAAAGAAATAGGATTTAAAAGTAATAAATAAGATAACTCATAGATCTGGTAATTCTTTTCAGCAAGAGTTGCTTTTGAGTAGTGTTGTTTGTTAAATGAAATAGGTTTTGTTTCAAAAGAACTCTTTCGTTCATGATAAGCGCTATTATTGCCTTATTGGTGGTTAGTAAGAGCTTCGCATGAGTTCTTCGCTGTATAATGTTACGTGTTATAGAGTCGTAGTTTTGCGGAGCGAAGAGGTATTATCTCTTTTTCAATTATTATTTAAAACAGTGTGAGTGTGTTTTTCAATACTCACAATCTCGGTGGTTACCCCAGAGATTGGAATCTTTATTTACTGCTTAAGAGTAGCTACCGGAGTTCCTTTAAGTCCTGCCTCTACGAGATAAGCAATGTATTTCGAAAAGGTTTCAATATCTTGTTCAACACTTGCTTTTTCTAATGCACTCATATATTTCTCTCGTTCTTCAACGGGAATGACTGTCCATGGATATCCGCCGGAAGTAAGCATGACATTCATTAAAAATCGTCCCATACGACCATTCCCATCCATATAGGGATGTATAAATACAAATATAAAATGTCCTAATACAGCTCTTACAGATGCCTCTTCTTCCTCCTGCAATAGTTCGAACAATACAGGCATGGCATCACGCAGAGCATCCACGTTAAGAGGAACATGTTTTGACTGACCTATATAAACCTGATTATTTCTATAACCGGCTAAGTCTGAAGGTTTCAGTATACCGGCCGTTACACTCGGAGCGAATAATTCACGATACCACTCTCCATGTTCTATATCCGCAACTTTCCCCGCATTTTCACCATTAAGGATTTTTTTGAGACTTTCTCTTACTTTCCGGGTAGCTTGCCAATAACCGCTGGCCGCCATAGCATCCCTTTGTCTTTTATCGGTTTCATTGCTGTCTGCATCCCATTTCCCATTTCTTACACGTTCAATCAATTCAGGTGTAACTCTGTATTTTTCTATGGATAAAGAGTGATAAGCATCTGTAACATATATTTCCTCCACAAGCTTCATGTATTGATCATGATCTTTGGGAAGCCCCGGAGCTTTTGGAAAATTTTTAACAATAACAGACCTCATCTCATGCCACATCAATCGTATTCTATTGATGTATGGAGATTTCTCCCGTGTGGACAAAGCTATTGGAGCCGCAGTTGAAAATGGATCCGTTTCCCTTATCGTATAGCCTGCCGATTGCATAGTTTTTACGATCTCATCGGCAATTCTACCATGACCAATATTTCTGAAAGCTCCTGCCAACCGCCCGGCAATGGTACTATGTCCACCTTCAAGAAGCAAACCCAATATTTCAGAAGAATCTCTGATCATGGCAAGTGCTGTTCGGACATCTGTCGGATTTTTGGTAAACATTGCAGGTGAACAATGGATAAGTGCAGAAGGCAATGTTAACATTCGGATGCCTTCTATTTCTTTTATCTCTGCCGCTTTTGGAAGAGACGATTTCATTGTAAATAATGACGTATTGTAAGGTAATGCCGTGTTGCCGTTCGGTCCTTTTATAGAACGTATTATAAGTTGATTCGGTACAGCCCGGTTGCCGGAGTGTATTTGTAAAGATTGTTCCGCTGATATGCAATACGCTTTTTTGTAACGATCTGCTAAATACCTTGCACAGAAATGCCAATAAGAAGTATACCATGAAGTACTATCCCCTTGTTGTTCATCAGAAGGTATTGATAAATACCACCCTCGCATCACCTCTCTGAGAAAGCCGTTTTTTAACAGGCGTTCCCTGTGTCCCCGGCTTAATTCGGATGTTTTGATAGCCACAATTTCCTTATCTTGAAGGTTTTTAAGCGCTTTGAGAGATTCGGCCAATTTTTCTCTTGGTGTTGCCATGTTGCTTATACCTGTTTTGATCTAAACTTCTATTTATATGTTGTATTGAAATTATATTTTAACGCTGTGTTGAACTTCTATTTTAATGTAAAAATATCATAAAATACATCAATTTCAGGACTTTTTATTTAAAATATAATGACTATCCGCATATAGTCACCTAAAATATGACATCATTCATCGGTCTCCA
>CAYVTO010000015.1:0-34897 GCA_964454665.1 uncultured Chitinophagaceae bacterium
CCAGGTTAGTAATGACAGGGCTGTTGGCACATCGTGAAACGGGACCGCCTGCATTAACCGTAGGTCCGGATTGGATATTTACAAATAAAGTATCTACAACAGCCGGACAAGCACCATTACCCGTAGACGTAAGAATTAATTTAACCGCTCCACTGACTAAGTCGGCGGGGTCAAATGTATAAGAAGCACCTGTTGGAGAAGTAGCACTGGCAAGAGAACCTGCTCCTGTTATAACACTCCATGTCCCGGATGTGGTAGATCCACTTACACTTCCGGTAAGATTAAGAACGGATTGGTTTCCACATACTGTTGTAATATTGGCTTGACCAGGAGTATTGGTTGCATCCGCATCGACAAGGATAGATGCGACATTGTAATTCGCTGAAGCCGTTAGGATATTGGCATACCACCAGGTGTTGATGGTTCTCACATCTCCCCATTGCCCACTAGGTACAGGAGTAACACCATTAGGTGCCGTATTTCCACTCCATCGGTGACATCCTAAAGGAGGAGCTCCAGGTGTACAACCTGTTAAATTGACTGTACCCCCAGAAATATTAGAATCATCAAAAAACAATCTTGGTTGAGGACCTGCCGGCCGAACAAGGTTGACAATGTAACCGTTGGGATGGTTTTCAACGTCGTACATGGGTAAGTTGGTTAATCCATTGAAGTAGTCTAATTGAATAGGAATATTTGTACCTGTTGGAACAAGATTACCTAAACCATCTAAGCTATTCCACGGAATACAATTGTTACCTACTGTAAGTATGGCTGAGATTAATCGGTCAGAAGTGCCAGGTTGATAACCTGGTACTCCATTGAGATCGAGAATGATTTGAGCATCACCCGCTTTATCTACCGGGACATTGATACATCGGTTATTTTGGTCGCAACCGGTAACGGTGATAGGGCCAGTTAAACTACCAAAAGCTCCTGTTGGGAAGCAGTTTTCGTCAGGGTTGTTTAAGAAGATTTTATATTGAGGATAAGTAACATTACCAGGCACTGATTTCCTATCGTTAAAGAAGTTGCCTGTGTTGGCTACGCCTGTACGGTTACATGAAATGATAAATCCATTGGGTTGTATACCATTGAAGTTAATATTCGTTACAATTCCATCGTCGGCATATACATACATGGTTGCTTTGAATGGATTGGTAAAACTATTAGTGATTAAATCCCATGCTTTAGACCATAACCTTCCAGGAATTTTATTTCCATTAGGAGCATCGGCTACCGTAATATCAAACAAAGGAATACGAACCATATTCACCAAACTTCCTACACAAGCTGTACTATTATTGACGAAGTTATTGGGGTTGTTAGGGTTGAATTCTATGTAAAAAGAGCCTGGCATAGTAGGAGTGAAAGAAAGAGGAGTATAGCCTCCAGCTCCTCCCACAAGGGTGTTGGGGCCTATGACAGCTCTGGCATAGGTTCCAATAGATCCAGCACCAGCATTGGTGACTTGTTGAGGTCCAAAAACGATGTTACCAAGCGGATCTTTTATTCTATACCAAAGCGTGTTGCAACCTGTTAAGTCAGAAGCAAGAAAATTGAAACCAAAGTAGACTTCTTCTCCAGGATTACAGATTTCAAAATGGAGTCGATTGTCTTCATTTGCTATGTAAGTCATGAAAGTCCGGCTGGCTCCTCCACTGACGTCAAAAATATGCATATCACTCTTATTGAATTCTGCCGAAGTAGGGGCTAATTCCTTTGTTCCTTCTGCTAAAGCACCTTGGATACTAAAGATTCCTGCAAAAAGGAGTGTAGTCATAAGTGTAACTTTTTTTAAGTTACGAAGGCTACATAGGTGGATATGTCCTGAATGTTCCATAGTTTTTATCTAAATGGAATAAATGTTATTACGTAATAAAGAATTACTTTGTTCAATAAAAAGTAAACGAAAGCTTAAATATAAGCTTATTTTATAATAAATTGGACTGTAAATTGGGCATATTATAACGAATATTAATGTTGTAACGTAAAATAGGCAAGCTGTCTGTTGGTTCTAAACTTTACGCATATTGTTATAGAGGATTAAAACCATTGAATTGTAACCGGTGAATTTGACAAATAATATATTGAAAAGATTATTTTTAGTACTGGCCAGCATCTTTTTTGTGATTGAAAAAGTTGATGCTCAGGATGCTGCTTTTTCTCAGTATTATTCTTCTTACCTTTATTTAAATCCAGCTTATGCGGGGAGTGAACCGTCTTTGACCGTAGGTGTAAATTCCAGAACACAATGGAAGAGCGTGACGGAACCTTACCAAACCAATCAAATTTCGCTTATTGTTCCGTTTTATAGAAAAGTGGATAAACAAAATAATTTTGGAGGGTTAGGTATATCTGTATATAATGATAAAGCCGGTTCTGGTAAACTTTCTGCTACGGGAATCAATTTAAATTTGAGTTATGTGCTTAGAGCGAGCGAGTCGAGCCATATTTTGTTTGGTGTTCAAGGAGGAATGATTCAGAAAAAAATTGATTATTCTGGTTTGCAATGGGGGAGCCAGTATGACCCTAATTCTTATAATGGATTTACGAGTACAAATCCTGGAGATAATAATGCTCTTTCAGAAAGTACCATGTATCCCGATTTTGGAGCAGGAATTTTATATTATTATAAGGAAGATCGAGACATTCGGGAAAAGGGTTTGAGTTTTTATGCGGGAGCATCTTCGTATCATTTGAACAGGCCAAACGAGTCTTTGGTACAGGGGCAAGTCAGTCGTTTGCCTTTGTTGAATAAATTTCATGCTGGATTTGATTATTCGATCAGTAGGAAATTTAACTTGTCTCCTAATGTGTTGGTGGCACAACAAAATAATGTATATCAAATTAATGCTGGAATGTATGTAAATTATGGTTTTGGTAACCCGAATTCTTTATTCATTCCGTCTGATTTGATTTTAGGAGCATGGTATAGAGTTGGAGATGCTTATATTTTTTCAGCCGGATTAGCTTGTGATACGTATACCTTAGGGTTCAGTTATGATATTAATAATTCTTCTTTGCGGAGAAATACACAGGGAAGAGGAGCTTATGAAATTTCTTTAAGAATAACGAAGCCTCGTGTGGTGAAAACACGTAGAAATTATACCCCAAGAATTTAATTTCAAAAAAAACAGAAATGAGTATAGTATCCATCATACGAATCACACTGATTTTTTTTGCTGTGCTTTTTAGCTCGGTTCACTCAACGTATGCTCAAAAAAATACGGCAAAAAAGAAAGGTAAAGATCCGATTCTTAAAATGAAAAAAGATCCTGGTGTCATGATGGGGGATCAGTTTTTTGAAAACTATGAGTTTTTTACGGCTGCTGCAGAATATAAAAAAGCATTGGATAGAAATCCGGAGAATTATTATGCGATGTATCGTTATGCTGAAGCATGTCGCGAATATTTTGATTATGAAAAAGCAGAACGTTATTACAAAAAAACCATTGATCAGGCATTAGATCTTTTCCCCTTAGCACGTTTTTGGTATGGATATATGCTGTTGGATAACGGGGAATACGAAGCTGCGAAAAAAACATTTAAAACATTTATTGCGGAGTATACTTTAACTACGTTAGAGGCCGAAGAATATAAAGAAAGGGCAAATCAAGGCATTAATGGATGTAATTTTGCGTTGTCTGAAATGCAGAAACCCAAAAGAGATTACGAGTTTAAAAGTATACCTGTTCCTGTCAATACAGAGTATTCAGAGTATTCTCCTGTAATTGCCGAACATGATTCATCCATTATTATCACTTCATCAAGAAAAGAGTCGAAAGGGCATAATGAATTTACCATGTTGGGTGGTGCTTTTAGTGATATGTTTCGTTTTGAAGAAACGGCAGAAGGTTGGAAGCCGAAAGACAATTCCGACAACTTTGATATTACCAATACGAACTTCAATGAAAGCGCAGGTTCTTTTACAGGAGATAAAAAGAAGTATTACTTCACACGTTGTGATGAGAAAATTAAAATAGGAGCGTATGAGGAATTGAATTGTGTGATTTATGTTGCTAAAATTTCAGATGAAGGGAAGTGGGGGGAGGTCGTGCGTTTGAATGAAAATGTCAACATGAAGGGACAATGGAATGCTCAACCTTCAGTTTCTCCTGATGGGAAAGTGTTGTTTTTTGTATCTAAAAGACCTGGTGGTTTTGGATTGCATGATATTTGGTATTCTACTTGTAATGGAGATGATAAATGGGGGCCGGCCAACAATATGGGAGAGGGTATCAATACCATATTTATCGACATCTCTCCTAAGTATTATGCAGCAGATAAAATATTATTCTTTTCTTCTAATGGACGTGAAGGTATAGGTGGCTTAGATATATATATGTCTCGGGAAGAATCAGAATTTAAGGAAACTAAAAATGTGGGAATGCCTTTTAATTCTCATCGGGATGATTTTTATTTTGTATTGGGAGAGAAAAAAGGATATGTCGCTTCCAATAGGCAAGAAGGACAAGGTAACGACGATATTTATACCTTTTCAATTAAGAGTAGAGAAACGTTGTTGGCTCTCATTGAGAAAGATTCTATCATAGAAGAGGTAAAAAGTATTTCGGTGGTTGGTACCTTGGTGGATGAGAATTCTAAAAATCCAGTGGCGGATATTCCTGTTGCATTAACCGACGAGAACAGTGTACAGTTGAAGACGACGACGACGAATAATGAAGGTCAGTTTCGGTTCGATAATTTACCAGCAGGTAAAACGTATAAAGTAGTTTTGATCGAAGCCAATACGAAATTAACTCAACGTATCGAATACCTTGTAGAAGGCATGGAGGTGAGAGGATCAGATAAAGTAGCTTCAAGAAAACTGTTTGAAAACATCTATTTTGATTTTGATAAATCTGAATTGAGACCAGAAGCTAAAAAAGCATTAAATGAATTGGTGGCTTATTCGAAGAAACATCCAGAGGTACAAATAGAGATGAATGCGAATACCGATAGCATTGGTTCCATAGAATACAATAGAAAACTTTCAGATCAAAGAGGATTAACAGCCAGGGAATACTTGGTAGGCGCAGGTTTGGATAAGTCGGCGATTGTGGTGAACTCATTAGGTAAAGGACATCCTTTGGCGCCGAATACGAATCAAATTGGTCGTTTGCTCAATAGAAGGGTTGAGTTTTATATTATAGGCGGTCCTGGTTATGAAGCGAAGCTGATGACGTATGTCATCGAACCTCAAGAAAATATCTACGATATTGCGAAACGTTTTGAAATGTCTGTCGATGAGTTGAAAGAGTTGAATGATTTAGAGACGGATAAGTTGATCCCTTATACACCGCTTCGAGTGAGAAGGCATGTTGGTGATGATGATGTGATTGCACAGTCGTCTATGGCTCATTCTTTCACCAAAGAGGAAAAGAAGAATAAGCATTATTATCAAGAAAAAGCGAAGAAAGAACAAGGCTTAGATGCTTCTCTGGCCTTAGCGAATCAAGTCATTAAAGCACAAAATGATACCATTCAAAAACGTAATGAAGTGCGTTTGTTGAATGCTGAGAAGAAAACGGAGGCCTCACTTCAGTTAAAACCAGGGGAAGATTTTTATATCGCGCAACCTAAAAATACGCTTTATAAAATTGCCAAGCTTTATGGTATGAAAGTAGAAGATATATTTACGGTCAATGGTTTTACCAGTGATACGATATATGTTGGACAATACATCAAAGTGAAAACTCAATCGAGGAAGTTAGAAGCTAATGAGTATTTTGTGAAAGAAGGTGATACCTTAGAAAAAATAGCCATGGAGTTTAAGATTTCTGTTGAAACATTAAGAGCATGGAATCATGTAGATGGGTATCTACTTCGTCGTAATATGATTTTAAGGGTAAGACAATAGAATAAATAGTACGAAGAAAGAGAAACAGAAAGAGAGCGAAGTATAATTAATTACTCGCTCTCTTTCTGTTTCTCCGCACTGTTTCTATTAGTAATGTTTGCCACTTTCCATGTGATGTTCTGTGATCCACTGATAAAGTGCCTCTACATCACTTTTTTTACAGAGTTCTGTTCCTGAATTTAAGGTTGCTGCAGTTCCTGTTGCTACTCCGTATTTTATGACTTCGAAGAAGTTACTGCCTTTGGCTAATTGCATGACCATGCCAGCAACCATACTATCACCTGCACCTACCGTACTTTTTTTGGTGACTGATGGAGCAGCTACGTGGTATATGTTCTTTTTAGTGGCTAAAAAAGCTCCAAATGCACCGAGTGACACTACCAATATTTCCACGTTGTTTTCATTCAGTATTTTCAAGGCTGCGGCTTCTTGTTTGGGAATGGTATCAAGTTCCTCACCCACCAGTTGACTCAATTCTGCGATATTGGGTTTACATAAGAACACTCCTTCTTTGAGTGCTTCTTCCAATGCTTTTCCAGAAGTATCTAAGATGAGCTTGCCCTTTTTTTGATTGACAATTTGAGCAACAGATTTATAGAAATCAGAAGGCACACCTTCGGGAGTACTTCCACTGACTACCAGGTAATCTATCTGGGGAAGTTTTCTTAAATAATCGAGGATACTTTCAACTTCATTTTTTTGTAGTGCAGGGCCTGGCATCCCAAAGCGAAACTGACGATTAGTAGAGTTTTCAACTACGATAAAGTTTTCTCTGTTCCAGTTTTGAGAAGGAACAGTGTATTGTTTTATACCCTCTTTGTCTAAGAGAATATGCATATGTTCTCCTGTTGGCCCGCCTTGAGGGTAAATGGTAGTCGATTCTCCACCTAGTTTTTTGATGGCTCGGGAAATATTGATTCCTCCTCCTCCTGGTTCAAAAACAGGATTGTCGCAACGTAATTTGTGTTCAGGTACAACTCGTTCTACAAATGTACTTTTGTCAAGTGCAGGACTAAGGGTAAGCGTATAAATATGTTTCATTCACTAAATGGTTTCAAGTGATTCTAATAAATCGGCCAATTGATCAAAGTCGTTCCAGCCAGGTTTGGATTCAGGTATCCCTTTTAACGCGATACCTGCGTTTGGGTTTTGTTTTAAAAAAGCTTCTGTATTTAAGCTGCTGGTTGAGTGTATGTAAACAGATAGCTTGTTAAGCTCAGGTAGATTGTCTATGGGACCTTCCCATATAATTCCATGAATTAATTTACTTAATTCTGGACTCATGTATGAGTATACCTTGGGATCTTTAGTGCGAATAAGTAATGGTTTTTTTATTAGGTTAATAAACTCTTTTTCAGGAATTTGTGTTAGCTCAATAAAGTCCGATGGGGTTTGAGACAGGAAGGTTAGAAAATCTTGTGACAAAGGCATATTCCATTGCCAACAGGTTTGTATTCCAGATAACCAGGAAGTGATGGCATCAAATTGAGTGCTGGTCATGTAAGTATCGGAAGCAGGATTGGCATTGAAACCAATGATAGCAACCTCCATTCCTGCATAATAACGAGCTTCTGTCAGGTTCGTTACATCACTGATGTATACATTGGTTTTAAGCGCCATAGTTGACTTTATCAACCTCAAATAAACAAAAAAAATAGTAAAGATCTTATAGAATTCAAATTAAGGGCTGATTATTTGTAAATTTGTGATTCGTTTACAAAAACTCCCTTTTAGGGATATAAACAGGATATGAGTAAAAAAGGCAGGGTTTTAATGGCCATGAGTGGAGGGATCGATAGTTCTCTGGCGGCAGTCATGTTGCATGAGGAAGGCTATGAGGTCATAGGGATGACGATGAAAACCTGGGATTATGCGTCTTCTGGCGGCACTAAAAAAGAAACAGGATGTTGTAGTTTAGATTCTATCAATGATGCAAGAAGTATAGCGGTGAGCTTGGGTTTTCCTCATTATATTCTTGATATCAGGGAAGAGTTTGGGGATTATGTGATTGACCATTTTACGAATGAATACTTAGACGGAAGAACACCTAATCCTTGTGTGTTGTGTAATACGCACATCAAGTGGGATGCTTTATTAAGAAGAGCCGATAAGTTAGGATGTGATTTTATTGCCACTGGCCATTATGCGAAAGTTAATCATGCGGATGGTCGTTATTTTATATCGAAAGGTATTGATGAAAATAAAGATCAATCCTATGCGTTGTGGGGGGTGTCGCAACAGAGCTTGAGTCGTACAATTTTACCTTTGGGTGGATTGAGAAAAACAGAGATCAAAGCATTGGCCATGGAAAAAGGGTTTGTCGATTTAGTTACCAAATCTGAATCCTATGAAATTTGTTTTGTACCCGATAATGATTACCGAGGTTTCTTGAAAAGAAGAGTAGATGGCTTGGAAGAAAGTGTGAGAGGAGGAGAGTTTGTCTTGGAAGATGGGACAGTAGTGGGACACCATGAAGGTTATCCTTTCTATACCATCGGTCAGCGCAAAGGCTTAGGGATTACGTTGGGGTATCCTGTTTTTGTAACCGAAATTCAGAAGGACAGTAATCGGGTAGTACTCGGTTTGGAGAAAGGCTTATTGAAGGATGCGATGTGGGTTGATCAACTTCATATGCAAAAATATGAAAACATAATAGGTCATAAGAAAGAAACCGTAACCAAAGTTCGTTATAACGATGACGGATCACCTGCAATGATAGAACAAATTGGTGATGAAATGAGAATTTTATTTAGAGAACAGGTAAAGGCCATAGCTCCTGGTCAGGCGGCTGTTTTTTACGAGGGAAATGATGTGATTGGAGGCGGTTGGATTAAATCAAGTTTTAATCAAAACGATGATGAAAAAGTATATTAATGGGGTGCTCTTTTTTTTACTGCCAAGCGTTGTCTTGATCGGTTCGTATTCATGTAAAGTGAAAAGCACTGAACCTGACGGAGCTTATGTTGGTTATGATTATTATCCTCTTGAACTTGGACGTTATATTGTGTATGATGTATACGATACGAACTATACTGCTTTAGGAAGGATAGATTCGGTGTATCAATTGAAGGAAATTATTTCTGGCCTTATTCAAGAAGGCAATGAATTGAAATATGTGCTTCATCAATATTTTAAAGAAAGATCAGCACCGCATTGGCCAAGCCAACCAGATTCGGTATGGACTTTGGTGAATTCTTCAAATCAATTGATACGTACTGAAAATAATATCTCCTATATTAAACTTATATTTCCTGTAAAGGATAACATCACCTGGAATGGAAATGCAAGAAATATATACGATGCTCAACTATATATGATGAGAGCAGTGGATCAAACCTATCCTGTATCGGGTTTGTTTTTTAATCCAAGTCTTCTCGTTCAACAGAGTAATGAGAAAAGTATCGTCAATAAGGATGTGCGTTATGAAGTATACGCAAGAGGTATTGGACCGATAAAAAAAGAGTATACGGTATATTCTTATGATCAGAGTCAGTTGGGTCAAGATGTGGTAGAATTTGGTTATCATAAAGTGTTTTTGATCAGGGATTATGGGCCGAAATAGTCTGGTTATTTTTTTCTTTTGGATAATCGTTACTGTTTCTTATGGACAACAACAAACTTATTATGTACAATTTAAAGACAAGGATGCATCGGCATATACATTAGATGCTCCTGAACAATTTTTATCAGGAAGGTCAATTGCCAGAAGGAAAAAAAATCGTGTAGTGATAGACCATCGTGATTTACCTGTTCATCAACCTTATATTGATCAAGTCGTATTAGCAGGTGCAGAATTAATTTATCCTTTGAAATGGTTTAATGGTGTAGTGGTTCGTTCCGATGAAGTGGTGAAAAATCAATTGACATTATTGTCCTGTGTTCAATCGGTAGATGAGAGTGTTAAATTTAGAAAGGGTAAGCCTTCTACCTTAGAGCATTTCGTTACACATAGGATGCATAGTGATTTTGGAAATGCATACGATCAGAATGCGATGATTGGTATTCCGCAAATGCATGACGCCGGTTATACGGGTCAGGGTGTACTTATTGCCATTATGGACGATGGCTTTTTAAATGTAGACAACAATGTTGGTTTTACTTCGCTTTTTCAACAAGGTAAAATAAAAGGTACATGGGATTTAGTCGACATGGATGCTTCTCTTTATACACAAGGAGGAGGGCATGGAACGGCTGTTTTTTCTATTTTAGCAGGCCATTTACCAGGTCAGTTTTTAGGCCCTGCTCCTCATGCGAATTACATCTTATTTCGTACAGAAGATATTGCCTCTGAATCTCCTTTGGAAGAATTGAATTGGGTGAGGGCGGCTGAAATTGCAGATAGTGCTGGTGCAGACATTATTCAGGTTTCATTGGGTTATACGACGTTTGATGATGTTTCTTTAAATTATACTTGGGCTGATTTGGATGGGAAGACCAGTTATATTTCCAAAGGAGCTGCTGTTGCTTATTCCAAAGGGATTATTGTTGTAGCAAGTGCTGGCAATGAAGGCGATGATCCCTGGCAGAAAATCTCTTGTCCTGCTGATGCAGATGGGGTACTTGCAGTAGGAGCTGTAAATAATAATGAAGTAAGATCTTACTTTTCTTCTATTGGTAATACGGCTGATGGTAGAATAAAGCCAGATGTTATGGCGAAGGGAAATGGTGTCATGTATATTGCTCCTGGTGGATTTATTGCTTCGGGTGGGGGAACTTCTTTTTCTTCTCCATTGGTGAGTGGTTTGCTTGCTGGTTTATTACAAGCTTATCCTACACTCACTCACAAAGAAGTTATCACTTGTCTAAAGCGATCAGCTGATCGTTTTCATGCTCCTGATCCATTTTATGGATATGGTATTCCTCATTTTTCCAGAGCTTCTTATTATGCCAATTTGTTAACCGATAAAGAATCTTTATCTATTTTTCCTAACCCCTTTGGATCTCAACTCAATATAAAAGTTCCAGCCTCTGTATTAGGAAGTTCTATAGAATGGAGTGTATATGCGATGACGGGCCAAAAAGTTGCCGAAGGCCAACAATTGCTAGGAGATGTCATTGTTCCTTTATGGTCAGATGGAGATACCTTGTGTTCTGGGGTCTATTTGCTTCGTGCATCGATAGGTGGTGTTTTTCACACATTTAGGATAATTAAATAGTTTAATAGAGGCATTCTTCCTTACATTTTTTAAATTTGAAGTATGGGAACAAGACCTTTTATTGCACCGTCGATTTTATCGGCAGACTTTGCTAATCTGGAAAGAGATATCAAAATGTTGGATGTTAGTCAGGCCGATTGGATTCATATTGATGTCATGGATGGTGTTTTTGTTCCTAATATTTCGTTTGGATTTTCTGTCATCGAACCGATACGTGTTTATACCCAAAAAACGTTTGATGTGCATTTGATGATTGTTGAACCTGAGAAATATATTGAACGTTTTCGTGCTATTGGAGCAGACGTTATCACTGTTCACCAAGAGGCTTGTGTTCATTTGCACAGGGTTATTCATCAGATTAAAGATACGGGAGCAAAAGCAGGAGTAGCTCTCAATCCTCATACTCCTGTAGAATCACTAAGTGAAGTGATTGCCGATATTGATGTGGTATGTATCATGTCTGTTAATCCAGGCTTTGGAGGACAGTCTTTTATTGAAAATACTTATACCAAGGTAGCCAGGTTGAGTAAGATGATTAAAGCTTCTGGTTCGAATGCTTTAATCGAAATTGATGGCGGTGTTAATGGTGGAAATGCAAAAGCTTTGTTGGATGCTGGTGCAGATGTATTGGTGGCTGGTAATTTTGTTTTCAAATCGAGTAATCCAGTTCAAACCATTCAAGAACTGAAGTCATTGAAGTAAAACACTAAATCGTCAACCCTGTCGTTTTCCCGATGTGCGTATAGTAACATTCGTTTTTTTTCTTTTGGTTACCCAGGGTTTTCTTTGGGCGCAATCTGTGCAATTGACAGGTCACCTTGTTGATGTCGATGGATTACCTGTTTCAGGCGCACTGGTGGAATACCAAGGTGATGTAATCTATCAATCGGTTTCAGATTCGCTCGGTGTTTTTAAACTGCAAGTACCATCTTCCCTAAAAGAGTATAGGGTTGTCGTAAAAGCATTGGGTTTTGCAGAGAAGGATATGAATCTTTCTTCTGATGAGATCAACCAATCCCTTCGTTTTACTCTTTCTGCAAGCACAGACAGTCGTTTTCTCGTTGTGGTAGAAGGTAAAAAAGAAAAAGGGGAACAAGAACGTTTGAATGCTGGAGGTATTTACTTAGATCCTAAAATTCCCCAAAATTTTGTAAGTCCTTTTGGAGACTTCAATAAAGTGATTTCGTCTATCGGTATGGGTGTTTCTTCTAATAATGAGCTCTCAGGAACTTATAATGTTCGTGGAGGTAATTATGATGAGAATTTGGTTTATGTCAACAACATGCAAATCTATAGGCCTTTTTTAGCGAAAACAGGTCAACAAGAAGGGTTGAGTTTTATCAATCCTGATTTGGTAGAAAAAGTCTCATTTTATGCAGGAGGTTGGCAAGCCCGTTATGGAGATAAGTTATCTTCTGTATTGGATGTCAAATATAAGAAGCCAACGACGTTCAAAGCATCTGCAAGCTTAGGTTTATTGGGCGGTTCAGTGCATGCTGAAAATGCGAGTAAAAATAAACGATTGAGTTATGCGATAGGAGCACGGCATAAGAGGGCAGGTTATTTATTGAATTCTTTGCCTACGAAAGGAGAATATAAGCCACGCTTTTACGATGTACAAGGCCTGGTCAATTATGATTTTTTGAGCACGAAAGATGAGCAGGGTGTAAGTAATCATTACGTGAGTATTATTTACTCTTGGGCTTATAATGATTACCGTTTTGAACCGACTACCAGAGAAACGAAGTTTGGTACACTTTCTCAACCTAAAACATTTAGTGCAGTGTATGAAGGTGCAGAGCAAATGCAGTACACGACAGGACAATTAGGCTTTGTTCACGGGATAAGAATCAGTCCTAAGGTCCGTTTGGAAATGACCGGGTACATGGTACGTTCTGTTGAACGTGAATACCGTGATGTCATGGCTCAATACCGATTATGTGATACGGATCCAGATCCCAATAACCAATCTTTTAATCAGTGTTTGTTTGTGACGGGCTTAGGCAGTGATTATAATTATTCAAGAAATAAATTGGAGGCTGGCGTAGGCTCTATAGGAGAACGTGCCTATATCCAATGGAATAAGAGTAATGATATAGAAACTGGTTTTACATTCACTTCGGAAAATATTGCTGATCGTCTGTATGAATATGCCGTGCAAGATTCCGCTGATTATGTTTCTCATGTAGATTTTGTTTCTTCTCGTGCTCAACTGATGTCTCACCGTTTGGAATATTATATACAACATACGTTTCATTCTAAAGACTCTATTCATTATGTAACGTATGGTGCTCGATTGAATTATTGGTCATTGAATGAACAGTTATTGCTGAGTCCAAGATTGAATTATGCTTTGAAGCCTAAATGGAAAAGAGATGTTGTGCTTCGTTTAGCAACAGGAGTATACCAACAACCTCCTTTTTATAGAGAGTTGAGAAACATGGCAGGTCAGTTAAATTATAATTTAAAGGCGCAGCGTTCCTATCATTTTATTGGAGGAATTGATTATAATATTCGAATTTGGAATAGGCCTTTTAAGTTTATATCAGAAGCATATTATAAGATTATTGAAGGAGTGGTTCCCTATGATATTGATAACATTCGTATTCGATACTATGCGGAGAATAATACCCGGGCGTATGCTACGGGTGTAGACTTTAGACTGAGTGGAGAATTTGTAAAAGGAGCAGAATCGTGGTTCAGTTTGGGTTTTTTACAAACACGAGAGGATGTGAGTGGGGATGATCGGGGTTATATCAGAAGACCTTCAGATCAATTGATGAATGTTTCGGTATTTTTTAGAGATCATATCCCCAATAATCCAAGCATACAGGTTTACCTTACCTTGTCGTACCTTTCAGGTTTCCCTTTTGGACCTCCTAAACAGGACAAACATAGAGCTTCCTTCAGTTCTCCGTCTTATAGGAGGGTAGATATTGGTTTTGCCAAATTGTTGACGCAGTCTGACAAGAGTATTGAAAAGAGGAAGTTGTTTGAATCGGTTTGGATTACAGCAGAGGTATTGAATATATTGGGAATATCAAATACCATTTCTTACGATTGGATCAAAGACACCAATGGTTACCAATATGCTATTCCTAATACCTTGTCCAGCAGATTTTTGAATTTGAAAGTAACCGCCAGGTACTAAATCGTTTATTTTGGTATTAAATTTGTCTTAAGTAAGGGAGTTGTATGAATTTTGTAAAACATAATAAAAAATATATGAAAAAGATGCTCAGATCAGTGTTTGCCTTAACCCCCATTTTATTCATTGCATTGGCTTGTACTCGTACCGTAACAAGGGTAGATGAGGACAAACAAATCGATTTAAGTGGACGATGGAATGATACCGATTCCAGGTTGGTTGCAGAAGAAATGTCGAAAGACATGTTGAACAGGCCATGGAGGGGTGATTTTGAAAAAGCTAAAGGAAAGAAACCCGTTTTTATCGTGGGGGTGATTACGAATAAAAGCCATGAACATATTGAGTCTGAAACGTTTATTAAGAATATTGAAAGAGAATGTGTGAATACGGGCTTGGTAAGAGTTGTTCAAAATGCTGAATTGAGAGAGAAAATGAGAACAGAGCGTGCCGATCAACAGCAATTTTCTTCTCCGGAAACGACTAAAAAGTGGGGGAAAGAATTGGGAGCTGATTATATGTTATTTGGTACTATTACCTCTATCGTAGATACCTACAATAAAAAACAAGTTACCTATTATCAAGTCAATTTAGAACTTGCCGATATGGAGACGAATGAATTGGTTTGGATTGGAGAGAAGAAAATAAAAAAATACATCACCAATTAATTCATCTTATTTAATAGCATTCATCACATGTCTATTCGAAGCGTGAGGGCTTTTACGGTTGTTGTATTGATCTTCTTATTGGTAACCTCTTGTGTGTCGTATTATGCCAAGTACCAGAAGTTTAATGCGCGATTTGAACAAGGTGATTTAGAAGGAGCAGATGCGATTTTAGCAGCGGATAAAAAAGGTCCGAAAGGCAAGTCGCATCTGCTTTATTATTTAAACAGAGGTGTTGTTAATTCCTACATGGGGAATTATGCGGAGAGTAATGATTTTTTTGAGCAAGCCTATCATCTATCGGAAGTACAAACCAACAGTGTGGTTGATGTAGGCTTGTCTTTTTTGTTGAATCCCAAACTGGTAGAATACAGAGGAGAAACCTTTGAAGTGTTGATGGTGAATTACTACAAGGCTCTTAATTTTTTGAAGCTTGGACAATACGATGAAGCATTAGTAGAGTGTAAACGTATGGACATTCGTCTCCATAAACTTTCAGATCAATTTTCTTCCGATGCCAAATATAAACGGGATGCTTTTATACATCTTTTAATGGGACTGATCTATGATCTTAATGAAGATTACAACAATGCTTTTATTGCATACCGCAATGCGCTTGAAATATATGAAGCAGACTATCTCGTCAAGTTTAATACGCCTGTTCCTGAACAATTGAAGAAAGATTTACTTCGTACAGCCTATCTTCTTGGTTTTATGGATGAGCTTAGGAGCTATGAAGAAAAGTTTGGATTGAAGTATGAACATTACACAAAGCCTAAGGATAAAGGTGAGTTGTTAGTCTTTTGGCACAATGGATTTGGCCCTGTGAAACAAGAGTGGAGTATTGATTTTGCCATTGTTGAAATGGGCAATGGATATTTAAATTTTGTGAACCTCGCTTGGGGACTTACGATTCCCATTTATGTAGGGAACGATGATCAGCAGACTCGTCAAATTAAAGACTTGCAGATTATCCGTATGGCTTTGCCTAAGTATGTAGAACGTCCATCGTTGTATTCCAGTGCTTTTGTGACGACATCGGATGGAGCACAGTATCCATTGGATTTGGTTGAAAACATTAATGAGATTGCCTTTAAAGCACTGAACGATCGTTTTTTGAAAGACTTAGGTCAGGCCTTATTGCGCTTGGCGTTAAAGAAGGTCGCGGAAATGGAATTGAGAAAACAGAGTAATGAAGCAGGTTTAGCCTTGGGTATTTTTAATGCCATTTCAGAGCAGGCGGATACCCGTAACTGGCAGACTTTACCTCACGATATTCAATATGCAAGAATCTTGTTAACCTCCGGAGAGCAAACGGTTGAGTGGAATCGAAAGGGACAAAGCGGTATGGTGAAAACTCCGATTAAGGTGAACATTAAACCGGGATCCACTTACATTCATACAATCAGCGGTTTGTAATATTTTTTATTTACATTAATATAGGTTACTTTAGCAACCTGTTTTTTCACGCTTAAATCATGATTAAAGTAACATTACCTGATGGTTCCCAAAGGGAATATGCAAAAGGATCTACATCCTTAGATGTGGCTAAAAGTATCAGTGAAGGTTTGGCAAGAAATGTATTGTCGGCCGAGGTTGATGGAGAAGTATGGGATGCTTCGCGTCCTTTGGAACGCGATGTTACGTTACGTTTATTGACGTGGGATTCATTGGAAGGTAAAGCTACGTTTTGGCATTCGTCTGCTCACTTGATGGCAGAGGCGTTGGAGTTTTTATATCCTGGTGTCAAATTGGGGATTGGACCTGCTGTGGAGCATGGGTTTTATTACGATGTAGACTTTAATGGGAGAGAGTTTTCTCAACATGACTTTGAAGCAATAGAAGCGAAGATGTTGGAGTTGGCGAAGCAGAAAAATGCTTTTGTACGTAAGGCTGTTTCCAAACAAGAAGCCATTGCATATTTCACAGAGAAAAAAGATCCATACAAACTGGATCTTTTGGAAGGCTTGGAAGACGGTAAGATTACCTTTTATACGCAAGGTAATTTTGTTGACTTGTGTCGTGGGCCACATATTCCAGATACAGGTTTTATAAAGGCGGTGAAGTTGATGAATGTTGCTGGTGCTTATTGGAGAGGCGATGAGAAGAACAAGCAGCTTACACGTATTTATGCCATTACATTTCCCAAGCAAAAAGAGCTAACGGATTACTTAACCATGTTGGAGGAAGCGAAAAAACGCGACCATCGTAAGTTGGGTAAGGAGTTAGAATTGTTTGCCTTTTCGGAGAAAGTAGGTATGGGTTTGCCTTTATGGCTGCCCAAAGGAGCGATGTTGAGGGAGCGTTTAGAAAATTTTCTAAAACGTGCTCAATTGAAGGCGGGGTATTCTCCTGTGGTCACTCCACATATTGGAAGTAAGGAACTTTACGTGACTTCAGGTCACTACGAAAAGTATGGAGCTGATTCTTTTCAGCCCATTAAAACACCCAATGAAGGCGAAGAGTTTTTGTTGAAACCGATGAATTGTCCTCATCACTGTGAGATTTATAAAACAAGACCACGTTCTTATAAAGAGTTGCCACTACGTTTGGCCGAATTCGGTACCGTTTATCGTTACGAGCAAAGTGGGGAATTGCATGGATTGACGAGGGTAAGAGGCTTTACACAAGATGATGCTCATATTTTCTGTCGACCAGATCAGGTCAAGGACGAGTTTTTAAAGGTCATTGACTTGGTGATGTATGTGTTTAATGTGTTTGGTTTCAAAGACTATAAAGCACAGATCTCTCTTCGGGATCCTCAAAATAAGACCAAGTACATTGGTGAAGACGAACAATGGAATAAAGCGGAAACGGCCATTGCAGAAGCGGCTGCGGAGAAAGGATTAAATACGGTGACAGAATTGGGAGAGGCGGCCTTTTATGGTCCAAAACTTGATTTCATGGTGAAAGATGTATTGGGTCGTCAATGGCAACTGGGGACTATACAAGTCGATTACCAATTGCCTGAGCGTTTTCAATTGGAATACATTGGTTCAGATAATCAGAAGCATCGTCCGGTCATGATCCATAGAGCTCCTTTTGGTTCCATAGAGCGGTTTGTAGCCATATTGATTGAACATTGTGGAGGAAACTTCCCCTTGTGGTTGTCGCCGGAACAAATTGTTATTTTACCGATTTCTGAGAAATTTAAGGAGTATGCCGATCAGGTCTATCAAGATTTGATGGCAGAGGATATTCGGGGTTATATTGATCACCGGGATGAAAAAATTGGTAAAAAGATCAGGGATGCAGAAGTGACCAAAATTCCATACATGCTGGTGATAGGAGAAAAAGAAGTTGCTGAAAATAAGCTTTCTATCCGTAAACATGGAGAAGGAGACCTGGGCAGTGTGACGGTAGAGGAGTTTGTTTCCCTATTCAAAAAGGAAATAGCCCAAGCCTTACAGCCTCAAGCTTAAAAAAAAACGCAGATAATTATATAATGAATTGATTTTTTGCGATATTCGCAACTCATTTTAATTTGTTAGGGAGAAAAAATACTGAATGGCATTAAGGCAGTTTACCCCAAGGGTACAAAAAAAAGACGAGCATAGAATCAATGAATTGATCAAAGCACCTAAGGTAAGGGTCGTGTCCAGCGAAGGCGAAGCACAAATCATGACTGTACGGGATGCCATCGATTTAGCAAAGAAAGAAGGATTGGATCTGGTTGAAATTTCTCCCAATGCAGAACCTCCTGTTTGCAAGATTATAGACTACTCTAAGTTTAAGTACGAGCAGAAGAAGAAACAGAAGGAACTTAAATCGAAGACGCATAAAGTGGTTGTGAAAGAAATCAGGTTTGGTCCGAATACGGATGAACATGATTTTGAGTTTAAAGTAAAACATGCGATCGGTTTCTTAAAAGAAGGACATAAAGTGAAGTCTTATGTTCATTTTGTAGGTCGTAGTATTGTGTATAAAGATAGAGGAGAAATGTTGTTGCTCCGTTTTGCGACAGCATTGGAGGATGTAGGAAAAGTAGAAGAGATGCCAAGCTTAATTGGTAAAAGGATGTTTTTAATGCTGAGCCCTAAGGGTAAAGCAAAATAGATGTCCTTATCAATAATGTAACCGAGGTTTATCAATAAATAAAACGTAATCATGCCAAAAGTTAAAGTAAAGTCAGGGGCAAAAAAACGCTTCAAATTGACAGGAACTGGTAAAATTAAACGTAAACACGCGTTTAAAAGCCATATCTTGACAAAGAAAGCGACGAAGCGTAAGAGAGGTCTAACGCACGTTACCCTTGTAAGCAAGGCCGACACGAACAATGTCAAGGCAATGCTTAAAATCTAAAAAAAACCGTCAGGTTTTTACCGAAAGGTTTCATGTTTAACCCGGGCTTTGGTATCAAGAGCGATGTAGCCACCAAAGACCAAAAACGAAGAAGAAATGCCTAGATCAGTACCTTCCGTAGCTTCCAGAGAAAGAAGAAGGAAAATCCTAAAATTAGCCAAAGGTTATTGGGGAAGAAGAAAAAATGTATGGACCGTTGCAAAAAATGCAGTAGAAAAAGGTCTAGTTTATGCTTACAGAGATCGTAAGCAAAAGAAAAGAGATTTCCGTGCTTTATGGATTCAACGTATTAATGCTGCTGCTCGCGAGCATGGTATGTCTTATTCTCAATTTATTGGTCAATTAAACAAGTCTGGAATAGCACTTAACCGTAAGGTGTTAGCAGATTTGGCGATGAATGATCCAAAAGCATTCAAAGCAGTAGTAGATAAATTGAAGTAGTTCGTATTCATTGTTACTATATTTTATTTAAAGGGCTTGTGTTTATTACACAAGCCCTTTTTATTTTGTCTACATCAAGTATTTCGGTTACTTTTATGTCTATTATGGTATTAAATGTATAAAAAATATAACTTTAACGATTTATGGTTAAATATATACTCCTTCTGTCTTTTTCTTTTACATTTCTTTTTCCTTATATATCCAGGTCTCAATGTTCTACTACGCCTACAACCGAGGCGGTAAGGAATGGCAATTTTGAGGCAGGATACCTGACGAAATCAGGAGCAGGTCATGTTTTTACTGCCAATGGCCCATTTGATTTTCAGTCTGATTTAACCAGTACCGCTAATTTTGTAGCTAATCCTCCTACGGGTACTTGTATCACTTCTATCGGTAATATGTATGCGGTGGCAAAAGCTGAACCGGGGATGACCTGTACCGCTTCACCAAGACAAGCTTTTGCGGGTACCGATTATATTGGTTATCCAGGATTTCCTAAAAGCTTTAATGACCATACGCCTGGTCTTGGAGGAAATGGTTTTGCGTTGATTGGAGATTTTGAGGGGTATACAGGAGGGAAGTGGGATACCCATGCTTCGGGTTTACCTTGTATATGGAGGCAACGTGTAACGATTTATCCCAATGAAAAATACTTCTTTTCAGCATGGTTTGCGAATTATAACCGAGACGCAAACCTTGCTCGTACAGGCCCGGGTTTAGGTGTGAATTATAACACGCCGACCCTAAATTTTGTTGTAATACCTATGGTGTCAGGTGTACCTCAATGGGCACAGCGTGCGAATATAGGGGCAGCGACTCCTAATGATGAGATGGTTTGGCAACAGTTTTATGGTCAGTGGACACCGACGGGTGTGTATACAGAAGCGATGATTCTGATTGAGGTGCAAGCGGCCAATGCCACCAATACGAATGATCTTGTCATTGATGACATTTCTTTTATCAATGGATGCAGTAACTTATTGTCATTACCGGCATCTTCTATTCCTAATTTAGGGGCGGGATTTTCTTTATGTATGACCAACGGAGTGGCCACACTTAATTCCAATGTTGCAACCAGTCCAACCACTCAATTTTGGTGGTATTCAGGAACAGCCAGTCCTCAAACGGCTTTGGTCACAGCGAGCTTAACAGCCAATACGTATAACATTAGTGCACCGGGTACTTACCGTGTATGTACTCAAAATGCAGGTTTACCTGCGGGTTGTTCGGCTTCTTCTACAATTGTAGTTACAGCGACGATGCCTCCTGTCGTCATCTCGGATGCGGTACTTTGTACATCCACTACGACAACCTTGTCCACTAGTGTAACAGGTACAGGACTTACCTACGATTGGTATAAACGTCCGGCAGGTGCGCCTACGTCTAGCACATCGTCCATTACTACAGGCGTTGTAGGGACTTATGGTGTTCGGGTTACACCGGGACCAGGTGCGCAAGCGATCGGTTGTCCTACAGTTACTTCAAACGATGCGGTGGTGACGTCCAATATCAGCACGCCTTCTATTTCATCCAGCAATTGTGCGGCTGCACCGAGTGGTTCATTTACATTGACGGCTACGGGAGGAGGGAATACCTTTACATGGTATGATGCGGCTTCTGGAGGTACGGTGATTGGTACCGGTAATCCTGTCGTTATTCCCATTACTTCAGCAAGAACAGTGTATGTTGAAAATTCCAATACCAGTACGGTTGCACCAACGAGGGCTCAAGCCAATGGAAACACGGGTGGAGGAGGAGCGACCTGGTCGAGCACAAATTTTACAGCCTTACAAAATTTCACCATTGTTTCCATTTGGGTAAGGTCTGAAGCTGGTGGTGGTGCTATGACGGTGTCGATGACACAAAATGGTTCGGCTTACATGACGGCTGCTCCTCAGAACTTGACGGTTGGAACATGGACACAAATTACCTTGAATTGGCCTGTGTCCGCAGGATCTAATTATGCCATCAACTTTTCAGGAGGAGGTTGGCTTTCAGTCAGAAATTCGTTTCCATCCACGGGCTATGGAGGCTTAGCGACCATAACGCCAAACCCGCAAGGCAATAGTGGCGCGGCCATTGAGTGGACGGTTCGTACAGGAAGTCCTTGTTTGAGAGGTTCGATTTCACTGGATTGCGGTTTACCTGTAACGTATGTTTATTTTGATGCCGAGAGAGCAGAGGACTTTGCTTTATTGACGTGGGCTACAGGAATGGAGAAAGATGCCAGGGAGTTTGCCGTAGAAACTTCGTTGGATGGTCAGGAATTTAAAGCGATTGGAGTAGTGAAAGCTCGTAATTTACCAGGAGGTGCTACTTATCATTTTGAAACGTTTCAAGCGCTTAACCAACAAGCGTATTATCGTTTACGTCAGGTTGATTTGAATGGAGATGACTTCTATTCTCCAATGAAATTAGTGTCGGCGAGTTTTGTGCACAGATTAGTTATAGCTCCCAATCCAAGTAGTGGTAGTGTTGCTATTACGCTAAATGCTACGGCTCAGGAAGGAAATGCAGATGCTTATTTGATCTTGTATAATAGCCTCGGTAAACAAGTGAATGCACTTGTTCTTAAACGAAGTATTTTACAAGAGGGCTATTCGCTGGATTTGTCAGATTTGCCTAAAGGGGTGTATATTTTAAAAGTATCAACAAGTCAAGGTGAATGGATGGAGTCTTTGATTAGGGATTAATGGTGGTGTAATATATGTTCATCTCTAGAAGATAGATTACATGCGATTAGATGCTTTGTATTAAAAATTAAAAGTTTGTTATTCGCTTAAAGGACTGGTTAATTATTTATTAATCAGTCATTTATTGTTTTTATATAGTTTTAGTTTTACGTTTAATTATGCCAATTATATTACAATTGGCCCTTAGAGCATTTACTATGTTTGTACTTTTGGGATACATCTTATGAAGGTTTATTCTAAAAAAATATGAAAAAAATTATATCCACGTTTGCTCTTGTTTGTCTTTTCGTAGCTCATGCTTCAGGGGCAAACTTTTTTGTTACCAATTTAACAACAGATAACTGGTCAGGAGCTCAACCTGCTGGTACATTCGCTCAGGCTATTTTAGATTTACATGCTGCAGGAGCTGGTCCTCATAGAATTATATTCCAAGTGGCGGGCACGATACCTATGGGGAATCCTGCAAACTATTACATCAACGCAAGTGTAACAGGAGGAGTAACCCTTGATGGTTATACTTCGGTTCCTGGATATGTGGCTGGTAGTCCTAAGCTTTTTTTAGATGGGCCGGGGTATAATTCATTTCCGATTGCAGCTTCGGGTGTTACATTCAGAGGTATTGGTGTTTACGATATGACCTTTGTTGTTACAGGAACAGGTTTTAAAATGTTTGATTGTTGGGTCGGTTTGAATGCTGCTGGCAATGAGGCTGGAGGTATAGGTACAGGAGGTTGGTTTTTTGATTTACAAAATGCACACAATTCAGTAATTGGTTTTGCTATGAATGGTTATCGAAATGTATTTGCTGGTCATGGGTCTGTGACCAGTCCTATCAGTATTACAACATCCAATAGTGTTTCTATTACAGGTAATTATTTGGGTTGTAAGGCAGATGGTACAACATTCTCTAATTATTTTACGGGTTCTGTTATTCTTTTGAAAGGGGGTACATCGAATAGGGTAGATAGTAACGTGATCGCAGGTAGTGTGATAGATAAAGCCGGTATTGAGGTATTTAGCAATGCCAATGCGAATTTACTCATTCGTCATAATAAAATAGGCGTTAATGCTACAGGTACTTATTTAACAGGTCCTGTCATTGATTTAAACAGAGGAAATAAAGGTCATGGAATTATGTTCAGTGGAGGCTCAGCAGCCAACGCTCAAATTTTAAATAATGTAATTTCATCTAATGGTCAAGCAGGTTTTTATTGTACCATTACTAATACAGGCTTGGTCATCAGAGATAACATTGTAGGTCTTCCAGGAACAGGTATACAGGCCGCACAAAATTATGGAAACGGTTTTGGGGGAATTGTTATTAAGGGGGCTTCAACCTCTAATCTTTTGATTGATAACAATACAGTGTGTAAAAATGGTTGGAGAAGTGTTTCTCCAAGTTATCAGGATGAGACGGTAGGGATCATCATTACGGGAGGTTCTGTTCCTGCTGCGGCAACAGTAACCATATCGAACAATTATGTAGGGGTGGATAGATCGTTCAATTTAGCAGGTAATACATTTACGGGCATTTATTTGTTTCAAGTTGGAAACATGAGTGGAGGTGTGAAAGCCAATGTCCAAATTATAAATAATGTTACAGGTGATAATGGGGAGACGCCTGCATTGGGTGTTTTGAATTCCCATGGTATAGCCGTGTATAATTCTTCTGCGTTTACTGTTTCCAATAATTTTATAGGGGTGGGTCCAGGAGGCCAGAATATAGGGAATTCTGCCAACGGTATTGAAGTGAACACGGCCTCTAATTTTACATTTTCTAATAATCAGGTAGCATACAATAAAGGAAGAAGAAATCCAGGAGAGGCAGAAGCTTGTGCTGGAGTAATGATATTTGCCTCTACCAATGGATATGTGCAAAGTAATAACATATATAGCAACAATAACTCTGGTGGTTCATATACGCTGTTAAATCATGGTGTTGTTGTTCAGCAAGGGGGGGCAAATATTGATTGGTGGAACAGGCGCTTCAGAACCCAATAACATCAATAACAATGGTACGCATGGAGTTTTTGTATTTGATGGAGCCAATAACGTTCAGATGACACGTAACATTATTAGTTGCAATGCATCGATGGGTATCAGTTTAAATGTTGTAGGTGATCCCAATACCGTTGGATCGAAAGGAGTGGGAAACACCAGTATGACTTCAGGGCCAACGCTTATTTTAGCGGGTTGTCCGGGTGGAGGTGTTGTTGGAAGTGGTAATGCCTCTGGAACTTCTCCAGGCACGAATGCTACGATAGAGGTTTTTGCTACTCCTCCTTGTAAAACATGTCCCAACATATTGAGAGGAGAAGCTGAAAGTTACCAACAAACGGTGACGGCTACAGGAACAGCCTGGACAGCAACAGGGGTCAGTGGTAATGTTTCGGTAACGGCTACCAACTCTGTTGGATCAGGAGGATTTTTCCCTACGTCTCGTTTTTCTGATTGTCAAACCTGTTCTTTGCCTATTGTTCTTCTTTTCTTTAAGGGGAACTATCAGGGAAATGATATATTGTTAAACTGGGCCACATCGTCAGAAAAAAACAATAAATCGTTCACCGTTGAACGCAGTTCAGATGGCTCATCTTTTTATGCGATTGGAGTGCTTGATGGAGCAGGAAACTCAAGTGTGACTAGGAATTACAGCTTTACGGATGTACAGCCGATTCTAGGTATTTCTTACTATAGATTGAAGCAAACCGATTTTGACGGAGAAGAGACTTACTCTAATGTGATTTCTTTTGTACAGGAAGGATATTCTTCTTTGATGTTATATCCCAATCCCACAAACGATCAGGTTTCTGTTTTTATGAAACAATACGATGAAACCGGTTTGGCTTCTATAAAAATATACAATGCATTAGGCCAAGAGGTTTATACTTCAATCTTTGATGCAATGAACTTAACTGCTGGAGTATCCTTAGAACTTTCTTCTTTACCTCAAGGTACTTATGTGGTTAAATTATTGACTTCTCAAGGAGAATGGGTTGAGCGTTTAGTCAAGAACTAAAACAATAACTAACCTCATTATCTGTCTTTTTTTTGCATGTATTACATGCTTCTTAATATGTTGTTTCTTATAAAAAATAGCCCATATTGTATATGTGGGCTATTTTTAGTGTTTTTTAAGTGTTTTGTTTGGATCAATACTTAAAAAGGGACTATTTCATTACAATACATCTTTTTAACAGTTACGTTATGTGTATTTTTAAGAATTAAGTTAGTGAATTAATATACTACAAGATTAAGAAGCCTTTCTTACAGAACTTATGAATAAAAAATTATTTGATCTACCTTTCTCGATGATGAAATTAGTATATGTACTGGTTTTCGTTTCGGTTTTTGTGTTGTCATTTTCTATCCAAGCTCAGCAGACCAATAACTGGTATTTTGGTTCCGCTGGAGGATTTCCTAATACAGGGATAAGAATTGATTTTACCTCGGGAGCTCCTGTAGTATCTACAGGTATACCTATGCTTACAGAGGAAGGGACTTCATCGATAAGCAGTGCCACTGGTGCTCCTTTGTTTTATTCTGATGGAAGAAGCGTTTACGATGCAGTGACTAATACTACAATTCCAGGAGGTACAGGATTACAGGGGAGTTCATCCTCAACACAATCTGCTATTATTATGCCTAAGCCTGGTTCCACCACGCAGTGGCTTATGTTTACCAGTAGTGCCAATGGTGTAGCTGGAACTTGGTATTATACCATAACAGGGACTACCCCTACAGGTCCTTTTTCAGTAGGAGCAGGAACTCAATTAGCTGCAGGGGGTGTTGTTGGTGAAGGCTTATTTATTATTGGTAGTACTAAAGTGGGGTCTTCTTTTTGGGTCATTGCAAGGAATCAAGGAGGAGCTGGGGTGGTTAGTGCTTGGGATGTTAGTAATGCTGGTGTTGTTACTGCTGCTCCTGTCACAAGTACGTTGTCTGGACCAGCTTTTACCAATACAAGCTTTACTTCTGGACAAGGTACCATTAAGTCAAATACTTGTCAAAATCAATTGGCTTTTACTTATGGGAATGCCGATGTAGATATTACAGATTTTAATACAGCGACTGGACAGGTAATAGCGAATAGTGCAAAAAGGTTCAGTGTTGGTTCTCAAAGTTATGGAATTGAATTTTCATCGAATGATTTGTATTTATATGCGACAAGTTTGTCAGGAAGTACGATTTATAAATATACCATTGCATCAAGTACTGTCGTTGTTTTAGGTTCTTCGGCACCTCAAGAAGCAGGTCAACTGCAAACAGCACCTGATGGTAAAATATATTGTGCTGAAAGTGATGCTACCATTGCAGCGAACCCAACGACAAGTTTTTTAGGCGTAATTGATTCTCCAAATGCTGCAGGTGCTACTTATACAACGAATGCATTAAATGTTAGTTATGTATATGGGGGGAATAGAAGTTTTTCTTACAGAGGATTGCCGACTTTTCCTAAGTCTTTGGTGGTGAGTAATCCTATCATTAATCCGGGAGATGGAACCTATTGTATTAATACTGCTATTCCTTTGAGCTTTACTTTTGCAGGTTCTATTGATGCGAGTGGAGTTACTTGGACACATACCGGTACAGGAGGTTCTTTTACACCGGGAGCAGCGACATCAACGAATTTGAGTCCTTCTATTACGTTTACGAGTGCAGGAGCTAAAACTGTAACGTTATCCTTTAATGATGCATGTGGAAGACCTTACACAACGACAAGGAATTTTACGATTGTTTCTCCTTTAGTGCCAGCAGGCACTAAAACTTGTAGTGGCTTGAATTCTGTTCAGTTAGATGCTACGGGTAGTGTGCCGGGGGATTATCCCAATTATCTGTGGTATGATGCACCTTCAGGTGGTAATATCGTGGGGGTGGGTAATCCTGTAAATCTTCTCTATCCTAACATAGGAGCAGTTCCTCCTAATTTTTATGTTGAAGTGGGTGGCAGTGTAACCACAACAAGTTCTGGTTCAAATCAAGTGATTGCTTCCCCTAATTCATTTACATGGGCTGCGAATCCTGCCAATTATACGGTTTCTAACATCAATGTTTTAGCGAACAGACTCATTTTAAAATCCATTGATTTAAGGCCTTACAACGGAACTGCAAACGGAGTGTTTAGTGTAACGATCAGGCAAGGAGCAACGGTATTGGCAACCTTTAATCATAATGTAGGGCCATCGTATGTTGATGGTAATACCATTACGGTTCCAGTGAATCTCACTTTATTACAGGGCTCGAATTACTCTATTCAACTGCAAAATGTAAGTGGAATGACTGGTGGTTGGTGGGGTGGTGCTTGGGCCGGCGCGACAAATGCCAATCAAATTACGTATCCCGCTGGTACAGGTACTAACGGTGTATTCTCACTTGTGTACGATTATCAAAATTATACCACTATACCAACATGTTCCAATAGGGTATTGGTTTCCGGTACTTGTACACTTCCTCTCGATTGGTTAGACATCAGTGCTCAACGTTCATCCAACAATAGTGTATTGGTGAAGTGGTCTGTTGCTTCTCAATATAATAATCAACGTTTTGAGGTGCAACGTTCTACTGATGGTGTTAACTTTACAACGGTAGGCGTACTTCCCGGAAAAGGAACATACAGTTCTTATGATCAATATGAGTTCTTAGATTATACCAGTGAAAAAGGGAAATTGTACTACCGAGTGGTGCAGTACGATTACGACGGCGCATCTTCTGCGAGTCGTGTGGTGGTAGCGGAATTGTCTGCTAAAACACTGAATGAAGTGATCCTGTATCCTAACCCTGCCAATGATCAGTTTACAGTAACGTTGCTGTCTCTTTCTGATGATTCAGGTTTGGCTCTTGTACAGGTGTTGAATAGCATAGGACAAGTCGTGTATTCTTCTGCTGTAGATGCTTCAAGATTATCTTCTGGTTTAGTGGTTGATGCTGCGAATTTCCCTCAAGGAGCTTACCTGGTAAAGGTAACTACCAATGAAGGGGAATGGATAGAACAGTTGATTAAGCGATAAAAGCGTTTGGTTTGTTGATAAAAGAAAAGGTCAAACTCTTACAGTTTGACCTTTTCTTTTATGGGGAAATGTTTCATTAATTCTGCGGAACATCCGTGCCAGATTGGAAATAACACGTTTTTGAGTGTATGATAATTTAAAGGAAAAGAGTATTTTTATCCCATGGCGTTTTTTAACTATTCATACTCTTCCCGTAAATACTTCTCTGTATGGGTATTGATATTGGTAAACTTGATTCCAGCTGCAGGGGTTGTTTTTATGAAATGGGATGTGTTCGATGTGATTTTCATTTATGTGTTGGAAACGGTTATCATTGGATTACTGAATATGTTAAGAATGGCATTTTGTACTACACTTGAAGAAAAAGTAAAGGGTCGTATGCCAAGCTCTTCGCAGTCGGTGAACTGGTTAAAATTATTCCTGATTCCTTTTTTCTCCTTGCATTATTTTTTCTTTGTAGGGGTTCAACTTGTGTTTGTGTTTGTGCTATTAAAAAAGTCTAACGATTTTGAGGAAATATTTTCTCTGGTATGGGATTTTTGTATGATAAACCCGCAAACGAGGTTGGCTTTAGGAGGATTGTTGATCAGTCATTGTTTTTCTTTTTTGATCAACTATATCGGTAATGGAGAATATGCAAGAATGGGGCTTGCAAGATTGATGATTCAACCTTATACTCGTATTTTTATTCAACAAATTGTGGTGATTGCAGGGGCTATACTGGTGATTGTTTTTAATACCTCCGATGTATTTGTATTACTTTTGGTATTCCTCAAAATAATAGTAGATGTAAGAATGCACTTGAAAGCACATCAAAATCCGGTATGAGTTCGAGTTAAGAAGTGAAAAATTAGAAAGAGAAACAGAGCGTAGAAAGAGAAGAAAATAAAAATAAATAAAAAGGTGCTATTCTGTAACCTTGTTACCTGATTTTCGAATTTTTTTACTGACTACTGACTACTGACTACTGACTACTGACTACTGACTACTGACTACTGACTACTTTTTCCTCACCCCTCGTACTGCTTCTGCCGTCCATGGATTTTCAGGCCAGGCATGTTTAGGATACCTTCGCTTTAAATCTTTTTTGACTTCGAAATAAGTATTGTTCCAAAAACTTCGCAAGTCGGAAGTGATCTGTACCGGTTTGTATCCAGGAGAAAGTAAATGCATCACGACTGTTGTTTTTCCTTCGTTGATCATAGGCGTGTCACTCATGCCGAAGACTTCTTGTAATCGAACGGCGAGTATAGGTTGAGCACCATTGCTTAGGTATTCCAATGAGATAAGAGAATCGCTGGGGACTTTTATTTTTTGAGGAGCGAGTTTATCCAATGCTTGTTTTTTGTCGTAATCCAAACTGTTATGTAAAATAGTAACCAACTTTAGTTTTTTCAAATCCTCTGGTCGTTTGATGTTGTTTAAGTAAGGACTTAACCATTCTTCGCTCGATAAAATCAAGGCTTGTGTACTTACGTCAGGCCAGCCTTCTCCTGGCCTCCATTTGCGTAGACTTAAAACACGATTTTGCCATGCCGTGGTTTCTTCGTCAAAGTTTAACAAGTGTCCCCCTTCTTTTTTGATGACATCACAAATGGCTTTGATCAAATGCGATTCGTCGGGATCTGGTAGAGGTTTCGATTGCAAGATGATGCTTCCTATGCGCAGGTCCTTAGTGGCAATGAGTCCGCCTTTGTGGGTATCCCATGTAATGGTTTCTACTTCCTTGACGAGCGGAGCAAGGTCCCTTGGGTTGAGTGGAGCAGCCATGAATATTTTTCCCATGCCTTGTCGTGCATCAACATGGGCTATGGCTAACCAAGGTTCGTGAGCTAAGTCGTCACGATGTCCTGCTTGTGCGAGTTTTCCGTTGGAAAGCTGAAACTGTGCATTGTTGCCCGGTCTTGCATAGGCGATACGTTCAGGATAGGCTTGTGCTAAGAGTACGCCGGTTTCAAAGGGATCGAATTTTTCGTTTTCTTCTTCGATGTCTAAGAGAGAACGATAAGAAGCAGCAATTTTTTCAATCCTTCCAAAGGACTTACCTTTCCCATCGTCTCTTCTATAGCGTCTTAAGGCTTCTACCCTTAAGTTAATGTCTATGCCTGCTTCTCGTGGTAAGGGATCTTTTTCTTCGATGATGGCTGCAAGATCTGTGGCTAAAGCCAAGGTGTTATTTTCTTTGGCCATCAGGAGCATGTGTGCGATACGGGGGTGACAAGGAAGTTCATGTATTTTTTTTCCGTGTGCGGTAATACGGCCTTTATCCAGTGCATTGAGTTGATGTAGGGTGTCGGAGGCTTGTGATAATGCACCTTTGGGAGGAGGTGTTAACCAGGTGAGTTGTTGTATATCTACAATGCCCCATTGTGCCATGTCTAATACAAGTGACGCTAAATCGGCTTCGAGGATTTCTGGGGGACGGTGTTCTGTTAGTCGTTCTTGTGTTGCTTTAGACCACATGCGGTAACATATTCCTGCACTCAATCTTCCGGCTCGTCCTGCACGTTGATCGGCAGAATCTTTAGAGATTTGAACAGTTTCTAAACGAGATAAACCAGAGTTGGGATCGAATTTAGAGGTACGTCCGAAGCCGGTATCGACGACAATTTTAATGCCTTCTATGGTTAAGCTTGTTTCTGCGATTGATGTAGCAAGTACGACTTTTCGTTTGCCTTGTTTATTAGGCATAATGGCACTGTATTGTTGTCCAGGAGCGAGTTGTCCGTACAAAGGGTGAATAGAAAAATCCCGTAATTCTTTTCTTAAAATATCTTCGCATCGTTTGATTTCTCCTTGTCCTGGAAAAAATACGAGTACATCTCCTTCGTGATCGCGTACGGCTTTTACCACGACTCGGGCTGTCATTTCAGGCATCATCATTTCATCCAGTTCTCCCGTGTATTTGATTTCAACAGGATATTGTTTTCCCATACTTTGGGATACGGGAGCCTGGAGTAGTGCACTGAGCTGTGGCATGTCTAGGGTAGCAGACATGACCATGATGCGTAGATCAGGTCGAAGGACTTGTTGAGCTTCTCGACATAATGCCATGGCTACATCGGCGTGTATACTGCGTTCATGAAATTCGTCGAAGATGACCATACCTACACCTTCCAGGGAATTATCACTATGGATCATACGCGTCAGGATACCTTCTGTAACGACTTCTATTTTTGTACGTGCACTGATTTTATTTTCAAAACGAATGCGATAACCTATGCTTTCTCCGATGGGTTCTCCCATTAAATCTGCCATGCGGTTAGCAATGGATTTGGCCGCCAGTCTTCGCGGTTCAAGCATCAATATTTTTTGTCCTGCCAGCCAAGGTTCATCCAATAAGGCAAGAGGTAATAAGGTGCTTTTTCCTGCACCAGGAGGGGCGTTAACGATGAGCGTGTTGTTGGTATGGAGGTGTTGTTTTACCTCTTCAATGATATCCCTGACAGGGAGGTCTATATGAAATGGATCGAAAGGCAAGAGCGTGAATGATTAGTGTTTTTAAGACTTGTAAGTTACGCATTTTTGGAATCTAAAAGCGTTTTTTCAGGCCGGGTTGCTTCTAAGTACAGAAGTGTATATAGAAAAAGAAGGATTGAGTCAGAAGACCCCGTCTGTCGCAGGAGGGAGAAAGAGAAACAGAAAGAGAGCGGAGGAAGAGTCTTCGTTTTTTATTTTCAGCGAGATGCTCTGCGACTGAAAGAATGGAAACAGATTAGAAGGTATGTTTCACAGAGAACTCCTGCGTCGCCGAAATACCCTCACACGAGTTCTCCGCAAACAAGTATTGCGTGCGGAGCAACTTGAGCTAAGACATAAAAATATCTGAGCAATTCAAGCTCAGATATGCTTTTGAAGGCCTGTATTGAACATGTTTTTTATCTTGGTAAAATTATATTTTAATGCTATTCAGTATAGGGCAGATAAAGTCTAGACAGGAAATGAGTCTTTTCTAAAAGGTCATTTGTTTTGTTTTTTATACAAATGACATTTTTCATAACTCCTTGTTTAAACAATAATTTTTATGACATATCTAGGACAAAAAGAAGGTTAAAACCTTATTTTTCTCTTAAAAATGATGTTTTAGTGCCTTTTATGGCTAGGACAGTATGATGTGCTATGGTTTTATAGGATGAAAAATGATTGTTTCGTATACGTCAAACATCTACCTGCATGAGAATACATCTACTACTCATCTTTGTTTTATTCAATTCTTTCCTTGTTCAGGGGCAAACGGCTTGGGTTCGATACAATCAGGCAGGTTATGAATCCTGCAGGCCTTACAAACGGGTCATCGTACTTTCGAATACCAGCATTGCGGGTACGGCTTGGAACATTAAAGATGGAGGAGGGGCGACGGTACTTTCGGGTAACTTAGGGGCAAGTTTAACCACTGCTCAAACGAATTGGACTGCAAAACCTTACAGTTATGCGATTGATTTTTCAAGCATTACAACGCTTGGTAATTATACCTTTAATATGACGGGTGTAACCAGTGTGACCTTAAAGATTAATGATAATCCTTATGAGTTTTTTCTCGATCGGGCGCTACGTTATTTTAAGGTACATAGAAGCGGAACATCTGATTGTTTTGATCATGCGATATCCCATACAGGAGATGCTTCTTGTCAGGTCTATAAAAGAACAGGAGCTGCTGCTCCTTTAAATGGTACTGCCAATTGGACACTTTCTGCGGTGCCTAACATTGATATGCAAGGAGGGTGGTACGATGCGGGTGATTATTTGAAATTTACACAAACCATTGCTTATGCTTGTTATAATCTGTTAAGAGCTTACGAGATTAATCCCACAATTTTTAATAAAAAACTTTATTCAATCACTACCTATGTTGATGTTGTGGACGAGTCGAAGCATGGTCTAGAGTACTTGATGAAGACCATGCCGGCCGGACGCACCGGAGAGTTTGTGATTCAAGTAGGCAGTGCTGCCGATCACAACCAAGGTAATCGTCTTCCAGAAAACGATGCCTTAAATGGAAATAGACCTTGTTATTGTGCTTTGTCCAGAACGCAAATGGGTTTAACAGTGGCAGCATTAGCCTTAGGGGCCAGAACGTTTAATGCTTTGGGTAATACCACCGACGGTACGCGTTACAGAAATCAAGCGATCACTATTTTTAATCAAGCAGAAGCTGCTTTTGTGACCAATGCTTGGTGGCAAGGAGGCTGGGAGGTTTTTTATGCTGACGATACACATAATGAAAACATGGCTTTGGCTGCCTATGAATTATGGCAACTGACGGGTACAGCGAGCTACTTAACCAAAGCCATTACCTATTCTAATGCTGCAGGCCAGGCGGGTTGGACTTCCTGGGGAAATACCAACATGATGAACAATTGGAGACTTTACTCGTCTAATGCAACCTGCGCGAATAATTTAAGAGGTGATCTTACTACGTTTAGGAATATATCTACGACAACCGGAAACATCTGGAGATTACCGCATAGTTTTACATGGAGTACCTTGTATTCTGCATTTCAAGTGGCAAATGCGGCAGCTTTATATAATTTGCAAAACAATACCACCGACGTTCAGTATAACAATATGTATTGGGATGTGATGGATTATACCTTTGGTCAAAATAACTGGGGACAAGCCATGATGGCAGAACCGTCAACTAATTTACCTTTTGCGATCACGACCAGTTATTCTCAATACTATAAACTGCAACCGGGTTTATGGCCTATAGGGGAAATCGTACAAGGGCCATGTGATAAAGGAACGCATGATGGCTTAGGTTTTGGATTTCCAGCGAATCAATTTAACCCGACAGCCAGTGCCAATGCAGGGGTGTTTTTTCATAACAACAACGATTATGCGACCATTGAAACTACCGTAATTGGGATCTCCGATGCCATTGTGATGTTTGCGTTGGCTCAAAAAATGGCTGCTCCTTGTGGTACTTTACCGGTTGAATACCTCAATTTTTCTGCATTAAAGCAGGGTGGTCAAGTGCATTTGACATGGCATACGGCATCGGAAGTGAATGCTGATCTATTTATCATTGAACGTTCTTCCGACGCTCAACTCTTTGAAGAGATCGCTTCTCTATCTGCTACAGGATCGGCTGATAGGGTAGCCAAGTATAACTATACCGATGAAAACCCTTTATCAGGAAAAAGTTATTACCGATTGAAACAAGCAGATCGGGATGGAGTAATAAGTTACAGCAAGCTGGTGATGGTAGAGGATCAGCCGATTTTTTATGTGCAAATATATCCTAATCCAAGTCAGGAAGTTTTTAAAGGATTTATCGAATCTTCACAAGAAGAAGTGGTGTTAACGATCTATGATGTACAAGGAAATATCATGAGTCAATTGAATCAAACTGCTCGTCAAGATTTCGAGTTTGGAATACACCTGCCTCCTGGCATGTACATTTTAGAGGTTCAGGATTTAGACAAGGTACATCGTGTAAAGTTGGTCAAAAATTAGAAATGACTATATGCATAGCGATTGAAAAGAAAGAGAAACAGAGCGTAGAAAGAGAAGAAAATAAAAAGGTGCTATTCTGTAACCTTGTTACCTGATTTTTGATTTTTTTTCCTGCCTCCTGCCTCCTGCCTCCTGCCTCCTGCCTCCTGCCTCCTGCCTCCTGCCTCCTGC
>CAYVTO010000016.1:0-25987 GCA_964454665.1 uncultured Chitinophagaceae bacterium
CGTATTATAACATCCCCCATTTGTTTGCGGAGAACTCATGCGGGGGGCTTTAGGCGACGGACGAGTTCTTCTGATTCAAACCTTTATTCTACATACATCCTCATCTACTCAGAAGCAACTCGGCCTGAAAAGGATTTCTTAGCAGGAGTTGCTCCGCATACAATAACGTATTATAACATCCCCCATTTGTTTGCGGAGAACTCATGCGGGGGGCTTTAGGCGACGGACGAGTTCTTCTGATTCAAACCTTTATTCTACATACATCCTCATCTACTCAGAAGCAACTCGGCCTGAAAAGAAAGACGATGTCGAAAAAAGTAACGCTCTATAAAGAAAAACCCCACTAGATATCTAGCGAGGTTTTTCTTTATAAGAGTATATCATCAATCACTACGCCACCTGCTTTCTTTTTTCTAATTCATCGGCTCCATAATGTTTTAATACTTTATAGTGGGAATACAACGCCCCTAAAAAGGTTTTGTTTTCATGGTAAGGTACTCCAAAATCCGCTGCCGTTTGACGAACGATAGGTGCCAAGTTTGAATAATGGATATGACAAATTTTAGGAAACATGTGATGTTCTACTTGCATGTTCAAGCCCCCACACAAAAAAGTAGCTAAGAAACTACTCGAAGCAAAATTAGCCGTCGTTTTCATCTGATGCACGGCCCAAGCTTCTTCTATATTCCCGTCTTGATTAGGTTCTACAATATCAGTACCTTCTACCAAGTGTGCCAATTGGAACACCAAGCCCAAAACCAACCCTTCTGCAAAGTGCATGCACAAGAACCCAATAATAAACTGCCACCATGTAATGTCTAACACCACCAAAGGAACAACAATGAATGCGATGTAGTACAATATTTTAAAGAAAAACAATTTAAAGATCTCTACTTTAGGAGGTAGTGAATTATCTACTTGCCCTATACGGTCTTGAAAAAACTTCTTGTAATCTTTCCTAAACACCCAAGACAAACTGGCTAAACCATACAAAGCAAAACCATACAAATGTTGATACTTGTGATGAGGTCTTAATTGATCTTCTGGTGTTACACGCAATAAGCCCGGAGCAATTTCAATATCTTCATCATGGCCAGGAATATTGGTATACACATGATGTACCACATTATGAGAAACACTCCACACATAAACGTTAGCACCAATCATATAAAAGAAATGAGACAACACTTTATTGACTGTTTCATTCGCACTGTATGATCCATGAATGGCATCATGACAAATGTTAAATCCGATGAAAGAAGACGTCATTCCCAAACCAATCGCCATCCACAACATCGTGGTTGGAGAAAATTGATTAGATATGATAAGCCCGTATAAAATGAAAAATGCACTCAAATAAAAGACGGTTTTAAAAATCATAAACCCGTTGGCATTTTTTGAAATTTGATTGGTCTCAAAATACTCATCCACTCTTCTTCTTAAAGTAGCAAAGAACTCTGATCTGTTTTTGTCAATAAATTTTAGCTTTTCCGCCATGTTGATGTGTATTGGATATAAGCTTTATAGCTTTGGATATGAACAATGTAAGTTAACGCTATTTTGCGTGATATCTGGTTTAAAAAAGGGTTTTATTACTATGATATATATCAAGACTTGTACTTTATATTACGTCAAATTTACGCCCGTTTTTGCAAAAAATCTAGCTTGAAAAGAAAAAATCAAGGATCCCGCATTCCATGGGATCCTTGATTTACAATTCCTTATGCTCTTTTAAAAGCTATATTGATTAGCGTCGATTAGTTGCGCTGCAATCGCTCTGCGGGCATCTTTTGTATTTAACGGCGCTATTTTAGTGAAGCGTTTTAAACCCATCAATAACATGCGTTGCATATCTCCATCCGACATGGAATTGATCGCATTCTTACCGGCACTGTTTACTTTATCTGCCGTATCAAACATACATACCTTCGCCATCAAAATTTGAGTTTTTGCAGATGCTTCTCCTTTTATACTGGCTAGTTTTTCAGCACGCAATACCGCAGATTCTGCGATATAAACATCAATGGCAATGTCTGCCAAATTCATCAGGATCTCTTGTTCTGTGGCCAATTTATCCATGAATTTTTGTGCCGCAGCACCTGCAATCATCAACAACGCTTTTTTGAAATTTTGAAGCGCTTTATGTTCTTCTGCAAATAAGCCTTCTACCTCTGCTCCGAAATCAGGAATCGCCATCAACTCTTTTTGTATCGCCATGGCTGGAGTCATTAAATCTAATTCTCCTTTCATCGCTTTTTTCAAGAACATATCCATGATCAACATGCGGTTGATTTCGTTGGTTCCTTCGAAAATTCTGTTGATACGTGAATCACGATAAGCCCTATCCATTGGATAATCCGCAGAGAAACCGTATCCTCCCAATATTTGAACACCTTCATCCGCTACATAATCCAAGGCTTCAGAACCCGCTACTTTCAAGATGGCACACTCAATGGCAAATTCTTGCGCTGCACCCATCAACGCTTGCTCAAACGATTTGCCTTCCGCCAACAAGCGTTGTTCTTCATGGTGAATGTCCATGCCGGCGCGGTACATGGCCGATTCAGAAGCAAAGATACGAATCGCTTGTTCGGCTAATTTATGTTGTATCGCACCAAAATTAGCAATGGGCTGTTTAAATTGAATTCTTTCTTTAGCGTACTGTATAGACAATGTATTCGTACGTTTGCTTGCACCAATAGCAGCAGCAGCCAATTTGATACGACCGATATTCAAAATATTGAAGGCAATCAAATGGCCTTTACCAATTTCTCCCAACACATTTTCTGTTGGTACTTTGCAATCGCTCAAAAAGACTTGACGTGTAGAAGATCCTTTGATCCCCATCTTATGTTCTTCATTACCTAAAGTCAAGCCTTCACCTTTTTCGATAATGAAACCCGTAAATTTATCACCATCGACCTGAGCAAAGACAATAAAGATGTTGGCAAAACCAGCATTGGTAATCCACATCTTCTGACCGTTCAAGATATAATGTTTACCATCGGGAGATAATACCGCTTTCGTTTTGGCAGCTAAAGCATCCGATCCAGAACCCGGTTCTGTTAAGCAATAACTGGCTTTCCATTCGCCCGTAGAAAGTTTGGGTAAATATTTTTGCTTTTGTGCTTCCGTACCAAAGTAAAGAATCGGTAACGTTCCAATTCCTGTATGTGCCGCAAGGGCTACGGCAAAAGAATGTCCGGCACCTACCGTTTCTGTCATTAACAACGAAGTATTAAAATCTTTTCCAAACCCTCCATAAGCTTCAGGAATAGAAGTGGCCAACAAACCCAGTTCTCCTGCTTTCTCCAACAATGATTCCATCAATCCTTCTTCTTGTTTATCGATACGGTCTAAGTGTGGTAACACTTCCGTAGCAATAAAATCGCGCGCCATGTCGGCAATCATTTTTTGTTCCTCATCGTATTCTTCTGGAATAAAGACTTGGTTAAAACCCAACTGACGGATAGCATATTCTCCGCCTTTGATTCTCTTATTGGTGTCGGTTGCTGTTGACATAATGGTAAAGGTTATAAGTGGGTTTGTATTGTATTCCTTGTATAATTACGTAGTATTTCATTTTGTGTTTAAAGCATCTCAAATATTCCTGCTGCTCCCTGTCCGGTACCTACACACATGGTCACCATACCGTACTTACCTTTACGACGGCGAAGCTCTTCGAAAATTTGAACCGACAATTTCGCACCGGTACATCCCAGCGGATGACCTAAAGCAATGGCTCCTCCGTTGACATTTATCTTTTCTTCGTTCAAGCCCAAGGTACGTATCACCGCCAAAGACTGAGAGGCAAAGGCCTCATTCAACTCGATCAAATCAATTTTATCTTGTGTAAGACCTGCCATTTTCAAGGCTTTCGGAATGGCATCGATAGGACCGATACCCATAATTCTCGGCTCTACTCCAGCAACGGCATACGAAAGCATGCGTGCAATAGGCTTTAAATTTAATTTCTTCACCATGTCCTCCGACATCAACAATACAAAAGCCGCACCGTCCGAAGTTTGTGAAGAATTTCCCGCTGTAATAGAACCCCCATTGGCAAATACTGGTTTCAACCTTGCTAAAGCTTCTATCGACGTATCCGATCTCGGACCTTCATCGGTATCAACAATATACTCCCGTGTTTGTCTCTTTTCTTTCGTGTCTAAATAAACTTCCGAAACGTTAATCGGAACAATACCTTCTTTGAATTTTCCTTCTTTGATCGCTGCTGCCGCTTTGATGTGGGAACGGTAAGAAAAAGCATCTTGATCTTCTCGAGATACCTTGTATTGATCGGCCACGGCTTCCGCCGTTAAACCCATACCCCAATAATAATCCGCATGTGACTTGGTGAGTTCATAATTCGGAGAAATTTTCCACCCTCCAAAAGGAATCGGTGACATGCATTCCACGCCCCCTGCTATAATGCATTCGGCATAGCCGGCACGAATCTTCGCATCTGCAATGGCAATGGTTTCTAAGCCCGAAGAACAATAACGGTTCACCGTCATGCCAGGAACTTTTACGGTATCCAATCCCATCAAAGAAATCATACGACCGATGTTTAAGCCTTGCTCTGCCTCAGGGGTCGCATTTCCTACAATGACATCGTCTATTAATTCTTTATCGAGTTGCGGTACGGTACTCACCAAATGCCTTACCACACCGGCAGCTAAATCATCGGGTCTTAAAAAACGAAAAACGCCCCGACCTGATTTTCCTACAGCGGATCTGTATCCTGCTACGATATATACTTCTCTGTTCTTTGCCATGATCCTAATGTATTAATTGCGTAAAGGTTTACCACTCGTTAGAATACTTTGAATACGCTCTAGCGTTTTCTTTTCTCCCGTAAGAGACAAAAAGGCTTCACGTTCCAAATCCAGTAAGTATTGTTCCGACACCAATGTTGTAGAAGAAAAATCTCCACCACACATGATGTAAGCCAATTTCTCAGAAATTTTACGATCGTGTTCGCTGATGTATCGACCCGACACCATAGAATTGGCTCCTGCATGGAACATACCCAAAGCCTGACGACCCAATACTTTAATGTCTTTACGCGGTACTGGCTGTGTATAACCTGCTTCTGCTAAAGCTATAGCTGCAGCTTTTGCATCGGCCAATTGCATACGAGGACCAACCGAAATGCCATCACCTGAGCGAAGAATATTCATACTTCTGGCTTCGTGCGCAGATGTGGCCACTTTAGCCATGGCAATATTCATGTACGCATTTTTCAAATTATTCAATTGGATATCGCCATCTTCAAAAGAATCCGAAACACGTAAGGTCAATTCTTTTGTCCCTCCTCCAGCAGGAATTAATCCGACACCAAATTCTACGAGACCAATGTAGGTTTCCGATAAAGCCTGAACATGATCGGCATGCAACGTAATTTCACAACCACCACCTAAGGTCAAATGATGCGGAGCAACTACCACCGGTATCGAAGAATAACGAGCCCTCATCATGGTATTCTGGAAGGTACGAATCATAAAATCGATTTCGTCGTATTCTTGTTCCACCGCATACATCAATACCAAAGCCAAATTGGCTCCCGCTGAAAAATTAGGTCCTTGGTTACCAATCACCAAACCTCTGTAATCTTTTTCTGCAATGGCAATCGAACGTTGAATGGCTTCTACTACTTCTCCTCCTAAGGTATTCATCTTGGTATGAAATTCCAGGCAAACAATGCCATCGCCCATGTCGTGGAGCGTAGCACCAGCGTTTTTAAAGACCGGCTTGCGTTCACGTAAATTATCTAAGATGATGAAAGACTCTGTTCCAGGTATCGTTTTATATGATTTAGAAGCCACGTCGTAGCATGCGGACAAGCCGTCTTCTACTTTATAAAACTTCTTGTGACCGGCAGCAATCATTTCTTCTACCCAAGCGGCAGGTTTCTTGCCCTCTTTGGCCATGAGCGCCAATACCTTTTCTGGACCAACGGCATCCCATATTTCAAACGGTCCCATGTCCCAGCCAAAGCCTGTCTTCATGGCATCGTCGATGCGGTATACTTCGTCGGATATTTCAGGAATCCGTTTGGATACGTATTCGAATAAACCCAAAAATGTTTTGCGGTAGAAATCACCAGCTTTGTCAGCACCGGCCATCAATACTTTTAACCGTTCCTTCAAGCCCTCAATGGCTTTCGTTTGCTCCAGAGTAGCAAACTTCGGACGACCTTGTATTTTATATTCCAAGGTATTTAAATCCAATGCAAGAATTTCTGTTTTCCCTGCACTGTCTTTTGATTTTTTATAAAAGCCTTGTCCCGTCTTATCTCCCAACCATTTGTTGGCCTCCATCTTGTTGAGCAATTCAGGCACTTGAAACAAATCCTTCTTTTCGTCGTTCGGCAAGTTGGAAAGGTTCCGCGCCACTTTCGTCAAGGTATCCAAGCCCACTACATCGATGGTGCGGAAGGTGGCAGATTTCGGACGACCAATGACAGGACCTGTTAGCTTATCGATTTCCTCCACCGTCAACCCAAGCTCCGTCATGACAGACAAGGTTTCCATCATGCTGTAAATGCCTATTCTATTGGCAATGAATGCAGGTGTGTCTTTGCACAACACCGTCGTTTTGCCTAAGAAACGATCGCCATAATGCATCAAGAAATCAATGACTGCTGGATCTGTAGCAGGACAAGGAATGATTTCCAATAATTGTAAGTAGCGAGGAGGATTAAAGAAGTGCGTTCCACAAAAATGTTTGCGAAAATCTTCACTTCTACCTTCACTCATATCGGCCATTGGAATACCAGAAGTATTCGAGGAGATGAGCGTCCCTGGCTTTCTGTATTTTTCTACGGTTTCAAAAACCTTTTTTTTAATTTCTAAATTTTCAACAACAGCTTCTAAAACCCAATCGTATTCTGCAATACGATGCATATCATCGTCAAAATTGCCTGTTTGTACACGTTGCGCAAAAGTCAAATCGTACAAAGGAGAAGGACTCGATTTAACCGCTGCCTGCAATGCTTCGTTAACAATGCGGTTTCTTACAGTTTTGCTTTCAAGGGTTAAGCCTTTTGCCTTTTCCTGATCGTTAGGTTCCTTCGGAACAATGTCCAGCAACAGCACATTCACTCCGATGTTGGCGAAATGGCAAGCAATACGAGAACCCATGACACCTGAGCCTAATACCGCTACTTTTGAAATTCTTCTATTCATGTGTACGCTGTGTATTTATTGATTGTATATATTCTTCTTATGGATGACGTTATGAATTTTATCCATGACTTCAAAAAACACAGCTAATTTTTCTTCCGGTATTTCTTCTCTTACTTTTAGATTGAATGTTTTCACCGTTTCTCTTGCTACTTCTCTCAACTGTCTGCCTTTATCTGTTAAGAATACCCTTACCAATCGTTTATCGGTATCGTCTTGTATTCTTTGAATAAGTCCTTCTTTTTCTAAATTTTTTAAGATCCTTGACAAACTACCAGGCTCCATACCTAAAGCCGGACCAATGGATGTTACAGGGGAACCTTCTTTTGCATCAATATTCAACAACACAAAGCCTGTTGCTGCTGTCGAGCCATAAGGAGCCCCTTGTTCATTGTATATCTTCGATATATGATGCCAAGCAGACTTTATATGGAAGCAAACAGTTTCTTTAGGTTTCATGTTTTTAGTGTTATAACGATGCGTGCATTTAAAATGTTTTATACAGAAGATGATCTTATTGTTTTATCTCGTTTTAGTCTTTGGATTTTGGATTTTCTTCGTCGAGGTAGCTGTGCTTATAAACATCTAACATCAAAAAGAAATAGGATAACATTAATGGCCCAAATAATAAATCCCGCAACGCCAAATAAGTTAACACCTAAGAGTATTCCCAATATAGTAATCATTGGATGAACATCCCCAATTTTGTTGGCAAAAATAAAACGAAAAATAGGATCTGATACCCCTAATAATGAATGGCAACACCATAAATCAACAAGACGAAGGCTTGCCATCCCATACCCGAGGTATACAAGTAAACACAAGCAGGAATCCAAATCATGGCAGGACCGATTTATGGGAATGAAGGAAAAAGTCCTGTCATAGTAGCCCCAAAAAGACAATAGACAAGTACGTCCAAAATTGAACTGAATTCTTTGATAGCTTTGTTGTAGGCATTTTTGTAGTTTTGTACTGAAAGTCAAATTCAGTAATAATTTGTTAGCAAACAATTAAGAATGGAAGTATCAGGAAAGATAGCGCAATTGCTGCCTCTTCAACAAGGCACAGGGAAAAACGGGGTTTGGAAAAAACAAGAATTCATATTGGAAACCAGTGGTGAATACCCAAAAAAAATATGTTTTAGCTTATGGGGCGATAAAATTGATCAAAGTCCGTTGAAAGAAGGCACTGCGGTAAAAGTATCGTTCGATGTAGAAAGCAGAGAATACAACGGAAAATGGTATACTGATGCAAAAGCATGGAAGGTAGAAGGAGCTGGAGGAACGTCAACCTCAAGCATGAGTGATGCGGCAGACGCCTTCAACAAGGCCGCCGATTCAGCCACTTTCAACCTATCGACAGAAGAAGAAAATGATTTGCCTTTTTAAGGATCCCATAACATCATAAAAAAAGTTCATCCTATGTAGGATGAACTTTTTTTATGGTATTTAATTATGCTCTTTAATGGTTCTGATGAGCGGATGACTGTTTTTCTCAACATCCAAAACCAAGGCCAAATCATTGACTTTCATGAAACCTGGATGAAAAACGGAACCGAGAGAATCTCCGATATTATCGAAGGAGAAAACCTCTCCAAAATAATTTACTTTGAGAGAAGAAGGGCCACGGCCCACTAATATATCCATCACAAATGCACCATCTTCTTCAGAATAAGCAACAGGAAGTTTAGACCCTGTAGGGGTTTCAATCCATATCTTTGCATTCATTAAGGGGATTGACGTAGATGAGAAGTAGAGTTTTCCTTTCAACCTGCAATATTGGCGGTGCAATTGTTGAAGTGGTTTTTTTGCAATAGGGTTCAGGAATTGCAAAAGTTGGGTACGAATCGGCATTGACATGATGTCCTCCTTTCTTTAAAGGTTTGATTCTCTTCCTAATATACGTTAAGCAATAGCTTTTGGTGCCCATTTGTGGATAAGTCCTTTTTAAAAACGCATTGGGAAATGTAAGGTAAATGCCTGTTTTTGTGTTAATTGAATGTTAAATGAGCGCTATAATCGTTTAAACATGGTTTCGGATTTGATCTGGCAAGAGCCTCGTATTGAACAACATGTAACATTACTTATCAAAAGTTATGAGCGCATCTGTCAAAGAAGCTTCCCTATTGCGTGCGGATCTGAAGGCCTCTCTCATACGCTGTATCATCATTCCGATTATGTATTGGTATCGCATGGTATAGAAACTGATCCTGTTTTCAACTATGCTAATCTTGCTGCACAAGCTTTATGGAAAATAGACTGGTTTACATTTACACAATTGCCTTCACGCCTTTCCGCCAAAGCCGATAAGGTACAAAAACGAGCAGACCTCCTGAAAGCCGCCCGAGAACAAGGTTATATCGATAACTACGAAGGCATTCGTGTTGATGCAGAAGGTCAAGAATTTTCCATCAAAAACGTTATGCTTTGGAATGTCGTCGATGAAAAAGGCTTACGACACGGACAAGCAGCCTTATTCAATGCTTGGGAATACCTTTAAACTAAAAGCTTAACCTTCTTCGAAGGCTTGCAGCATGCCAATGATTTCTTGCACTGTACTGGCTCCTTTATCTTTCGCATACCATTTGAACACTTCTTTCGCCATTTCATGGTGGTCGAAGTTTGGTGCCTTTTTCATTTCCATCACCATCTCCTGAGCAACCTGAGGACGAGGGCCCCAAGAAGTAAGTACCTCTTGCGTAGCAGGATCTATGACAATTAATTTTGGAATAGATTTTCCGCCATTCGTTAAAAAATGGTTCATGAGTTCTGGATGTTCATCCCTCAAAATAATTTTTAGATCTACTTTCGGCAATTGATCAGCAATGGCCGCAATAACAGGTACGTTTTGAGAAGCATCACCACACCATGCTTCGGAAAGCACAAGAAATTGATACGCTTTTGTAATGGTTTTCAAAAGGGTTTCAGGAATCTTGACCCACTGTTCCATACGATCCATGCGGTGTACATTTTGCCGTGTATAGTCTACATAACCATCCGATTGATCTTGGCCAGTCGTACGATGATTCGCCAAAAGTTCATCAATCATTGCTCTGTACTGAGCATAGGTATATACATTGGTAAGTGTATCTATTGAAATTTTTAATGTGGTGTCTGTTTTTTCCATATCCATTCAACAGAAAAAAACCGTTTAAAATTCCAAAATCGGCGTTGATTCTCTTATTCTGCTGATTTTTAAAGTGAAAAGAGGATTTTAGTGCAAATAGCCCTAACTTGCAGGCCTCTAAACAATCTTATTTTATTCATGCAAATTTCAAACAACAAAGTGGTTGAGCTGATGTACGAACTTCGTCTCGACAACGCTGAAAGTGATGCTTTCGAAAAAACAACTGCTGAACATCCTTTTGTATTCTTATTCGGTGCAAACAATGTATTGCCTGATTTCGAAAAACACTTAAACGGTAAAACCGTTGGTGATACCTTTTCTTTCTCTATTACTGCTGAAGATGGTTACGGAGCATACGATGAAGAAGCCATTGTAGATTTACCCATCAACATTTTCGAATTTGAAGGTAAAGTAGATGAAAACATGTTGAAACCAGGTAATGTACTTCCTATGCGCGATCAAGACGGCAATGCCTTAAACGGTTTAGTGATGGAAGTAAAATCGGATGTCGTTGTGATGAATTTCAATCATCCTTTGGCCGGAAAAGATTTATTCTTCTCCGGTTCTATTACAGGTGTTCGCGAAGCAACAACCGAAGAGCTGGATCACGGACACGTTCACGGTCCACACGGTCACCATCATTAATTTCATTTAACAGCTCCGAAATTCGGAGCTGTTTTTTTCTTTTTATCTTTTAGCGAATCTCTTTCGATGAAAAAAAGATCACTCTTTCTCATTTGTTTTTTATGTTTAATTCAACTTTCTGTTTTCGGACAAGCCTTCAAAAAAAACAATTTGATATTTACTGGTGGCTTTGGAGCTAGTGCAGGATGGTTCTACAAAAACCTAGATGCCTACCAAAATCGTTACAATAATAACAATAGCAACACCATATACCGTATAAATGCTGGCATGAATATAGGCTATACCTTTCCTTTTACAGCAGAATTTGCAGTCCATAATAAATGGGGAATCGGTGCTTCCTTTGCTCAAAATAGCTACATCAATACATCCAGCGACAAATCTACCTGCAATAACTTCGGTTTATTTGGAGCCTTTCACTTTGTAAGCAAAGAAAAAGTTGAATTGTATACCCGATTCAATTTTGGACTCAGCCGATTAACATATAAAGAATCGGAAAGTTACTCATACTACGACTACAGTACTGGTATCTATTACAACGAGACCGACTATACCTACCGGATGCAAGGTAGTTTTGTGAAACCTTCATTTGGATTACGGATATTCTTTACAGAGCATGTAGGTATTTTCACCGATGGCGGAATTGGACTTTATTTTTTAAACACCAATAAATATGAAACCAATACTGGAACCTACACCTTGAGCGGTGATAAAATAAGACTAACCATGGTTGGTGCAGAAATTACAGCCGGCGTAGCTTTCAAATTATAAGCCCTTCTTTTAACTGACAAAAAGTATTGTTTATCGGATAAACAATACTTTTTGTGCCCCATGAAAACTAATAGCTGTTTTAAACGATTTTGAGGGCTTTTATCGCTATTATAGACGTTACACCTTTTACATCAAAAAATATCACTTTTCTTGTAATGTTTTGTATTTTGTATTGTAGTGTAGGCAGATCTTAAAGTCTATTTTTTCTTTCATACAATACTCACAAAAGTTAAAAACGAAATGAAATTATTTGTTCGATGTTTATTGATGTTGGTGATGTCTTGTCCAACCTATTTACATGCCCAAGAATGGTATGATTATATGGCGGATGAAAACATGAATTACTACGAAGTAGTGGACAAAATTGAAACTTATTTTAAGGATCGAGATAAAGGAAAAGGTTCCGGTTATAAGCAATTTAAGCGTTGGGAATATTTAATGACTTCGCATATTGATGAACAAGGAAACCGCATCAGTGCAGAACAAGAATACAAGTCGTACTTGCAATTCATGAAGCAATCGGAAGGTCGTGTAGAAGCCCGAACCACCGCCAGCTCATGGGTAGAATTAGGACCACATGCCTGGAACAGAACCAGCAGCTGGTCACCAGGATTGGGACGGATCATGGCCATTGCCATCAACCCGAGTAATAACAACATCATTTACGTAGGTACACCCGGAGGAGGTTGTTGGAAAACAACCGACGGTGGAGCAACAAGCTGGACGGTTTTAACCGATAATTTCCCTTCTTTAGAAGTTTCAGAAGTCGCCATCGACCCCAACAATACCAATACCGTGTACATCGGTTGCTCAGCTAACCGATTGATGAAATCAACCGATGGAGGAACCTCATGGAGCAATGCCAACACAGGATTGGGAGGAACCGTGAGAAGGATTATTGTACATCCTTCTAACTCCAACATCATCATCACTGCCACCTCAACAGGTGTTTACCGTTCTACCAATGGAGGGGCCAATTGGACAATCGCTGTAGCAGGTGGCTTTAACGATGCTGAATTCAAACCAGGAGATCCCAACACCGTATACGCTTGCGGTACTTCTTTTTATCGTTCTACAAACAATGGTACTTCCTTTACACTCATTAACAGTGGTATTACAGCCACTGGCAGGTCTTTTATCTCTGTGAGTCCGGCAAATGCCAATTATGTATACATGGTCATGGCCAGAGGCAACGAATTTGGCTACCTCTTCCGGTCTACTGACTCTGGTGTCAATTTTACAACACGTGTAACAGGAAACGCTGCCACTGCTACCAACTATTTTGGATACAGTCCTAACGGTACAGATACCGGAGGACAAGCAGGATACGATATGGCCATGTGCGTATCACCAAGCAATGCAGAAGAAGTACATATCGGAGGAATCATCACGTGGAAATCGACCAATGGAGGAACAAGTTTTGTCGCCACTACAGAATGGAGTATGCCCAATACAAGAGGTTATACGCACTGCGACATGCATGCCTTGGAGTATGTAAACGGTGTTATTTATTCCGGTTCAGATGGAGGTATCTTCAAATCAACTGATTTTGCTGACAACTGGACTAATATTTCTTCTGGTCTTGGTGTACGTCAATTTTATCGTATAGGCTGCTCAAAAACAGATGCGCTGCGTGTAACCGGCGGTTCACAAGACAACGGTACAAGTATACGAAATGGTACAAACTTAAGAACAGGCTGGATCGATTGGTTGGGAGCCGATGGCATGGAAACATTCTACGACCATACCAATGCCAATATTGTATACGGAACCTCTCAATACGGAACCTTATACAAAAGCACCAATGGAGGAACTACACGAACTACATTAACCGCTCCTGCTTCCAATGGTGACTGGGTAACACCTTTTGCTATTGATCCCAACGTCGCCACCACCTTGTATGTCGGCTATGTGAACCTGTACAAAAGTACCAACGGTGGTACTTCCTGGACAGCCATCACAGCTTTAGCTACAGGCAACTTCACACAATTAGATATTGCTCCGTCCAATTCCAATTACATTTACGCCAGCAAGGGCGGTACCTTGTACCGAACAACCAACGGAGGAACAGCTTGGACAACGGTGAACATTCCTTCAGGAACCATTCGTTACATCTCGGTGCATCCTTCCGATCCGCTCAAAGTAGTCATTGCGGCATCGGGTTCAAGGGTATATACCACCAACAACGGAGGTACCACGTGGACTAATTACACAGGTACACTTCCTGGCTTGGGATTCAATTGTGCCATATACCACAATGGCCCGGAAGATGGTATTTACCTGGCCACCACCATTGGTGTATACTACAGAGACAACAGCCTTGCCGATTGGGTTTCTTATTCCAGCAATTTGCCTCGCGTGGATGTTCGGGAACTTGAAATTCATTATGGTACGGGTAAAGTACGTGCCGGAACATACGGACGTGGATTATGGGAAACCGATTTATATACCGATCCTCTGCCGGTATATTATTCTTCGTTTGATGTAGAAAATTCTAAAGATAAAAAGTCTGTTCATGTTAAATGGACCACTACTTCCGAAATAAACAACAGTCACTTCAATATAGAACGATCACACAATGGGAAAGAGTTCTCGGTCATTGGTAGTGTCATTGGACGTGGAAATTCGACACAAAAAACCACGTATGCTTTTGAAGACCATAACCCACTCAATGGAACTTCTTACTATCGATTGGTGCAATACGATGGCGATGGAGCAGCACGTTATACCAACATTGCTTCTGTATACAGAGATCATTTTGAATACCTTGTTGGCCTGTATCCTAATCCTTCACACGATGAGTTTAATCTTCTGGTCAGTTTCCCTGTCAATACCTTGATTCGATTAGACATCATCAATCAACTTGGTGTAACAGTATATACCGACGAATCTTTTGAAACCAACAGCATTCATAAACTTGGACAAGCTTTACCTGCAGGTTTATACCATATCATCATTGCTGGACCAGCAGGAACAAAAACACTTAAGTTTATCAAAGAATAGTTTAAAACTATTATTATTAAAAACCCGCATGAGTTCTCCGCAAACAAATGTATGATGTTATCATACGTGATTGTATGCGGAGCAACTCCTGCTAAGAAGAAATTAACGACCCGCTTTTTGTCCTATCAGCTCTGTTGGTGTGTAACCGAAATGTTTTTTGAATGCGTACGAAAAATGCGACAAGTCTTCAAACCCTATTTCAAAATAAACATCAACCGGTTTTTTACCCTTTTCAGCAAGTTGGTAATGTGCCAATTCCAATCGCTTTTGTGTGAGCCACCTTTGCGGTGTTGCATTGAATGCCTTTTTAAAGTCCCGTTTAAAAGTGGTTAAGCTTCGCCCAGTCAAGTACCCAAACTTTTCCAAAGGCATATTAAACATAAAGTTTTTTTCCATATAACCGGCCAAATCAATTTTTCCTGGTTCTTCAAAATTTGCCAAAACATCATCTATCTCTTTATCAATCACTCTAAGAATACTGATTGCTTCCCTAATTTTTAGAGCAGCAATCTCTTCAGGAAGATCTTTCATTTCAAAATAAGGGATCAATGAAGCAAGGCAGCTTTCCAATAAAGGATGATTGTTGAAACAACGTATTTTCTGCGATGCCAACACTTTTGGTTTTACATTCAGGTTGGCGTAAAAATCTCTTAGCCTCGTTGTGGACAAGTGCATCACTACTGTTTTATGCGGCTGTCCATCTTTAGGATAATTAATAATCGTTGCCAATTGATTTCTGGGGATTAAAAAAATATCGCCTTTTTTAAAGAAATAAGTAGTATCTACTTGCACAATTTTTGTTTCCCCAGAAATGAACCATATCAGCATATGATGATCGAACATGATGTCCGACTTAAAAAAGTGATCTTCATACGAAGAAAGTTTAATGTCGTCGGTTATATATTTTGCTTTATATTCCATATTCATCTAACAATAATGATTTGCTTTTATACTGATTGTCCGCCATCCATAATTTCTGTATGAATATAGGACCAAGGCTTACCTCTACTAAGTTATCAATATTTACGAGATTAGCTTGATGAACAATTCTCCTTGGCATGTATTAATCCACATCGAATCTTATGCCTGTCATTTCTTCACTTAACGTCCACAACTGTTTTGCATGGGCTTCATCCAAGGAATAACGTTTTACACCGCCAGACATGACTGAATCCAGAGCCAATACCGCAACGTCTGCATCTTCACAGTACACGCCTCCTCTATCATTGAGCATCGGGCTGGTGGCACACCAAACCGTTGTGGCAGCACCTTGCGGTATTGTTTTAAGCGATGCGGCTATTTCCGGAAGAATGTTACCATCAGCATCGCAGAAACCCATTTGCTGAAATAATTCCAACGAGGCTTCTCTCGCTAATTCCGTTCCATTGATAGAACCCGGATGCAATGAATAAGCTCTTACATTAAACGCTTTGACACGATTGTCTAATTCAAGGGCAAATAAATTGCTGGCCGTTTTCGATTGTCCGTAAGCTTGCAGCGTTTCATACTCCCGATTCAAGAAATTGGGATCATCAAAATGAAAAGGAGCAAACTGATGCCCGTGAGAAGATACATTAATCACTCGTGCACCATTCGCTTTTTTAAGGGCTGGCCATAATCTTGATGTAAGCTGAAACTGCCCCAAATAATTAACGGCTAATTGAGATTCAATCCCGCGGCTGTCTCTGCGTAAGGGCACCCACATAATACCTGCATTGTTGATCAACAAATGAAGCGGTCTTCCGGATGCTAAAAATTTTTCTGCAAACACATCAATGGAATCGGGATGAATCAAATCCATGGCTTCCAATTCTACATTGGCAATACCCTCCAAATTTCTTTTCGCTTTCTCTGTATCTCTTGCAGGAACAATCACTGTTGCTCCTGCAGCTGCAAGTACTTTGGTTGTTTCGAGGCCAATGCCTGTATTGCCACCTGTAACGATTGCTATTTTACCTGTAAGGTCGATGCCTTTGATTACGTCCCTTGATGTTGATGTGGCGTTAAATCCTGAACCTATCGGATTTTGTAACGCTCCCTGATCATTGTTTTGTCTCATGTCTAACATATATTTGGTTTAGACAAAACTATACAGGATTAGATCTTTCGACTTTGTTTAAAAGTCCGAATTTGCTTTGTTGAAAAGGTCGGCGTGTGTTATTAACGGGATGGTGTAAGGATAGCTTTGGTGGTAACGTTGTACTGTTATATCTGATTTATCGCTAATCACTAACGGCGGTGGCCGTTGGTATTATCTGCTATTCCTCATTTAACAAAGACTGCCGTTAACGAATTAAATCATGCTGAACGTATTGCGTAAATCCAACATAATAAATAGTGGTTAATTGTAAATCAAAGTTTTGTGGAACAGGATAAAGATTTTCTACCGTGAACGGATTAGTCAAATTGTTTCCTTCGGATAATGGAATGTATTCTTGCTGCCAATTCTAAAAGATGGAAGGGATTGGTTAAATAGTCATTACTTTGTTCGAATCTATTATATCAAATCATTACCCTTATTGATCAGTTAAGGGCGATTTTTACTCGTATTGGTTACTAATTTCTAGCGTGAGGTATAACGATTCACAAGATTAATAGAATAAATCACTCCTTCTATCAATTAAAGGACTGAAATCAAAATTTAACGCAGCGTTTGCTTCCCTTTGTTCACTGTAAACATGATTTAATTCACTTAAAAACTTGTCCAACTCATTGGTAACCTCGTGTAATTTACCTGAGAGTTCCCGTAGTTCCTTTTCAGAAAAATCGCTATCACCCATTAAATTGGCAATTCCCAAAATGGAAGCTATCGGCCTCCGGATGACATGCGAAATGTCAAATAATATTTGCTCCGTTGTGTTAATGTAGTTGGCGATAGGTGTAATATCGTGACTTGCTCCATACCACACCACTTTTCCATCCTTCTTTTTTTCAGGAAGAGCTTTCAACCATTGCCATCGGATGACATTATTAACACTTATCCTGTATTGAATACTCAGAAGCGTGTTTGAATGATATGCCGCCTTCATCGCATCATTAAACCGGACTTTATCTTCTTCATACAATATCTCTCTGAATTTTTCGGAATGTTTCATCAGGTCTTCCAAGTCAAACGTATGGTTATGCTCGTCTGTTCCCTGATTGACAAATAGCATGTTGGTGTGTCCCGTTTTATCAATTTCAAACATATAGGTGTTGCACGGAGCCTGACTTGTTATTTTTCTTATGAGTTGTTCATTCTCTTTTATTTTTTTACTAATCTTCCACTGTTCTATAAACAAACCAATGACACGGGAAAGAATCGTAATAAGCCTTGTCTCTTCAAACAGAAAAATGGAATCACTATAAAGGGGAACTTCATGCAGGTATCCGACTTCAAGGAGTCCTGTTTTTTCTTCTGTACTTTCAATGGATGCCTGCATCATCCAATCCGTTTGAATAAAGTTTTTAGTTGCAAAAACTTCTCCGCCCGATAATGTAATTCGCGCAACCGTTGATTCAGGAAACCTCCAACCCTCACATATAACAGGTAAACAATTGACCAATGCTTCATTGATATCGGAATACCGGAAAAGCACATCTATTACGTTCAATATGGCTAATTGCTCCTTTACCCGTTCTTTTAAGTCATAAACGAGTTGTTCATTGTTCACTGCAGGCTGAAAAGAGAATATAAATTTTTCTTCATTTTCAAAAGCAATGATGAAAGAGACAATTCGGGCATAAATCCAGGAGTCATTTCCTGATTTGATTAAATAATCACTTTTTGTCTTAAGTCCTTTATGGAAATCTGCAAATGAAGTCTGTAACTGATCAACTAATTTTAAAATACCGGTTCCCACCAAGCTGTCACCTACATTTCCAAAGAACATACGGGCACTTTCATTCATTAACTCAATCGTTCCTTCATCATTCGAAACAAGAAGCGGAGTTGGAGCAGCGGAAAACAGTTCTTTATAATTCATATTAATCTTTTTGGTAACAGGATATCCCTTGCAGATAAAAGTTTGCAGCTTGGCGACGTGTGGAATTTTAAACTACTAGTTAACAAGCTACTATAAATTAAGTAAAAGTTCCATACTTTCCAACTCCTCTAAAACCCGAATGTTTAGCTGAAATTCTTCCAAAATAGCCGAGAATGTTTACCTTAAGTTTATAGTCATTTAAATTACAACTCTCAGTAAAATCTTTAAGCAGTCTTTATGACTGCTTGTGGAAACCCATTTGTATTGTCAAAATACTACATCTTGCCTGATAAAAAATCAATTATAACTCCCCGATATTCCATTTTAATAAAAAAGAAATTACTCACCATTTTTTTCTGCTTACAAGTTGTCCGTTACAAACTGCCTGCAATAATCCTTGATTTGTTGTCTGACTTGTCTGAACTGCTGGTTAATTTCTTCGTCTGTTGCTTTTGCAGGGTCGGGGAAGTTCTGATGAAATTTTTTTGCTGTTGTCGGGAAGAATGGGCAACGTTCTTTGGCATTGTCACAGACAGTAATTACGAAGTCAAAGTCAATGTGTCGATATTCGTCAATGTTATTGGACGTGTGATTTGAAATGTCAATACCGTCTTCTTTCATTGTTACAATAGTTTTCGGGTTTACTCCATGAGTTTCCACACCTGCACTGTAAATTTCGGCTTTGTCGCCTGCAAAATGTCGTAAGTAACCTTCTGCTATTTGACTTCTGCAACTGTTCCCTGTACAAAGCACTAATATTTTTTTCTTGTCCATAGTTTTAAACGAATAACCAAATGATGTTGATGATGCAAAACTTCGGGTCAAAGCCAAAAATGAGTTGCAACATAATTACAGCTGTTGTGATGACAATTGGCTTTTTGTATTTAATAAATTTCTCTTTCATAGCTTAACAGCAACCACCGCCTGGTATGCAACAAGAAGTTTGAACTGTTTGCAATTCCGATAATTTTACTTTCGGTTTTTCTTGCGGTATTCCGCAATGATCTTTCGCCAAACAATTTGTTTGTTTTGCTCTCAGCAAAAAGCTATGTCCGTCAAAGTCCAAACCAAAACGGCTAATGCTTTCATTTTGGTATTCTATTTCAATTTCCAAATCTTCGTTTCCGAAAAGCGGCTCTGAAATGTCAATTATTTTTTTCAGTTTTTGAGGTTCAAGTCTGTGGTCAAAGTCATTGGCAGACCAAACTTGAAAACTGATTGTTTTTTCGGTTCGCACAGTTCCACCACAGTCGATAAAGTGTTTGGTGGTTAAACCTGCTTCGGTTATGTGAAAATGTCTTGGAACAAAAGTTCCGTTTGGTTGAATAAAATTTAATTGTGAAACACTGTCCAAATGCTGTTTGAATTGTGATAGCTTCATTTTTATTCGTTTTTGATTAACAACAATTATTTTTCTTATTCGTGAGTTTGGTTGAAATGTTTGCGAAATAGTTTCGCAATTTTTCAATGGCTTTTTCATCAATACAATAACAAATGGCGTTCCCTTCGATGTTTCCCTTTATCAGTCCTGCATTTTTAAGTTCTTTGAGGTGTTGGGAAACTGTCGGCTGTGCTAAAGGCAATTCGTTTACGATGTCTCCACAAATACATGTGTCCACTTTCATTAGATACTCCATGATCGCCACTCTTGCAGGGTGTCCAAAAGCTTTGGCAAGTGCCGCAATAGAATTTTGCTTGTTGGTAAAATGGTCTGTTTTAGTTGCTCCCATTGTCAGATAAATTTATATATCGCAATATTACGATAATCTAGCTAGCTATCCAAATTATCTGTACTGTTTTTGTCTTTAATTTGTCCAGTGTGGTAAAACAATAAGTTCAGTATGATCCATAGATTAGAAGAAAAATCCCTGCTAAAATTAATACTGTTTTTATTCCTTCTCTTTGAGTTTGCTTAAAATTTTACTGTCAATGTAAAATGTGCCGAATGGTACGAAACAAGCTAAAATTACTCTCCAAGTTGTTGTTTTGAATTTCCAATTGTGTTCAATTCCAACACTTAATGCATTGAATAAAAAGAGCAAAAATATTGCTCCGTGAATTGGTCCAAGTGCTTTTGACAAACTGGAGTTTCCAAAGTAATATTTCATTGGAACTGCGACAAAAACTAAAACTAACAATGAAAGCCCTTCGAGATAGCCAATAATGCGTAATCTTCCGATTTTTGTTTTGAACAAATCTGTCATATTATCTAACATAAGGCCTGTTTGCTAATGGTGAAAATGGCCAAGGAATGGCTATGAAAATGATAAGTAGTGAGATTGAAAACCAAACTAACATCGTTTTGAATTTTTCATTGTCAGGTTGTTTTCGTTTTGCTAATGCCGAACCAATAGTAATAAGTATTATTGCTATTAGCATTAAAGCAATATGTATCAAACCAAAGAAAGTCGCATCAACGTTATAAACTGCATCTTTAAAATTTTTCCAAAAATATTTGATGATAGGACTTTGGGAATAAAGAATAATTCCAATTACCAATTGGAGATGTGCAATGGTTGCCGTCCAATGCCTAACTGCATTATCTGTTTTGGTATAATTGAGTTTTGAAGTATATCCTGTGTATGCTCTGTAAATAGCATAAATCAAACTTGCCAACACAAGCCAACGGATAAATGAGTGATAAAATGTTAGTGTCTGATACATCGTATTTTTTCTTTACAATGCAAAGATAAAACAAAACATACCGATTAGTATGTTTTTGAAGAAAAAAATTATTTCAGGCTATTCAGATAGTTTTTAAGTTCCTTTAAATAAGGCCGATAACTCTTTTTGTTGTTTTCAAGTTTACCGAAATTTCGTATTCCCCAATATCCCGACATAACAAACATTGTTACTTGTTTTGCATTTACTTCATTGCGTATTATTCCTTTTTTCTTGCCCTTTACAATGCTTGTTGTCATGGCCTTAATCCATTGTTGTGTCATTTCATTTAGAACATTGCTAAAATCTTCATTCCATGGTGTCATCTCTTGTGTAAAGTTTGCAACAGGGCAGCCGTGTTGCACTTTTAAAAAATCGTTCTCAATTAAGAGATGATGTATTAAATTGTAAATAGTCTCTATTGGATTTTTGTCATTTTGCAAAGGTTCAATGAAACTGTTTGTAAGCGTCGGTCTCAGTAATTCGTTTATTATTGCCATTCCCATTTCGTCTTTGTTTTTGAAATGGTAATAAAAAGCACCTTTTGTTACTTGTGTTGTCGCAAGAATGTCGTCAATGCTTGTTGTCTGATAACCCTTTTCGTATATCAGTTCAAATGCTTTCTGTAGAATTGTCAGTCGTGTTGCCTCCGCCTTTTTCATAAAGATACCATTTAGTATTTTTGCAAAGGAACGAAAAAATGTCCGTCTTTTAAAGGTTTAGGTTTGTCTGTTAGGGATAAGTCCGTTCGTTGTCTTGATGTGGTGGGTTTCAGAGAGCAAAACTATCCACCGAGACGAAACCCACATGCTATATAAAGTGTGGGAGATAGAAGCACAGATGTTTAATGTTACAAACGATTACCCGCCATGGCTATAACCTGATGTTAGTGGCTGTTTTTTATATTATCCTTTTAATTACTTCTTCGGTTTCTGTATCATAAATTAAAAGTCCTTCGGTTTTATCATCAAGTTGGGAAATCAACTTACCGTCTTTGGTCCAAACTGAACTTTTACCTACACTTATAAAATTATCACAAAATCCAATACTGTTCGACATGAGAACAGGTACTTTTCATAAAAATTTTAGTTCATAGGTTTTTCATGTTTCAATACGAGGCCACTTCCATGCATAACGGATAATTAGACAAAGAAGAACGACTTCTACAACAGCGCCAAACACCATGTGCATCCAGGCCTCCCCTGCCAAATTAAACAATATACAGGGAATATTCACCGCAGCAATAATGATATTTGCCCAGCGATTTACTTTAGCCGGAAGGGCAACAGAAAGGAAAATCATTAGTGCCGGAATTGTCACTAAGGCGAGTGCTGCCAATAGAAATCCTTGCGTAATATCAAATACAAACACCCTTCCTGTCTGAATATCTGCTATCTTACTTGGCATATATAAGTGGAAATAATCAAGATAGATAATGAGGAACATCAAACTCGCCCACAGCGATGCAAGCTTCAGTTTCAAACTGGCTTTGATGTCTTCCAGTGCATTTTGTGTATTCATAATTTGTGTTGTTTTTTGTGTATTCATAAATTATCTACTAAAAATTAAATCCGAAATGCAGGCCTGGTTCACCCGTGAATTTTTGCCACTTGTCATCTTTTTGTTTAAAATCATCTGGCATTTCTGTGTGATAAGGACGGTAAGCAATACCAAGTGAGGGTTCTATAAAAACCCTATCCTTAAAGAGTTTAATGTGATAGCCAACTCGATTAGTGCAGAATATCTGAAAACCATGATCCACCTTATTGCCGTTTTCATTCACAAATGTTTGCAAAGTAGGCATTACGTGTAGTGCTGTGTAAAGACCTTTCCAAAAAAACTTCTGATAAGCAAGAGCAATACCATATTCTCTTATATAACCCGGAAATTCTTCTTCCGGTTTTCCGTATGATTTATTAAAAAATGGGTTCATACCAAGTGGCCAGGCATATTTCCAAGTTATTAGTTCAAGGGAAACGACATCCTTTCCTGTAATCCGATAGCCTAAATTGAGTTGAACGAAGCCGGGGCTGTCTGTTGTAGCAAAATTACCCAATAAAAACATAGTGCTACCAACGAAACACCGTTTGTAAGTGCTGTCTGTTTTAGCATATTGTGCTTTGAGCTGGAGTGTACTTGTCATCATTAAGACAAGACCAATGCATAAAATTTTCTTTTGCATATCTTTCCTTTTTATGTGAAACGATACTGCAAAAGTAGATTGGCGAGATACAATAACTCGTTCGCTTAAGTTAAGAAATACGTTTTATCTATTTTTTCCCAAGAATTCTTGCTCTTAGTCTACTTAATGATTGAGGCTTAATGCCTAAATAACTCGCTAATTGGTGTTGTGGAACACGCTGAATAAGGTCCGGTTTTTTTTGTAATAAATTCAGGTATCGTTGTTCAGGTGAAGAAGTCTTAAACTCGTCAAAGTCTATTTGTTGTTTAGCGAACAATTCTTCCGACAATTTTCTACACATTATTTCAAACTTTGGAAATTTACTGTTTATTTCTACTTCCATATCAGAATTTGAAACGGTAATAATACTGTCTTCAAGACAACTAATGAAATATTCAGAAGGTGCTTTATTTATAACACAACGAGGTGTTAAGGCGTCCATTTCTGTGTAGAAAGCTGTTGTTTTTTCTTCTCCGTCTATTATGTAATAAATCCGAATACAGCCTTTTAAAACAAAATAGCTATCTTGTGATTTCTGTCCTTCTTGGAGTAAAGTCGTCCCTTTCTTTACCGAGCGAAATAGGTCTAACGAAAGTATTGCGTTCTTCTCATCTTCTGTCAGAGAAATGTATTTTGATATAAAGTCAAATAGTATATTTTTCATTGTTTTGTTGTTACTGTCGTCTGTTACACTTGCCACCAACGGTTTGCCGCTTGCCGCAGTGGGGGATTTCGGAGCACTGCACTGTCAACCAAGCATAAATGTTGATGAAAGCACTGCACTTGATTTAAGCACGTCAGCCCCCATTGCGGCAAACGGCTGTTCGCCCTTATTTTTCGGGTGTTGTCAGCCAGTCTAATGCGTTTATCTTTTTTACTCCGTTGAGTGTTCCTGTGTCGTAGTCCATTGTGATTAAAAGTTTTTCGTGGTGGTCGGCAATGGTGTCAAATGGTGCTAATTCACGTTCAAGTGTTGTTGTGTTTTGTACAGTTTGCGAAACTTGTATGTACTGTGTAAAACCCTCATTGTTGCGAACAACAAAATCAACTTCCAAATTGTTGGTTTTTCCTATCCAAATTTGGTTGTTTCTGCGTTTTAGTTCAAGGTAAATGATGTTTTCAAGTAAATGTCCTGTATCACTTGCAAGTTCTTTTCCAAGTAATGCGTTGCGAAAACCTAAATCAACTAAATAGTATTTTTCTTGTGTTACTAAATGGTGTTTGCCTTTGATGTCATAACGGTTTACTTTGTAAAACAAGTAGGCTTCAACCAAAGTGTCAATGTATTTGGAAACGGTTTTGTTGTCTATTTTCTTTTTGTTTGCTGTTAGAACTTTTGAAATGTTTCCTGCCGAAACGCTTGAACCAACTGAATCTATTAAGAAGTTTACAACTTCCTGATATGATTCTTCGGCATAAATGGTGTGTCGTTTAGAAATATCGTTGTCGTAAATGTTTTTGAAAACCATTTGCAGATATTCATTCGCAAAATGATTGCCGTCTTGTGAAAGTCGCACTGCTTCGGGAAAACCGCCTGTACGCACATAGTCAGCAAAAGCACGGTCGGGGTTTGCTGTTTTGCCTGTAAACTCTAAAAATTCAGCAAAAGAAAATGGCAACACATTTATTTCATATGCTCTGCCTGTAAGCAACGTTGCCAATTCACTACTCAATAGAAATGCATTTGAACCTGTAACGTACAAATCAATGTTTGGGTGAACGTACAAGCCTTCCAATAGTTTTTCAAATTCGGGAACGTTTTGCACTTCGTCTATAAAGACATAATTGGTTACGTTTTTTTTGAGGCGTTTGACGATGTAATCGTAAATTTCTTTCCAACTTTTTTCTGCCAAAAACCGAAATTCGGGCATATCCATATTGATTGCCAAAATGGAAACGTTGGCGTTTTCCTTACGCAACAAGTCCTGAAATTGTGCCATTAAAGTTGATTTTCCACAACGCCTAACGCCTGTGGCAACCTTAATCAAGTTCTTGTCTTTGAGTACACGAAGCGTGTCTAAATATCGTTTTCGGGCTATTGCTTGCATAGGACAAAGGTAAACAAAATTCCTAAAACTTTGCAAAAAGTAAAACTTTTAGGAATTTCAAAACTACTTTTTAATTGCCATTTTTCCGCCAAGCCACGCAGCAGGCAGCGTTAATACTATGAGTGAAATAGGATACCAACGTGGCGGAATGTCCCAAGCAACGACAAGTCCGACAACCGTTAATACAACACCAATTACTCCAAGAATAAAAGCGTGTTTCATTGGTTTGTTGGGTGCAAGTCGTGCTGTTAAATAACAACCGAACGTGTTGAAAATCGTCCTATACAGAATAATTATTGCAATCAGCCAAACAGGATTTTCAACAAATGGGTCGGTTTTCATAATTCCTGCTTTTTCCAAAATGCTGTCCGTAATTACTGATAAAATTACCAATGCGAAAAA
>CAYVTO010000017.1:0-14419 GCA_964454665.1 uncultured Chitinophagaceae bacterium
TAGAATTAAGAAAACTCTGCCCTTGAAAAAGCAAGGCCATGCCTTGCGCATAACGTTTAGCATGTTGTAGACGGTGCAGGAGTTAATGCTCCTAATTATCACTCTAGCACCGAAGTGAGCCATTGGCTTATCTTTGCGTAGCCAAGCCAATGGCGATTAATGGTTTTGCTGTTTACTCTAGTAGAAACCCTGCACTGCCTACAACACGCTGTTAGTGGCTGGGCTTTTCATTTTCTTTACTTATTCTGTCTTTATATGCTTGTAATGGGTTGACTATTTGTTTATTCATTTTTGGTCTATTGTAAATGCAACCCATCTTTATTATCGTATCATTGCTGATTAAGTTTTTAGATAATAATTTACCAAGCAGGATTGCTAATGTATCTCCTTCGTCAATTACATCGTCAATAATTAGTAAGTTTTTAAATGGTGTAGAATCGTTAATTAAAAGTACGAAATCTAACTCTGTTAACTTATTCTTTTTTATAGATTTAGATCCATCCTTTTTTGAAAATTTATCAGAGTAATCAATGTCGGTTATATTATTAATTTTACAAGTTAACTTGTCTTTGAATTTTGACAATAAGCATCGTCTATTAAAATCAATAGGAAAAATACAAATTACTCCGTCTGGGGAAAATTGGTCAAATGGTTTTGTGTTTTTACAGATGAAATTTTCTAAAATACTTTTTTTTGACCTAAAAAAATCACTTGAGTCTGTGCCCTTGTTTCTGTATTCTTCAAGTATTGTTCCGACATTATTCTCGTCAGCAGCGTCTTTGATAGTCAAGACTTTAATTTCAATTGTTTTTTTGAAATCATTGCATTCATATTCTGCTTGTACTATTTTTAAAGTATTGTCGTCCGCGATTATTTTTATCATTCAATATTTATTATAAATCATCATTATTATTAAGCGCAATTCTGTTTAAAGTTATTCCCAAATGACCTTGTTTTAAAAGTTTTTGCTGATTTCTCTCTTTTGTTCCTTGAATATTAAATGTATTTAGGTTTATATCATTTGGCAAAATTACTTTTCCTATGATTTTGTCTACTAAGATAGATTCTGTTGAATGAATATTTCCGTATTCTTCTGTTATTCCATTATATGGGCTTTCTAAAGATACGGCATACACAACACCATTAGCCTTAGCAATGGTGTTTTCCAACTCAAAAAGTTTTTGGATGGGTTCTGTTATTAGTGTTTTTACGTCTGGATTAGCTTGTATTGCTCGTTGAATTATATTTTTTGCTTCTCTAATATTTCCAAGAGTTTGTCCTCCCTTTGACTGACCTACAGAAAATAATACGCATAAATAACTCAAATAAGCAAAACTTAATCTAAGATCATTTTTTTCAATGCCAATAACATAGTTATTCAATGTTCTTGAAACTGTCATGCCAAATTGTTTCGGTTTGTCAAATATGCTAACTTCAGGTAATTGCAACACTCTTATCAATTCTTTTGCATCGTCAAGGTTGAATGGACTTGTACCTGGAACAAATCCATTTTGTTCTATTTTTTGTGAATGATATTCTGATGTTCCGTGAAATACAACATTAGGATTTTGCCAAATTTGATTTGGGAATATTTCAAGATTATCTTTGTCTAAATTATACTCAAATAATGTCATAGTGTTGTTTTGCTGTATGTTGTCATAGCCTTTCCACTAACGTGCCGCGCATGCTGAACTGGGGTCTGCTCGACAACGGTTAGAGTTTAAAGTTAAATTATACACGGCAACTATCGCCCGCTACAAAACCCCCAGTGAGGTTATGCGCAATGTTATGTGCATACACGCTTATAAAGCGCTTCTTAAATTTAAATCAATCTGTATCAATAAGCAATAAACTATTTGTCAAGCAGAAAATTTGACTAGACTTATATCCAGTTACAATCAACCGAGACAAAACTATCCAACCGTACAAAAGAATCCATCCCAGAAGCACTCATTTGTTTAGGAGGAATATTATTTTTGCTTTACTAACTCTCCATTCTTATAGAATTGAACAATTGATTCTGAATTGTCCTCTTTATACATTGTCCATTTGCCCTCATATTTGTCATTCTTAAAACTTCCTACTCCTCTCAAATTTCCGCTTTTATACCAATAAGTATGAATTCCAGTTTTTATGCCTTCTTCGAAATGTCCCTCTCTTGCCTTTTGTCCGTTTTCATGCCAGTAAACCCAAAGTCCATTTTCTTTTTTATTCTTTATTTGTCCTTGTCCATAAAGCTGTCCGTTTAAGTAATATATTTTTTTATCTCCGTCAGCTATCGGCTTAAAAGTTAAATATTTTAGTCTTAAACTATCTATCGACTTCCCATTTTTTACAAAGTCGGCTTTGCAAATTAATGTGTCCGAAAGGAAGATATCATAGTCGTCAAAATTAATATTTTGTCCTCGCAGACCAATCGTAGATGCAAGTGAAAAGAAAACTATTAAGATTATATTTTTTATCATGTTTTAATAGAACTAAAAATTATATTATCTAATCGTCGTAGTGTTGCACATAACGTTTAGCATGTTGTAGACGGTGCAGGAGTTAAAGCTCATCACTTCACTCTAGTACCGAAGTAAGCCACGGGCTTATCTTTGCGTAGCCAAGCCCATGGCGATTATTGACTCTGCTGTTTACTCTAGCACACATTCTGCACTGTATATAACATGCTGTTAGCAGCAGGCAATTGAGTTTTTATTTCATTTTTTTGAACTCCTGAAATGCTCTTTGAGCAATAAATTCTTCTTGAGGGTAAATAAAATCTCTATCTATCGGTATATCCCTATTACTCGTAAGATATTGCTTAATATATATGCTTAAGCTTTTATGAATATTCCAACATTTTATTTTTGGTAAAATAAATGTTGATTGATTTGCCGTGTTTCCTGCGAAAAAGTATTCGAGAGGATTACTTTCATCAGAATTGAAAATAAGCAAACCTTGTTGATTAATAATATTAAGTGTGTTTTGGTTATAAGTCAAATTAAAACTCTGATTATTTGGCAGATTAAATTTAATTCCATCTGGAGTATATCCTGGCAAATAAAATAGTTTGAAGTCGTGAAAATCTTTGTACTTAAGTTCTTTTACGTTCTGTAATTCAGTCAGTGAATTATTTACAGTGTTTACGTTATCATCTAATACTTTTTTTAATTGAATTAAGTTCGAATCTATGTGGTTTATTATTGACGGGAATTCTCCTTTTGTCGCACTAATGTCGATTGCATAAATTGAGAAATAGTTATCTATATCATTAGATGGCACATGTAACAATCCATCTGTTGCAAAAAAAGCAGCAATATCGAACCAATATGTAAAGTCAATCAAAGGTGTTGGTGCACCATAATGCTGCAAGAAACTCAAAATTGAAATTTCTGATATGTCGTGTCCAAAGGCATCGTAATACTTATATAAAAGATATGCTTGGAAAGATTTTGTGTTATCAATTTCTGTCTGAATGAATTCTTGATAAGTTTTTCCGAGCTTATTAAGTTCTTGTCCACTCCAAAATCTTTGTGCAGAATTATAGAGCTTATACTTCGCTTCAGTTAGTCCTCGAAATATATAATTCTTCTCACTGCCTTTAGTGAAAATTCCACTTGGCTCTTGCCAGATTGCTAGCAAATCATCAAAGCCCTTCGGGTTATCGATTGTAAAGCTCTCAAAGTGCTGAGACTTTTCTTCTAATGATTTATAGGTTTCTGTGATCATTTTGCTTGCTGCTAACGGTTTCGGGCTTGGCGAAGGTGGCGATTTTCACCACAAATGTTGATGCGGAGAACCAAACTTTGATTAACCACAAATGTGTCTGCGGAGCACTGAACCGCCACTTTTGCCAAGCCCGTGTTATATGCCGTTTTTTTATTCAGTTCAGTAAAGATTGCCTTTGCTTTAGCTTACTGTATAGAAATAGTAATACCACACTTAGGCCAAACAATGGTAGCAATATTCCTAACATAACTACTATCACAATAAGCGGAATACCAAAAGAAATATTTTCAGGTACTTTGGGTATTGCCAGTGTACCGGGAGTTTTTCTATAGGCGTAAGAAATAATAGCAGACATACTCAACGTAAATAGTCCAATTGCTACAAAAATCATCAAATACCAATTCCATAGTCCAAATTCACCTTGGTGGAAAGCCATTGTCCACATTCTTGCTTTCATCAAAATCCCAACATCTGACCAAGTGTGGCTTGCTAAAACTTTGCCTGAATATTGGTCTATGTGAATTTTTTTTATTTCGCCTAATTCATTTGTTTCATTGTAAATGCTGTAAACACCTTTTGCACTTTGTGGCAAGTCTATCACAGTTTTTCCTTTCAAACATAATTCTTTGGCTTTGGTAATAACTTCATCTAATGGCATTGGATTGCCTTTCGGATTGGAATTAAACGTTCTACTATCCCACGTTGCAGGAAAACCTGAATCTGTTTTTTGCTGTACCATTCTAAAACCCTCGCCCCACACATCTGTCCAAGGCAAACCTCCTGCAAGCACAAGTAGCAGTAAAAAAGAAAACCAAAAGCCCGTTAACGCATGAACATCCCTAAACAAAATACGTTTAGATTGATTTGTACGAACCGTAAAAAAAACTTTCCATCCTCTGCCACGTGGCCAAAAAAGATAAAGCCCAGTTATTATTAAAACCACCATCCAACTGGCTACCAATTCCACAATTTTTGTACCGACACTACCCAATAAAAGCTCACCGTGTAATTTACGAACTGTATGCATATCAGTATCGCTAATGTTTATTTGCCCTTTTACCTTTTGAGCATAAGGGTCAATGTATAAAATAGATTTATGAGAAAATTTACCAGATATAAATTCTGTACTCTCATTCTCCGAAGTGGGTAAAATTACACCACTAGGTTTTTTCTTCCACTCTTTTTGTGCAAATTCCCATTGCTTCTGAAAACTCATTTTGTTTTCAGTTTTTTGTTCAATTTGCAACAACTCTCTTTTTTGTGGAGCTTCGTAGTTGTCTTTGAATAAATAAATAATACCTGTAATCGCTAAGATTACCACAATAGGTGCTGAAACAATGCCACCAATAAAGTGCCATTTCCAAATTATAGGATATATGTTTTTTTTTAAGTCGTTTTTCATCTTGAAAAGAATTTATAAAACGCCTACAAATTAGATTGTAGGCGTTTATATTATGAATAATTATTTTTTACCAACAAAGTTGTATTGTATTCCAAATACAAATGTTCTAGGTGCACCTGGATTAAAGGTTGTGCGGTCAGTCAAGTTATTACCTCTTGATGCTGAATTTGCATAAAGTTCATTGGCAATATTCATCACATTAGAATAAACTTCTATTCCTTTCCATTTGTAACCAATTCTAAAATTCAAAAGATTATATCCTTCGTATTTTACTGTGTTGATTTGGTTTTGATACCAACCTGAAACATACTGCCATTCTATAGAAGTTCGCAAGTTTTTAACCCATTTTGGGTAGTATGAAAATTCCGTATTCCAAGACCATCGAGGTGAACTTGGCATTTCGAATCCTTTAAGGTTTTGGTACTGGTCAGTTGGTTTATTGCTTATTTGAAAATCTTCAAAGCGATGCAAAGCTGTGGTTCCTCCAAATCTAAACCAATATTGTTCGCTTGGTTTGGCAGTTACTCCAAATTCAACTCCTCTATGAAGTGTTTTTCCTGCCGATTGATAATCAAATGAATTATCTGCTTGGCGAATATTTAATAATTCGTTTCTTCCATCCATTTGATATAAGGAAAAATCTACATATATTTTATTTTTCCAAAATGCCGCCCAACCTCCAATTTCATAGTTATCAAAATAGGCAGAATTCAGATTTGTATAAAATTCGATAGGATTAGTATTGGGTCTTGGTCTGAAAATTGCCGTCAATGAAGGCGGCGAAAAGCCTTGAGAATAATTCGCATACAATCCTTTATCTTTCCCTAAATCGTAGGTTGCACCAATTTTTGGTGTAAACCTTTTATAACTTATTTTACCTGATGTTGAGTTGATGTTGTTGATATAATCTAAATCCATTACATCATAACGACCGCCCAAAGAAAATCGCAATTTTTTTAAAGGTTCAAAATCATACTGAACGTAACCTGCGTAATTTTTTATATTCCCATTATAATTAGCGATTGGTAATTCAGGGCGTTCTTTGTCAATGGTATATTTTTCTACAAATTTATTGGTAGGGTCTAGTTGTGCGTTCAAGTCTATTCTGTACGACCAATAATCATTTTTAGTTAGGTCAATAACTCCACCTGCAATTAATTTAGAGTTTAGGAAATTGAATTTTTGACTGTGTTGAGCAATAACTCCATAACTTTCAAAGTCATTTGAATTGATTTCTCCTCTCGCTTTAGTTGGGTCGTTTGTCGCACTAGGTATGGGATTCCAACGGATTGCATAGCTTGGGTTTTGTCCATGTTTATTATTACGTTGGAATAGTGTAATAAATGATTTTGAACTTCTATTCCAATCATGCTCTAATGTTAAACGAGAGCGATAAGCGTCAGATTTACGATAAGTAAAATCAGATGTACTCACATATTTTCTACTGTAAAACATGGTGCTATCTACACTGCCCGACATTTGAGAGTAATATTTACCATAAATAAAATTCCCTATTAGGCGTGTTTTATCGGTAAAATTATATTCCAAACGAGCATTTATAGATGTTTTGTCATAGTCCGAACTTGCCATCCATGAATTAGTCTGCTGACTACTTAACCCACCAACATAAAAACCAAACTTCTTAATTTTTGCACCTGCCCCAAATTGTACTCTGCGAAATCCCCATTGGTCGGCTTGAATCCCAATTTTTGCAGTTGGCACAAGTGTTGGTTTTTGCATAATAAAATTTACTGCCCCTCCAACTGCTTCGGGGCCGTATATTGAAGAAACAGGACCTTTAACTACTTCAATATTGCTAATAGCAAACTGATTAATTTCTAATAATGCATTGTGGTTAAAAACGCCTAATGGACGAATAGGTACACCATCTTCCATATACAAATAGTAAGCACTTGTTCCCATTGGTTGGCGTATAGCCATACCATGCTGTTCGTTGTTGTAACTTGGCATAATCACACCAGGTGTTTTGTTGATGAGTTCAAATACTTGATTGGCTTTTGATTCATCTATCAATTTTGGCGATAGCTTTGATATTGCAATTGGGCTTTGTGTTCTTAAACCTGCTTCACGATTGGCAGTTACAATGACCGATTGTAATTCTTGTGCATTAGGGGCAAGAGCAATTACCATATTTTCAGAAGCAATTTTCACTAAAGGGGTGTATCCAATAAAAGAAATTTTTATTGAATCCGATTGATTATTTACAGTAATAGTAAATAATCCTTCTGAATTACTTGTTTCTCCTATTTGTGGATTGGATATTAATTGAACTGTTGCTCCTACAATTGGTTCTTTGGTTTCACCATCAAATATTTTTCCTTTGATAGTGGTTGATTGGGCAAATATATTTGCCGATACTAGGCATAAGAATGCCAGTAGAATATTTTTGAAACTCATTTTTAATTTTGATTAAATGTTATAAATAACGAACTTAGGGTAGTATATAACCCACCCCAAAAGCACACTGCCGTAGGCAGGTGCTTTGCTTTTTGTTTGGGCGAAGCCCAAACAAAAACATTAAATCAAATTGAGTTTCGGTGGTCGGAAAATGTCCGTGATGAATGAAGAAGTATGAAAACTATTTTCGTATGCAGAGTTGATTTTACTCAAATAAATGTCTGTATATTTCAAAAAGTCGTAAGGTTTTGCAAAATGGCAATACAGCACTTCGTTCTTGTCTTTTTGGGCTGTTGGTGCTTGTTTTTGTTCTTCTTCGTTTGCTTTGTCCAATTGCTTTTTCAAATGGCACTTACCTTGACAAGTATTATTTTTAACTTCTTTCTTTACACAAAGTGTCTTGGCAATGCTGTCTTGGTTGATTTTGAAGGAAACGACAATCCATATCTTGCTAAAAGGTTGCAACAAAATGAGAAGTGCTAATATGAATGTCGTTATCTGTTTCAAATCGGGTGCAAAGGTAATTATTTGACTTTGATTTTCCTTGTCAAAAGGATTGTTTTTTGTTAGTCTGCCCGTTGGTTTGCGGTCGTTCTAAAATGGCATATAACGTTTAGCATGTTGTAGACGGTGCAGGAGTTAATGCTCCTAATTATCACTCTAGCACCGAGGTGAGCCATGGGCTTATCTTTGCGTAGCCAAGCCCATGGCGATTAATGGCTCTAATGTTTACTCTAGCACACATCCTGCACTGTTTACAACATGCTGTTGGGCGTAGTTGTTATTTACGCTTCGCTCTGTCCGCAATAATCTGTTTAATAAATTGGGGTAGTTCAATATTATTATGGTCGGCAATAACTTTTAAAGCATCATAATATTTAATTTCATCTCCATTCCATTGCATATCAAGTCGCCTAACTTGCTCCATTGCAATATGATTGTAATTTTCAGGACTGCCCCAATAGCATTGCATGCAAACTGGAGGCTTCTTCTCTGTTTTCCAATTTTTGCAATGTTCACAACTCCAGGACTTAGCTCTATTGCATGACCCACACAATAACATGAAATGTTCAGGTTCTCGGTCTGTTAAATCTCCGCCGACTTCATATGGGACTTTATGGTCAACCTGTAAATAGCGTTCTTCAAATTGTCCGTTACAAACTTGACAACGTCCACTACTTGCTAAAAATAACGAATGTTTGAAATCTTTTGAAAACAAAGTCCGTCCTGCTACACGATTGGTTTGTAATGATGCAAGGTCACCAAATTTATAAGCGGCAATTGATTTACCATCTTGTGATTTTATCTTGAATGTTTCAAGTGGGATGCCAGCCTCTCTAACATCTCTCGCTGCTCTTGGAGGGTGATTGTAGCCATAAGTCTTTTCAAGGTCTTCGGTTGTAATGAAACCATGAGCTAAAATATGATCAATAACAATTTTCGCTCGTTTGTTAGTAATTGATTGAACATATTCCAAAAACTCTTTAGGGTAAATTCGTTTTTCTTCTGACATTATTTCCCGAAAAGTACTGTTTGATAATTTTGTTTGCTCGTAATTTTCTGCAAGTCTATTTTTGACACCAAGGCTGGTGATAAAAAAACAGCTTCATAGGTTATTTCACTTCTGTTCAAAAGTGTGGCTTGTGACGAACGTCCTGCATTTATCTCAATCTTTGTCAGGTTTAAATTTTCGGGCAAGGGACTTCCATAAGTTTTAGTTCCAGTCCGCCCATCATAACTTAAAATGTATGGTACATTATTGTTGTTAAGTTCAAAAAGCGAAACAACAAAATTATCGAACTCAATGTTACCTGCATAATTGAAGCCACCGTTTAGGCCTGTGCCTTGATATGGTGGATCCATGTACACTAAATCTTTAGCAGTTGCAAGGTCAAGCACATTTTGATAATCAGTTGAATGAATTTGAACTTTGCCTTTCAACAATTGTGATACCCTTAAAATATCGTCTCGCATTAGTGATGGATTTTTGCCTAGACGCCTTTTATCAGGGCTTTGATTGAAACCACCTTGTGAATTGTAGCGCACTGCCGATTTTACACACTTCGCTAAAAGAAACAATAAGTATTCTGGCTGCTTCGTTTCGTTAAATTTATCCCTTATCTGATAATAATATTCTTCTTCATTACCTATTTGTCCGTGCCAAATGTCATGGTATGATTTAATCATTGCTTTGGGGTCGTTAATTATTGTATCCCAAAGGCTAATTAATGGTTGGTTGATATCATTAATGATAAAATGATTAGCCTTAAAATAATAGGCTGAGGCAATGGTTATCGCTGCTGAACCAGCAAAAGGTTCAATAAGATTTTCAAAATGGTCAGGAAACATTCTTAAAATTTGGTCAGCCAAATTTCTTTTACTTCCTTGGTATGGTATCGGATGAGGTAGCTTCATGATTTTTGTCGAAATTATAGTATCAAATATAGCAAAAGTTTGTCGATTGGTTGCAGTCAGTACAATTACGCCCAACGTTCCGCGCATGCTGAACTGGGGTCTGCTCGACGAGTGTTAGAGTTTAAAGTTAAAATTATGAACGGCAACTATCAACCGCTACGAAACCCCCAGTGAGGTTATGCGCAATGTTAGGTGCTGTAGAATTAAAGTCAATATATGTTTTTTTGAGTTAATTTAATCCTTTACAATCGCCCAAATAAAATCCATTTTTAGAATCTCGACTTATTGGAATTATAGTATTATCAGAATTTATAATATTAGTATCAGAAAGCAGTCTGTGTTTGTCAGTCTCATATTTTAAAAATAAAGTGTCTTTGTTTATTCTCCACTTACCCGTATGCCATTTATTGTATCCAAATACACCAGTGGCATGAATCTCGAATGAGTTGTCAATACGAAAATATCCTCTTGATGTATTTTGAGTCCCCTCATAGCAAGAAACAAATTTAGTAGGAACGAGAATCTCATCTTCAAAAACAGGACTATTTAGTAAAATCAATGCAAGTGTCGGTATAACTAAAAACAAATAACTTTTTGTGTTTTTATATCTTGCCTGCTTAAAAATAGAAAATAACTCAAGTAATATTATCAACAATAAAATTAATGACAATAAGGCGATTGATATTAATGTCAACTCATATTTAAATCCACGGTCATATCTGTGAAACGAATGAGCGAAAAACGTTAATCCAATTATTATAGTAGTAATCAGATTAACGGCAATTACTTTTTTATTCATACTGTTATTATTTCACTTTTCTATTGCACCTAACGCCTTGCGGCTTGTGGTCGGTGCAGGTGTTAATGCGTTAATGTTTACTTTAGTATTGAAGTAAGCCAAGGGCTTATCTTTGCGAAGCCAAGCTCTTGGCGATTAATAACAATACAGTTTACTTTACTATAAATCCTGCACTGACTACAAACCGCTGTTGTGCGCAGTGTTTTAATTTATCTTATTCAATTCTCTTTCTAGCTGAGTAATGGTGAATTCCTCGAAGGCATTCAACTCAAATCCTTTTTTGTTTGTTTTAGTTTCGGCTATTCCCATCAGAGGTTTCCCGTTGGAGTATCTTATACCTATTACTTTAACCTCTTGATTAATTGGTATGTTTGGAAATGAAACCTGATTATTCTTTAGTTCACTTTGCATAACACTTTTGATATTTTTAAATACAATAAAAAATTTTGTCTCGATGTTCGATGAGCTGTTTACTACAAAGTCTATTTTTTCGTCAGGCGTGTCCCAAAAACGGTCACAGTTAATCCAGCCGAATTTAGATGCTGTTAGAACAAAGTAATTTAGTTCTGCCTCGTCAATTTTTGAAATGGCTTCTTCTTTAAAAGACGAATATTTTTCTTTGAATTGTTTATTGAACTCCTCTTTGTTCGATGAATAGTGTGCATCTATACCGATAGAATATTCTTTGATAGAACTATGTTTAGCCATCGTTGAAATATCAAGAGGTTCCATTGCGTAGAAAAAATCTGAAACCATTTTATCAAATTCTGGCCATGACTTTTTATTAAACTTGATGTTGTTAACCTTTCCTGAAGTGTCAAGGGTTATGCTCAGATCTACATTGTAATCTTTTAAACTAAATTTATTTTTCAGCTCTTTTGGACCTATAAAGTTTTCTGAAAAGTATTCGAATATAGTTTGGTCACTATTCTTCATATCCCATTTTACCGCAACACTATCAATTGAAGTTGTACGTCGATTTATCGAGAAGGCAATGGGTAAAGATTGCTGCTTAATTATATTTGACTGAATGGGTTCTGCAGTTTCTGTATCCGATGACAGCACCCAATTTATTTGTTTATTCGAATTCTGTTCTCCATAAAAGAGCTGCATGTTATTTTTTTGATTTCTCTTAGGGAAATACAAACCAAATGCATTTTCATTTCTAATTTTTAATGTTTTTCCATTACACTGAACGTTAATATTTATCATTCCTCCAGTTTCGAGTATTCTTTTTCCTGATCTTGTACTTAAATTATCACCGATGAAATCACTAAGCGTGTAGTATTCTTTTATGCTTATTTGTACTTGACCAATTGGAATACTGCCATCCAAATGTTCTAAAATGTTGGCTGGCATATAAATTATTGTTCCTTTTTTGCACCTTAGCAAAGTGTCTTTAGTTGGATTAATGTTGTAATGGTCGACTTTGGTTGCAAAATATTTAATAATGTCTATTAAGGAAGTAGTATCTGCCTTGTTTATAGGTGACAGACTATCAATATTCTCTTTTAGTTTTTTTACATGTTTTATTGTGTCTTGCTCAGTCTTTGTAATTTGCAAGACCTCTTTATTGTCTGTTGAGCAATTAGATAAAACAAACACTAAAAGTAGTAAAGTTGAAAGAGTGTATTTTTTAAATTTCATCGTATTGTTTATTATGACTGAATTTATTTTTGCAGTTGATAATATAGTTTGAAAATCTGTCCGAAAAAAACAATTTAATCAGAGTGTTAGTTATTAACCTAAATTGCGCACAACGGATAGCAGCTTGACGACGATGGAGGGATGTTAAAGCTCCGAGCAATCAAGCCGCTCTGAAATTTATTTAATGCTCTGAACTCTCTAACTGCTCCAAACCCCGCAATGGCGGCAAGGTGCTGTTATGCGACTGCCTTTTTATTCACCGTCAAAGAAATCAATATCCATTCTCTTGACTTCATAAGTCACCTCAGTTGTTACTCCAAGATTATAATCAATCATAAGTTGCGCTAGTTGATCTCCATCCAGTAAAACGATTTTTGTTTCGTTTCGAGGAATGTAGGCTGCCGCATCTGCTGTATATTTTGATGTAGTGATAAAAATTCCTTTTTTAGCTCCTTGGCCCGCTAATGCTCCAACGAATTTCTGAATTTCCGGTCTTCCTACATTTCCTTCCCAACGTTTTGCTTGAACGTAAATAACATCGAGTCCGAGCTTATCTTCTTTAATGATACCATCAATTCCTTCGTCTCCACTTTTCCCAATAGCTTTCCCAGCATCACTAAGTGAACCACCATAACCCATTTTGACTAATAGTTCAACTACTAAATTCTCGAAGAATAATGGGCTGCATGATTTAACTTTGGAAAGTAAATCTTGTGCTAATGTTTTTCGAATGCTGAGATAACTTTCCCCGATAACTTCTTCTGGAGTTTTCGATTGTGTGTTTTCAACTTCTATCACTTCTGATTCAGAAGAAGTTCTCCATCCTTCAGCAGTCTCCATATATTCAGGTATTTGTCTCAGAAATTTGAGATTGATAATGGGCGGCTTTTGTTTTAATATTTCATGGCCATTAGGAGTAATTTTAAAACTTCCTCGCTTTGTATTTTCAACAAGAGAAGCCATTTTTAAATGCGCTTTAGCCCAAGTAACTCTATTATAGAAAACCGTTTGATTTCGACTTGGCAACATTTGTTGCAATTGGTCTTCTGTTAGATTGAACTTTTCGGCTAAATGATTTAATGTATCTTTTGTTGTATGTTCTTGATCATCCGAAAGAAAATTTAAAAGTGGAAGCATTAAACTTTGAAAGTCTGGAATTATCATATATGTTAAATGTTATTTAAGGTGTCGCATAACGGACAGCAGCTTGACGACGATGGAGGGATGTTAAAGCTCCGAGCAATCAAGCCGCTCTGAAATTTATATAATGCTGTGAACTCTCGAACCGCTCCGAACCCCGCAATGGCGGCAAGGTGCTGTTATGCACAGGATTTTATTCCACGTGATACCAATTATATTCTTCTCCAGTCCAGTATATTATTCCCCCGCCACAAGACTCTTCTAACGTCATTATTATTCCTGTTCCAAGCAATTCAAATTCCGTTGCCGGATCAAGTCCCAGAATATCACCAGTTGTAGGATCAACCTTAGTTTCTGCAATAATTTGTCCTTTAGGTAATGGTTCAAATACCTCGATCCAACTTAGATCGGTCATTTCATAAACTTCTTTACCAGCACCAAAAACAACAAAGCTATTTTTGTCATCATTATGAATAATTATCACTCCTACTTTTTTGTTCTTGGTATTAACAACAAGAGACGCAAAATCTTGTTTGTTATCAGCGTTAAAGTCACCAAGTATTGTTTGAGTATATTTAATTTGTAAACTGTCAGGAATCTTATTCAGCGTGTTAATCACATATTCTGGTAATTCCAACGTATCAGTCAGATTTCCAATCATCTTATCTTCAATTGTAATTATTGTATCATCAACAGGCTTTGTTAATATAGAATCCACTGTTAATGAATCTTTTTCTAGCTTTTCATTATTGCTGTCCTTATTGCAACTTATCAAAAGACAAACTAAGGCAAGTGTTAATTTATATTTCATATTGCTTAATCTTGTGCATAACGTTCCGCGGCTTGACGACAGTGCGGATTAATAACAGTGCAAAATCAAGCCG
>CAYVTO010000018.1:0-13046 GCA_964454665.1 uncultured Chitinophagaceae bacterium
GTATTGACAGTTTTGTGCTCCGAAATCCGCCACTTCGCCAAGCGCCAAACCGTTATGCACAATGCTAATAGAATGACCTTACTAATACCAATAGATAGAAAAAATACCACAATTTTTAGTAAATTGGGCAAATGGTAACAAAAGAGAAAGAGAAATACAAAATAGCGTTTAAAAAAGAGCTTGACAGATTTACAGACAAGTTAGAAAAATACGTTTCTACTGACAATGGTGATTGGTCGGTAAAGGGATTTATTGACGTTTACAAAAACATTTACACCATTTCATCCGATACTAAGATTGTTTCAAAAATCCTCGAAATACACATATTCCCTCAAATCCTTCAATTTGCAGAAGAAATTGGATATAAAATTCTATTAACTGAGCACCAAAATTATTATCCTGACTTAACTTTCATCAATAAGGAAAACGAAGAAGTAAAATTTGCGGTGGATTTAAAAACAACTTATCGCAAGAAAAGTGGTATTTCAAGTTTTACATTGGGAAGTCACGGAAGCTACTTTAAGGAAAGAGATAAAAAGAAAAATATTCAATTTCCTTATAATCAATACTTAGGTCATTATTGTTTAGGTGTGATTTACACAAGAACAGATATGTCTGAAGATATTTCTGAAACAGAGATTTATCAAGTTCAGGAACTGCAAGAAGAATACGACACACCCAATAAAAAAGTGGGAAAACGTGAAGTAACAACCGTGAAAAATTTAAAATCAATTACATCTGTGATTAAAGATTTTGACTTTTTCGCAGCCGAAAAATGGAAAATCGCAAGCGATAAACAAGGTTCTGGTAATACTGCAAATATTGGTTCTACATTAAGTATTGAAGACTTACGAAACGAGAACGGGATTTTCAGCCAATTAGGCGAAGAATGGTTTGATGAATATTGGATAAACTTTGGTTCTGCAACAATGGTCAAAGACGGCAAAACTATTAAGATAACCAAACTCAAAGACTTCTTAGAATTTAAAGGTAGAAAAGATTTATGGGATAAAATTGTAACACGAAACTCTAAAAACTAATCCTATGAAAGTAGTAGTTCCACCTATAAAAAGCCAAGGTATAAAAACCAAACTTGTCCCTTGGATTAAAGACTTAATAGCCATTGCCAATCAAAAAGGGAAATGGATAGAACCGTTTTTGGGAACTGGTGTTGTTGCTTTTAATTCAGGTTACAAAAAAGCAATTTTAAACGATACGAATCCTCACATAATCAACTTTTACAAAGGTGTGCAAGACAAATCAATCACAGCATCTTTGATGAAACAATACCTTGAACAAGAGGGAAAACTTTTAAGCAGAGCAGAAAACAATGGATATGAACATTACTTAAAAGTTCGCTCACGTTTTAATAGCGGAGAATTTTCGCCTTATGATTTTATCTTTCTTTCGAGAGCAGGTTTTAACGGAATGATGCGTTTTGGAAGCAAAGGGAATTGGAATATTCCATTTTGCAAAAAGCCAGACCGTTTTGCACAAGCATATATAACGAAAATCATCAATCAGGTTTCCAATGTTTCGCAAATCATACAACCTGAATCAAACTGGACTTTTCATAACAAATCATTTGCGGATATTATACCGCTTGCAAAAGAAAGCGATATAATTTATTGCGATCCACCTTACTACGGTAGACACGTTGATTATTACAATGGTTGGACAGAACAGGACGAAGAACTGTTATTCAATTTGCTTACCGAGACCAAAGCTAAATTTATCCTTTCAACCTGGCATCACAACGACTGGCGAGAAAACGAAATGATAAACAAGTTTTGGAGTAAGTTCAATATTGTAACTAAAGACCATTTTTATCATAATGGTGGAAATATTGAAAACAGACGAACAGTTGTAGAAGCGTTAGTTTGCAATTTTGACACAGACCAAATTGAACAACACAACCACGGACTAAAGGAGAAAGTAAAACTGGAGCAATTGGGGATAAATTGGATGGAATAACAATACATTTAGTTAATGAATGGAAAGAATTTACTTTGACAAACAAATATTTAGTCACCTTTTTAAGGGGATTAATCCTGTTTATCAAAAAATTCTTTCTGATTTATACAATAGCAAATACAATTTTCTTTATTGCTATTCTCATGGACATTTACTTGACCTGAAAAATGACAAAACTGATATAAAGTATAAAGAGTTAGAATTTATTGAAACGCTTGTTGGAGATAACTATCTTTCATACCATGCTCTTGAAAAAAGGACATCTTGTTATTTAGCCAAACCAACCGAAGCATTCAAAGATATTGAAAATGAAGAGGATTTTTCGTTTACTAATATATTCTCTAATTTTTTTGATGATATTGATTTGAGTTTTGCCACACAAGAACAACAAGAACAATTTACCAAAGCTAAAGATATTCTTACCAATCAAAAAATTGATTTTGGCTTTTCTCAAATTCAGGATTTGCCAGAAGACATTTCTTCCCCATTAAGCAAAGTACTGCCATTAGATAAGTCTTCTATGACCTTAATGGAATGGGCAGAACATTTTATGAGAATGGTGCAATCAATGGAAGAAGATAAAACTGTTTATAAAGACTTACGAAATGTTGTTGATAAACATATCAATAATGGAAAATTTACCATTGATTACAACAACATAGATTTTGATGACAACCTTAAAAATTCTGTATTACAAAAATCATTTACTGACTATGTAACAGCTAATCTCAATCCGAATGGAGATAAAGAAATATCCGATTATGACTTTTTCATTAATGCCTATTTCACACTTGATTTATTAGGGATAAGTAAAGAACCGTCCAAGTCCGTCAAATTTAAAAATGTAATGAATGACGGATACCATAGTTATTATGGGGCATTTTGTGACTATGTAGTTTCAGACGACCAAGGGTTTTTGAAGAAGACGAAAGCTATGTATAGACTTTTAGATATTCAGACAAAAGTATTTCACATTGACGAGTTTATTCCTTATCTCACTATCTTATCAAACAATTTTGAAACAGACACAAATACATTTTTTGACCTTTTAGTTAACGACTTAGAAAATGGTTTAGTAATTGGTTCAAAGCCATCAATTCGATATAACAGACAAACTACTACTATAAAACCTAACGCAATTTACTTGGGTTATTTCAATAAGATTGACAGCATCAAAGAAGACAATCAAGAGTTTATACTTTTTTCTCGAACTACTCATAATTATTCATATTTCAGTTTTTATAGAGAGTATGAGGGCGTAGTAAACAAAGCAATAAAACTATTCGGACTTGATAGTGATTTTAAAGGAGAGTACGATTGGGATACTGAAAACAAAGAAATCAATGAGGGAAAATGGACAGGACGATATTGGGAATTAGGTAATCTGACTGTCTTACTTGAAATAAATAAAGGAACAGAAAAACTAAGTTTACAAATTACGACCAAATGAAAAAGCACTGTGCATAACAGGGGCTTAGCGTAATGGCGGGTGAAGTGCTTCGTATGAAACTTATTGCTAAACTTGAACTGTGGTACTTCGTATTAGCGGCAGTGCTGTAATGCCGCCACTACGCTAAGCCCCACTACGTTGGGCGCAATTGAAGACGGTATAAAAATGTTAAAGTTTAATTAACTGTGACAAGGAAACTCCTAAAGCTTCAGAAATTTCTAAAAGTGAAAACAACGTAGGATTGACTTTTCCATTCTCTAATTTTTCCATTGCTTGACGATCTTTCCCACAAGCCCTTGCCAAATCAGATTGAGTCCATCCTTTTTGAGTTCTTAGCTCAATTATACGTTGCCCGATTTTCTTTTTAAGCTCATCTTTAGTCACCTAACAAATGTCATCGAATAATACGACAAAGTTGTCATATAAAAGTTTGACAGTTTAATATTTTGTAATTATGTTTGTCATATACTAATGTGACAAATGAAAGCAGTCCGAAAGTTAAAAATACACGCCAAATTTAGATCCCGTACAGGATATTACGTATGTATTCCTGAGATTAGGATTTCGGGAAAATGGCTTCAGGAACTCGGCTTCTCTCACGGCCAGAAAGTCTGTGTTGAACAAACCCCCAAAAAGTTAATTCTTACGTTAGAAGAAGAAAAACAGGATTCTTCTAAAAAATCTTGATGAAAAATGTTATTTTAGGTAATAAACCGAAAAGATATGAGACGAGAACGGGTAATTGAAACGATTAAGGAGCTTCCAAACGAATTTGATTTGGAAACTGTAATCGAACAATTGATTTTTATTGATAAAGTTGAAAAAGGATTAAATCAGGTGGAAGAAGGGAAAACTATTTCACATGAAGAAGTTAAAAAAAGGGTTTCTAAATGGTCAAAATAGAATGGACTCCTCTTGCCTATGAGGATTTAGAATCAATTTTTAAGTATATCTCCAAAGATTCCGTTTTTTATGCTACCCGACAAATTGATACTTTACTTAACAAAGTAGATATATTGGAAGAGTACTCATTATCAGGAAGAATTGTTCCTGAATTTAATAATGAATTTATTCGGGAATTGATAGAAGGTAATTATAGGATCATCTATAAAGTAGATAAGGAAACAATCTATATCGTCCGGGTACATCATTCTGCAAAAAACTTAACTACGCTATAAAAATCAACTGCGCCCAACAGCGGTTTGTAGTCAGTGCAGGGTTGTGTGCTAGAGTAAGCAGCAGAGCTACTAATCGCCATAGGCTTGGCTACGCAAAGATAAGCCCATGGCTTACCTCGGTACTAGAGTGATATTGATGAGCTTTAACTCCTGCACCGACCACAACCCGCTAGACGTTAGGTGAAATGATAAAATGAAAAAGATACTAATTTTATTAACACTCCAAATTCTAATTCTTTCCTCTTATGGACAAGAAGTTCTTGAGAAAAATAAAAGTATTCAGAAATTTGGCTGGCCAAATGCTGAATACTGGATGCAATATTTATCAGACGATACATCTTCAATGGTATCTCTTTATTATGACAAAACGAATAAGTTAAAGACCATTAGCTCGAGTTACGGAACTGACAAATTCGTCCCATACTATGATTCAACATTGAAACTGAATAACTATAAAACAAATGGAACATCAGTAGAATTCTATGATAACTATCAAGTAAAATCGATCAAAACTTATTATTCAGGAATTCCAATTGGGACTTGGTTATTTTACTATCCAACAGGACAAATTGAAAGTATAGAGAATTATCCAAATGATAGCTTAATTTACAATCTCTGTCCGAATTATGTAATTAGCCATTCTTATGGAAGCAAATATGTTGGAGTGGGTGGAACATCGCAATTCAAATCAGTACCTCATGGAGATTGGATAGAATTCTATACGAATGGTAATGTCAAAACCAAAAAGAAATTTGAAATGGGTTTAGCAACTGGTGAATGGACATGGTATTATGAAAATTCGAGAGTAAAAAAAACGGGAAGTTATTATAAAATATTAGAATCATACCCATGTGATAGTGATACATTAACAAGTTTCTTATCTAAAGATCAGGAAGATGAATTATTTGCAAATCACACGTTTTTGCAATTAAGCGTCAAACATGGTACGTGGAAACAGTGGGATGTAAATGGCAATATTATACTAATAGAGAGATATAATAAGGGCGTATTAATAAAATAACTTCACCTAACAGCACCTTGTCGCCATTGCGGGGTTCGGAGCGGTTCGTGAATTCAGAGCATTAAATAAATTTCAGAGCGGCTTGATTGCTCGGAGTTTTAACATCCCTCCATCGTCGTCAAGCTGCTCTACGTTAGGTGCAACTCTATGAAACAGAGCTTTGCGTGTAATTGATTGATTTTTTGACCCTTGATAAGTGTAGTTGGTACTTTTAACTTATGAAAAATTCAGGCTGATAAAGACATTTTTTGATTTTTTTAACGAAATTGTACGTAGTTATGAGTAAAAAATATTCAGCCATAAAGGCAAAATTAGAATTAGAAGTTAATAAGTCTGCTGATAACGACTTAGCATACTTGACTCATTACTTTCAAAATCACAAAAATGGAGTATCTCAATACTTTAAGCCAAAGGCTACAAGCTATTTAGAAGCTCTTCATGAAAAGCTAAATATTGTAGAAAGCCCAGACTTTCAATATTATTTGCCGATAAAATGGGATGTACCTTTTCCTCCTCCTTCTTCTGAAAAAGCGAAGTTTAAATTTGTTGACTTATTCGCTGGCATCGGAGGTATAAGACTCGCATACCAAAATTTAGGAGGAAAATGTGTCTTTACTAGTGAATGGGATACTTATTCCAAACAAACGTACGAAGCGAATTTTGGCGAAGTTCCATTTGGCGACATTACCAAAATTTCAGAAAAGGATATTCCCGATCACGATATACTACTTGCAGGATTTCCATGCCAACCTTTCTCTATTGCTGGAGTATCAAAGAAAAATGCTTTAGGTAGAGCTCATGGTTTTTTAGACGAAACACAAGGAACATTGTTTTTTGATGTGGCAAGGATAATTAAACATAAAAAGCCTTCGGCTTTTATGTTAGAGAATGTTAAAAATCTTGTTTCTCACGACAAGGGTAAAACATTTAAAATTATTCTTGAAACACTAAAAGAGATTGGGTATAATGTTCACTATCAAATCATGGATGGCAAGCATTTTGTACCTCAACACAGGGAGCGAATAATAATTGTGGGGTTTAAAAAATCAGAATTTAAAAGCAAAGAACTTTTCGCCTTTCCCAAGCTTCCTAATCCTTCAAGAACAGTCAAAGAAATTCTAGAGCCAAGTGTAGATCCAAAATACACCTTGTCAGACAAACTCTGGTTATTTCTACAAGAGTACGCAAAAAAACATAAAGCAAAAGGCAATGGATTTGGATTTGGACTTGCGGACTTAAATGGCATTTCAAGAACAATGAGTGCTAGATACTATAAAGACGGTGCCGAGATTTTGATTCCACAAATTGGCAAAAACCCTAGACGTTTAACGCCTAGAGAATGTGCTCGACTTCAAGGTTTTCCTGATAGCTTTGTTATACCTGTTTCAAACAATCAAGCTTATAAACAGTTTGGCAATTCTGTTGTGACGCCTTTAATGCAAGCCATTGGAAAAGAAATTGTAAAAGAACTCATAAAGACCAAATGAATTTAGATAACCTTCGTTCAATATTCATTACCAATGGATGCGGTAAAATATACATCAAAAGGTTATCTCCAAACGACAACTCTAAGAATCAAGTTTATTTTGGAGGAAGTTTTGACATATTAAATATCTTGCCAATATCTAAAATCAAAAATGAGGAAGCTGGCGATTGGAGTAAAGAGCGATTTAAAGCAGCAATAAATTTTTCGTGGATTGCCGATGATGGCAATTTGTATCCTGCGCCTAATGCTCAACTTATACTTTATCCTAAGTACCCAGAGGTGAGATTCTCAGGATTCTTGTCAAGATGCGAAAAGCCTCCTTCCAATCTTATGAGTCAAAGACTTGATGGCAGACTTTTGTTTTTTGGCATTTCAAATAAAGGCGTTGTAATATCTTATGTTGCCTCACCTGATTCTGAACTAACAAGAGAATTTCAGTCTCTCAATTTACAGATTGAGCACGGCGTTTTCAAAGTATTAGAGTTGCCACAGATTGCAAACAACAAAAACATACTCATTAACGAATTACTTAGAATACATCAAGACGGTTGGATTGATTCTAAGCGACTTGATGCCAAAGGCAATGTATTACCCTGCGAATCGCCGAACTGTGGCGGATACACCTTAGAAGCTGAGTTAGGGATTACGCCCAATGGATATTCTGAACCTGATTTTATGGGTTGGGAAGTAAAGCAATTTGGCGTTGCAAACTTTGAAAAAATAAACAGTGCCATAATAACACTGATGACTCCAGAGCCAACAGATGGAATATATAAAACAGCAGGAGCAGAAGTATTCATACGAACATATGGATACAAAGATAAAAAAGGACGAGACGACAGATTAAATTTTGGAGGGATACATAAAATTGGACAGCGACATCCTACAACAAATTTAGAGATGAAACTAATTGGTTATGATTTAGAAAGTCAAAAAATCAGAAGTACCAATGGTCGAATCGCTTTAGTCGATAGAAATGATGTAGAAGCAGCATCATGGAGCTTTTCTTCGATGCTTTTACATTGGAATAGAAAACACAGTCAAGCCTGCTATGTTCCATCACTTTCGGATATTAAGACTGAAAGGAAGTATAAGTATGGTAATAATATAATTCTTGGAACAGGGACAAATTTTCAGCTTTTCCTAAATCAAATGGCAAGTGGAAATATTTACTATGATCCAGGCATTAAAATGGAAGACGTCTCAACTAAGCCAAAAATTAAAAAGCGAAGTCAATTCAGAATAAAATCTCAGTTTTTACCTGATTTATATCAAGCAAACGAAATTGTTGATGTTACTAAAACAAACACTGATTTTTAAAATAAAAGAGTGTGCACCTAACAGCACCTTGTGGTCATTGCAGGATTTATCGTAAAGTAAACTGTATTGTTATTAATCGCCAAGGGCTTGGCTTCGCAAAGATAAGCCCTTGGCTTACTTCAATAATAAGGAAACATTAAAGCATTAACACCTGCAACGGCCACAAGCCGCGGAACGTTATGTGACATTTTAAGATAGAAATACCATATTGTAAATAATTAACTAAACACCAATTTATATGTTCGGAATACAACACATCAAATTTGACTCGATGACTTATGTTATCCATTTTACAAATGGAAAAGTTAAACGTGAAGGCCGTGGTCTGTCATTTTTTTACTTTGCACCCAATAGCTCAATAGCTGCTATACCGATGGGCAGTAATGATCTGCCATTTATTTTCAATGAATCTACTAATGACTACCAAACGGTTACAATACAAGGACAAATAAGTTACAAAATTAGTAATCCAAAGACACTTGCCGATGTATTGGATTTTACAGTTAATGATAATGGTCAATATAAAAAAAATGACATTGAAAAGTTAAACCAACGTATTATCAATGAATCCCAAACAGCTACTTCTTCTTACATTCATAGTATAAAACTCAAAGACGCTATTCGTTCTGCTAAAAACATAGAAATAAACATATTAGATGGATTGAAATCATCGAACGCAATTAGCATGTTGGGAATAGAGATTTTAGGTGCCAATATCCTTGCTATTCAAGCTAGTCCAGAAATGGCAAGAGCATTGGAGACGGAAACTAGAGAAAAGTTGCAACAGGAAGCAGATCAAGCAATTTATGAACGAAGAAATTTTGCTGTTGAGCAGGAAAGAAAAATTAAGGAATCGGAATTAAATACTGAAATAGCTGTCGAAGAGAAGCAAAAACAAATTGCAGAGAAAAAGATGGAATCCGATGTTCAAAAAGCTGACAATGACCGAAAGCTTCGTGAAATGAGAGTACAAGCAGATATTGCAATTGAGAATCAAAAGAAACTTCTAATCGAACAAAGAACGGCGAATGATAAAAAAGAAGCTGAAACACAAGGCTACGTTATAGAGACTACTTTGAAGCCGTATAAAGATATAGATTGGAAGACATTGACAGCATTGAATAATAACCCTGATCCCAAGTTTAATATTTCTTTAGCTTTTAGGCAGCTAGCCGAAAACGCAGGAAAGATTGGAAATCTTAATATTAGCCCTGACCTTTTAGATTCCATATTAACTGACAAAAAGAATAATCTCAAATGAGTGTAGAGTATGCAATCATTGTAAAGAATAAGACAAGGCTTGAGACTTTAATTGAACGCTTCAATACGAAAGCTCAGGCGAAGTTTTATATTGAAAGGTTAGGAGGCAATTTTGAAGATTATGAAGCAGAACATGACACATTTCATTATTCATTAAACTCCTTACAAACTCAGCTTTCAAAAGTAATAAAGCATAAAGTCGTTGAACGAGTATTTATGCCGTCTTTTATCTTTTCTGAAAACAATGTGATAGTAGTAATAGGGCAAGATGGCTTGGTTGCTAATACTGCTAAATATTCGAAAGGCCTGCCAATTATTGCTGTTAATCCTGATAAGAATCGATATGATGGAGTATTGTTGCCCTTTGATACAGAAAATTTTATCGGTGGAGTTGAAAATGTAATGGCCAATAAATTTGAGTCGAAAACAAGGCGATTTGCAGAAGCGAAATTAAATGATGGACAAAGACTTTTAGCGTTTAACGATTTGTTCATAGGTACATCTTCTCATGTCTCAGCTCGCTACAAAATTTCTTTTAATAACACTGTAGAAGAGCAATCGTCTAGTGGACTTATTATTTCTACACCAGCAGGATCAACAGGATGGTTAAGTTCTATTTTCAACATGGCATATGGAGTGACAGGTATGTTTGAAAAAAACTTAAAACCAAAAAGGCCTAAACTAAAAGACAACGAATTGCTGTTTGCAGTAAGAGAACCTTTTCAAAGCATTAGAACACAAACTGGGATAACTGCTGGCATAATTAAAAACCAAAATACTTTGTCAATAGAATCTTTGATGCCATCAAACGGTATAATCTTTAGTGATGGCATAGAAACAGATTTTCTTAGATTTAATAGTGGCTCGATAGCCACTATTGGGATTGCTAAGGAAATTGCAAAAATTGTAATAAATAAAACGTCACATAACAGCATGTTGTAAACAGTGCAGGATGCCTGCTAGAGTAAACAATAGAGACAATAATCGCCATGGGCTTGGCTACGCAAAGATAAGCCCATGGCTTACCTCGGTAATATAGTGAAGTCATGAGCATTAACTCCTGCACCGTCTACAACATGCTATACGTTAGCGGTAATTATACAGACTCGACACAGCGATATTATAACGACATTCAAAGTCAGAGTAACAAAAAATATAATACATTTTGAATATGGAAAATAAAGTTTATTACGGAGAATATTCACTTCAACATTGGATTCATCTAATTTTGAAAGGAAATATTATTCTTCCCGACTATCAGCGCCATTTTGTGTGGGACGAGGTTGATGTAGAAAAGTTAATTGAAGCTTTCAAGGATAACCAATTCGTTCCTCCAGTAACAATTGGTTCATTTAAAAATGGAGATTTAAATCAAAATTTAATACTTGACGGACAGCAAAGATTGACAACTATTTTATTAGCATCAATTGGTTTGTATCCAGATAAGGTTGCATATAAAAAACCAATAGATGTGTACGCTGATGAGGATGATGACGAGGAGAATAATCAACAGTTCGATAATATTATCGAATGGACTTTTGAAACCTATATCAAAGAAAGGAAGGCAAATCAAAATGGAAGTTATAAGCAAATTAACTATAATGTTCCAGTAGATTTTTTTGATAAAACATTTCTAGGGTTTTCATATTTAGTTCCCAATACTTCTGACAAAACAAAACATATAAAATTTTATTCTACTGTTTTTAGAAATATCAATTTTCAAGGGAAAAAATTGCTTCCTCAAGAAAGTAGGAAATCTCTGTATTACTTGAATAGTGAATTGGTAGAGTTTTTCAATCCTGATTTTTTCAAAACTTTGACAACAAAAAATGTTAGCAATGAAACAAAAGCAGATTTTGTCAGATATATATCATTGTTGTCTCAATTCAAAAAAGATGGAAACGCATCGAGGGTTGCACGTAGTTATAAATTAAACATGGAAGAATATTATAAAGAATATATCGACTCGGTTGTTGATGATAGTGACTCTGAAACTTATGGTTTGTTTTCAAATTTATTTCCCAACAAGAAATTTGATGTTCGTTTTGCAAATCTAAACCAAGCTATAAATTCGTTAGAAATTCCTAAACAATTTCCCTCGATTATTGATTTAGACATGTATCTTTTTGGATTGATTTATCAAATTGTTTTTGAGAATAAAACAATTAACGACAGCCATAAAATTGAATTAAAAAAAGAATTGGAGGATAAAATTACTAAATATAAAGCAGATAATGCTCATGCAAAAGCACCAGGTAATTTGGGATATTTAAGGTTACGCATTAGTGAATCAATCGACTTATACAATAAATACATAAATGAATAATCATACTGAATTTATTTTATCCCCAATCACTAACATTCTAAAAGATGTTGTATCAGCAAGTGCAGGGATAGAAAGTGGTATTGAAACATTTCCATTGTGCGACTATGTTATGCAATCTGTTTTTCTAAAAATGACAGGGTTTCAAGAACAAAAAATGAAATGTATTTGTTGGGAAATGGCAACAAATGATTATGAATACAGATATGAGTTTACTAAAACCCCATTGGGTGAGTGCTCTAATTATAAAGACAAACTGGATATTTATAAAGATTTAATTGAGCAAATAAAAAAATATAATCCTACCTCTACAACTCCAATTGATATTAAAAAGGGTAACATATTTAAAGACGCAATTTCTGAAATTAGAACCATTTTTAGTAACACCAATTTGTCAATATGGGCACAAAGCAATTTTAATAAATTTGAAAGTATATTGGAAGGTATGAAAGACGATTGTTTTTCAAATATAAATTTAGATACGAATGAAAAATCAATGTTTATAGACTGTTCCAATTGTTCCAAGTACGACAAAAGTGAAAAGCCATATAAATGCTCAACGACATCAAATACCAAAAACTTGAAGGAAATTTACCAAGACCATTTATATAAACGCAGAAACAGAATTGCTCACAACACACAATCGTACCAACAAAATTTACCGACACTAAAAACATTGGTAGGCGAAGATTACAAATACGAAAACTATTTTGTTTACTTCACCTTATTGACACTGATAGACAATATTTTTAGAGAATTATATAAAGAATATTTGACAGCACTTGAAGACAGAACAAACTAAATGAGGAAGAATAACTACCGCTAACAGCATGTTATAGACAGTGCAGGTTAAGTGCTAGAGTAAACAGCAGAGTAAATAATCGCCATGGGCTTGGCTACGCAAAGATAAGCCCACGGCTTACAGCGGTACAAAAGTGAAGCTATGAGCTTTAACTCCTGCACCGTCTACAACATGCAAAACGTTAGGCGCAAGGCATGGCCTTGCTTTTTCAAGGGCAGAGTTTTCTTAATTC
>CAYVTO010000019.1:0-12330 GCA_964454665.1 uncultured Chitinophagaceae bacterium
TTTCAGTTTTTTGATGATGTTGCGATAATCAAAACTCCACGAAGGCGTTCCGTGAACGAACAAAATAGTTTCGCCTTCTCCCTCGTCAATGTAGTGTAATTTTTGTCCGTTGATGTCAAAATAGTTTGATGTAAACGGATACTCTGATTTGTCAAGCCAATGATTTGCCATACTTTAAAATTTATACGGCAAAGGTCTTAACTGTTTGGAAAACTAATGTTGGTCTATACCAACATTAGAATTTCACGGTGTTAAACAACTTGCTGAAATTTGTCGGGTCAATGCCCAAATAAGAAGCAATGTATTTGTGTGGAACAAGTTGAAGCAAATGCGAACTGCGTTGGCAGAATGTTTTGTAACGTTCTTCAATCGTCATACTGTGCAGTTCAATATGTCGGTTAATCATACCTGCTAAAACCACTTCTGTCATTCGTCTGAAAAGTCGTTCAATTTGCTGTGATTGGTCAAATAGTTTTTGAAGTTCTTCAAAAGTAATGTAGTCCAATTCGCTGTCTGTAAGACAAGTCAGAAAGTATTTTGACGGAATTTGAAACGAAAACGATTCGGGAATGGCACAAAGGTTTGGCGGATAAGTAAAAGCGATAACGTGCGTTTTGTTGTCTGTGTCAAAGTAAGACATTTGAACACCACTTTTTACAAAGTAAAGTTCTCGTTGTGTTTGTCCTGCAACAGTTATGAAGTCGCCCTTTTTAAAGGTTTTTGTTTTCAGGTTTTTTGTCAGCAAGTCATAGTCAGCCGTGCCGATGTCGTGAAAAAGTTTAAAGTATTCGTGTCGTTCCATTCTTTAATGTGGGGTCGTCCTAAAATCACAGCTAACGTTTAGCATGTTGTAGACGGTGCAGGAGTTTATACTCATCAGCATCACTCTAGTACCGAGGTGAGCCATGGGCTTATCTTTGCGCAGCCAAGCCCATGGCGATTATTGACTCTGCTGTTTACTCTAGCACACATTCTGCACTGTTTACAACATGCTGTTACAGGCTGGCGTTCTTTGTAGTCACAAAGGAGCTAAATATATTTTAGTAATTCTTTAACAATTCTAAATACAGTAGTCGAAGATTCTTCAGTTGCAGGATTAGTGTGGTCGAAAGAATTATAATTTCGTTCGGCTCTTTCAATAGCTAGTAATTTTCTTTCTTTGTTAGCTTTTATATCAAAACCATCTAGCACTTCAAAAAAATCTTCCGTCACTATTTTGCTTCTATCTCCATCATAACTAATTCCGAAGGGTTTTAAAAGTTTATTAATCTTATTATTGTAATCACTGCGATTCATCCCTCCTCCTTGATGATCATTTAGGTGTAGTATAAGCCAATATTCAAAAGCTTGATTGGAATATGCTATACCAAAATTATTTTTAGCAGCTAATTTAATGGCATCGTTAAAGTTTTTTGCTTGGGACGGGTTCGAGGGTTTGGGATCAGCATCAAAAACACACCAAACTTGATCGTATGTGTTTTCTTTTGACAAAGCGATCGCTCTTTTTACTAGTGAAATGGTATTATAGCCTTCTCCAATTGGTCTTATTGTTGCAGTTGCTAGTTTAAACTGTCTGAAGTAAGATGGTTCTGTATTTTCACCCTCGCATACAATTAGTATTGTTGGCTTTTGGGTAATCTTCGCTTCTTCTCTTATCAATAATGGTTCTGTTCGCCTCTTTAGTTTTAAAGATTCTTTATGAGCCTTTTTGGATGCTATTTGATCCGCTTTTTTATTTTTCATTTTCATCGTGTGACAATAAATTTTTATCAATCAAATTGTCAAAGAATCCAAGGAAAGGAACAGCTCCATACTTTCCCCTAATATAGTTATCTTCAAAAGCCTCTCCTTTTCTTACAGTATCAGATTTAAAGTCGGCTAGAGAGTAGATTTTTGCTTCGCCATATTTATCTTTTTCTGTAAACCAAACTTGATCCTTTCTGAATAGTCCAGAACTTAACAAATTAGTGTCATGCGTATTGAAAATAAGTTGAGCATTTTTTGGGTTAAGTTTTTTGGAGTTGAAGAGTGAAACAATTTTGCAAACTAGATTCGGATGTAATTTTGAATCTAGTTCATCAACTACTAAAGTATATCCATTTTCAATAGCATCTAAAACAGGCCCTGTTAAAGCAAAAAACTTTCTTGTCCCAAATGATTCGTCATCATCTAATGAAAAATTAATATTCCCAATATGCTTTTTAGAGGCATCGAATTTTTTGTGCGTAGTTATAATATCTGAAAAAAACTCAGCATTTTCTTCTTTGGTTTTTCTTAAAATCATTTCTCGTAACTCCTTTGGCATATCTTTTGGAAGTTTCGTAATGTCTAGCATCTCAAGTTTAATATCTTGAATTCCTAAATCCGCCGCTTTCAATAATTTAAGAATTCTTTTTTTATGCATTGGGTCTTTTGTTTTCCCCATTGTATAACCTTGATATCCTTCTTCTTTTAATCCAGAGATAGTTTTCAGACCTTTAAACCATTCAATGATATTCTCACAAGTAGCATCATTGAACTGAGCTGCTACAGAAAGCAACAAAGCATTATTTCTGACTAAGTCTTCTTTTACTAATGTTGTGCCTTTCTGAAAATTTCTAGAGTGTGTTTCGAATTTTTGAAAATCCCTATAAAACAACTCAATCTCTTTCGTTTTAGGTTTATGAAATAGCCATTCAGAAACAACTTGGCTCTTATCTACTTCAAATCCATAACGGTAAATTTCGTTGTTAAAAATAAAAATAACCTCAAACTCACTTGGTTGTTCTTCTGTTTCGGAATTTAACTTAAATGGTTCTACTAAAATTTCTTCTCCTTTCTGACTCTCCTTGGAAGAGTTAGTGGCAAAGCGTTTCATGAACATAAGTGCCTCAATGAATTTACTCTTTCCACTTGCATTGGCTCCATATACTACAGCACTTTTAAGGATTCTCAAGTTAAACCTATTAGAGTCAGAGATGTTTTCAGTTTCTCTTGTCTCCTTGTCGTAGTTAGATGCGATAAGACTTAATGTAGCTTTATCCTTAAAAGTTCTAAAATTGCGTACTGAGAATTGAATTAGCATAATATATCGTTTTATTGCATATTACCTGCAAATATATGCTTTATTTTACAATTCAAAGCTTTTAATTCTTTTTTTACAACTAAATTAAAAATCAGCAAATAAGCGATTTTGCTGCCAAATGGGTTGTTTTTACGCTTGCCTGTAACGTTCCGCAGCTTGACGACAGTGCGGATTAATAACAGCGCAACTATCAAGCCGTTACGAAGATAATAAAAGAACTGAAAATTACTATACAACAAACCCGCAATGACGGCAAGGTGCTGTTAGCAGCCGTTCTCTAATTTTTTGCAAAATCAATCAAAGGTTGAATGTTTCCTTTGTCACCTTCTCTTATTGCATTGATATAATTTTTTCTAGTCTGGTCTGGTTTTACCATGTTAGAATTGTTCCATGAAAACGGCTCTAGTCCAAATATTGACTCCATAATGATATCGGCCATTATTCTTGAATGTCTTCCATTACCATTTGGGAAACAATGTATATTTACAAGACGATGTTTAAATCTAATTGCAATTTCTTCAGGCGAAAAAGAATCATGAGCAATCCAATATTTTGTGTCATCAATTAACGCTTGTAACTCTACTCCAATCGTAATCCATTTAACACCAATATTTTTTTCTGATTGTCTAAACTTGCCCGCCCAAGACCAAACATCACCGAGCATTTTTTTATGAAGCATTTTTATGAAGTCTTGAGATAGAACTTGATCTTTTTTAATTCGCGTCTTAATTGTCCACTCTATAGCTTTTTCTATATTTAGTTGTTCATGTTCATCGAGCTCTCCGTGCGTAGTAATAATTTTTATTAGTAAACCGTCTTTCTCTTCTTCGCTTAATGGTGTTTGACCATCCTCGTATATTAGTTCTAATCCCATAACGACTTATTCATTTCACGTTTAATCTCTTCTGTTAAATCTTTAATTGCCTTTGAAATTTGCTCATCAGAATTTCCTTGGCTTTCAAGTTTCATATTATGACTTGTTCTCAGTACAATTTTTTTAGCAAGTTCTTCAGCTTTCAATTCAATCAGTTTTTCTATCGATCCATCCACAGGTACAAAAGCATATACAAAACGCATATTTAAAGCTTGTCCAATCTCTCGCATAGATTTTAATGAAATTGTCCCTTGAGATTCACTTTGCTCAATCTTTTTAGCACCCTGTCGTGTAACATTTAACCTTTTCCCAAGTTGTTCCAAAGTCATACCGAGAGTTGTCCTTATTGAGTTTATCCAACCTTTATCGGGAACAATTACTTTTTCTGTGTCAATAAAAGGCTTTATTTTCTTATCAAATTGCTCGATAATCAGCTTCTTTTTACTTCGCATACGCAATGAGTTTAGACTTAAATGTAAATATTAATATTTACAATACAATAAAAAAGTCAACATAAATGATTACAATAAGAAGCTGTAAGTAATCCATTTTATTGACAAAAAGTATCGAAATACGATGAAAATGGTTTTGTATGGCTGCTAACGGACCGCGGCTAGGCGATGTGGCGGTGTTTATACTCCGCACTGCAACCGCAACCCCTGTTTATTATTTGTTCTAATGTTTACTCTTCTCCTAAAGCCGCCATAACGCCTAGACGGTGTTGTGTGATGTGCGATTTGTTGCCGAAAGTTCACAATCTTCTTTCGTACGCATAACAAGATCGATATTTCATCACTAAAAAAGAATCTACAGAGAAAATCTTTTATCCGTCCGATAGACAATGCCAAAAATAAGCACTATAACGAACCCCCAGCCCCGGCTCAAAAGATCATCCAATCCAACCGACCAAAGAATGAACTTAAAACCCCACTCCAAACATTCACCGAAGACCAAACCGTCCAACCCATTTTTGTCTATCTTACTAGCATATCACACAACGGATAGCGTGTTGTGGTCGGTGCAGGAGTTAAAGCTCCTCGCTTCACTCTAGCACCGAGGTGAGCCATGGGCTTATCTTTGCACAGCCAAGCCCATGGCGATTATTGACTGTACTGTATACTCTAGCAGAAGACCTGCAATGACTACAACACGCTGTTAGGCAATCGTACTTTTTACTCGCACTGCCTTAACAGGCCATGCAGAGAATTTATCATCTTCGATATTATAAATTTCAATTAATCCTTTGTCTTTAAGAACATTTATTTTAGCATAAGTAGGTCCCGAAGAATATCCTCTGGGACCAAGGATATTTGTAACAAATGATTTTAAACCTATGAAAGTTAAATTTCTTGATTTAAGAGTCGACTCAGCGCGCTTCAATTCATTCATCAATTCCTCTTCGGAAATAATTTCTATGCTGTTATCAGATTTATCTAAAAGATTGGATTCTTCATGCGGTTTAACTCCAGATTTTTGCTCAGATGCAGATATAGATTCTGTTTGATTTTCTATATCTAAGGTTGTTGCTTTTATCATCGCTTCTTGTTCCTCAACAGAGAATCTAAATTCATCTATATTTGATTCAGCGCTTAATATTATTTCTTTTAACTCGGCAAATAATTTTTGGGCATTTTCGTGATCTATCTTGACGAATAAATTATTATGTGCAACCTTATTCCTAATATGGAATAACATTTTCCATTTTTTGTCAAAATCAAAATCTTTAAAATGCTGTTTAAAAAATCTATTGTAGTTGCTATCTAAATCAAGTTTTAGTTTAGATAGCTCTTCTGCGGAACTAATAGACAAAATTTTATCAACTAAATTTTCCGGTTTATTAAATCCCAATTTGTGTTTGTAAATTATTTCGCCTAAATCATTGAAATCAATCAATGCCATATCAGTTGCAACTATTTGAGAAAAAACAGATTCATTGTCTTGTCTCAACTTTGTCTTTTCAATCACTTTGTCTGGAACAGCTTGTTTCCACCAGCCTAAGCCTATTTTTTGTGTAAAAAACTTTGCTATATATCGTCTTAGCAAATTTTCAAGTTCGTTAATAAGAGGATATAATTTAACTGAAATTTCGGTTGATATATCATCTGTTAATATCCTGATATGATCAAATCTAAGTCTGCTTTTTAAATGAAGGACTAAGGGGTATCTAAATTTCTCAAGTCGATCAAAATCGCTACACTTAATTTTAAGTAGAAATGCTGATTCATATAAGTTATAAAGCACCGAACTGGTGTCAACAGGCTTAATTTTCAGTGTTAAAGAACCATCTTTGATAAATTGTTGCTGTGTTTTGTCAATTGTTTCTTCAGGATTTTCCCAGAGCTTTTCAGTTGACAATAATCCATGCAACAAACTTTTCTCTGATTGAATTTCACTATTCCCGTTTGGGTCAATAATTAAAATTTCAAAGTTGTAATCTTTTTTGTTCATTTCTTGCTGTTTAGTATGTTGCCTAACGTGCCGCGCATGCTGAACTGGGGTCTGCTCGACGATGGCTAGAGTTTAAAGTTAAATTACAAACGGCAACTATCCCCCGCTACAAAAGACCCCAGTTGAGTATGCGCAATGTTAGGCGAAAGTCTATTGTCTAATCAATTTACTTTTTAATATAAAGATCTTTGTCTTCAAAGCTCTCTTTTTTAATGTATTCTTTAAATTGTTTTTTAGTCAGTTTAAAGTTGTAAGGAGCGACAGTATCAGTATTGTTAGTTATTTGCTTTAGTCTTTCTATATCTGTCAATGTACGAACGTATCCAATTGAAAGTATTCCTTTAGATAATTCAAGACTATTAACTTCCCATGCTCCTTCTCCGATTTGATGGCTTATGAAATATAGTCCTTTGTATTTCTTAATCACGTCGCCTCGTGAAATATCAAACAATGTGTCAACATAGGAATCTCGAATTTCAATGCTATCAGCTATATGTCTAATATAATGTCTCTCATTTGTTAAAGTATTGATAATCGAGTCTCCTTTTATAATTTCATTTGAATCAATCTCAGTCTTGTTTTTAATTACAGAAATCTCATAATGTTGAATTATTGTCCGCTCAGTCACATAAAACTCCAAGCTATCATTATATCGAATATAATCCCCCGTTAATTTTTTAGGAATTTTAGTCAGTTTATTAATCTCTGTTGGTTGAGGCTCAGTAAAAGTCGCAGGTGGATCACACGCTGAAATCATCACGCTGAATAAAAGTACAAAAACAAATATTATCCCTCTATCCATTACTCGCCCCCAAATAGAATACTTAACCCTACACATAGTCCAACAATTATAATAAATAGAAGAAATGGCAGCAAACAGCCCATTTTAAAATCGAAAGATCCTTTTATCGGTTCGTTAAATCTACTTATTCTTCTATATCGATAATCTGCTTTCATCTTTTTGATTTCGCCTAACGTGCCGCGCATGCTGAAATGGGGTCTGCTCGACGATGGTTAGAGTTTAAAGTTAAATAATACACGGCAACTATCGCCCGCTACCAAAGCCCCAGTGAGGTATGCGCAGTGTTGGGCGACGTACCGCTTATTTTTTGTTATCTTCAAATTTGAAATTTTTATTCTTTTTCAAATCAACATATAACAAGATAAGTATCCATTTAGTAATTAGTCTTAATCTATTCCTATTTTTTTATCTCTTTACATAAAGACAATATGTTTTCGAAGCACTCTCTGTGCAGTCAACTTGTATTAATCCATCGATTTTATCAGTCTTTGTAGCAATTATATAGTAAATACTTGAATTCAACTTGCTATCAATCTCATTACTTTTTAGTTCAAGTAAATTGTTTTTGATTTTGTATTCTCCATATTCAAGAACATCGCCATCTGAATCCGACCAACCAGACCAGTGAATATATTCGAAAGTTGAATCTTTATTTAGCTTTAAAATCCATGAATTATCTGGTAGGCGAATTATAATGAATTCTAAGTCAAAGGTCTCTCCATTTATAACCTGAGATTTTCGAAGATGCTTTGTAAGTGCTTTAGAGTTGTTAGACTTCTTTGTCTCACTTGGACTTTTTGCTTGGCTCCAACTAATCGAAGGAAGTAGAAAAATAGCTAATACAAATAAATACTTCATTTTTTTATATTTAGCAAATGTCTCAAACTAGGATGTGTTTTTTCGAATTTATTTACCGTAAGTTCGTAAGATTTTTTAATGTCAAAACCTTGTGATCTTTGCTCAAAATAATAATTCAAAAAACTCTGCTTTGACACATCATCAGTATTGGTTAATAGAATTAAATAGTTTTCATCTTTAAACTGCTCAATGAATTTATTCCAATTTTTGCAGATAGTACTATCTCTATCGACAATTGATAGGATTTTCAAAGTAGTTGAATCCGTATTTAAATTTCCAGCTTCATAATTAGTCAAAATCCCTATAGAAGGATCTTGAGCTATCATAATATTATCTAACGAGTTGTTGCTATATTTAATTGAGTCGATTGCAAAGTAACCATGAGTAGGCACATTCATCATTTTCTTAATAGAATAGTCAGCTTTTAATGAATCCTGAGCCTGTCCGTTAACGCTAAATATTAAAAATGCAATGAAAAAGTGTAGTTTCATAAATTCCAAAAACTTATAGTAACCTATTTTCTATGTCGCCCAACGCCTAGCGGCTTGTAGTCGGTGCAGGTGTTAATGCTTTAATGTTTACTTTACAAATTAAGTAAGCCAAGGGCTTATCTTTGCGAAGCCAAGCCCTTGGCGATTAATAACAATACAGCGTACTTAACGACGAATCCTGCACTGACTACAAACCGCTGTTAGCTGCATGTGCTCATTTTTATCTTTATTTTATTCAACCACCAACCGTTGGACACTCACTAAGTTTTTTTCAAGGTCTGTTAATTTTATTAGATATATGCCATTAGTAAAATCAGAAGCAGAAATTGTGAATTCATGTGGAATATGATCATTTTCATAAATAATGGTTCCGTTTGAGCTATAAATAGTCAGCTGATTATTCATGCTGAATTCTTTATCTAATCTTAAGTTGAGGAGATTAGTCTCTAACGGATTTGGATATATATTGAAAGACATGTTTTTTTCAACATTTTCTTGTTTTGAAATACTTGTAGGAGTGCCGTCAATGAAAACCCTACATATTCCATTGATTGTATAATGATCATACATGTTTGTGTTAACAATTACTCGATTTTCATCATAAGGGTAAATGTTATTAAGGAAGCCTCCTGGCGCAGAAGTATTAAATGTAGGGTCAATTGTGCCGTCTTGATTTAAGCGAATTAAGTTAATATGATTGGATCCTAAATTAGAAAAAACTCCTCCGACAAGAAGTTTGTGATCTTGTTGTTGATAGACGCATGAAACACCGCCATTGTGATTAAATGCTGTAAATGATGGATCGAGACTGCCATCATTGTTTAATATTGCTATTCCGCCTGCAGGACTCCCATTAAACGAACTAAACATTCCTGTAATTAAGATTCTTCCGTCATCTATCATCTGAATAGATTGTACCCAATTATTTGCACCTGTTCCTATATTAAATGTATTATCAATAGTTCCGTCACTATTTAATCTGGCGATTCTTCCAAAGGGTGTGCCGTTAAAGTTTGTCATTTGGCCTCCTATCAAAATTTTCCCATCTGGCTGCAGGCACGAAGTGAAAATTTCTAAATTAGTTCCAGTTCCTTTATTTAAAAAGAAATCAGTGTCTAATGATCCATCTGCATTGAATCGAATGATATGATTTGCACTATATGGATACCCTTGATCATCAATATATTTGTCGAACATCCCTACGAGAACAATTTTATTATCTGATTGAAGTAGTAGGTTATTAACTACATGGTTTACATTGACACCTACTAGTGAAGCATCTATCGAGCCATCAACATTAATGCGAGTTACAAAAGGCACACCCGTTCCATTGTATTCTGTAAAGCGTCCCGCAACTAAGTACTTTCCGTCAGGTTGAATAACAATAGAGTTTACTTGTGGTAAATCATTGCCAAAAGAATTATAATGAAAACCTGTTCCGCTATTAAATGTTTCATCAACTGTCCCATCAGTTTTGAGACGACACATTACGTTTTGTAACTCGTTATTATATATACCGAAAGTTCCCGCAAGCAAGATTTTTCCATCGGGCAAAGTTTTGGCTATAGAAGCTCCTCCTCCAGAACCTTTTGCATGGTGAAATGGTATATCAACACTTCCATTAGAATTAAGTCGAACCATGTTATTACAATTGATATTATTGTAAGAGTTAAATGCTCCGCCCACTAATATTTTATCGTCAGATTGTATTGTTAAAGCTGTATAAGAGTTAGCTTGATATGTCTTAAAATTTAAATATGTAAAAGTTGGATCAAAGCTTCCGTTAATGTTAAGTCTAATTAAGTTATAAGTGTTATTTCCTTCTATTGTGTTTTTTCCCTCTCCTGAAATTATGTATTTACCGTCACTTTGAATTTCAATATCTGTTAGCTCGCTTGGCGACAAGCAATTAAAAGTATTGTCAATTGTTCCATCAGAGTTTATTCTTATAATATTAGATACTGATTGCCCATTAAACAAGGTGAAATTGCCCACTAAAGTTACTTTATCATTAGCGTCGATTTGAAAATCTGAAAATCCTCCATAAGAAATTGTAGTAGGATTGTAAGTCATATCAAGATCTCCTTCTGCACTTAATCTGCAGATTTTGTTTCTATTGATACCGTTAATTGTTGAAAATGCTCCAACGACAATAAGAGAACCATTCGATTCTGCTTGAACACCTACTAAACGAGGGGAAGAATTTGAGCCAGTTCCAATATTAAAAGTATTATCATAAGTTCCGTTTGTATTTAGTCGAATAATGTCTTGAATAACATACGTTGTGAAGACGTAAGGGAAGGGGATGTATTCCGTAACAATTGTAAAGTCGAAATCACCAACGGCTATTATTTTCCCAGATGGTTGAATTAAAAGATCTGTGATCAACCTAGATCCCATATATCGTGGCCCCATAAAAGTATGGTCGACTGCATCAAACGTATTATCAAGAGTGCCGTCTTCGTTAAGTCTAATTACAGGAGCATAATTAGTAAGCGTTTCATTATATGAAACAAAAGAGCCACCAAGTAAGATTTTTCCATCGGATTGTATTTCTATACAGTAGACATTTCCGCTTATCCCTGTCCCATATACAAAACTATCATCATAAGAACCATCACTGTTAAGTCTGCATATATGTGCTGCAGGTTTGTCCTGAAAATTTGTAAATTCACCGACCGCAATTATTTTACCATTACTTTGCACTTTTGTTTCGTAGACTTTCCCATTTAATGCTCCTATGCTATTAAAAGAAACATCAAGAAGTCCATCTTGTCCAAAGGCAAGATAATTAGCAAAAAAAGTAAATGTTAGAAGGAGGATTCTTTGCTTTTTCATGTGGTCATTGGTTTAGTATAATGTTGTTTATGTGAACGCATTGCAGCTAACGTGCCGCGCATGCTGAACTGGGGTCTGCTCGACGACGGCTAGAGTTTAAAGTTAAATTATACACGGCAACTATCGCCCGCTACAAAACCCCCAGTGAAGTTATGCGCAGTGTTGGGCGACGTACCGCTTATTTTTTGTTATCGTCAAATTTGAAATTTTCATTCTTTTTCAAATCACTTACTAACAAGATATGAATCCATCGAGTAATGAGCTTTGTTTATGCTATAATATTTTTTTCTCAAAAAGAGTCCTATTACACGTGTAGACTATAGTAGAAACACCAGCTTGCCAAGTCAAAATAATAATTGGCACAAAATATACAAAATAATCCTTGTAATTAGTGTCAAGAAACCAATACCCTAAAGTCACTGTTATCCCAAAAGGAACAGCTATGTAAAAAGTTTGAGGAGTCAATTTTAGGTTGAGAGAAAAACGAAAGGCCGTTAAATAAGAGATTACGCCGAGTCCGCCAGAAGAAATAATTCTAAAGTCTAGATAGTCTCTAAATTCTCGGCCCATATAAAATACAATTAAAAAATATATAATCGAACTTGATAGTATGAAAGGCCAAATTCTATTTTTCGATAAGTCATGGTATTTGCGTATTGCATAATATTGAGTCAAACTGTAGATTATCCCTGGAATAACTTGTAGACTTAACAAAATCAATAGCATATATTCATTCCATTCTAAGAGAGCTGGAACGTAAACTATAAATATAATTATAAGTCCACTAATGATTGAGTTTGTTATTAATTTCATTTTATCCTTAAAAGTATTACTAACAGTTATTCTATGTCGCCCAACGTTCCGCGGCTTGACGACAGTGCGGATTAATAACAGCGCACGAATCAAGCCGTTACGAAGATAATAAAAGAACTGAACTTTACTACACAACAAACCC
>CAYVTO010000020.1:0-6299 GCA_964454665.1 uncultured Chitinophagaceae bacterium
ACCAGAGGTAAACACCTCTTGTTACAAAATACCAACGAAGGAAATTTAGCCGTAGGTATTTTCTCGAGTATACCCGAAGCGAAACTCTCCGTCAATGGAAATACGTTTGTAACGGGTACCATGGCTTTGGGTACTTCCTATGTGCCCACCGGATTTAAAATGGCGGTCGATGGAAAAATCATTGCTACGGAAGTGCATGTAAAACTCAGAACCAGCTGGCCGGATTATGTGTTTGGATCGGAATATCAATTGATGCCTTTAACAGAATTGTCAAACTACATCAAACAACACCATCATTTACCGAATGTTCCTTCTGCACAGGAAGTAAAAGATAATGGTGTCAATGTAGGAGACATGAATGCTGTACTGCTGGAAAAAGTAGAAGAGCTGACCTTGTATTTGCTTGAACAAAATAAACTCATTCAAAAACAACAAGCGCAAATTGAGTCCTTACAACAACAAATGAATTCGAAATAGTGGTCATGAAAAATAAAACAACTACCGTATTGCTGAGTGTGATTGTCTTGCTTGTAGGTTGGATAGGATACACAAGTGTTTTTCAAAAAACAAAAATAGCCTACGTCGATAGCGCGAAATTGGTGGAAAAATCTACTGCTATGCAAAAACTGCAAACCGAGTTGAGAGCAGATGCGGAGAAAAACAAAGCCAATATTGATACCTTGGTAATGGAATTTGAAAATAGCATGAAATCATACGAGAAAAAAATGTCCAGTATGAGTGTTAAAGAAAAGGAATTGGCAACAGAATTATTGAAAAATAAGCAAAGTCAATTGGTACAATACCAACAAGCCATAAAACAAAAGGTAGGGCAGCAAGAACAACAGAAAATGCAAGAGGTACTAAAAGTGATCAATCAAACCATATCTGATTACGGTAAGCAGCAAGGTTACCAGATCATTTTCGCCACCAGCAACGGCAATATTGCTTATGCTGATGAAGCCATAGATATAACCGAAGATATTATCGAACGAATCAATAACTAATGCTTGTGAAATATCCTCATGTTTTTCTTGTGTTCGCATCATCTCTATTTCTGTTGATGTCTTGTACCGCTTCGGAAATGTCGCAGGTTGAACTAGTAGAATATATTGGAGATGCAGACCACGGAATAACTAAAATGGATAGCGCTGGTAGTATTGTATACAAGGTGACTTACCATCCTACCGATTTATTGGTAGCCCAAGAGTTGGAAGGCCAGGTAATTAACAATCGTATGATTGATAGCTTGAGAACTAAATTTAAACAGTACGATTATTATCTGTTAAGTGTCAGTGCCAACAACAAAGAATTATTAGGCCAATTGACGCGTCAAGATTATTTCTACTTGGTGCAAGAAATGTCATTTCATATGCCAGACTATGTTCAATTGGTAACAGAAGCAAACGATACGTTGTCCTTGGAGGACTTTTACACTCCTCGATTGTATGGTATGGGAACTGCAACACAGGTCTTGTTGGCTTTTAGTAAAAAAAAGTCTGAGTATGAAGGCAATCAAACTATACTGTTAAAAGGATTAAATGGGGGACAGTTTACCTTTTCTTTTAGTGGAAAAGACATTCAGTCAATACCTAAATTAAATTTTAATTTCATCGAAGAAGATTTAAAATCGACATTATAACCTATATGTTAAAATTAAGAATCATAGCCTATTTTTTATTGATCACCATGGTGAACAGTATCATGGCTCCTACGCTGGTTTATGCATTGACTTCGGGGCCGACAGCTCCTGAATACAATGGCTTTGAACCCATTGAAGCCTCTGATATGGTAAACTTAAATACGGGTGATTTTATTTATAATATCCCTCTTATGGAAGTTCCCGGGCCAGAAGGAGGATATCCTGTTGCCTTGTCTTACCATGCTGCCATTTCACCTGAAGAAGATGCAAGCTGGGTTGGTTTGGGATGGAATCTGAATGTGGGAGCTATAAATAGAATGGTAAACGGAGTTCCCGATGACATCAACAGGTCGAGTAATTTTGTTCACGATACTTGGAGTGGAGGAGAACAACGTTCAACATCTGTTTCTGCTGGTGTAGGACTGGGTGCTGGTATTGGTATAGAAGCAGGTGTTACTGTGGCGAACGACACCTACAAGGGAGTGGGTGTAGGAGGAAATGTAGGCATTGGTGTGAGTATAGGTAATACAGCTTCTGTAGGATTTAAAATGGGAATCAATCCTTATGGTGAAGGCGGATATGTAGGGTTAATGGCTGGCGTAGGCTCTTCAGGGTCTGGTACGAATGCCGCCTTGTCTGCTGGATTGATTGCTTCTTGGGATGGGAATGGCGTGTCAACCTTGAGTGCAGTGGGGGGACTCGGTGTCACCGCAGGCCCATATTCGATCGTAGGCATGTCCATGATGGCCAATGATAAAGGGAGTTCTGCATCTGCTTCAATCGGTGGTATCAGTGGTTCTGCTTTAAATTCGAAAGTTAATAATTTGAGTATTACCACTGCCTCTTGGGCACTGACGATTCCAGTTTGGTATTATTTTTACGTTGCCATCGGTAGAAGTAAAACAAGGTACTATCTGGATCAATTAGATCCCACACCTGTTTATGGTAGTTTGTATGGAAGTCAAATAGATCCCGATACGGATTTCACGCTCAATGCATACGATATTAAAGAGCCTAACGTATCTTACGATTGTTACGCGATGTCTCCTTTAGGAGCACAATACGAAGCCGATCAAGACAAAGAGATCGGTGGAAGTATGCCTGCTTATGACAACTATTTTGTCTCTGCACAAGGTGTCGGTGGTAGTATTCAGCCATACATCTTTGAGCAAGGTGCTTTGTTTAGAAAAGGAGAAACGATTTTTAGTTACGATTATAATCCTTTTACCAATCCGGTAGGGTTTCGATTTACCAATGATTTCTCTAATTCATTTACCAGAGATGGTTACCGAAGTCCATATACAGATGTATATTCCTATGCTTCCAACATCACATCTGCTGTTGGGGAAGAAGGGAAAGAATTTGATGATCCAACCAACAAAGACTTTAATATAGAAACAGGTATACTTGCTGGGTCAAGGCATGTAGAATGGTTTACCAATAAACAAATCAACGAGTATTCAGATCTCGTTGAATTAAAAAGTGATGAAGGCCCGCATGCTCCTATCGCATGGGATAATACCCAACTCAAAGGTTTTATACCCAGCTATGATCAACGCAAATCCATCAACATCAGCGGACAATATGGATTAAATGCCGAAGACAATATTGGTGGTTTTATGGTTACCAATGAAAGCGGGGTTTCTTACCATTATTCCATCCCTGTATACAACTTTAATGAGTTGTCGCAATACAGTACCAATGCACAAGGACAATATTCGAGAACCATTACCAAAGATTTTCCATATGCCTATGCTTGGTTGCTGACTGCCGTAACGGGGCCTGATTATATTGACCGTTATCCTTTTGGACAAGTAGATGAAAACGATTGGGGATATTGGGTGAAGTTTGAATACGGTAAATGGACAGATCAATACAACTGGAGAACACCGACAGAAGGTGCCGATAAAGACTTTGAATCTTCCACTTTAATGTACAGTACAGGCCGTAAGGAATTGTATTATTTAGATGCCATTAAAACAAGAAGTCATACCGCTCTATTTGTAAAAGACATTCGCAACGACGGTAAAGGCGTAGGTTCTCAAATGGCAGGAGGGTACAATGTAGAATTGAATCCTGCTAATTTTTCTATTCAAAGTATGCCTGCTTCGACCATGCAATTGAAAAAAATATTGTTGTACACGAATAAATCATTAAAGGATGCTTTTTCTAAAATAAATAATGTAACAGGAGACTTAGGGATTTCTACTGTCGCAGAATTGAAAAGGCAAAGCCAAACCTTGAAACATGTATTCCCGAATGCCTCCGGAGGATTAGTGACCATGCACAATGGAGAAGATGTGCTGGATGAATATGATTTAAATGAAGCTCAAACCCATATTTCAGAAGTGGCGATTAAACAGTATAAATTTAACCACAGCTATGACTTATGCCCAGGTACACCCAATAGCTTTAAAATGGAATACAAAAATCCCGCAACGCTTTATCAGAAAACAAACCTCAACGGTGGCAAACTCACTTTGTTGTCTGTTGAAACCCTGGGCTGGAAAGGGAAAAGCATCATTCCAAGTACCAAATTTGATTATGCTTTAAAAAGCACACCTTACCGTAAAGGAGCAACCGATGTATGGGGTATGTATAAATCTGATTTTGTCTATGAATCAGATTACATTGATCAACGAACAAGTCAAATTGCAACAGCAGCATCTGCACCAAATAAACAGGCTTGGTCATTGAATAAAATTACCACCCCCATGGGTGCACAGATAAAAATAGAATACGAATCGGATGTCATCAATACGAATGTGTTGATGGATAAAAAGAACATTGCCATTGCTTCTATAGTTCCTCATACCATTCCTAATCAGTACAAGATTAATCTGTATTCTTCGGAAAATGTAGGAAATATACCAGAGCTTACTGCGGGTAATCAGGCTAATTTGCATTTGTTGTTTAAGCACCAACAAGGTAACAATCCGAATCAGTCACAAGTGGCACCCAAAGAAAATATTTATAATGATAACGCGATCAAAGTAAATGTAGAAGTGGTATCACAATTCGATGCTAAAACATTAATTGTCGAAGATAAAACACCGGATCTTCTCATTGGACAACGATTAGGAACTACTTATGTGGGTGGACCTATTGTAGATAACAATCCAACTTATTTTCTTTTCGGATCTGGAAATTTAATATTCGATGCGAACACCGTCCAAAGCAGCTACGGTGGAGATTTGAGGGTAAAGTCGATTGCGCTCAAATCAGGAAATCGTGAAAACATAACGACCTATACTTATCTCAATGGTACAACTTCTTATGAACCAATTGACTTTAAAATGTACATCACTTCTGATATACTCAATTCTTTTGTGTTTTACAGAAACGATATCATCAACAAGTACAGGAATGAAATTTTTAAATTGTACACTGAGATCCTAGCCAATACCAGTTTCTTACCACCTCCAGGTGTCATGTATGAAAGTGTCATTGTGCAAGATCGTGTTCGACACCATGCTTCCAATGCCGATTATTTAGAAATCAATGGAGAAGGAAGTACAAAGTACCTTTTCTCTGTTTTCAATCGATCCATGATGCCAAGAAGTGAAGACCAGATTAGAGTGGTCACAGAAGGTCAAGTGGAGAAAACAATTACCTTCAAAGACCTTAGAAGCAGGGTCGGTTTATTGTTGTCCACTACTCAATACACCGGATTTAATGCGACAGGGCAAATGATCAGCAAAGTGGAAAACAACTATTTGCATACCGCCTCCAACGATTATGAAAATGAGTTGGAAAACAATTACAACAACCAAGGCAGAATAGATCAAGTATTCTTTGAACTTAAAAACACGCATAACAATATCATTGCCCTGCAGATTACCAGTATAGAAGATCATCCGATTGTTGCCACGGGATCGAAACTGTACGATTATAAAAAAGGAGGCATAACAGAAGAAACAAAAATTTTAGCCTACGATTATTTTTCAGGCGCGGCCACATCTACCTTAACTTCCGATGCTTGGGGAAATTACTTTATGAATGAAGTAGTGCCAGCCTATAGGGTCGATCAATACAGCGAGATGGGCCACCGTGTGAAAAATGCTGCCCATAAACACATGCTTACACAACAAGCCGCAAGTTCAGTATACAAGGTGGTTCCTAATCAAGAAAACCCAAGCATTGCTGCCCATTTTTCAAAAGTAGGTTTAGTGTCTGCCAACGTCAACCTATGGTCAAAAGATAAAGTGACCTATGCTTCTCCAACCAGTCTGTTGGCCAACCATCCGGTATGGAAAAGTGCAGGAGTTTCACAATGGGTCGGTAATGAACAAATGGGATTAAGTCCAGACGGTACGGTCAGCATGCTTGATTTTACACCCTTTAATTTTGACTCTCCTCTCAACAATCCTTCTTGGTTGTCGCTTTATGGTACGGTAACTAATGTATACAGTCATCCGATTACAGAAGCCGACATGTATTTGCGTATAGCGTCTACCATTTGGGATCCTACGTTTCAATACATGACAGCACGTGGAGTCAATACCATTGCTGCAGGAATGAATAATGCGTATTCAGGCTGTGAGTTCAGAGATTATTACGATTTGCAATATTATTTCGGAACAGAAAACACCACAAAAGATTATGAAGGTTATGTTTCCATAGGAGATGGACAAGTCGTTAAAGATGCCATTGCTTCACA
>CAYVTO010000020.1:6399-10709 GCA_964454665.1 uncultured Chitinophagaceae bacterium
CGAGTTGCTTCTGAGTAGAAGAAGTAAGAATGAAAAAAAAGGTACGAGTCAGAAGAACTCGTCCGTCGAAAAAGTAGAAAGAGAAACAGAAACAGAGCGGAGAAAGGGAGTAGTTCCTGTCGAATGAGTTGCTCTGCGACCCAAAGGTCTGAATAAAATATAATGAATGCTTTCGCAGAGAACTCATTCGTATGCGACAAGGAAAAAATAAAAAATGAAGATATTCATGCGTAACCTATTTATTGTTTTGTATTGCCTGACTTCTCTGCCTCTTTGGGCGCAAGTAGCGTCAAAAGATTCTCTCCAAAAAACGGAGTTGATTTTCAATGCCACAACAAGACAAAAAGGAATTTACCGCACATACGAAGAATTTAAATACAACAAACCATCCATTCCATTTGAACACAGTACAGAAAGGAATCACGAAACCATTACGCTTTTTGAAGAGGAATTCATTTCGTATAAAATGCTTTTTGTCGACGAGACCAGACCCTGTCCTAAAAAAACACCCATTTGGGGATTCTGCGATGGTAAAAATATTTTTATAGCGAGGTATCCTTTTTTCAGGGATCGAAATGTCTACGACAAACTGATTTATGTAGGCCGCTATGTGTATTACCAATCGACAGAAACCACTTATGGATCTCCTATGTACACCATGGCCCCTGCGGGTTCAATGGGGGGAGGTATGGGTATGGCTGGGGGAGGAGGTACTAAATTGGTAGTCTCTAATTACATCATGTATATCGATACAGGAATACCTATAGAATTAACGGAGCAGGACTTTTGTGAAATGATTGCGGATAATCCCAATTTATTGGCTGAGTTTAACCAGCAAAAAAAGAGATTAAAGAAAAGATCCATCGCAACGTATTTTGTTCGGTATTGGGAAGCGAAGAAATAAAGAGAAATAATAAGGAGCTTAGAAAGACGAATGTGTGTGGCGAATGAGTTGCTCTGCGACCGAAAAGATTGAATAAAATGTAATGAATAATTTCGCTGAGAACTCATTCGTATGCGGCAAGCTTAAAACATGTTACAACAGTTTAAAATAAATCCCAGCGACAACAGGATTGCCGCTCGAAAATAAAAAGTAAAAGAATTATATTCGTATCAACATGATCTTCTATAAGATGAAATTCAAAGGTGTCATCCACATGTTTATCCTGCTGTTTGTCTTGCTGTACAGCAAGGCTGGCTTTGCACAAGCACCACCCATTACGGCATGTTTTTGTATGCCTAAAATGACCTACGGCTTTACAGGCGTGGTGTATTTGGATCAAAATCAACCCGATGAGTGTAATCATCCTACTGGAATTGTCGGACAACCCTTATGTAATCCAGCATACACGGAATACTCTTTTTATCACCGCTATCAATTTGGTTTTACAGAGCGTGATTTTTTCGTGTCTTCTCCAGAAAATCACCGAGCGGTAGAATTTACGAAAAACACCTCACGCAATGACATTGCTGATGGCTGGGAGTATGTATACAGGGCTAATTTTTTTGTGTACAAAACCTATGTCGGTAAATTCAGCGTTACCACACAAGTATACGATCAACAGACCACCACCAACCTGTGTATGCTCAAGAAGACAGGCCCTACGTTTGGACAAGCTTTTCTTCTTCAAGGAAATACCGTTGCGACCAACGGTTCCGTGAACCTTGATTTTCATTGGAAATCGGGCATGTCTGAATACTGCGAAGAAGTTTTTTATCCCCAAGTGGGAGGGCAGATCAGGTTGATTGAAAACGGCGTACCTCAACCTTGGAAAAGCACTGTAATTGCTGCCAATCCCAATGGAGGTTTGGCTTTTCGAGGACAAGGAATGGATATTGATGCCATTGGCTTTGGAAACCGTACCTATACCGTTCAAATCAAAGATGCTTTTGGAAATACCTACAGCACACCTCCACTCACCATCAACCTTGTACCTACCTGTTTTAGTGAAATTCCCTTGGTGACCATTACGCCTCTAGACGGAGGACTTGTAAAAGAAGTCAACGGCGGTTATGCCCAAGGCAACAACAGCTTCGCGCCTGGAGGCTATGAATTGGAACAAGGCAAGACGTACGAAGTGAAAATGAATGCCGGTACCATCGATTACTGTCAATACTATGAAACCATCGTCAACGACGGTTCAGCTACACCATCTGCAAGTTCTTCCTGTACCGATGCCACCTGCAACATACAAAACAGCTTAACGTCCGATCACCTCACCGTACAACCCACCAGTGAAGGGACGTACACCGTGCAAATACACGATCCCGTCGGCTACTACGCCATGTATGGTAAACGGAAATTGTGTTTAGGAACCAATTGTACCGATGCAAACCCACTCAACCTCATGGTCGGAGGAAGCAACAGACTCGGTGGAAATTCACCCTGCTTAATCACCTTACCAGACGACATGCCCACCGTCTTTCCTGAACTCAGCACCTATGCCGCCAACCAGGCACAGGCCTTCATCTTGGGCAATTTTGTATACAGCGTCACCAGCTCTCAAGGCATCATTGTGCGCTCTTCCAGCAGCAATGCCAATTATAACTATGGCGGAGGTATCATTTTACAAGACGGTGCCGTCTTGAAAATAGAAGACGTCTACGAACAACCTTTGCCTGAACTGGTCGACAACAATAAAAACTGGACGCAAAACTGGATCTACGACGACGAAGGACAAGTGATTTCAGAAGCCAAACAGTTTTACAACGAACAAGGATCTCCGCTTCAAACACAAGTCAAAAGCTTGTCCAAAGAAATGGTCTTGGCTGCCGAACCGATTTACGATAAATACGGCCGCCCGGTCATCAACACCCTTTCAGCACCCGTTCGGTACAAAGAAAATACCGCAGCGGTAGCACAATGTGGCCCCAACATCCTCAACGGAGCCAACATGTATTTTATCTACAAGGGCGATTTCAGCAGCGGTTACAACTTTCAAAAATTTGACACCTACGTGGGCATGCACTACTTAGCGGCTGAAAACCACAGTATCGCTTATCCTGTAGACAATGACCATGAAAACCTACCCATCAAGTTGGAGGGCACTACAGAAAAAACACTGGCTTGGTACTACGGCGAAAGCAACAATTCCGCTGCGGCTTCACCACTCAAAGAACCCTATGTTGACCAGTCCCATTACCCCTACACAAGAACCTTGTTTTACAACGACGGTACCTCCGAACTCAAAGGAAGTACCATTCCTGGTAATGCCTTCAAAGCAGGTGGATCCTATGTTCCCGAACAAAAAATCAAGGCACTGGAAACAAGCGACGATGTTTTCTTAAGTCAATACCATAGCATTTACACCAGCCATGTATTTCCTACGCTGACGAGTCCCATCAGTTTTGCCGATTTCAAAGCCAACCTTTACAAAGTCTCTTACAAAGACGTGGAAGGCCAAGAGACCCTCACCTATAAAACCAAAGACGGACAAAGCATTGCTTCCATCTATGTACCGTCTTCCGATAAAACCTGTCAGTTTTACAACAGCTTGGGCCAATTGGTATGTGCGATAAGCCCCAACGGCATGAAACAATTGCTTACCGACAACCAAGCCTATGCCGATATCGATAAAAGCACCTACCGATACAATACCCGAGGATGGGTGATCGAAGTCAACGAACTCGATGCAGGTACCTCCAAGTTCATGTACCGCAAAGACGGTAACATCCGTTTTTCACAAAATGCCCAGCAACTCCTCAGCAATAAATTTTCCTACACGAGCTACGACAAAACAGGTCGCCCGGTCGAAAGCGGAGAGTTTACACCCAGCAACCCCAACCTGTATTTTGGACAAGCGGACTTAAGAGCCCTTATTGAAAACACCGCCGACAACGACGGCTTGACCAGTGGAACAAAATCCGATCAGGTCATCACCGCGTACGACAGTCCCGATCTGATGGATCCCAATGCCCCGCAAGGACAAACCTTTACCACAGGCAAAGTATCGTATACGGTAAAACCCGGTGAGGCCAAAACATGGTACAGCTACGACGAGCGCGGACGCATCACATGGACCGCACACTACGTGGCAGGCTTAATAGCACTGCCCGAAAAATACAAAACGGTAGAGTACCGCTACGACAACAGTGGCAATGTATTGGAAGTGGCCTACAACCGAGGGCAAACGGATCAGTTTTACCATGTGTACCTGTACGATAAAGACAGCCGTTTAAGCCAGGTTTATACGGCCCTGACTCCCGTTAGCTACAGTCCCGAAAAACAACCTGAGTTGACCAACCTGAGCTTGCAGGCTACCTACCAGTACTACAACCACGGCCCGCTCAAGCGGGTAGAGCTGGGTGAA
>CAYVTO010000021.1:0-9689 GCA_964454665.1 uncultured Chitinophagaceae bacterium
ACAATTGTGTTGTTGTCTTTGTTGACTTCAAAGTCAAATTTTAAGTTACTGTTCATTTTTTCTTGTTTTTTATTGTTAATAATACTTTGTCAAGTTGATTAAATCGTGTTTCCCAAATCTTACGGAATTGGTCAAGCCATTTGTCAATCTCTTTCATTTTGTTCACTTCAAGTTGATAGTAGATTTCTCTACCTTGTTGGTTTTGCGTTACCAATTCGCACTCTGTCAGAATTTGTAAGTGCTTGGAAACCGCTTGTCTGCTCGTGTCAAAGTGTTCGGCAATGGCGTTTGGTGTCATTGCCTGTAAAGCAATAAGCGTAATAATTGCCCGTCTTGTCGGGTCGGCTATTGCTTGAAAAATATCTCGTCTTGCTTCCATTGTGCAATAATTTGGTTGCAAATATAAATGCAATTATTTAGTTGCACAAGTTTTTTTGAAAAAATTTTCCTGATTGCTAAAATTTGGGGTGGTTGGTGGGCTTGGTTTCTCGTTTTTGTCTGTCGGTTGATGTCAGCACGGTGGTCGTTTAGGGTGACAGCTAACGTGCCGCGCATGCTGAACTGGGGTCTGCTCGACGAGGGTTAGAGTTTAAAGTTAAATTATACACGGCAACTATCGCCCGCTACAAAAGCCCCCAGTGAAGTATGCGCAATGTTATAGGCTGCTCTATTTGTCGTTTTTATCCTCCTCCTCTTTGTTTGTTATTTCTTTTGAGTCAGGACTTATTTTTTCCATTAAATTTAGCAAGCGACTATGTTTTAAGTCAACCATTGTTGCGAAAACATATCCAAATAGAGACGCAAATATCGTTGTAACAATTATCAAAACAGAACAAATCAAAGTCCACCAATAAAGTGAAAATCAAATAGGTTGTAAATAATAAAAAACTGAATCATTAAAGCAATCGTATTTGAAAAATCTATGCGACTAACAGTTTTTTTGCCTTCTTCAACATCTAACAGGTAATCATGAAATTTGTAAAAATTGGTTCCAGGCGTCACTTTTTGCCCTTCTATCTCAATTATATCAATACTGTTGTAAATCGTAACTGAGAAACGGATTATTTTTAATAAAATTGGTTTCTTTGAAACTTCTAAAAAGAATGAATCTGGATTATTTATGATTTTATTAATAACATCATATGCTCGATTAGACATCCACACACCAATTAGTGATAATACAATTGATGTTGATTCATAGCTAATCACCCAAATAAAATAGAACAATGAGAAACAGACGAATGCTGTCCCATGAAGAAAAAAGTCAATAAGAGCTTTGGAATCTGTTATTGCAATTATTGTGTAGTTGCCAAATAGACAACTATAAAAGTTCGCAACTATCGTTCCTGTAAAAAGTATTTTTAAAAACAAAAATGAAGCTTTTCGTCTTTCATCATCTTGCTTTATTAGTAAGTCTAAGATTTTTTCAAACATTCTCGTTTGTTTTAGAGTTGCCTATAACGTAGAGCATGTTGTAGACGGTGCAGGAGTTAAAGTTCATCACTTCACTCTAGTACTGAAGTAAGCCATGGGCTTATCTTTGCGCAGCCAAGCCCATGGCGATTAAGGACTCTACTCTTTACTCTAGCACACATCCTGCACTGTCTACAATATGCTGTTACCAGCAGGACTTTTTTATCTTGTTTTTTGCTCGTGTCATTCCACAAGGGCGGTTTCAAGTAGCCAATTAAAAACATTTAAGTGTTTTATGCCACTACGGTTTTGTGTAAATGAGTCTGTCGTCAGTAAATATTTCGGATAGTTGTCCTTAATTTTATCTAATGCACCAAATTCACGTTCTACGGTACTTTCACTTGTCATTTGCCACGCTACTTGGTAATACTCGATGTCGCCTGTTTTGGTTTTGCATACAAAGTCTACTTCACTGTTACGACTTGTGCCTGTCCAAACTTTGTTGCCTCTGCGTAACAGTTCCAAATAAACAACATTTTCTAAGATGTGTCCTCTATCGGTAGTGCGTTCTTTTCCTGCTAAAACGTTCAGCAAACCTGTATCAACCAGGTAATATTTTTCTTGTGTTGCTAATTGTTTTTTCCCTTTTAAGTCAAAGCGATTTACTTTGTAAAACACAAAGCTCGCTATCAAATATTCTAAGTATTTCTCAACGGTGACATGATGTATGCTTTGTCCATCTTGTTTCAACGTTTTGGAAATATTGCTTGGCGAAAGTGCATTGCCAATATTTGAAGCCATAAATTTCACGATGTTACCAAATGCTCTTTTGTCATTTATTTGGTGGCGTTGCATAATGTCTTTTTCAATTATGGTTGTGTAAATGGCCTCCAAGTACTCGTAAATTTTATCAAAACCGCCTTCTCGCAATTCTACTCCTTTGGGCAACGATGTTTCGTTTACATAATCAAAAAACAAAGGTTCATAATTGAGATATTTGTTGCTTGTATCAAAGCCTCGTGCCGTTAAGTATTCATTGAAAGAAAACGGCAAAATAGAAATCTCGATGTAACGACCACTCAACAAAGTTGCCAATTCGCTTGAAAGCAAAAATGCATTTGAACCCGTGATGTAAACATCAACGTTTGCGGTCGCAAAAAGTCCATCCACCAATTTTTCAAATTGAGGAATATTTTGTACCTCGTCCAAAAACACATAATTGTTTTTTTCTGCTTGCAGCTTATTTTTTATCTCAAAATAAATGTCGTCCCAATTTTTATTTAAGTAATTTTCGGGCAACTCATAATTGTAAAACTGAATTTGTCGTTTGCCAACGCCTTGTTTGAGCAATTGTTCCCGGTACAATTCTAGCAATGTGGACTTGCCTGACCTACGCAAACCACTCACTACCTTTATCAGGCCTTTGTCTTTGTAAGACAGCAACTTACCTATATATTCTTTACGATTTGTGAAATTTTCCATAAAGTAAAGATAAGAAATAAACTATCAAATTGTGTAATTATTGCAAGTTTTGATAGTTTTTGTTTATTTCTTAAGTTTGATTATGATGTCGGACTGTACGGCCGTTTAGTCTTGCTGGTAACGTTTTGCGGCTTTGCGTAGTGGCGGATTTTCGGCACAAAAGTTCAATCGAAGAACTGCACTTGAACCTACCACAAAACTGTCATACGAAGCACTGCACCCGCCATTACGCAAAACCGCTGTTAGGTGCTGGCCTTCTTGTTTTTCGTCCGACTAAGATACATTTTTTATGTTTAAGTCAGTCGTTTTGAAGTCTAAAATGCTTGTCCAATACCGAAGTAAAATAGCCTGTCTTCTTTTGAATGTCCATAGTCAAACGATAAAATTGTAGATTGATTCCAAGCAATTCTAAGTCCACCACCGTAAGAATACTTTATGTTGTTAAAGTTCAAGTCTTGCCAACGGTCTCTTACTGTTCCTGCGTCAAAGAATGGGGCAACGCCAAATGCAAATCTTTGTTTTCCTAATTTTGTTTCTGCTAGTCTTACTCTCAACTCAACATTTGTAAACCACATTGAACGAGCTAAAAATCGGTTGGCTCGGTAGCCACGCAATGATTGTCTGCCACCTAATGCATTGATACTTCCTTCGGGACTCCATTGGTCTTGAAATTCAAAAAATGGGGCATTGTTTCCGAAAATATTTCCTGCTCCAAAACGTCCTGCTAAAACTGTCCGTTTACCAACTGGTATTTTTTGATAGGCTCGTCCTTGAATGAAAAATTTATCAAAATCAAACTGCGAACCAATGTATTTGCTTGAATATTCATTGGCAATTTCAAAGTAGTATCCTTTAGTAGGGTCGGGTTCAAAATCTCTTGTGTCAAAAATTAAAGCTGTTTGGATTATTGAAACCCAACCACCGTCAACACCTGAAATTAATCCGTCTTGAAAATCTCGTCTTAAAAGCGAAATGCCGTTTGGTGCTGTTGTAGTTTGCCCCGTTATCGGGTCAATAGCTTCTGCTTCCATTCCTTCAAAAGTGGCGTAACTCAAATGTTGAATTTCATAACCGCCCATTATCCGCCATTTTCCTTTTCCAAGTGCGTAATCGGCTTTCAAATTGAGCATATATTCGGTTTCCCTAAATCGGTTTGATAACGCATCTGTTACAAAATCAGCTTCTCCAACTCCACCTGGTCTTAATGTTTTTCTCGCTCTGTCAAATGCTGCATAAGTTGAAAAAGTTGTGTTTTCGTCAGATGGCAGGCGAAGTTGTCCGAGCGTAGATTCAGTTAGTCCAAAATAAAGGTTGGCTGGATTCTGTTGTGCTTTGAAATCTACTTTAAATCTCCAACGTGTTCCTTTGTAATAAGGAACATCCAGTTTTAAAATTAATTCTCTTGCATTTGAAGTGTAATAAGCAGCATTGGCTGTAAGTTTCATTAAATATGGTGTGTAAGGGAACAAAGGGTTATCTCGGTTGCCATTCCAATAAATGTTTGTTCTTGCACCAAAGCCAAATCCCGTAACTGGGTCGGAAGAAAAGTCTGGAATACCCGTAATAAATGTTCCTTCTTTCTTTTTTTCAAGGTCAGCATCTGACATTCTTTTCGATTTGATGAATGAAAGACTGTCTTTTTCTTGAGCCTTAACGATTGTGATTGAAAACAGAATGAACAGAGTTGCTATTATACGCTTCATAAATTGGATAATTTTTAAGTTACCTTGCAAAGCTCCGAAGCGATTTAGAAGAAATTTTGAATTGCTCTAAAAGTTAATTTTAAAAGTGTGTGTTTCTTGATGAAATTTATAGGCTATTGTCCATTGATGTCTTTTGCATATTTGCTCAACAATAGCCAACCCAAGACCACTTCCTGAAGATTGGTCTGAATGTTTTTTAAATCGTTTAAATAGATTTTCCGTTTCTAAGGCTTTCATTCCTGAATTGCTGATAAACAAGCCTGTTTTGCTCAACGAAATTCTTACAATGCCATTTTGTGAATTGTGCCTTATTGCATTTAAAAGTAAATTGCTAATGAGAATATCAATTAAAATTTTGTTTCCTGTAATGAAAAAGTCTTTTTCTATTTCAGTTTGAATGCTCAATTTTTTGTTTGCAAAATGCTCTTTGAATTGCTCCAAACATTGTTCTATCAATTCGCTTAGGTTTATTATTTCGCTGCCGTCAAATTGATGATTTTCAATTTTTGCAAGAAGGAGAAGATTTTTATTGATTCGTGAAACTCTCGTTAATGCTTTATTAATATCTTCTATTATTTGATACTGCCTATCTGTTAAGGTTTCTTTTTGCAGAAGTATGTCCAATTTATTTTTGATGATTGCCAAAGGGGTTTGTAGTTCGTGAGAAGCATTTTCGGTAAACTCTTTTTGGGTCTTGTAAACTGAAATGGCGTGTTCAATCAGCTTATTCAATGCTTCATTTAATTCCTGAAATTCAAGAATATTTGAGTTTTCAAACGTAATACTGCTCTGTGAATTCAGATTGAAAGCTTTTAACCTTGTCAAGGTGTTTTTAAACGGTTGCCATAATTTTACTGATAATCTTCTATTAAGAATCAGAAAACCAACAACCAAAATCACGAAAAAGAAAAACGTAAGTATGGCAATAGCAACAACGGTTTCTTCGGTTTCTTCTACATTGGTTTCAACAGTCAATAAATAGGCTTCTCCGTTTATTTCAATTACCCTTGAAAGCCCCCTAAATCGGTCAATATCTTCGTGTGCCGCATAAGGATTTTTTCTTAAAACCGTATAAGTGCTGTCTTTTCTGTTCTTGTCTAAAGCAGTTTTTTGCAAGTTTGTTCCGGGTTGAATTTTGTTCCAAAGCACGATACTTTGATTCAATTCAGTTTCGGTTAATTCCAATTTATTCAGTTCATTTTCGGTTCTGTCGGCTACAATTTCATTGTGTTCGTCTAATTCTCTTAGCCAAATGCTATCCACCAAATAATAATACGCTGGAACACTTGTTGCTAAAACAATAAGTGCGTAAATGGTGAATGATTTAAGCGATTTGTTTAATAATTTATTCATCCTTCCCATTTATAACCTGTTCCGTAAACAGTCTTTAAATAACTTTCGCATCCTGCTTCACTCAATTTCTTTTTTAAGTTTTTGATATGAGCGTAAACAAAATCGTGATTGTCCAACATATCTGCAAAATCGCCTGAAAGATGTTCAGCTAAGGTGCTTTTTGAAATTACTCTGTTTTTATTTCCGACAAAGTAGAGCAGTAAATCAAATTCTTTTTTGGTCAGAATAACAGGGTGATTATGAACTGAAATAGTCTTTGCAAGTAAGTCTATTTCTAATTCATTTTGTCGAACGGTATTTGAATTTCCAAATTGTTTTCTACGGATAACGGAGTAAATCCTTGCTGCTAATTCCGAAAGATGAAAAGGCTTTGTCAAGTAGTCGTCTGCACCAATTTGAAGTCCTTTTATTTTGTCGTCTAATGCGTTTTTTGCAGAAATAATAATTACTCCTTCTTGTTTGTCTTGCCTTTTGAGTTCTTCTAAAATATTCATTCCGTTGCCGTCTGGCAACATAATGTCTAATAAGATGCAGTCGTAATGAAATGATTCGATTTTCTCCAATGCTTGATTATAAGTTCGGGCAAACTCACACAAATAGTTTTCTTCCGAAAGATATTCGGAGATGCTGTCGGCAAGTTCGTTTTCGTCTTCTATAATCAGTATTTTCATTTGTCAAAGTTACCATTTCAATTTTGAAGAAATTTAGAATTTGGTTGTCGGTTTGTCTCGGTGGTGTCGTTCTTTAGGCTTGCACCTAACGGATAGCGTGTTGTGGTCGGTGCAGGAGTTAAAGCTCATCGCTTCACTCTAGTGCCGAGGTAAGCCATGGGTTTATCTTTGCGCAGCCAAGCCCATGGCGATTAATGGCTCTGCTGTTTACTTTAGCAGAAAACCTGCAATGACTACAACACGCTGTTAGCGGCAGTATTTTTTAGTTTCTTGAATTAATGAGATTAATAACTACTTTAACCATTAATTCTTTTTCTTCTGGTTTACTCTCGGCAATCATTAATGTTAATGCGACCAAGGCATTGTTCTCAATTCTTTTAGAACCATCACTACGATATAATATCTTGTTTTTTTCCAAGTACCAAATAAATAGCCAAGCTGCAATTCGTTTATTACCGTCACTGAATGAATGATTTTTTACTACGAAGTAAAGTAAATTTGCTGCTTTCTCTTCCACACTCTTGTAGAGGTCTTTCCCATCAAATGTCTGACTAATGGTTGCAATACTACTTTTAAAAGAATCATCCTTTTCATTCCCAAACAACGACGATCCACCAAATTTCTTTCTAAGCATATGAACTGCCTCAATGGCTTCTTCATAGTGGATAACATACAAAACTTCTTCCTGCGTTTTATCCAGGGTGAGTCTTTGATGGTCGTAATCATCAAGGATATCTAACGCTAAAGTGAAATCCGATAAAACAGAAAATAAGCCCTTTGTTTCGTCATCTTCTAATGACCGTCCTTGAGAAGTTCTCTTCAAAAGTTGTATCGTTTGCTTTAGCTCTAACAGCCTATGCTCATTTACCGAGTATCCTTTAATTAAATGTTCTTTTAGTATTTTTGTAGCCCAAATTCTGAATTGGGTACCTCTCTTGGAGTTTACCCGATAACCTACTGATATGATCGCATCCAGATTATAAAACCTAACATTTCTTCTTACCTCTCGTTTCCCTTCTTTTTGAACTACCGAGTATTCCTCGGTAGTTGACTTTTCCTCCAATTCCCCTGATTCATAGATGTTTTTTAAATGCAGACTTACCGTATCGCTATCCTTTTCAAATAATTCTGCCATCTGCTTTTGAGAAAGCCAGATCGTCTCTTTTTCCAGTTTAACAGAGATCTGTGCTGATCCATCCTTGGACTCAAAAATCACGATTTCTCCGGGAACTGTATTCATTCTTTTTATAGATAAATGCCTGAACGCAAGATAATAAATATAAAATCATCATCCATCCGTTTCATTCTCAACAGTAATGACGATTTTGTTTTTCTCGTGTCGAACAGTTACGGATTGTCCGCAGTTAAACCCTACATCTTGTAGCCACTTTCCACAAAGGCGAATTTCGGGAAGCATAACATACTGATATGGCCTTGAAATATACCTTTGATACACTTTCAAACGTCTTTTTCCATTTTTTGAAAATTATGTTCTTGCTCCATGATTATAATTTATTTACACGAAATTATAATAAATAGTATTTATGTGCAAATAACAGCGCATGAAGTTATAATTTATTGTCGTTTGGTTATGATTTTCAAGTCTTTGTAATTTTACGATATTAGCATTTGAAAGCAATAAATTAACATCCTGTGTCGAAACTACAGTTAAATAGAATTAAAGCTGTTCTCGCTGAAAAGAATAAGAGCAGTAAGGATTTAGCCGGTCATTTGGGTAAAACAGAATCAACAGTTTCTCGTTGGTGTACAAATGAAGTCCAGCCGTCTATTGAAACACTTTATGAAATTTCTAAATTTTTAAAAGTCAATATTCGGGAGTTGTTGGTGGCTACTGAAAAGTAATTTTGATCAGGCGTTCTTGAGAAAGTTTTTATCACTTAATTTTTAGGCTGTCTTGCTCGTTTTTTGTGTTCTTAATATTGCCGCTAACGTGCCGCGCATGCTGAACTGGGGTCTGCTCGACGAGTGTTAGAGTTTAAAGTTAAATTACAAACGGCAACTATCAACCGCTACAAAAGACCCCAGTTGAGTATGCGCAATGTTACCAACTGTGCTATTTTTTCTTTTTTAAATCAGCTATTTGTTTTTGGGCGTAGGACTTTGTTTCCTCATCACCGTATTTAAAAGCTAGTTCGTAATATTTAATCGCATTTTTTGTGTCTTCTTTTATCTTATATGCATGAGCGATATTACTTAAAACTATACAATCCCTTGGATTAATTTTTTCTGCTTTTAAAAGTGATTGAAGTGCTTTATCGTATTGTCCTTTAATCATAAAAACAATCGAAAGGTTTGATAGGCTTTCAACGTTATCTGGGTAAGTTCTCAAAATAGCTTCAGCGATTAATCTCATGTTATCTAAAAGGCGATCATCTTCGGTATTATATAATTGAAGCTGATAGGCTTGAATGGAACTCAACATTTCATTTTTTGCATCACTAAGAGGCTTATTATCCGACCAAGTCCACTTGTTTTGGTTTATTGACGAATAGTCAACAGTTTTGATAATCTCCTCTGTGAAATCTTTATAATTTTTAGCTTCTCCTAACATATAGATTTTGCCAAATCTCATGTCAAGTCTATTCGGAAATTTTTGAATCCCTTTATCGATATATGATAACCCTATTTTTAATAAGTCTTCATCATAGTATTTTTCATCATAAATGAATCCAAAAGGTTCGCTGTTAGAACTATCTAGATCCATTATTTGAAGAACTTCATCCCCTTCTTTGGGGTCTTGACCAATTCTTAAAATCTCTTTTTCACTTTGGGTTGTGTAATAATTAAAATATGCGACATATAATTCAGCATCATTATTATCTATCTTTTCCCAATTTCTTAACAAACTCAATTGTCCAACAGTATCTTTTTTAGAGAAAATCTCATAGAACTGCTTTTTAAAATCTTGTCCAGTTGCTTGTTGAAAAAGCAAAATCAATCCGAAAAGTATTATTTTATTTTTTAGCATGTTTATCGTATTAGCATTGTTGGTAACGTTCCGCGGCTTGACGACAGTGCGGATTAATAACAGTGCAAAATCAAGCCG
>CAYVTO010000022.1:0-8980 GCA_964454665.1 uncultured Chitinophagaceae bacterium
CCAGGTTAGTAATGACAGGGCTGTTGGCACATCGTGAAACGGGACCGCCTGCATTGACCGTAGGTCCGGATTGAAAAGAGAGTAATAAGGAATCGAGTACGGCCGGACAAGCACCATTACCTGTAGAGGTAAGGTATATTTTTACAGATCCGTTTGCTAAATCTGTTGCAGAAGGTGTATAGGTTCCCGTTAAGTCCGTTGGATTATTAAATCCAGCGGTATGGCCCGAAGAGGAAACCCAGGTTCCACCTCCAGCACCAGTAACAGCACCAGCAAGCTGATAGAAAGGAGTATTGGTACAAATGCTGGTGTTATTAGCCGTTCCGGTTCCAGGAGTATTGGTGTTAGCATCTACAGTAATACTTCCAGGTACGTTATAGTTTGCGGAAACTTGAATGATATTGGCATACCACCACGTGTTGATGGTACGGTTATCTCCCCAGTCGGTTCTTGGAGTAACACCATTAGGTGCTGTATTTCCACTCCATCGGTGACATCCATTAGGAGGTACAGTCGCTACACATCCTGCTAAGTTAACGGTACCACCAGCGATTTGAGAATCATCCCAAAATAGTCTTGGTTGAGGACCTGCCGGCCGAACAAGGTTGACAATGTAACCGTTGGGATGGTTTTCAACGTCGAATAAGGGAAGGTGCGTAAGTCCATTGAAGTAGTCTAATTGCATGTCTAAGACACCTCCAGTAGGTACCACATTGCCTAAGCCATCTCGACCATTCCATGGAATACAGTTTGTTCCGACGACTAAGTTTTGACTCAGCAATACGTCGGAAGTGGAAGGTTGGTATCCGGGGACGCCATTAAAATTAAGGAGTAATTGTGATTCACCAGCTTTATCTACGGTGATGTTTATACATCGATTATTGGCATCGCATCCAGTAACCGTTACAGGTCCTGTTATGTCTCCGAAGATACCCGTAGGATAACAGTTTTCATCGGGGTTGTTGAGAAAAATTTGATATTGAGCATAAGTAGAGTTTGTATTGACCGATTGTCTATCAACAAATGCGTTTCCTGATGGAGCTACCCCCGTACGGTTACATGAAATACTAAATCCGAAAGGTCTAATGCCATTAAAATTTAAAGAAGTAACCACTCCGTCATCTGCATATACAAACATGGTACCGTTGAACTGATTTGTGGCACTGTTACAGTTTACATCCCATGTTTTAGCATGAAGACGTCCAGGGATTTTATTTCCGTTAGGTCCATCAGTTACGGTAACGTCAAAAAAACGCAAACGCGTTTTTACTCGGCTTCCAGTACAGTTGTTTGTGGTATTGACGAATGTATTGGCGTTGTTACGGTTAAATTCTATGATAAAGTCACCGAGTTCGAATACTCCGGCAGCAGCAGGGTCAAATGTAAGTGCTGTATATCCACCAGCTCCCCCTACAATATTGTTAGGACCAATAAAGGCTTGGTTGTAATTGGCAATGGATCCTGCTCCAGCATTGGTGACTTGTTGTGGACCAAAGACGATGAGTCCACTTGGGGCGCGAATACGATACCATAGGGTATTACAAGCAGCAAGGTCAGCAGCATCATACGAGAATCCAAAATTCATGACTTCGAATGGATTACAAATGTTGATCAGCATGCATCTTGATAAGGTGATTGAATCTGTATCGTAAGCATGGTAAGACATGGAGTGCCTGTTGATGTCGTTGTTGTCGAACAATTGTAAGACACCACGGTTATCATCGCCAGGAGTAGGTGTTAATTCTCTTGTTCCTTCTGCATAAGAAGGTGTTGCTTTAAAAATAAGGTTTAACAAAAGAACCATCAGATAGAAATGATATCGAATGATTTTTTGTGCAAAAGAATTAGTAAATGGTCTCTCCGTATACATGGCTTTAAATAATCCAGTTTATCTTATAGGTCAAATACGAAGAAGGAAAATAAATGTTCCAATAAAAGGTGTGAAATATTATATTTTATTTCGAATAAAAGGCTTTTTAGCCCAATATGGTTGATTGCTAGAAAATAAATTCAAAAAAATGGATACCAGATCTTACTCTTTGATATGTTATATTGTAAATGTGCAACATTATTTCATGCAAATCGTAAGTAGGGCTAATGCATATGATGCTGAATTCAAATTGTTGTATTGTGAAAAGAAAAATACCCTTCATTATCGTTTTTTTAGTTCTCTTAAGCCAATCATTAGTGGCTCAGGATGTACAATTTTCTCAATTCTATGCTGTTCCAACATATCAAAATCCGGCATTTGCTGGTAGTGCTCATGCTGCGAGAGGAATACTTCATAATAGATTGCAGTGGTTGAGACTCAACTCTAATTATAAAACAGTATTGGTGAGTGGGGATACATATCTTTCTCGATATAATAGTGGTATAGGTATTATAGCTTCGAGAGATTGGCAAGGAGATGGTATTTTGAATTCTACAGAAGTAGGTTTACAATATTCTTATGAGCTTCCCATAAGTTCAACATTTACTGTTCGTGCAGGTTTGCAAGGAAGTTTAGTTTCTAGGAGTTTAAATTATGCTACGTTACGGTTCCCTAGTGAATTTACAGATACTACAGGATACACCGGGCCTAGTGGAAAATATCCTTCGGGTACAGAAAGTATTTTATATCCAGATTTTTCAGCTGGAACAGTTCTTTATTCTGATAAAATTTGGGTTGGGTTTTCTGCTCATCATTTAAATCAACCGAGTCAATCCTTTTTGGATGATCCTGCAAATGCACGGTTACCGATGAAAATAGCCTTTACAGGGGGGTATAAAATTAATATACAATCTCGTGGTTATTTAGCATATGGTTCAGACGATGCTGAAGTAAGTATAACACCTACTTTTCATTATAAATTTCAAGGAAAGTCAGATCAGTTGGATTTAGGTTTATATGGTATCTATGATCAGTTGTTACTTGGTTTTTGGTATAGAGGATTACCCATTAAAAAATTGAAAGCAGATATCCCTAATAATGAATCTGTGATTTTGTTTTTAGGTTGGAGGGTTCAGAACTGGAGTTTTGGATATAGCTATGATATGACCATCTCAAGACTTCAACAAGCGAGAACGAGAGGTGCGCATGAATTCAATATTACGTATGTTCACCATGTACGTCATAAGAAAAAACCAATGAAGAGATTACCTTGTCCTAGTTTCTATAAGCATTAGCAGTTGGTTATTTTCTATTCTTCAAATGGTGATGTTGTCATTGGAAGATTTAAACTACTAGATAATAAACAGAACAGTGAACGCTAAAAAAAGCAGCCATATGGCTGCTTTTTAGTAAAAAGTAAATTTATCTTGGCTCTTTTTGGAAGAGCTTTTTTTCTTAGCCCTGGCGGCTTCTTCTGCGGCACGGTTTGTTTGTTGTCGGTTTTTTTCAGCGCTTTTAGCGTTAGCACTTCTATTGGCTTTGTTTTTATCAATAATCTTATTGGCTTCGTTGGCGTGATAGCCTCTTTGTTTTTCTTTTTCAGTGGCATCCATTTGGTAGGCAGTACTGTTTCCAGCACATGAATACATTACTGAGATCATGAGAGAAGAAAAGAAAATGGTATAAAATGATTTTTTTAGCATATAAATATGTTCCTTATTGACCAATAATACGTATTTTAGTAACACGTTGTTACAACTTTTGAGATAAATTCAAAACAATATATTATGAAGGTAGTTAGTTTAAAGCTTTTGATGGTTTGGTTTACACTTGTCTTTTCATATTCTTCTTTTGCTCAAAGTTTAAGTAAGGAAGGTAAAAAGTATGCTAAAGAAGCACACGGCTATTTTTTGGCTGGTGATTATTATAAAGCATTAGAGCTCTATCATTTAGTTGAAAAGACAGACAAAGAGAATAAAGGGATTATGTACTCGATAGCGATTTGTTATGTGAATACCTACAGAGCAGAAAAAGCTTTGCCTTATTTAGATAAGGTGAAAAATTCCGAAATCAATGATCCGATGATCAATTATTATTATGGTGTGGCTTATCATGTCAACCATCAATTTGATGAAGCGGTAAAACATTATAATATGTTTTTACAGAATGTAAAAGACGAAAATCAAAAAGCTAAAGTAAAGCATTATATTTTACAGTGTGGTTATGCTAAAGATTTGATGGCGAAGCCTGTTAAATTGACTGTAACCAATTTGGGAAAGGGTGTGAATTCAGAATTTGCTGAGTATAATCCGGTAGTTTCTGCGGATGAACAGACTTTGTTTTTTACATCGAGAAGGGAAAATTCTACAGGAGGGGAAAAGGATCCGAGAGATAATTTTTTCTATGAAGATATTTACACTTCTAATAAATCCAATCACGTTTGGGGTAATTCGATTCACTTATCTGGTGATATTAATTCAGGTTCGCATGATGCTTGTGTTGGTTTGTCTTCTGATGGACAAATGATGTTTATCTATAAAGCTGAAAATGGCGGAGATGTATATACTTCCGAATTGAAAGGTAATGTGTGGAGTACCCCAGTGAGTTTGAGTGGTGGCGTAAATTCAGAATACTGGGAGCCTTGTGTTTCGGTAAGTGCGGATGGAAGTACTATTATATTTGTAAGTGATCGGCCAGGCGGAATAGGAGGAACTGACCTTTATATTTCGAAGTTGTTAAAAGATGGTGCGTATTCGAAACCTAAAAATTTGGGTAATAAAATTAATACGACATACAATGAGTTTTCTCCATTTATACATTCAGATGGGAAAACGATTTCCTTTAGTTCAGAAGGTCATAAGGGAATGGGAGGATATGATATTTTTTCTATCGATTTTGATTTAGAAACAGGAGAAGTGAAAGGAGAACCTAGGAATGAAGGTTATCCGATCAATAGCGCTGGAGATGAAATCTTTTTTGTCTGGTCTGCGGATAACAGAAGAGCTTATTTCTCTTCTTCCCGGGAAGGGGGATTGGGAGACAAAGATTTGTATGTGCTAGAATTACCAGAAGCGGAAGCGAAGTTGGTGGTCTTGACAGGAACAGTGGTTGATTGTGAAACTAAAAGTTTTGTGGAGGCAACCATTAACATTGTAGATAATACTACCCAGAAAGTGTTTGGTGTTCATAAATCCAATTCGGCTACAGGTAAATATGTTGTGGTTTTACCTGCCGGTAAAAATTATGGGATATCCATTGAAGCTTCTGGTTATGCTTTTTATTCCAAAAACATCGATATACCTAACCTTAAAAATTTTAGAGAGATCACGGACGAAGTATGTTTGCAGAATGTAAAAGCAGGTACAAAGATTGTGTTGAGAAACGTATTCTTTGATGTAGATAAATCAACACTTCGATCAGAGTCTGAGTTAGAATTGAATAAACTGGTTGAGATTATGCAACAGAATCCAACGGTTTCTATAGAAGTTTCAGGACATACAGATTCTGATGGAGATGATCATCACAATTTGGAGTTGTCTAAAGCAAGAGCGAAAGCGGTGCTGGATTATTTAGTGAGTAAATCGATTGCTTCCGATCGTATACGTTCTACAGGTTATGGAGAAGCGAGACCTGTGGTCGCCAATACGAGCCCTGAAAATAAACAATTGAATAGAAGAACAGAGATTGAGTTTTTAAAATAAAGAGTGTAAAAAGAAAAAGATACATACGTTTACAATAAAAAAGCCCACATTTAATGTGGGCTTTTTCTTTTTAGCGGGAGTTGCTCCGCAAAATTAAGACCTTCTTCTTAGCAGGAGTTGCTCCGCACTCAACCATATTATAACATCTATCATTCGTTTGCGGAGAACTCATGCGGGGATAATCCTTCTTTTTCTATACACACTTATCTACTCAGAAGCAACTCGGCCTGAAATGTTATCTCATCAAAGTAATCGATCCGGTTTTGTCGAATTCTTCTCCATTAGAGGCAAAGTACCCATGTAAGGTGTATGTATATACTGATTGATTTTGATCAATACCATTTCCTTGATATTCTCCATTCCACCCTTTTTCTTGTGCATCTTTCACGTTGTTCGTTTCGTAAATCAATTGACCCCACTTGTTATAAATTCTAAATGCAAAATCTTGTTCTTTTATATCGCATCCGAATATTTTAATTTTATTATTATTGTCTCTGTCGACAGGATTGGGGTTCGTTGAATGAGGATTGAATACATTAGGTACAAATACAATTCGTGGTTTACAAGGGTCGATAATAACATTTACCGTATCGGCTGAATAGCATAAGCTTGTAGGGTCAGTTGCTATAACAAAATATTTTCCTTCGTCCATAACAGTTTGAGAAATATTGGTTCCGAGTGGCTCATCATCACTTGGATCATTAATGTCGTTGGCTTTAAACCATTGGTAAGTATAGTTTATACTGTTGACGTTTGGAGTGAGTATTGTCGGTTCTGATGTAAATCCTGTTATCTGTTTAGGTGGAGTGAAAAAAACTTTAACGACAGTAGCTTTTACATTTACAGTTTTAGCATCACTACATCCCTTGGCGTCGGAAACGGTGATGGTGTAGAGTCTGTTTTGAGAGACCGTAGCTGTTGGATTAGGAATAGAAGGATTATTGAGGCCTCCGTTAGGTGTCCATGTATAAGTTAGCGGTGCTGTTCCTCCTGTAGCGGAAGAGAGAAGGATGATGTCGTTTCCCGCACAAACAGACGTGTCAGAGAATACGACACTGGTGGTGACAGCAGGAATGAGAGTTGCTGTTGGGGTTACAGTGGTGTAGCATCCTTTCGAATCGGTTACCGTTAAGGTATAGTTGATGGTGCTGGTTCCTGTTCCATTCAAATCTACTATTGGATTTCTAATTCCTGCATTACTTAAAAAACTGCTGGGTGTCCAACTGTAAGTAAGGGTTGTGGTATATGTTGGAGTTACGACGGTATTAAATGCTTTGGTGGTTCCTTCACAGATTTCGATGTCTGGGCTCGTGACGTTGAGGTAAGGGTTACTTCCTTGTGCCAAATGGGTTACATTTTTACTGGCGGTGTTGGTGCATCCGTTTCCATCAGTAACTGTTAGGGTAATGGGAACCGTAGTAATAGGGACTATACTTATGGAAGGGTTGGAAATATTCGGATTGCTAAAGTTTCCAGCAGGGCTCCAAGAGTACGTAAATCCTGGTGTTCCGGTAACAGATGCCATTACGCTTCCTGATTCCATGTAACACAAAGAGGTGTCATTTCCTATGTATACCGTAGGTGCAGCGTAATTAGAAATAAAAGTGGTATCGGCCAATTTACAACCTAATCCTCTTTGTACTGTAACCCAGTGTTTACCTATTACAGCTGTGGTAAAGGTGTTGGTTGTCGTAAAGGGACCTCCATCCCATGAATACGTATTCCCTGCTTGAAAAACAGCGGTAAGGGTAACAGATGCGCCAGGGCATTTGACGTGTGTTGCTCCGATGTTAGGAGCGGCTGGAGTAGGTAAAAGAGGTGCAAAAATATTGTCTAATACTTTGCAACCATTAAGGTCTGTCGCACTTACAGTAACGTAGTTAGCAGTGGTAATTACTGTTGTCCATGAAGATACTCCAGCACTAGCAATAGTAACATTAGTATCTATCGTTGCAGTAGCGTTTATATACCATTTATACGAATCACTTACAATTTGATTGTTTGCTGTCGCAGTAAAATTTAGAGGTTCGTAAGGGCAGTGCGAATAGGCGAGGTCTCCATTATTGATAGCAAAAGGAATATCTGTATAGTTAATTAAATCTAAAGTGTCTTTTTCAGAATAGGTTATACCTGAAGGTGTATCCGTGTACCAGATGGTGACAATCCAGCGTCCTGCTTCGTTGGTATTTACCGTAGGGGTTGTATAGGTAAAACTACCTGTCGTAATGTTGACCCAGGAGTATGTAAACAATGTGGGAGATATGGTATTGTTGGTTCCGCAATTGATGACACTGAGTTGTACAAATCTTGTCTTGCACTTGTTATAGGTGTCAGGATCACCTGTTGTTGGGGCAAGGTTATTGACCCTGATACAAGGTTTCACAAGCTGCGCTTTTGATTCTTGTTTTACAGAAGATAAAACAAGAATGCTTCCCAATAATATATAGAATATCTTTTTCATAGATTCTTGGTTATTCTACCTCATTTATACATTTCTACACCTAAGTGTAACTATCAGATTCAATAAGAGGTGAATGGTTTACTATCTTAAAAGCGTTACTTTTCCTTTAATCGTGTTTTTAACGTCTGCGTATTCATCTTTTCCTTCATAGTAAATGATGAATGGATATACCCCTACTGGCATAAGTTCTCCTATGTAAGTTCCGTCCCAACTTTCATTCATGTTTTCTGTCATGAAGATGATTTCACCCCAACGGTTGAATATGGTGATTTTATATTTTCCGATATGGGCACCATATACTTTGAATACATTGTTGTTACCACAATTGGTACAAGTTGGATTGAATCCGGAAGGATTGAATACTCTAGGTTCGCAGATGTTCCGGATTAAAATACTATCTCTTGTAGCACAACCGAATTCATTGGTTAAAATCACTTTGTAGATAGCATTTTCTTCAGGGAATACGGTGAGCGTACGCAGGGTATCTCCTGGATTTCCTGTTAGCCACTTGTATTTAAAGGCATTTCCGGCATTCAATACAATAAAGTTTTGAGTTTCTTTACAATATTTTATGTTCTCTGGTAAGTTGCTGGTAGGGTATGGAGAGAAATTAATATTGTTTGTACTCACGGCCTCACAACGGTCTATACTGACAGTTCCTATATGCACTCCCGCTTGATTGGTCATTAAGCTGCTTGTTGTATTTCCGACTGGATTACCATCTCTTGTCCAACCATAAGATACTTTTTGGAACTGATTTAAGTTCGCAATATTGGTTGGTAATGCTGATAACAATACTTCTTTGCCGATACACGATACACTATCAAGTTCAGGAACAATCGGAGTAGGTATGCCTATCAGGTAAATACTATCTGTAATAGAACATGTTGTTATATTATCAGTTACAGTCACATAGTATATGCTTGTGTCGTTAGGCGTAGTATTGAC
>CAYVTO010000023.1:0-8908 GCA_964454665.1 uncultured Chitinophagaceae bacterium
TATTATCAGTTACAGTCACATAGTATATGCTTGTGTCGTTAGGCGTAGTATTGACGTTAATGGCGTTGTTATTTCCACCGATGGGGTTGTTGTTGAAGGTCCAGGCGTATGTGGCGTTAGCCAGGTTAGTAACGGATAGAGTAGTAGGATCGTTGTTACAATCGGTCACATCCTGGCTAATGATAGCCGGTGGAGGGTTCACTGTTCCTGAAGCTTGAATAGAGCAGCTCCCGTACGAGTATTGTATGGAGTATGTACCTGGAGTTGCAGGAGAAGTGAAGGTTTTATTTTCCCCGTTAATGATTTGGTTGTTACGGAACCATTGGAAAGTACCGTTTACGGGCGGAATAGGTGCTGCATTAGATTGAATGATCAAGTTTTGATCAAAGCATAGCGGGTTAGGCTGCAAGTTGAAGGCCGGCAAGTTGAAGACATCGACTTGTGTGGTATCGTTAAGGGAGCATCCTTTAGCATCGGTAGCCGTGAGTACGTATAGCGTTAAAGCGTTTACGGTTACTGTTGCGTTCGGGGAGTTAGCGAAGGTAGGCCCCGCAGCGATGGCCCATTGGTATGTGACCCCTGGTTGTGTAGCAGCGGAAAGGTTCACTGTTCCGCCTTGACAGACGAATTGGTCGATCCCTGCATTAGCAATAGGCAGTGGTTCGATGACTATGTTAATGGTTTGAGCTTCTGGGTTACAGGTACCGTTACCGGTAGAGGTTAAAGTGAGTATTGCTCTGCCATTGCTGACTTCAGTAGGATTAGGGAAGTATGTAATACCTGAAGGGCTGTTAGGATTAGGAGCGAAGGTTCCCCCTGGGATAGAAGAAGTCCATGTACCCCCTGCAGCGTTAGTTACGGATCCAGTCAATGCGGCCCCGTCAAGGATATCACAAATGATAGCAGGGTTAGCGGTAACGATGGGAGCCGGTGCGATGTTAATGGTCAATTGATCAATAATAGGGGGACAGTTATTGTTTCCTGTTGTCGATAGAGTCAGTGTCACTGTTCCTGCATTTTTATCAGCGGGAGAAGGGATGTATGAGTTGCTGAGTTGTGTGATAGGACTGGCAAAGTTACCGGATCCGGAAGATGACCAAGTACCTCCTGTCGCGTTATATACTCTACCGACAATCAGGTTTACAGCCGGTATGTTAGCACAAGAGCTGATGTCAGGCCCAGCGTCAGCAATAGGAGTAGGTTGGAAGTTGATTCTGAGGGTATCGTAAGTAGGTTTACAATTGCCTTGGTTAGTAGATTGAGCAAATACGACAATTGTTTTAGCCGTAGTATCATTAGGGTCGACGTTGTATGCAGTCGTGTTATTAGGGTTAGGGACAAAAGTACCTGCTCCTGAAGTAGTCCATGTAGTGCTGGTAGCGATTGTGGTAGTGGCATTCAGGTTTACGGTTGTGGCATTCGCACAGACATTTAAGTCGGGTCCAATGGTGATGGTTGGTTTAGGCGTAATGGTCACAGCCATAGAGTTGTTGTATGCCTTACAAGTACCGTTACCAGTAGTAGTGATGGTAAAGCCAATTGATCCGTTGGCAATATCGGTAGGAGTAGGGGTGTATATAGCTGCAGCTGTATTAGGATTAGGGGAGAAAGCGTTAGGATCCCCGGAAGTATTCCATACCCCACCAGTAGCGGTAGTGATGGTAGGTGTGAGTTGAATGAAAGCGGAGTCAGCACAGATGATCATGTCCGGTCCTGCATCGACAGTAGGAATAGGTGTGAAGTTAACGATCATGTCATCAGAAGACGGCGCACAAATCCCGTTACCAGTAGAAGAGAGAGTGATTGTAATGGAGCTGCCTCCAATTTTATCGGCTTGATTTGGGATGAATTTAGCGGATAAGTCTGTATCGTTAGGCAAGAATAGTCCGAGTCCAGAAGAGGACGTCCATTGTCCTCCGAGAGCGACGGCGATGAATCCGTTGAGTTGTATGGTATCGATATCGGCACAGACGATTTGGTCAAATCCGGCATTAACGGAAGCAATAGGAGAAGGGACAATTCCGATGGCCATATTTTGTGCAGCGTGCGCACATGTAGTAGGTCCTGTAGAGGTACCTGTTAAGATCATTCCTCCGTTAGCAATGTCATTAGGTCCCGGCATGTAGGAAGAGATGGAAGAAGTAGGGGTATTGAATATACCATCTCCATTAGTAGTCCATGCAACGCCGGTAGCATTGTTGACAATGGAGGTTAACACGACAGGGTTTCCCGAACAAATGACGAGCCTGTCAGGAGTAAAGGAAATGGTAGGCAGCGGATCAAAGTTTAGGTCAATGGTATTGTTGTAAGCTAAACATTGTCCGTTTCCGGTAGTGGTCAGGGTCAGGGTGATGTTAGGTTGCAACAGGTCATTAGGACTTGGGATGTATGTTGCGTTCAGCGTATTGATGTTAGGGGAGAACGTACCCGTTCCTGAAGTCGACCATCTGCCCCCAGTGGCTGTTGTGACGGTACCTGATAATAGAGCATTCGGACTTGTTAAACAGGTGGTGATGTCGCTACCTGCCGATACGGTAGGTATAGGTGTTAAGTTGATGTTGATGTTTCTGGAGAGGTTATTACAATTCCCTGCGGCAGGTAAAGGTGTTACAGTTGCTTGTAAAGTAATGGTTCCGGGAACAGTTTCAGCGCCCATGTTATAGGTAGGGTTATTGGTACTTCCGTTGGATATGGTACCGGCTCCCGTTATGATAGACCAAGCGATGGAGTTGTTGTTTGTCGCATTCGCGTTCAGGTTTACACTAGAGACATCTCCACAACGTGTCAAATCAGCGCCCAGGTTAAGAGTAGGTTCAGGGGTAATGAATAGCTTCATGGTATCTCTGACGGGATTACATCCAGGGTGTCCGTTAGAGGTAATGACCAGAGTAGCGACACCTGCAGCGTAGTCAGCCGGAGAAGGGGAGTATGTAGCGTTGAGTAAGGTATTGTTATTGAAGGTACCACTGCTTGATACTCTAGACCATGTGATGCCCCCGACGACGGGATTTTGTGCACCCGCTAAGGTTATAGAAGATACATTTCTACAGATTGTTTGATCGATACCCGCCGAAACACCAGGTCCAGGATTGATGGTGAATGTCACAGAACTGGAACCGGCCGGACATACGCCATTGTTGGTGGTGTTAATGGTCAGTGTCACCGTTCCTGCGAGTATTTCCGCAGGGGAAGGCATGTATGTGGCATTCATGGTCTGATCGTTAGGGGCGAAAGCACCTCCACTAGGTTGCCATTGCCCCGTAGTTCCAGTAGCGTTGAGGAGTATAGGCAAATCAGAGGTACATACGGTTTGGTCAGGTCCAGCGTTGATAGGAGGTGTAGCAGAGAATGTGATTTCAACATCATCGTCTACGGTACCGCATCCACCGTTACCGGAAGTAGAAAGACGCAGAATAACGGATACATCAGCAGGATCAGGGGTGTATTGAGTAGCTAAGGTATTTGTAGAAGATAAGGTTCCCGCCCCAGTAATGATTGTCCAGTCTACGACAGCGGCATTGGTAGCAGAACCGTTGAGGTTTACCAATGGCGTTCCGGTACATACATTCAAGTCAGGTCCGGCGGATATGGTAGGTACAGGCGTGAATGTGATGGTCAGGTTGTCCGTGACAGGGTTACAAGTACCTTCGGTGACGGTTAAAGTCAATGTAACGGCCCCTGCCGTAATGTCAGTAGGGTCCGGGCTGTATGAGGCATTCAGTGTAGTGTTGTTAGGATCGAAAGCCCCATTTCCTGTAGTAGACCAAGTCCCGGCCGAAGCATTCGTGATGTTAGGCGAGAGGTTCAATTGATCCACGTCCGCACATACGATACGATCAAAGCCTGCATCGACTAAAGGTATAGGATTGATGGTTATGGTCATTTGATCGGAGACATCGTTACAGGTGTTACCGCTGTTCGTTGCCGTCAGGGTAAGAGTAACGGAACCAGCAGTGGTGTCAGCGGCACCGGGTGTATATATGGCATTAGGGGTAAAAGCATTAGGGGAGAAGGTACCATCTCCTGCCGTAGACCAGGTCACACCTGTAGCTAAGGTAGAAGTTCCAGCCAGTGTAGCACTGCCATCGGCACATATAGATTGATCAGGTCCAGCAGTAACGGTAGGAGCAGGGGTAATGTTGATGGTCATTTGATCAGTGACCACGTTACATAAACCGTTGTTGGTAGAGGTCAATGTTAATGTAACACTACCAGCAGTTTTGTTAGCCGCTGAAGGGAAGAATGTAGCGTTTAGTGTATTGGCATCGGGTCCAAAGGTACCACCGGTAGGAGAAGCAGACCAAGTGCCGGTTGTCGTCCCCCCTGTAAGGGTTCCATTGAGAGGAGTGCCGAGTAGGTCAGCACAAATGGTTTGATCGGGCCCTGCGTTAACGACAGGAGCGGGAGTGATGGTAATGGTCATTTGATCGGTAGCAGGTTGACAGAGTCCATTACCGGTAGAACGGATTGTGATGGTGAGAGGACTAGCAGAAATGTCGAGTGCATCAGGAGTATAGGTTGTAGTTGTAGCGGTACTGTTGGCAAAAGACTGAGAACCGTTGGATACCCATTGTATACCTGATGCGATGGTGAAAGAACCGTTGAGGTTTACGAGAGGATTATTGGCACAGACGGTAATATCTGGCCCTGCGTCTACGGTAGGAGCGGGCGTAATGGTAACGACCATGTTATCGCTTACAGCCGGACAAGGTCCAGTAGGGTTAGAGGTCAGTGTTACGGTTACGGTTCCGTTTGTTCTATCTGTAATAGAAGGGACAAAATTACCGTTTAAGTCAATGGTTGAAGGTAAGAAAGAAGCCAGTCCACTGCTTGAAGTCCATGTTCCGCCCCCGGGTTCGTTGGCAACGATACCGGCTAAACCCACGGAGAATTTATCGGCACAAATGGTAGAATCATGTCCTGCAAAAACGACGGGCATGGGAGAGAATGTGATGAAGATTTGATCATCGACCGGACTACACGTACCGTTATTGGTAGAAGTGAGTGTTAATGTAACGGTTCTGGCAGTGGTGTCGGCTGCCGTAGGGTTATAGATGGCATTGAGTGTGTTTGCGTCAGGAGAGAATGTTCCACCAGAAGGGGAGGACCAAGTCCCAGTAGTAGCGCCAGCAGTTACAGTACCATTTAAGGTAATACCACTGTTGATGGTGTTGGCACAGACATCACGATCATTTCCAGCGTTGACGATAGGAGCCGGCGTAAAGTTGATGACCATTTGGTCGGAAGCAGGTTTACAGTCCCCGATTCCCGTAGCGGTCCAGGTGAGCGTGACGATGGTGTTAGCAATATCGGTAGGAGAAGGGGTATAGGTAGTGTTAGGATCGTTAGGGTTAGCAAATCCAGCGGCATGTCCTGAAGAAGAGGTCCAAGTACCGGTAGTAGTTCCCCCGGAAATCGAAGCGGCCAGCGTTGTAATTGCATTATTAGCACACTTGGTTTGGTCTATCCCTGCAGAGATTGTAATGGCTGGAGTGATGGTGATGATGATGTCACTGGATACCGTATTACAGGTACCGTTCCCCGTAGTTGAAGCTCTTAATGTCACTGTTCCAGCCGTTCTATCGGCAGGAGAAGGAATGTATCTGCTGTTGATGGAAACATTATCCGGGGCAAAAGTTCCGGATCCGGAAACGATGGACCATTGTATTCCTGTTGCGATGGTAAAGGCCGCATTCAATTGAACAAAAGCACTATCGGCACAGATGGTAACAGGAGCTCCTGCATTGACGGTAGGGGCTGGTGTGATGGTGTATGTAACCTCATCCGTTTGAGCCGGACAAGCACCATTCCCGGTTGTCGTCAGACGCAGTGTTACAGTTCCCACGGTAACAGGTGTAGGAGTAAAGATGGCATCCAGGAGGTTTGCATCGTTGAAAGTACCCGCACCAGAAACGATGGACCAAGTACCTCCAGTAGCTGTGGTCACGTTACCGTTGAGTTGAATCCCGGCAAGGTCAGCACAAAGGCTTTGGTCAGGTCCTGCGTGAGCAGCAATGGCAGGGAGTAAGGTATAGGTTACCGCATTTGATACAGGTAAACATTGTAGGTTACCAGAGCTGGTGAGTATGAGTGTCACAGAACCTCTGGTCACATCGGCCGGAGAAGGGGTGTAAACGGCATTAAGGATGGTGGTGTTGTTAAAGCTACCGGTTCCATCGGTAGTAGACCAGATTCCTCCTGTAGCGTTGGTGACAGTTCCGTTCAAAGGAATTGTTGTTTGTGTCCCACAAATGGTAGCAGGTGTACCGGCATTGACGATCGGTCCATCAGCAATGGTGATGGTCATTAGGCTGCTTACTGCCGGACAGAATGCGGTAGCTGTGGTGGTATAGGTGAGTACAGCCGTATGAGCAGTGATTTGTCCTGGAGAAGGAGTAAAAGTGCTGTTGAGGGCATTCTCATCAGAGAATGTACCTCCTCCAGCAGCCGTCCATGTTCCCGGAGAACCCGAACCATGGAGTTGTACAGGGAATTCCGTAGTACAAGCGGTTTGATCAGGTCCTGCGTTAGCCGAAGGCGCCGGGGTGAAGTTGATGCGTAGATCATCAAAGACACTGTTACACAATCCAGGGGTGGTGGTTAAACGCAGATCGACAAACCCGTTAGAGATATCGGTAGGAGTAGCGTTGTATGTAGTGGAGAGGTTATTGGCATTGGTAAAGTTTCCACCACCGCTAATAATAGACCATGTAGCCGAAGCAACGTTTGTAATGGATCCATTAATAGGTACAGCAGGGTTAATTCCACAAACGGTTCTATCGGCCCCCGCATCAACAGTGGGAGCAGGATTGATGGTGATGGTCATGTTGTTATTGACGGCCACACAATTACCGTTTCCAGTAGATGTCAGGGTCAGGGTCAGGGTTCCGGCGTTAATTTCGGCAGCCGAAGGGGTATATTGAGCGTTTAGCGTGGTATTATCGGCTACAAAGGTACCGGCTCCCCCAGTCCATATTCCCCCGGTAGCATTGGTTACAGTACCAGCCAGAGTCAGTGTAGGGTTGTTTGCACAAACGGTTCTATTGGCCCCTGCATTGACGGTAGGTTGAGGTGTGATGTTAACGGTCACGTTGCTGGTGACATTATTACATCCTGCACGGGTAGCGGTGAGGGTAAAGACAATATTTCCAGGGATGCTTTCAGCTGGAGTAGGGGTATAGTTAGAGTTGAGGTTGTTTACGGCACTGAAAGCACCACCTGCCCCTCCAGACCATGTTGTAGTAGTGGCGTTTGTTGCCGTTCCGGCCAGAGTGATGAGCGGATTGTTTTGACATACGGGTCCTGCGGTTCCCGCATTGACAGTGGGAGCAGGATATACGGTAAGTAGAGCCACATCGCTTACGGGTGTACAGGTACCATTTCCAGTACTTGTTGCTGTAATGGTAACGGGAACTCCCGATAAGTCAGTAGGTCCAGGTGTATATACAGGAGTTAATCCGGTAGCAGGCGGCGTGAATACTCCATCCCCGTTTGAAGACCAGGTGAGTCCTGTAGCGTTTGTGACAGATCCGTTGAAAGTGACTAGGGCGTTATTAGAGCAGACCTGACGATCGGGTCCTGCACTGACCACAGGAGTAGGATTAATGGTCAGGGTAGTGAAGTCAGATACGGGTAGACATCCTGCTTGTGTCACGGTAACGGTCATGGTAGCCGTTCCGTTGGCAATTTCAGTAGGGGAAGGAGAGAACGCGGGATTAATGATTGCTCCTCCACCGGAGAAGGCTCCACCTGCAGCACTGGACCATGCGATGTTTGTCCCGGAAGTGGTTGCAGCGGTGATGTTTACGATGGGGTTATTGACACAAGATGTGAGTGGGGGACCGGCATCGACCGTCGGAGCTTGTTCTACGAAAATGAATACAGTATCGGTAACAGGCGGACAAGTTCCCGTAGTTCTGGCGACCAATCCAGCGAGTCCACCGGTTACTTCAGAAGGATCCAGGGTGTATGTAATGGTTGGACTGTTGGTTCCGGGAGAGTATGTACCAAACCCGGCATACCATTGAATCCCAGGAGCGTTAGTAGCATTAGCGGTAAGCGTTGTTACGGGGTTATTAGAACAAACAGTTTTATCTGTACCGGCGTTGATAGTAGGTGCCGGCGTTACGGTTAATGTCATGGTGCTGACCACCGGCGTACAATTGTTGCCCGAAGAAGTCAGGCTTATGATGACAGATCCGTTAGCAATATCGGCAGCAGAAGGTTTATAGAAGGTGTTTAAAGAAGTAGCCGAAGGGATGAAGGTTCCAGCTGTTGGACTAGTCCAAGTAGCGGTAGGAGCGTTAGCCAGTGTACCGACCAGGTTAATGGAGTCGTTTGCACAGATCGTTCTGTTAGGTCCTGCGTTTACGACAGGCGTAGGAGTAATGTCTACGTTCAGGGTTCCGGTCACATCGGCACAACCTGGTTGAGAAGCCGTTAGAGTGAGCGTAGTAGAAGTCGGAGCTGCCGCCAGCAGAGCAGGGGAAGGGGTGAAAGTAGTGTTTTCATTGGCATCATTACCGAAGGAGCTACCCGGTCCCCCTCCCGTCCAAAGAACAGAAGCGGCATTGGTAGCAGTGGCCGAGATATTGGCTACCGAGTTATTGGCACATACCGAAGTATTGGGCCCCATGACTAAGGCTGGAGCCGGTGTAAAGGTGATTGTTTTGGTATCTACGGCCGCCGGACATATTCCATTGCCTGTCGTGGTGAGCGTAAGTACGAGCGTTCCTGCTGCGATTTCAGCGGGAGTGGGAGTGTATTGAGCAGTGGCGGTAGTGGTGTTGGGGGTGAAGTTAGCGGCAGTGCCTCCGGACCATTGTACACCGGTTGCTACGGTGAAGCTACCACCCAGGTTAGTAATGACAGGGCTGTTGGCACATCGTGAAACGGGACCGCCTGCATT
>CAYVTO010000024.1:0-7382 GCA_964454665.1 uncultured Chitinophagaceae bacterium
TGCAGCATTGCCCTGCACATCCCAGCGAGTACCCCGCGAACGCCTTATATTCCTGATACAGTTTAACCCTGAACGTTTACGATTCGTTCTTGGTGGAAATGTTAGACCCTAACGGGATAATTAAAAAATTACTTATTACGTTTCTTCCAAGATTCAGGAGCTCGACTCATCCTCAAAATACCTTGTATTATAATTTGATTTGATGATAAAAAATAAAGTACTCGATAAGGAAAACGAGCAATAATAACGGCTCGTGTGCCTTTTCCTATCTCTTGGTATAAATAAGGATTAGAAACTACATGTTCAATACTTTTATCCATGCAGGCTAGAAATTCATCACCTAAACCTGCTCTCTGATCTTCATACCAATTATAACTATCTTTGATGTCTTCAAGAGATTCATCACTAAAAAACAATTCGTAAATCATGCTCTTTTTCTTACGATTTCTTTAACTTCCTCCCAGCTATAAAGCTTTGTTTCTCCTCTTTCATACCTAGCCTTTCTTCTGTCTAATTCCTCCATTTGTTCTTGGCTAAGAGGGCTACTTCCTAGTATTTCTTCCACCTGCAATAACAGCTCTTCATCCTCTGTCTGAATAAGCTTTTCTATCAAACGATATTTATCTTCCAGTTTCATGGCTCTCATTTTTTAGTCTATTTAAAGTTAACGTTTTTTACTGCTTTTTGGTTAAAATCAACATCTCTTTTTTAACCCTCCCACTCCTTTCATTTTTGCACTCACTACTACATCTTTTCTATATATCATGCATGTAGTATTCCCAATGCGGGCAAAAACACCCTCCTGTTTTGTACTATTCTTAGTTTAAACTTTTTTCAATTCAAAGGATGAAACTCCGCTATCGCTCCACTTAACTCCTTCGTATCGGCTGGCTTATACCGCTCCGTTGCACTGATTGTTCCATGTCCTGCCTTGTATTGAACTAGCCGTATATCCTCCGTTTTTAACCATTCTACAATAACGCTCTTTCTCAATTGTACCGCTTCTTTGACTTTGGGATTGAGCATTTTCAGTTCTTGGGTAATGTGTTTGATACTGCTCTTGACCGAAGATGATCCGTTTAAACTAAAAAACAATTGCTCACTCAGTTTTTGGTAGTCGATTTGATTCGGTTTACGGGTGCTTGTCTTATAAATCGCTCCTGTTTTTATGGCTTCTAGTAAAACTGGACGAGTATTATCTATGTATTCTTTTATGTCCACAATTTGTCTTGCTGCTAAATTTAAGTACCTAGCTTTTAAGCCTTGTTTACTCTGCGTGTCTTTAGCTGAAGGAATATAAATCGTTCCTTTTTTTAAATTAACATCCTCTGGTTTTAGTCTGTCCAAGCTTCCTGTACTGATACCCTGATACACATACAAGCCCAGTATGACTTTGTTTCGTTGTGTTCTTAAGTTGTAAGGTGATCCATGTCCCTTAGGATAGCTTTGGTACAAGGATTCTAATTCTTCTTTATCTAGTAAGTCATGAGCGATGCGCTGTATTGTTCCCTTGATGTAAAACCCTTGGGCGGGATTGTTTTGGTGCTTACTTACTTGTTGTAAATGATGGTAGTAATGACGAACAGCCGTTAAGACTAAATTAATATTTCTGCTACTTCTACCTTCTGCTTGGCAATCGCTCACAAAAGAAAGTACATCTTCATACCTTGCTCCTTGTACTGTTTTATTTTCCTTTTCTAGCCATGCTAAAAAATAACTCGCATAGTTGCTGTATATTCTTACACTGTCGGGATGGTAGTTTTTCTGTTGTAAAGAAAAAATAAAAGGGGCAATCTGCGTTTCTACGGCTGGACTCTTTTTATAATTCATGTTCATGAGCGATGTGGGTATATATCTGCGTGCTTTCTAAACTGCGATGTCCTAAAAACTTAGCAATCTGTTCTAACTTCATACCCGATTGTAACAAGTGCGTGGCAATGCTGTGCCGAAGACTGTGTAAGCTGCTCCCTTCTTTTTTTAATTCGGCTTTGAGTAACAAAAGCTTAAAACGTGCCGTGATGGCTTCTGCTTTCAGGGCGGTGCCTTTCCAACTCAGCAGTAAATCATGGTTTATTTGTTCTCTTAATAAAATAGGTCGAGCATACTTGAGGTAGTGTTCTAAATCTGTTTTCACTTGTTTACTCATGGGTACATAACGCTCTTTATTGCCTTTCCCTTTTCTGATGTACAACAAACTTTGTGTGAGCAGTACATCGCTTAATTGTAAATTCGCCCCTTCGTTTCTTCTTAGCCCACAACCATAGTACAGCGATAAAATTACCCGCTCTCGTTGTGCCAAACAATACTCCTGTTTGTCATTAGGATCCTCTATCTGATCCGCTACTTGATAGAGTTTGTTGATTTGTTCTTTTGTAAAAACAAGGGGCTTTCTTATTGTTTTCCCTTTAAGAATGGGAAGAGTAAAGCTCTTCCCGTAGCTTAAGCTTAAATACCGATTTAAACGAGCCAGTGTGCTTCGATGACTTTTGACATACGTGAGGCTCAAACCTTGGTCTTTGGTTCTGTGCTTACGCTCTAAGAGCTTTTCAATGTGCTTTGTAATTTGTGCTGTGTTGATGTCTGATAATTCATTTAGTCCTTGATTTGCTAAATGGATTGAAAGGTCATTTAAATTATTCTGATCTACTTTCATTGTGCTAGCACTATAACCCAAGGTCTTTAACCAATGATGGTAATCTTGATTTAGTTGTTTTATCTTTTTCATGCCTGCCTCACGTTTTGTGTTTTACTTGTCGCACTGGCTTTAAGCCCTCTGCTGTTCTTACTTGGAGTGCGACAAAGGGGTCATTGTCGCACGGTGTCGCTCTGTCGCACTCTTTCTATAACTTGTTTTAAATGAGTACCGATGTCTTCTTTGATATTTTCCTCTTGTTCTATAAGGGTATACTCTAAGCCTTTTCGGTAACGGTTACCGCCCATGATTTTAATGTAGCCGTATTGTCTTAACTCTTGTAAATAACGCTGTACGTTCCTTGGATTAGCACCAAGGTGTTTCCTTAATTCTTGTCCGTAAAAGCTTTTCTGTTTTTCTTGTTTTAAGTAAACTTTGATCTGCTCGTAAAAGCTTCTTATGCCATGACTCAGCTCATCGCTCTTGCTAAAGAGTACCTCTTCCATCAGCTCAAAAGCATACTCTATATCCCTTGCTGTGGTTTCTATATACTGCTCCCCTGTTTGATCGTCTTCTTTGATTGTTCTTTGGTACTGATGGTAAAATGTAATCGTTTCTATCACATTCAAGAGCAAGAGCATCGTTCTTCTTGGCTTAAATACACTCTGTGGCAAGTACACTAAATCCGCATAAGGGTTTCTGATGGCAATCGGTCTTAGTAATCGCTGGGCATTTTGTAATAATGTTTGGTGTTTTTCTTCTGCTTGTTTATTGACCTTGCCTGAACTCATCGCTCTTTGATAGCTCATAATCTTGTCGTCTTGTTCTTTACTCATGTCCGTGTACAAGAGTATACTTCTATTGGCATTGTCTTCATACAGGTTTTCTTTGGTCGTACATCCACTCACGCACACGGGACCTTCTACCGTTAAGGAGATCGTTTTTAAATTGCCTTTGCTGTCTTTAAGCGTAACCGTTTTTGTGATCGAGCGTTTAGATTGTAGTTCTCTAAGGGGATAAAGTATTTGCTGTGCGCCGTCTAGGTCTTCGATTAAAATAAGCTTGTGTTTGAGTTCTTCTTTTCCAAAATAGTACAGGGCATTTTCACTTACTGTCGTCATGGCCAGTATGTCTTCTTCGGGAATCAAAGCACTGACTCGCTCCTGTAACCAGGTCTTTCCGCTACCACTGCTTCCCATGCAGATCAGTTGCAGGGGATGTTCTCGTTTTCTTGACGTGTAGATATAGTAAGCGATTTGAGCGTTGATCTTTTCTCCTACAAGACCACTGGCAAAAATATGTTCCTTGGTTTCTTCTATTAAGTTGGGGTTTGTAAGCAATGTTAAGGCTGCTTCTTTTTCTTTTGGACTAAGGACTGGCTTGGCTTTTACTTTCGGTCTGAGGGCTTCTAAACGATCTCTGCGGTAGTGTTCCAGTGCGCCTGTAAGAGAAGAAAGGATTTCTTTCACTTCGGTACTACCAAGTTCCATCCCTTCGATCAGCATGCTTGAAAACTGCTCTACTTGCCCTCGGTGGTATAAATCTAAATGGTGGCGGATGGGTAAAAGATGTCTCTGAGTTTTATGTTCTACTTTGATCGTTACCCTGAGTTTATCCAGTCCAATCAGTTTAATGCCGCCTAGTAAAGTAAGAAACAGTGTTTCCGTTTTATAGGTCAGTAGCTCTGCATTATCCGTGTTTAGAGCGTTGTGGCTCGTTGGTATTTGTTCTTGATTTTCTTTTGATGATTTTTCTTCTGAAAAAATAAAAGCTGGTTTGTTTTTTTGTGTGAGTAAATGCTCGAAGATTTCTGCTCCATGTCCTTGCAGTAAACTGTTCACATCTTCTGTATCGGGGATGTCTAGGATGTTTACTTTTGCTTTGGTCAGGCTTGTTAGGCGGTGTTTCAGTTTTTCTGCTCCTTGTTTTCCGCTTGCATCTCCATCAAAACAAATCGTAATTTCTTCTAGGGCTTGAAGTGTTTGTAAAGCTTGTTCATGTTCTTGACTAAATCCGTTCACGCCATAACACGCCAGTACACTGTAGTTGTTTGTGATGTACTCTGACTCTAGTAAACTCTGTGCATCGATGATGCTTTCTGTTAGGATCAGTTTACTTGTTGTTGCTTTTGGGTAGCTCGGATAAAGTCCTGTTCTTGAGCTTAAGTAGTAATGGGCTTGATCTTCATTATTAACAATGCTTCTGCCGTAAAAACTTACAATCTGATGTTCGTTATTTCTTAATGGAAAGATGATGCAGTGTTTCATCTTTCCCCAACTGGTCGCATTGTAACCGATCTTTAAGTTTTCTGCTGTTAAACCTCTGCTTATAGCGTATTCCTTGGCTTTGGAACTGCGCTTGTAGTTGGCTTCTAGCTTGGCGTACAGCTCTTGGTAGTTTGTTATTGCTGTAGGTTGCGTTTGTTTTAGTGTTGGACTAGTTTGTTCCGCCCACTCGGTCAGTAGTTTTAATGCTTCGTGTTTTGTAAGCTTTAATTTCTTTTCTGTTAAGCCTATAATATCCATCGTTCCTGCATTGCACTTACTACTAAAGCAGGTAGCAATATTCTTTTCTTTACTGAGCTGAAAACTCGGGGTCTTGTCTTCATGGAAAGGACAGTGGGCTTTACCTTGAGCGTTGAACTGGATATTGAGCCGTTGCGCTACGGCTTCTATGCTGAGTCTTTCTTTGATCGCTTTAATTTCCATACCTATTAAGCTGGTTTTATAATTAACTCTTGATCTTTGATTTCAACCACCACTCTACCTCCTGCTTTAAAGCCTACCGCCTCTAACCATAAACCTTGTAGTTTTAATTCGGGGACGGCGATTCGTTCTTTGTAGCGGGATTGGATTTTTAAAGAGCGGGTTGTTTGGGGTTTAAGGATTGCCTGATTGTCCATAAAATTATATTTCGCCATTTTGTACATTGTAAAACTACTTATTAGTGTACTAATAGGCAAGTATATTAATGACAAAATGGATAATTATTGCACAAAATGTACTATATGGCTATATTTGAAGCGTTTAAAAACATAAACCATGAGCCTAGCCAATAACATCAAGCGTTTAAGAGAAGAAAAAGGTATCCTACAAAAGGAAATTGCTTCCGAAGTAGGCTTAGGAATTTCTCACTACTCTAAAATTGAAAACGGACAACGTGAAGCTTCAGTGGAACTCCTTGATAAGCTCGCTAAGTTTTACGGTATTACCATTGATCAAATTGTTCACATGGAACAAGCCATGCCTGAAGAAGTAACCATGGAAGATAAAACTACAACCGAACAAATTAGACTCATTGCTGAACTCGATGAAAAAGATAAATCCATTATTTTCGGCATGATTGAAACAATGCTCACCAAAAAGAAATTTAAAGACTTCTTTAATAAAAATATTGCTGCACTCTAAACAACAAAAGCCACGCAGTATATACACTACGTGGCTTTTGTCTTTTCTGTCATTTCTTCTGCTCTTAACTATTAACCCCGCACAGATGTGCTATGTGTCAAATGTCCCAATAGATATTGGAACAAACGTCGTGGAAACTTAGTGGCGCCAGCTAGTTATTGGAACAAGCCCGTGTTGCTATACGCGCCAGCTAGGGACATTACCGACTAACTACTGGATACAACCATGCGCAGGTTATCTATTAATATAGAATTTGCCTCAAGCTCTTCGATTTTATTCTCTTCAATCATAGTGATAATATTTTTCAAGTCAATTTGAGCTTTCGAAAAGCTATATCCAACGCAAACTTCATTAAACATATGTCTTTTGGAATCACAAACTATATCTAAATAGGAATATATTAATCCAAGAAGACCAAAGTTTTCATCAACATTACATTTTTCGAAGAATACTAAAAACATATTATCCAAGTCTATATCTTCATTGCTAACATCTCGTTGCAACCAATTATATGTATCACAAACTATTTTCTTCAGTTCATTATAAACTATATGCTTATCCATATGCACAAATTAAAACCTATCCCAAAATGAACGATCAGTAGACTTTGATTCCCAAGGACGATGTCTACCTATTCCTTGTCCAGGCTTAGTAATACCATTAGAACCAATTCCTCGTCTATGATAATGAACTGTATTTTTGAGTGAGAAATTCATGTCAATTCTAAATTGCTTACCTTGTCCCAACTGCAATAAAGTTGTTCCTTTTCTTGTACTATTTGTTAGTATACTTACATTTCCGAGCTTTAAACCATGTCCAGAAAAAACTCCACGGAAGACATAAACTTCGGCAGCCTTTTCTAGTATATATCCAGTATCATACCCTATCTGATAGTAAGTTTTATCTGGCAAGGTTTGTGCATAATCTTGCATCCCCAAAAACAAAGGCACCCCAAATGACGGGGTTGTCGCAAAATTATATAAGCCTTCTCCAAGACTCATCCAACCTTCCGACGTACTTAAACTTTGTACTTTACTCCAAGTATCCGATATCCCATCATAAGCTCCAGCACCTATCCCTGAACTATATTGAGACAAATTAGAAAAAAAGCTACTCCAATTAGTACTTGGAGTTGGTTGCCCACCACCTCCACCATAATTACCATGCTGTTGCACACCAGGCTTTGGGTCACCACCACCTGGAGGTCCACTTGTCATACCTCCATCAGGATCTACATATGAAACAGGATTATTCCCCATAGCCAAATAGCCGCTGTAAAACTCTTGGTAAGGGTCAGGTCCAAACCATCTCCCCACGACAGGGTCATAATCCCTTAATTCAAA
>CAYVTO010000025.1:0-7305 GCA_964454665.1 uncultured Chitinophagaceae bacterium
GTTTAAAGTACGGATTACTGCTAGAGGCAGGCTTAACAAGTAAGACAGGAGATAAAGCGTATAAAGTTTTTGGGAAATTATGTATTGTGTTCGCCCTTCGAAATCAAAGCCATCAAATAACAGGTTTATACTTTAGAAGTACAGTAAACGACAAAGACCAAAGACACTTCTACCTCAAAGACAGGAAAGGTCTTTACCCGTGTTACCCTAAATCAGAGACGAAAAAACTGATACTTACCGAGGCGATCATTGATGCGGCGAGTTTATTGCAACAGGAAAGCATTGCAAGCCATTACAGCGTACTTTCTTGTTTTGGTACCAATGGATTAACCGAAGAACACCTCAAAGCCATCAAGGGTTTACAAGCCTTAGAGGAGGTTGTTTTTTTCTTTGATGGGGATGATGCTGGACGAGCAGCGGTAAACAAATACGCTCAGGCATTACAAAACGAACTTCCACAGATTACCATTAGTCATATAGAGCCATTGGAAGGAGAGGATGTAAACAGTTTATTGGTAGGGCATAGCTCAGAAGTACTGACGCACTTGTTAGAGGCTCGAAAACCTTTTATCGCATCAAAGAACATGGATTTACTTTTTTCATCTGGTGGCGAGCCGCCACAGGCAATTAAAAAAATAGCAGAAGAAAAAAAAGAAGTAGAGCAAACACCAGTAAAGATAAGTGAAGACACCAAAGCCCAAGCCGCTAAACTAAACATCATCAATCCTTTTAATATCCTTTATACAGGCTCAGCAGGAGTTTACAGTGTCAAGGGTGGCCAGTGGTTGAAACAGCCCTTGGAAATGCTGAAAGTATCCTTGCAAATCATTCATCCTGCAACTAGGCAAGATTACCGTAGCAAGATCGATTTATACGAATACAAACAAATCCACACGTTAGCCCTGCAAGCATCCGAGAAGCTTGCAATGGAAGCGGAGAAGGTAGAAAAAGACTTACAGTTACTGAGTCACTGTCTAGAGCAGTACCGTGAAAAGGAGCATATACAGGGTAGTATCGGTAAGCATCACTATAAGGTTCAAGTGGGAGAAAGTGCGCAAAGAAAGTGTATTGATTTTTTAAGCAAGCCAGACTTAATTAAAGCCATCAATGAACTGATCGGTAAAGCTGGCGTAGTGGGAGAAGAAAACAACCGTATTTTTTTGTTTGTTATAGCCTCCAGTTACAAGATGAAAAACACTTTACATGCCCTTATACAAGGAAGCTCAGGAAGCGGAAAGACAAGACTATTAAAGGTAATTAGTCAGCTGATGCCGACCGAAGATGTAAAGAAATACACCCGTGTAACGGATAGTAGTTTTTATAATCAGGAGGAATACTTTTTTGTCAATAAACTGGTCTGTTTTGAAGATTACGACGGACTGAAAGAAGATGCACAGCTGGCAGTACGTGAACTACAGAGCAATGAAATTTTAATCAGTTCTACCAGTGTAAAAGATGAAAGCGGAAAAATATCAGGGGGTGAAAAGGTGGTAAGAGGTCCTATTGCTTCTATGGGCTGTACAACTAAAGGCGAACTGTACGAGGATAATATCAGCAGGTGTTTTGTGATGGCTGTAGATGAGAGCAAGGAGCAGACCCAAAGGGTTATTCACTATCAGAACCATGTGGCAGAGGGCTTAGTGGACAAGCAAAAAGAAAGAGACATTCGGGATTTTTTACAGAACTGTATTCGTTTAATGAAGCCTTATGAAGTAGTCAACCCTTTTGCTAGTAAGATTACTTTACCCCAAGAAGCGCACAAAATAAGGCGGTTGAATGAGCTTTACCAATGCCTTGTAGGACAAATCACACTGCTTAACCAATACCAAAGAAAGCAAGACCAGCAAGGGCGTTTAATCAGTACCCGAGAGGATTTACAGGCAGCTTGCGGGATCATGTTTGAAAGCATTCTTTTGAAAGTGGATGAACTGGACGGAGCATTAAGACAGTTTTACGAGAAGCTGAAAAACTATGTCAAGAACAATGGTAAGGACTATGAGTTTAACCGCTTTGAAATAAGACAGGCCACGGGAGTCAGTAAGACCCAGCAACATGTTTATATGAGTCGCTTAGTGGCCATGGAATACGTGCATCAATATGGTTTTGCCAACCGAGGGTTTAAATACAAAATAGCTTATTGGGATAACATGGCAGGGTTAAGAGCCAAGCTCAAAGACAGCTTGGAAAATCAACTGCAAGCCCTATAGCTATGATGAAAAAAGAATAAGAACGGAACACCACAGAACGCCAGTGAGAACGCCAGAAGGTGCAAAAAAAGCTAATACAGTCAGAAAAGGAGTGAAAAAAGGTCTGGCGTTCGGTGTTCTTAAAAAGTATATACTATGGGTAAACCAAGTACCACCGTTGTCATAAGTGAACATTACCAAGATTTAGCCCGCCAGTTTTACGAGCATCAACTCTCTTTGGGTTATGTGCAACGAAGCAGCCGTACACACTGGCACAAGTTAAGAGAGTTTTTAAGCTATGTAGAAACCCATCTAGGTACAGAGCTTAGTGCTGTCAGCACTGAAAACGTGTTACAGTTTTACCAGTACCAGAAAGAACGTCCAAGTAAAACAAACGGACAGCCATTACAGGCTAAAACCCTTTTTGAGTACATCCTGATTATACAATCTTTTTATACGATGTTACAGCATCGTGGTCAAACGGCAATCAATCCAGCCAGTACGATACGCATACCCTATCCCAAAAGAGAAAGCCCGAGAACGGCACTTACCCAAGATGAAATCAAGGTGCTTTATAAGCATTGTCAGAGCTATAAGGAGAGGGCTATTCTTGCCTTGGGTTATGGATGTGGTCTGAGAGTTTCCGAGCTAGCCCAATGCAACATAGAAGATATAAGACTCAGAGATCAGGTTTTGATTGTTCCCAAAGGCAAGGGTAACAAAAGCCGTACAATACCCATGAGCAAGCGGGTTGTAAAAGATTTATCGAGCTATCTGTATAAAGTTCGGTTGCATCAGGAAAGTCAAGATGATAAGGCTTTTATACTTCACAGCAGAGGGGGCAGAATGCGAAAGCACACCTACAACAAAATCTTGCAGGAACTCATAGAAAGAACAGGTAATGCCAGTATCATAGGCAAGGGAATCAGCATCCACAATTTACGACACTCGATAGCCACGCACCTTATAGAACAAGGAGTACCGATTGAAAAAGTAAAAGAGTTTTTAGGGCACTCCGAACTTGAAAGCACGGAGGTTTATACGCACATATCACAAAAGCAATTAGAAGCTTTAGTAACATGAAGTCATTAGAAACGTTTGTAGTGGATCAATACAGTCCTAAAGCCTCGTACGGTTATTTAAGAATGATAAACCGTTACCAGACTTATATGGGTGATGGAGCATCAAAGGCAGGCTATATGGATGTACTAGCATACATTGGTTACTTGCGCAAGTTAGGATTACATCCCAAGAGTCTTGCCAATCATTTGTTTTGCATTAAAATCTATTACCGCTATTTAAATGCTATAGGAGATCGTGAAGACCATCCTTGTCAGCACCTGAAATTACAAGACCAGATCAATAAAAAAATCCCAGTGGAGAGTTTATACTCTCGACAAACCTTAGATGAACTGTTGAAGCATCATAAGAATAAAAGAGCCTTAATGCAAAGACGAGATGAAGTGCTGATCAGTTTACTGATCTATCAGGCTTTAAGCTCACAGGAGATTATATCACTCAATACAGAAGATGTTAATCTGAAAGAAGGCACAATAAAAGCCAAAGGCGGTTACAAACAAAAGCCCAGAACCTTATCCCTTCAAGCCAGTCAGATTTTATTATTGCATCAATACCTTACCCAAGATAGAGCAGAGATACTTCAAAAGAATCCGTTTTTAACCCAAGATGTTGAATCAGCGTTGTTGTTAGGAGATACAGGCAATAGGCTATCGAAGGGTTCTATAAACCTTCTGATCAATAAAAGGAAACCCAATGGCGAAAGGTTACAAGCCATCAAGATAAGACAAAGTGTTATCAAGCATCTGTTGCAGGACAAAAATGACTTGCGTATTGTTCAGGTCTTTGCCGGACACAGTAGAGCAGGGAGTACGGAAGAATACAAGCAGACTGGACTGGAGGAACTAAAAACGCTGATACAAAAATTACATCCACTAGAGGGGATGTTTTAAAGATACTTTTTTGTTAGCTGAAATAATCCCGTTAGGGTCTAGCCGAGAAATAAAAACGAATCGTAAAGTTGTAGGGTTAAACTAAAACAGGAATATAAGGCGTTCGCGGGGTACTCGCTGGGATGTGCAGGGCAATGCTGCAAGGGTTCGCTTCGCCAGCTGAAAAAAATCTCCACCCCGCAGAAACTTTATTTTTTCAATTGAAAGAAGAAAAGCGGGGTAGTATTTTTTCATCTGCCCTTGCACCAGCGTTACGGGTATACCGCCTCGTACCTCGGCCGTATACCCTCCACTTTGCCCTTGCCCACCCAGCTCCGTTCCCTGCTCACGGCTGCGCTTGTATCCTGTCAGGCGCTTTGCCCACGCTCAAAAAATCCAACGCAAAAGCCCCTTCCAGTCTACCCGCAGCCAGCGTTTGGCTCGCCTGCTCTACTCGGTCAGCACGCCCAGTCGCCCTCGTACCTCGGGCTTCTTCTGGTCGGCTTCCCTCGTGCTCGCAGCGGCTCGCAAGAGAGGGCGGTACTAGGGTCAAGCATTTTTTACTGCGCTGAAGCCTTCCGCACTCTGTTGACTGAGATCAAAGAAAAATAGCAGTACTTCGTTTGGAGCATTTTTTTGATTCAGTAAGTCGCACCTCCAGCCCGCATCCCAAACTTACTGAACAAAAAAATGGACGAGCATTAGCCCACGGATGGAAATAACATTTTCCATTCCTTCGAAAAGAAAAGTGTGAGCATGGCCATGAGCGTAAGCAACTTTACTTTTTGAAGGAATGCAACAACCGCAGGGCGTTAGTGATGGAATTAACCTACACCGATCGGATGTACTGGCGGGTGGGGAAGGCATGGCGCATAAGGGTCGATGGCTTGCCGAGCGTGTGCTAGAACACTTTCTTTGATGCAAACCAATGAAGCTAAACGAGAACATGTCGGCAAGCCAAACTTATGCGCTGTGCCTTTTGGGGAGGAAAATTATCATTTAAAATATATCATCTCTAAAGGGTTCTAGAACAGCATTGACAATAATACCGAAGTGAATTACAAATAATAAATTAGCTGTTGTAATGGCTTTTTGTTGAGGATTTTTAGCCCTTTTGAGAGCATATCGGGCAGCCCATTCAAAGAATTGAAAAAGAAAATATGCGGTATGAGAGACTAGGTTTAAGTTCATAATAGTATGGTTTGATATGTTTTTAAGGTACTAATTTCTTTTTTTTCAATTGAAAATAAAAAGGTATCTTGTAGGGTAAATGGGTTGTTTAAAACTGACATATCATGCTGAAATATCCCCTCTGAAAATCGCATATAGGCGAGAAGAGAAAGAGGGTGAAAAAGCTGTACAGAGTTGCTCAAGACCTGACCCATACCAAGAGTTTTACTCGCCATACCTCTCCATGGGAAACAATCCTGTGTCTTATGTAGATCCTGATGGGGGAAGAATTTTGGGTGGTGGAGATCCTACCCCAGGTCACCAACAACATGGCAACAATACAAGACCTCCGGATGGAGGAACTCCTCCCAATACTAATTGGGGAAACTTTTTTAGTATGATTAATCAATCGGTTTCAGATTGGTTTAATACACCCGTAGAAAGTAAAACCTTGTCGGGCATGGTAAGAGTGCAAAATCAGAATATTTATGATGAGGGCGAACAAGTAACAAGAGGAGATTTGATCATGTCTCAAATGACTTTGGTTGCTAGGTATGGTCAGGATTATCATAGAACAGTTAAATCATTTGGACCTAATGTGAATAATACTAAAATAAAAACAGCTCCAGTTAAGCTTACTCCTAGGCCTTCACCTAAATTTATAGCACCAACTAATGCTGCACAAAATCCTATAAAAACAGTACCATTTGGCTATAGTTTAAGAGTTATGAAGCCAACCAAACAATATCCAAATGGTTATTGGGTACTCGAAAAACAACAAGTCCATGGAGGGTGGCAAAAAGTAAATCCTTCTACTATGAAACCTGGTCAACAACATGAGACACATGTTCCATTACTTCCTGGATACTGGGATAATAACACTCACTAGAAAGATATTATGTATAAGATACCTGCTGATTTAAATTTACTCGAAATAAAGAATGAGAAAATTTCTCACATTACTTTTGGACGAAGTATTATAGTTTTATCCTTTAGTAAAGGAGCAATTCAATTCTCTGGCGCATATTCATTTTATTGTAAGGGCGTAAAAAAATCGTTTGACGAAGTTTATCCCATAAGTACAGATTCTGGATTATTATTATTACTAGAGAAAAAGATTACCTCTGTTTATTCAAATGTTGAGCGAAATAATTTGACTTTAGAATTTGATGAAGGAATAGTTTTAGAACTACTGAGTGATGAAAATTATGAATCATTTGAAATAACTATTAATCAAAGAAGAGTAATAGTTTAATACAGTAGAATGGTTAAAGTAATATGTTGTTGTATACTATTGTTGATAGTGTCTTGTACCTCTTTGCCTAATTCGTTATTGCGTATTAATACGTCTAGCTTAACATCCGTTGCAACAAGGAGAGTTCAAGGAAATCTAAATAATTTAGGTGCTGGTGGTGGAACAGAATTTTTGTTCAATCAAACTATTCCTGCAAGTGCTATAAAAGTTATTAGATAATATGAAAGATAGAATAAAAACAGCATTAGTGTTTTTGAAAGAAGGCCAATTCTTCACTGTAGGAGATTTGAAACTGTCATCAGAAAAAACAGGAGTGATTGAAGTTACGGGATGGTCTCAGTATACTAATTATGCTAACTTGACAAAACGTCAGTGTTTAATGGAGCTTGAAGAAATTAAAGACTTGTTTTATAAAATGGTTAATATCTCACCTGAATTGCAAGATTTTATAAAAGATAAGTCTATGGAGTTTAATCTTTTTTTCGATGATTATGGAAAAGGCTCAATTTTACTTTGCTCGGAAAAACAGAAGACTATAAATTGGGACTCTGAAATTTTAAATCCTTAGCCTTGGTTTGTAGTTTGCCGAAAGCTTGCCAAGGTTGTGCTTTTTCAGCCTAACCTTCCATAGATATAAAACGAAGAAGCCCCGCAGTACACACTGCGGGGCTTCTTCGTTTATAGAGAGGTGTGAGTGTTGTTATATGGTACTAATGAGTTCAATGATTTCTTTATCGGAGATATT
>CAYVTO010000026.1:0-6245 GCA_964454665.1 uncultured Chitinophagaceae bacterium
AGTGAAGCTTGCGTTGTTAGCTGGAGCCGTTAAGCTTACAGTTGGTGCTTGATTGATGGTTCCTGTAGGGAAATCATCGGCAGGTGAGCTGATGAATTCTTTTGCCCAAAGACCGGCTTCTTTCAGGTTGGCATCGCTCCAGTTGTTAGAGGAACATGTTCCTGATTTCCATACCGCACCACTTCTGTTATCATCAGAGAAGTTCCAGTTACACCAACTGATTTTTTTATTACGCATCAAGGTGATGTATCTTTCAGACATCGCTCTGTTGTTGCTTCCTTCTCCTGCTGAGTTTTGGAAGCCAAATTCAGTAACGAATACTGGTAGTTCGTTAGATACTACATCCAATAATGAAAGGTAAGAGTCTCTGTGGCTATCGGCATAGAAGTGGAAGGAATACATGACGTTAGGGTAGTTTAGTTTGTTATTTACAACGTCTCTGTATTGTGTTGAACTGCCCGTTCTTGACAATCCAAAAGTCGCCCATCCGTCTGTTCCTACGGTGATTACAGCGTCATTGTCGATGGCTCTGATGGTAGGAATGACTTGATCGGCATAGTTTTTAATCACGGCCCATGTTACAGAACTTCCATTAGGTTCGTTACAAATGTCGTAAATGATGTTAGGGTAGTTTTTGTAGGTATTGGCAATTTCTGCGAAAAATGTTTTTGCTCTTGCCGTATTAAAGTTGGGATCACCTGGACTTAATTGGTGAAAATCCACTAAAGCATACATTCCTCTTGCTGTGGCGATATCGATAAGGGCTTTTACTTTGTTGGTGTAACCAACAGGATCGGTTTCATAGCCTCCTTCTTGAACGTACATAGAAATACGCAAGATGTCTGCTCCCCAATTTTTGAGTGCATCGAAGGCAGCAATTTTGCTGTTTGCATAGCAATTGTTGTAAAACCATTGTAAGCCGTGTGTACTCATCCCTCGGAGTTGTATCGGTTTATCGTACTGGTTGCAGAGTTTGGTTCCAATGACTTTAAGTGGGCCATTGATTCCGGCAGGGGAGTTTGCAGGTATATTTTGTGCCTGCAGGGCTTGCATGCTTGCGGTCACGATGAAAGCAAACATAAGGTGTATAATTTTCTTCATTTTTTTGGTTGTTAGGAGGTTGACATTATTTTTATCTGTATGACATGCTTTTTAATCGATTTGTTTGAAATTCCAATTTTGGATACCAGCTCAAAATTGAATTTATCCAATGATTAAAAGCACTTAACAAAGATATAGTAGAAGACAACCGACTACTATTTTTGTGCACAGACAAAAGAAGGACAAAGGGGGTTTTAGTACATGGACATAACAAGGACATGCTAAAAAAGTCCATTTAAATCATTTTAGATGGGTTTTAAGAACATATTTTGCTATTGTTCAGAAGTGTTTTTTTAGACAAAAAGTTGTATGTTTAAACTTTTATTGGACAGTTTTCAGTGTTTTTTATCGCTGTTGGATCACACAAAATGTTAAAATTGGATTTTTGTAAGGTCTAAAAATAAACAATGGTTAAACGGCTATTTTATCCAAGTAATGTTTTCTAAAAATTGAGGATAAAATCAACCAGTTTGCTGTCGTTGTCGAGCTCTAGTTTTTCCTTTAGACGGTAGCGTCTTTTTTCGACAGCTGCAACAGAAATATTCATATGGGTGGCGATTTCCTTATTTGATTTATTCATCCGGATATAGGCGCAGAGGAGTAGCCAGGTTTGGTCTAATTTAGGGTGTTTTTCCTGAAGACGTTGTAGAAAGTTGTGGTGAATTTCGTCAAAATGAGCCTGAAACTTGGTCCAATTATCTTCTACATCAAATTGTTGATCGATGCTTTTCATGACTTCTTTAAACAATTTATCTCCTGGTTGATTGGGTTCCTTGTCGATGTTTTTAAATTTCTCTTTTAAATACACTAACAATTCTGTTTTTTGATTGAGGTTGGTAGCCAAGGACGCCAGTTCACTTTGTTTGCGAATGACTTTTTCTTCTAACTGTTCATTTTTGATGGCAATAATTTCTTTTTCTTTTCGAATAATTTCTGTCAATAATTCTTGTTCCAGTAATTTGAGTTCCTTTTCTTTTTCTTCTTCTAATTTCTGACGTTGGGCTTTAAATCTTTTTCTGATCAACTTACTGAGCACAAATAGGAAGGTGGCAAACAAGACAAGGTAAAAAAGGTATGCATAGATTGATCTGTACCAGGGTGGACTGATGGTAAAGGTATACAATGCTTCTTCACTCAGTTGACCATAAATGTTTTTAGCGCGAACATGAAAGGTATATTCTCCTTCGGATAAATTAGACAATACAATTTGGCTATTGCTTGTCCATCCTGACCAATCGACTTCTTTACTGTCCTGGCTTGCTAGCGCATATTGGTATACGATTTTGTCGCTGCTCTCAAAAAAGAGTGCGCTAAAGCTGATGCGTAAAGAATTGAAACCATATGCCCATGTGCTCGTACTTTCTTGTTTTAAAAGTGCCACATTCTCTGTGTTGGCGAAGTTTCCTCCAAATAAAAGGCTGTCGTTTTTAAAATTAGCTTCTACCTTTCTAATGAGTACATGGTAAGGTTTGCCTTTAGCAGTGGTATTGTTCATGTTAAACAATACGAATCCATCTTGAGAACCAATAATTGCATACTCTTTATTGATGGGCATTACAAACTCATAACTCCCTACTAAACTTCCTGTTAATTTGTGAAGTAATTCTTTTACAGAATTGTATTCGCCTTGTTTCGTTTTTTTATAAAGTAAAATATCATCTTCTAAAAACAACCAAATGTTTTCATCGTTGAATTGCATGATTTTGTTGACGTATAAATTCGCGCCGCATATTTTTTCCAGTTCTACATCTTTAATGGCGTTGTTGCTTTGTTCATCGATGGTATAGATGCCTTCCTGAGAAGCCATGACAACGCGTTGGTTGATGATGGATACATCGATAAAAAAATCGGAGAGGAAATGTTGAGTTGCTGAAATGTTTTCGGCACTAATTACTTGTTCTAAGTTTTCGCTGAGTTTTAATTTATATAGGCCTTTGTTTCCATGACAGACCCATAGGTTTTGGTATTTGTCTTCGATAAAAATTCTTGACGATTCATCAAAGCCTTTTATACGACGGATAAATTTCCATCGGTTGTTTTCCAGCTTGTAGACTTCGAATCCTTCGTAAGTTCCTTTGAGGGCATAGCCGGGATGATTTTTCAGTGCTTTAAATGTCCAACTGTCGTATGTTTTACTTGCTCCTTCGAGCAGGATGGCTTGGTCTTCTTCAATCTGAAAACTTTTTTCTCCTTGACAACACAGTAATGTATTGTTGATGACCGATAAACTCCATACTTGTCCTTCAATACCGGATATTCGTTTGAAGGTTTCTTTTGAAAAAGGAGATCCCCATGGGGTATAAAATACGCCTTGAGAAGTTGCCAGGTACAACTTGTTTTTATAGAGCGTAGAGGAGAAGCCCATACCAGGCACTCCGTTGGAGTGTCCTATAAAAGAAAAGGGACTGTTGATTTCAACATAGGCAATGCCATTGTCTAAAGCGAGCCATACGTTATTCCTATCGTCGAGGTATGCGTAGTGTATGCAGTTACTTTGTAATCCGTGGTCGAGTGTAATATGTTTCAGTACGAGTCCTTGTTTGTTGATGATGTAAAATCCATTATCGAGTGTGGTAATGAGAATATTATTGTCGGCCAATAGTATGGCATGACTACAGGCATGAGTTTTTAAAGTGGTTGTGGCTAATGCTCCGCCTAATCCAGTAACGGATCCGTTATGAAGTAGGTAAATATTGTTTTCTTCTACCACCATCAATTGATTTTGCTCTAGTTTAAGCAATGCTTTAATGGTATGGTTTTTAAAGAAGGATCCACCTGGTAAGGGAGTGAGGATATTATTCTGTAAAGTGAGTAAGCCTCTATCCCATTCGTTGACATATACGATTTCATCAATTTTTTTAGCAAATTGAAAATGATCTTTTGGTTCTAGAGGATGGATGAAGCTAAAGGTGTTGTTATGGTAAACAAATATTTGAGAAGAGGAGAAAAACAAGGTGGCATCTTTCGTGGCCATGATTTCCCATAGGCTTCCCATGTTTTGTTGTTGCCGGGGAATAAGAGGAAGTAGAGATTGGTATTGATTTCTTCCTAAGGAATCGTAAGCAATAAATCCCAGTTCATGGTGTGAACCTACATACATTTTTTTATCGTGACCTATTCCTAGTGAAAAACCACTGGTTCCGTTTGGAAGATGTGTGGTTTCCCAGTAATTGCCATCAAAATTCAGGATGCCGTAGATGTTGCCAAAATGAACAACTCCACGTTCATCTTGTGTAATAAAGGTATTGCGAGGATGCATCCGATAAGACTTTGCGCTGTAGTTGCGAATGGTATATCCTCCTAATGTGCTTGATCCTTGTCCAAAAACGATAGAATGGAGTAACAGAACTATTGTAAGTCCTGCAACGATGTTTTGGTATGGGGCCTTAAACATATGTTGTAAAAAGAAAAGATAGCTATAGCTCGATAAAATCTCCTATAAGATAACAAAATCGCTTTGGCTATACAATATTCTGTGCAAATCGATTGGTTGACAAGGGTGTAATCTCGTTTAGGAGACATCTTGACCATAAAAAAGTAAACAAACAAGTCGTTGTTTTTGAAATCTTTATCCTTCCCTAAGAAAAAAGAGAGTTTGACATAAACTATTTTTTGGGTTTATTCGTCTCTCAAGTAATGGTATATAATTTTGTGGTGGATGTCTCTAATTAAAAGGATTAAGAAAAAAATCGGTATTTTCAAGAAGCATCTGTTGTATGGAATGAGTGATTTGTTTCTGAAGAGAAATGCGCAGATTATTCCTAAAACTTTGGTCATTGTTAAAAATGATCATATCGGAGATTATATTTTGTTCCGAAATTTTTTACCCTACATCAGTAAAAGTGAAAAATACAAAGACTACAAAATCATCTTGATTGGGAATATTGTATTCAAGGATATTGTAGAAACGATGGATCGTCAGTTTTACGATCAATTATTCTGGGTGGATTTTAAGAAACTGACCAAAAATTTCAGTTACCGATTTCGCATCATGCAGCAACTTTCTGCTCAAGGATACGATACACTTTTTTATCCTGTTTATTCGGGAGATTTTTTTACAGAACATTTTTTGATTGCTAAAATAAAAGCAAGAGATAAAGTTAAATTTGCGATCAACACTCGTTCTACAACCACAGTTTTTAACCAACTCTTACCTTCATCAGCAGGAGGTATGTTTGAGCTTTATCGTTATAAGGAAATGTTTGAACGATTTTTATCGATTTCCATTGAGGATATTAAAGGGCGACCTGTTTATGTTACAGGAAAAAGTATAGAAGAGCAACTTCCGAAGAATCATTACATTGTTTTGTTTCCAAGCGCAAGTGCTTATCTGAAACGATGGTCCACCGATCATTATGCACAAGTTGCAAATCATATTATAGAGTCTTCTTCGTATGCTATTGTTATAGCAGGTTCAAAGAAGGACAAAAAATATGCTAAAGCCATCATGAAGCGTATTGCCTCAGAACATTCTTCACGGGTGTTTGATGTAACGGGAAAAACTTCTTTACAGGAATTAGCACAACTGATCGATGAATCGGGTTTATTGATTACGAATGATTCTGTCCCAATTCATATTGCTGCGCTTTATAATAAAAAAGCCATTTGTGTTTTAATGGGAGAAAACTATGGGCGTTTCGCTCCTTATCCTAAAGAATTGTATGAGCATGGTGTCTTTATTTTTGCTCCTGAAATAAGCGAGCGAATCAAAAAAAATCAGGAAGAGTTTTTAGAATTGGACTATAATCCTGATATCAATTCTATTAGTCCATACACCATCATAGAAGAAGTGGATAAGCTTCTTGGTTTACAGTCTATTCGTATTTGAAATTTCTGATCCCTAAAAAAAGAAAGCCCCTCTTACCAGGCCGAGTTGCTTCTGAGTAGATGAGCATGTATGTAGAATAAAGGATTGAATCAGAAGAACTCGTCCGTCGCCTGAGACCATAAATTTCCCCGTCCATCACCGCCTTGGTTCGTGTCTCACGAACCAAGTGAGGTATTGTGTGAGGAGCAACTCCTGCTAAGAAGAATGAGTGTTTGCTCGGTAATGTTTAGGTGACTATATGCGGATAGTCATTAACACTCAAAAGCCCCTCCTTTGTATTAACAATAGGAGGGGCTTTTGAGCTGTTTGAAAGGAA
>CAYVTO010000027.1:0-4565 GCA_964454665.1 uncultured Chitinophagaceae bacterium
GAGACCGATGAATGATGTCATATTTTAGGTGACTATATGCGGATAGTCATTTAAACTTATTTTTACCTTTCAAAGGTAAAGAACGTTCTGAATATAAATCAGAACGCTCTTTATTTTTTTACTGTTTAATAAGTATTTTGGATTCTATTTCCTTTCCCGTGTTATCGTCTATAACCTTCACATAATAAGGGCCGGGAGTTTTAAGGTGTTTTTCTAAGTCATATTCTAATCGATTCCCTCCCTCCAATTGGAAAGCTTGAAAAAATATCACCAAACCATTCATATCATATACATGAAGCTTGACGGTGATCGGTTCGGCACTGAACAACGAAAGTATTAATTCGTTTGAAAAAGGATTAGGATTTAAACCCACCAATATTTTTTGTATCGCACGAATCAGAATGGTTTGGCTGTACATTGACGAGCCATCAATATCAATTTCCCGAATACGGTAATAATAAGTCAATGAACCATCGATAGAAATATCTTCAAATTCATAACTATTGTATGAGCTTTCATTTCCTTCATGATAGGATACTGTACCTATATCACTAAAGTGTATGCCGTCAACACTACGCTCTATGATATAATGACTTACATTTTTTTCTTGCGCAACTTCCCATCTAACCAGATTGCTATACTCATCGATTTGAATTCCTTTTACAGTAAGGAAATTGACAGGTAGCGTACAACCTGCTGGTACGGGTGCAATTGTAGCACCACAAGCCGATGCTAAATTTAAATTATAGGGTCTTCCCGGATCCAATTGAGTTCTAAGGTTACTGAAAAACCAACCATCATCTCCTGTAGCCCCTGCTCCATTCGTATAAAAGGTAGAAAGACCAACACCAGGCCCCATGAACAGTCCAATAAAACCATCGCATATATAAGATGCTTTATTGGCAAAAAAATTCTCCATGAAGGTATCTTTGTATTTTTGTACCGTGTTCGGTAGTGTTGAATTACCTATTGGTGTTTGCCAACCCAGTAAAGGCATATTCAAGCCTTGCGCTAATTTCTTAGACCAATACCGCCATTTTTGATATTCGGTATTTCCGTAATACAACACAGAAGCTCCTGCTCCAAATGCAATCCATCGTCCTCCCTCATCATAACCATATTTTTCAACCACTAAAAAATCACCTTGGTCACAGGCCGAAGCTCCTCCTAATAATTCTTGATACCAAGCAATTTGAAAATTAGCGTTATAGTCAATATCCGCCATGCCCCAAAAAGGTAAACCTGCCTGACACTGAAAAAAGATACCCGGTGGAACACCTGCCCCTAAACAAGGTGCACCAGTAGCTCCATTCGACCAACAAGCCCAGTGATTGGTATGAAAACCAATATAAGCATCGGGAGCATAAGTTCTGATCATCCTGATAATCCCCTGAGCCATGCCTGCCATGGTATTGGGAAGTCCAGCTAAAGGAGCATAGCCTAAATTATTGACATTGCAGAACACCAAATTGGGACGAATCGCAGCATTTCCCCCTGCAGAAGTAGGGCCATTACCAAAACATTTTTTAATCAAATAACCCCAAGTATCAGGTTCTATGACAAACACCACTTTATTGCCATTGGCTTTTTGGGCTACATCGCGGATATTCCAAAAATACTGCTGCATAAAAGTCAGGTTGGCCATGTTAGCAATCGCCACATCAGCTCCCCCATCTTCCTGTAACATATAGATATTAAATGCGGCACGCATACCAATCGCATTGCTTTGATTGATAAAATTAGTGGCTAAACCACCAGCAGGTAAATGACTATACCAATTGGTAGCAATATTAACCCCTTCATTGATGTACCTTACTCGATAATGAAGTCCTGTTGTTGCTTTTGCTGTAGTAATAATACCCAATCGAGTAGCGTCATCGGTAAGCCCTATAGCAAAATCTCCCCAACCAGCAGGAGGAACACCCCATTGTTGAGCATGAAGCTGAATTGAAAGACATAGAAAAAGAAAACGAAATAAATGTTTCATAAACTACTATATCTTTATATTTAAACTAAATATATTCATATATTCAGTTTGTTACAAGTAAGTAACTCAAAAAGATGTACAAACACCTAAAATACACCAAATTATGCCCTAATGTCTTAAAATCACCTTTTACTTAATCAGAACATCCCAAGAAGAAACCTTGATGTTCTTCTTTTTGAGCTCTTTCAGTCGTTCTTCTACCTTTTTTCGGAATTTCCAACAGGTATTCTTAGCCAATCCAAGTGTGTGGGCAAGTTCTTCAATATTCATATCCCTAATATCATTCACTACTACATGAATGATATAAAATGCTTTGACCAAAGGAAATCGTGTACCATGAAATAAGGTATCAGACGTAACCGATTCTACATGATCGCAACGGGTACATTTTCTGGACAATGTACCTTTAGGCACATTGTATTTTTCATGTTCACATTTTTTACATTTAAAAAGATCACCTTGCCATTTGATCGATTCGATATAACGCTGACAAGTATATTCATTAGGAAATCGAATTTGAAATTCTTGAAAGGTAACCACCTTTGACAACACACTTTCTCTTTTCTCTTCTACTATTTTTTGTTTTAGATGCCAATTGTCATAATCTAACTTGGCATTCATGGTTTGTAATTCTGCAGACAGTGCTTCAAGAGATTGATTGGCCTGATTAAGTTCTTCGGTACGTTCTTTAACCTTTTCTTCAAGTTCTTTATTGACTTTATTTTGTAAGTCATGATTTCGTTCTAGTTCTGTAATAAACTTAGTCTGAATTATTTTTTGTTGCTCCGTAATGATTCTTACTTTATCCCCAATAGCATAAGACATCACACAAGCTTCTGCTATCAAGCCTATATTGAACGAATAAACAATCCAGACCGAAGGAGGAAAGACACCATTTAAACGAAGTACACCGATCAATATGGCAAGACAAATCAAGCTGTAAGCCATGATATAATAACGTGCAGGTTTAAAGCCGTTCCAATAAGAATAAATACTGATCATATATAAGCTGACAAAAGGAATGACATAAACGACAGGAGAAAAACGAGCCCACCAATCCTCTCGATTAAAAATGATCCAACAAACAAAATAGACAAGCGTCATATAGATCAACAGCTGGTCTAATTTTTTAAAATACTTATTCAAGTCTAAAAATCGTCGTGAATACACCACAAAACTCCCCATAAAAAACAAGGGAGCAAGGGTATAATTTACAAGGATATTTAAGTAAGGATAGCCCGGCCATAAATAAACAAAGCCCAAACCATCTTCTGTGAGAGAAGAGAGAATACAGGATAATATATAAGGTACATAGAGAAGATGAATGGATTCTCGTGTTGTGATATAAAGGGCTAAATTATATACAGCAATAATGATCAAAATACCATAATACATTCCAAGTAACAGGTATTCGTTTACTGTATATTCAATGAGTGGTATGGTTTGTTTTACATGAAAGTAAAAATTACGAACCCCCTTACTTTTAATATGGATGTATACTTCTGTTTCTTCCGGATTGTAAAAAGGAAGCTCAAAAACGATATTCTTAACTTTATAGTCATTTTTTTGAAGGAATGGCAAGGCATGACCCGCGATCTTTTTTTCATATTGTCCTTGACTATTTTTAAAGTAAAATTCAACAACAGGGGTATGTAATGATTGAATTTCTAATACCCAACGATCAAAAGGTTCTCCATTCCTAAAAGACAATTTGATCCAATGATGTGCCAGCTCCAATCGGGAATCAGGAATACTTTTAATGGATTTAAAATCCTTTTGGACTGTTTCTTGTAAAATATCGGTCAAATTCAAATGACCAGTACTATCGGTAAATACTAAATAGTCTACCTGATCGGACTTGATAATTTTCGTTTTTTGAGACAAATCCCAATGGAATGAAGGATAAGCAAACATCCCTTGGGAACATCCCAAAAATATTCCGCCCCATACTAAAAATGACCTAGACATAGTAGCCTTAGTACGAAAACAAGAGTTTAATAGTCGTTTTTTACACATCGGTAATCAAGTGAGATTTTATTAATACAATAAGGCCTTATTGATCAAAAAAGAACTTTTATAACCGGTATCAAGATAAGAAAAAGGTCGTAAAAAGAATCCGTTTAGCCTTGTATTTTAGAAGATTTAGGACTTAAAATACGAGGATCAAGAGAATCGTTTTTATCTTTATCGTAGGAGTTCAGCTATTTGAAACCAGCTTGTTATAAAACAATGCTTAGCCACACTAAACATGTTTTGGAAACGGGGAAAAGTTATTAAAAAGGGTATTTAAGACTATATTTTTTCAACTAGCTATGCTTCATACAAGGGCTACTCTGCAACCGCAGGGTAGCCTTTTTTAGTGGTCTAGACTACCTTTTTATCTTCTTCATGAAGGAGTAGATCGCTACTTATAAACGAGTATTTATGCACCTTGATGGTAGATGTAAGCTTCCCTTAAGGGTAAAATAAGTTAAGTAGCCTAACCTAAGGACATACCTACCTGTGTTTTTTCATGCATTAAAATTAAGTGCAAAAAAAAGCCTGAATATCTTGGATACTCAGGCTTTGATAATAAGTT
>CAYVTO010000028.1:0-4216 GCA_964454665.1 uncultured Chitinophagaceae bacterium
GCCATGCCTTGCGCCTAACGTGCCGCGGCTTGACGACAGTGCGGATTAATAACAGTGCAAAATCAAGCCGTTACGAAGATAATAAAAGAACTGAACTTTACTACACAACAAACCCGCAATGACGGCAAGGTGCTGTTATGCGCATGGGACATCTCTTTTCTTCTTCATCCGTTTAACCGCGCCAGAATCCAGTTACTACAAACAGGCTTATAAGCCTTAATTTTTAATCCTTTCTGTAAAAAAAATTTCGAGATAGGAGAGTCCCGCTACGCCCGAAAATAGACTTGCAAAATCATCATCAAATCTGACCTAGCCAGCCGTAAAGCGAAATGAGAAAATAACAGCAAGTTGTCACCTTACTTTTAAAGCCGTTCCATTGATGCATTTGAAGAAGATGAGAAACTCAAGAGCATTATTTTCGAACAAGCATTAGGTGCTTTAAAAAAGCTTATGTATGTAGATATTGACAACAATTTTATTTTAATGAATAAGTATGATTTTTTTTGCAAAATGCAATTTAGAATTATCTGAGTCACTATTAAATAGCAAAGAATAGATTCCTGGGGTGTAATTACTTAAATTTAACACACCATTATTATGCTCAATATTTTCGGTTAGCAATAATGTTCCTGCAGAGTTAAATAAGCTGACTCTACCTTTTTTTTCTTTTAAATCTAACTTGATTAAGCCTGTAGTTGGATTAGGGTAAACGGTATAATCAGATAAAGTCTGAGGGTAGTCAGTGTTTGTAGTAGAAACTTCTGGAGTCCATTTAACTACAACCTGCTTGCCGTCACCATTTCGAACAAAAGCACCCACTGCATATAGGTTGCCTGATGGATCAAGAACAAGAGCTCTAATAATATTTACAGTTTTGATGGCAATATTAGAAAGATTGTTATCTAACATCAAATTAGACCAGCTGACTCCATTCCATTTTGCTATATAGTGATAATAAGTAGATGTACTAAAGGCTCCTGCAGTGTAGACGTTATTGTTTTTATCTACGACAATTGTATTAATATTACCATTAGCATTTAATGAATTAGTACCTGTCCCTAATTCGCTCCATGTAATACCATCCCATTTAGCTACATAGTACTTCCCGTTTGAATTTGTAAAGTATCCGCCAGTGTATACATTACCATTTTGGTCTACGGCTATTGTTTTAATATTATCATTAGCATTTAATGAATTAGTACCTGTCCCTAATTCGCTCCATGTAATACCATTCCATTTAGCTACATAGTACTTCCCGTTTGAATTTGTGAAATATCCTCCAGCATATACATTGCCAGCTTTATCTACTGCAACAGTACTAATAGATCCATTGGCATTTAATGAGTTTCCGCCTGTTCCTAATATGGACGTACTAATTCCATCCGATTTTTTTACAACAAATTTTGAATTTACATCTTGATCGTAACCTCCAAAATAGATTGAAGATGTCTCGTCTGAAGTCATAGAGTTAACCCATCCTCCTATAAGTGTTGACCATTTTGAACCATTATATTTTGCCACATATGAATAACCATTATTGGTAAATGCTCCTGCGGCATAAATATTGCCAAGATAGTCAGATGTTATAGTATTAATTTCATAGTTTGCGGATAATTTATTGACTGCTCCTAGTTCAGACCAATTTGTCCCATCCCATTTAGCTACGTAATTCTTACCAGCAATATTTGAAAAAGAACCAGCAGTGTATAAGTTCCCGTCTTTATCAATTGTTAATGTATTCATTGCTCCTACAGTATAAGGGTTGAAACCATTTAATCCTGTCCCAACTTCTTCCCAATATTGAGCTTGTGCACTAAATATTGTAGAAATTGCTAATAGTAGTAAAAGTGAAAATCTCATAGATAGAAGTAATTTGTTTTAAACAAGCTACTAATTTTTTCACTGAACTCAAAACAGCTAATTTATAATCAAGCCATAGCGTAAAAAGAGTAAACTACTTTCACTATCTCATAATCCGTTTATTAACTTTTTGTCCTTTTAGAGTTAAGAAATCGCTGCCCTTGAAAAAGCAAGGCCTATACCTTGCGCATAACGTGCCGCGGCTTGACGACAGTGCGGATTAATAACAGCGCAACTATCAAGCCGTTATAAAGATAATAAAAGAACTGAAAATTACTATACAGCAAACCGCAATGGCGGCAAGGTGCTGTTATGTGCCTTTACATCTATTCCATCTTTTTATAATAATTAAGACGTATCCGTTTACTATCTACAATCCAAGTCAAGCTAATAGCATATTTGTCTTTATCCCAGAAAGTACTTTTCTCAAAGTAGGTGTCCTCGTACAATTTATTCTCTATGGTAATGGAAGATTTTTTCATCTGTGTGCCATCATCAAAATAAGAAGGTTGTCCGTACTGCTGTGTCAAGCCATTTAATATCTCATTGTATTTTTGCAAATAATCATCATTTACAAGTTTCGATTTATTTACAATTTTTTCTCTTTTAGCAATATTCATTTCATGGCGTCCAATCTCCCAGTCATAAATTATCGCTACAATTATTGAGTCATTAATGTTGTAGTGATAATCAACAGTTATAGGAATCTCTCCGCCCGATCTATAAAATGTAATAGCACTATCAATCGGATAATTTTTCGTGTATGGGTAATATGGATTGTTCAGAATCGTTTCTGGCGAATAATGAAAAAATGGATTCTTTGGATTAAACTGTGAAATCTCATGTTTGGGTTCTCTCAATTGTTTTTGAGATTTTTCAAAAGTCACAACTTTGTCAATTTTCAAATCATAATCTAAAAGTAATTTAGAATTGTCTTGAGACAAAAGCTGTCCAACCGATAGTAAGTAGCTTGTAAAAAATAGTGTTATTACATTAATTTTTAAATTCATTGTTTTCGTGTTAATGGTTTTACCCAAGCGTCCTGTTTTGATTTTACTATATCTAATATTTTAGTTAATTTAAGATGGTTTGCTTCAAGAACTTCTGCTCCATTTAATTTTAAGAAGTCGGAGTTAAATGCTATGTTTTCAGCCAATTCTTTTGTGTTATTTTTCTCATAGTACTGATTGTCTATAGTTTCAAAATAGTGGCCGAGGAAACCAAAATCATCAGTTGGTGACAAAATAGACAATGATATTTTTGTTCCGTGAGCTGTCGTTACAATTGAAATTGTCCATTCATTTTTTTTGTATCTTACTTCTGAATAAATCTTATCAGTCTTAAAATTTAGCACTTCAACAAATCCAAACGAGGTTATTAAATAGTTGAAATTTTCTTGGATAGCACGACGTATGTTTTCAGGGCTTGTCATTTCATTTTTCAATTTATTAGTAACATCTTTTCTAATGGCACATAACGTTTTGCGGCTTGGCGCAGGCGGGGATTTTTACCGAAAACTTGCTACGAAGCCTAAAGCTCAAATTTACGAAAAACTGTCAAACGAAGCACTGAACCCCCGCTTGTGCCAAACCGCTGTTAGCTGTGGTTTTTCTTGTCAGTCAGAAAGTCAAGCATTACTTTAGTTACTGTGTCCGCTTGTTCTTCCTGTGGGAAATGTCCGCTTGTTTCTAACTTTACTGTCGTTGAATTAGTAAACCCGATTTGAAACTTGTCAAGGTAATGTGGTTTGATAACGGGGTCTTTCATTCCCCAAATGAATAATGTCGGCTTGTTTGAAATTGCTTGCCGTTTGTTCCAAAGTTGTTCAAACCAATCTTGGTCGTTAAGCAGCGACTTGGCAAATGCCAATGCTCCGTTTCGTTGGGTCTTGTCAGAAAAAGGTTTCGTGTATTGCTTTAATAGTTGCCTTGAAATTTTGCTGTCGCCAAACGATTTAGGCAAAATAAACTTGGGCGAAAAGTTTAGATAACGATACAAGAAAGGCAACAAAGGGCTTTTCAAAATCTTGCTTAACTTAATAAAGTCAGGGTCGGTTTTGCTGCTCCATAGCCAAGAGTTGAGAATGACCAAACGCTTTATTTTTTCAGGATATTGCATAGCAAAGTTTAGTCCGATTGCACCGCCAAAATCGTGAACAACAAGTGTGATGTTTTCTAAGTTTTTTTCAAGCACAAATTTTTCAAGTGTTTTGCTGTGGTTTTGCGTTGAGTAATCATAATGTTCAGGTTTGTCGGAAAGTCCAAAACCAATGTGGTCAATCGCAATACACCTATAATTTTTTTTCAGTTTTTTGATGATGTTGCGATAATCAAAACTCCACGAAGGCGTTCCGTGA
>CAYVTO010000029.1:0-4182 GCA_964454665.1 uncultured Chitinophagaceae bacterium
TTAAGAAAACTCTGCCCTTGAAAAAGCAAGGCCATGCCTTGCGCCTAACGTTCCGTGTATGCGAACACTTGGCATACGATGCTGTGCTTCGCTGGTGGCGGAGTCAAGTTAACTCGTGTATAATTTGACCCTGATGTGCCAAGTTTCGTATACACAATGTTATAAGCCGTTTTTTGTTTTAAGGTTTAATTTCAATTTTTGTTCCAACATCTACCGTATTATAAAGCTCATCAACTTCTTGATCTGTTAATGCGATGCAACCAGCCGTCCAGTCATACCAACGTTGAAACTTACCAATAAGTCCTATTCCATTTCTGAGTCCATGAATCTTAACATCACCACCTGTTGACTTTCTTAGTTTTTTGGAAATTTCTATATCCTGTTTATCAGGATAAGAAATGCCTAAGTTCTTGTAATATCCACTATTCGGATTTTTAGCATTGATAAAATATATTCCTTCAGGTGTTTTTTTGTCACCTTCGAAATTTTTATCTCCAACTGGATTTTTGCCTAGTGAAACTTTGTAAGTTTTGATTAAGAGTCCATTTGAATACGCCTTTAATTCTCTTTTTGATTTATAAACTATCAATGAATCAATTTTAATGTTTGACGGCAATTGTTGTTCGGGATAAAAATAGTAAACAATAATGCCAATTAACAAGAGCAATAAAGTATAGCGTATAATTATTTTTATTTTCATAATCCATTTTCTTCTAGAAAAGAATCAGGAGAGTATGTCACTCTTGCAAAATTCTTTGTTATTAACTCTGTTTCTACAATTTGTCCGCTTTTAAACTTCAAAATTTTGTCACGCCAAATTTCGTTTTTTCTGTAAAACTGACCGTCTATTTTTAAAAATTGATGATCTTTTTCAATTATGTGATAACCATAGTCAAGCTCAGTGTCAATGCGTAGTTCTCCTTCTAAGCATTTGTCAGTAAACCACAAATTTATTTGAAATGTGTGGGCAGTGTTATTTGTAAACTGATAGTCCCGATAGTTATAAAAAACTGTAGCACCACTACCAAAAGGTAAAACTCGACCATCGTCTGGAAAAGGGTCGAAGGAGTGATGATAACGTTCTTCAACAGTCAATGGACTGTGAATTACTAACCAGTGAATTAAATTTGAAATTTGGCAAATGCCTCCACCAATTCCAGCCCTTGCTTCTCCAAATGTCAACTCCATACCAAGGAGATAACCTTTTCGTTTTGTAGGTAATCCAACCAGTTTACAAAAAGAAAATGTCTCACCTGGTCGAATTACTACACCATCGATATTTTTTGTCGCAATCTTTAGGTTGGTTACTTTGTTTATTTGTAACTGCTCATTATTGTCGCCAAGTTTTTTTAGTAAAACGGATTGGTGTTTTTTTATTCTAAAAGGAAGTTTTTCAGTAGTTCGTATTGTTACATATTTTTTATTATCAAAACACCAATCTGCATAACGTTTCATTCTTCTTGTCCAAACGGCTAAGAAGTATAAAATTGGATGTCTTTGACTAAGTAATGTTCGTTGTTTCACGGTTGGACTAAAATGGCTTATAACGCTTTGCGGCTTGACGACAGTGCGGATTAATAACAGCGCAAAATCAAACCGCTGAAAAGTTTATTAAAAGTAAAACGGGTTACTATACAAGTAACCCGCAATGGAGGCAAGGTGCTGTTAGGCACAGTGCATTATTATTTTGCTATATCTCTCGCTTTTATCTTAACAACCTTTCCATCTCTTGAATACACGAGTTCTCCGTCAGATTCTCTTTTGCGTTCAATCAATTTACTGACTGCAAGTTTTACTCCTAACACAATTTTGTCTCTTAATTCTTTGTTCTTACTGTCCATAAGCTAAACTGTTTAAAGTCTCCCAAATCTCTTTATCGTAAACTTTATTTTCTTCGTCTCTACCGCCTTCTGAAATCAAGTTAGAATCATTTGATGAATTATCAAATATCATCCAAGAGTCAACAACAGGAATGAATCGTTTAAATAAATTCTCAAGTCCCAATTTATATCTTCTCTCAATTGTCTCTGCCGGAATATTATGACCTCCTTCGGATACTCTCACTTTAACTCTTTCTTTAGCTAAGTCAACAGAGTTTAACCAAAAGTAAACCAATGTCACATTATAACCATATTCTTGAGCCTCTTTTACAGTGTTAACATAGCTCTTTGAAGATAATGTTGTCTCAAATGCAAAATCAGCTTTAGAGACTAAAAGCTCATCAATCCTTTTAAGCATTATTCTACCCGATTGAATCGCTACTTTCTCAGGCTGAAAAGGGGATAGTCCTTTTGCAATCTCATCGGCATTAATAAATTCCTTACAATCAAGTATCTCAGGCAGAACGGTATATGAAGCAGTTGTCTTTCCAGCTCCATTACATCCTGCTATAATGTATAAATTCGGCATATCCTCCTGATTTTAAGCAAAATTAATCAAAAAATGCGAGATATGGGTAATCTCCTTGCATTGTGCCTAACGTTTAGCAGCTACCCGAAGGGCGGGACTTTTACCACAAAACATGATTTGAAAAACTAATGTTTGATTAACCACAAAACTGTCTTTGGAACACGAAACCCCGCCTTTTGGGTAGGTGCTGTTATGTGTGGTTTTTCTTTTCATCGCTTTTGTAATGTTATACCTTCCCAACTGTCAGGGTCACCAACCATAATATAAATTTCGTAAGGTGGTTTGTCTTTATTTATATGAAAAGCATTACTGTCGAAATACCCTTTATCGTCTGTGTGTCCTGTCCTAATAGTTATTATAGTATCAAAGTCCATTGGAATAACCCAACTGCCTTGGTCTTTTTCAATTTTCCATTTTCCTTTTGCATTTACTAATTCGTAATCGCTTAAACTCATTCCAAATTCGTGGTGAGGAAAGTATTTGAACTCAAAAGTCTTGTCAGCGTTGAATTGAATAACTGTCTTTAATGAAATACTGTCGGGCAGATTTAATTGTTTTTTGCTTATGTCCGCTACAACATAGTCGCCTACAATGTCATTAATGTTGGGTTCTTCTGTTGCAAAGTCGGCATATTGAGATTTTATTCTTTCACCTGTCACAAGTGTGTAACCACCTGTCAAAAAACAGGGGATTAGTTCAATGCCGAAAGAAAACAGTAGTCCGTATATAAAAACCTTTGGTCGTATGCGATTGATAAATTTGTTTGAACTGTCACGAGTTATTAATTGAAAAATCCAACCGCTTGTATAGAACACGTTTGCTAAAAACAGAAAAAGTCCTGTCGCCATAAAAAAGAAAATTGGTGGCGAAAAGAATGACCAAAGGTCTTTAACGATAAAAGATAAAATTGTCAATGCGAAAATGCCGAAAACAATAAGCAGGAAATTATAAAGTATTCGTCTGAACTCCCACCATAGAATTATTTTAATCCAAGGTCGGCTGTCGTCAGTGTTTAATATGAATAGTCGTTTTAGCATTGTCGTCTTTTAAAATCACACATAACGTGTCGCGCATGCTGAACTGGGGTCTGCTCGACGACGGCTAGAGTTTAAAGTTAAATTATACACGGCAACTATCGCCCGCTACAAAACCCCCAGTGAAGTTATGCGCAGTGTTGGGCGACGTATCGATTATTATTTGTTATCGTCAAATTTGAAATTTTTCTTCTTTTTAAAATCAATTAGTCTCAAGATAGGAATCCGTTTAGTAAAATGAATGACCGAGAATATAATAATCTAAATCCTATCAATAGCTGAACTGTCTTTTGTTTTGTCAATAGTCAACCAGTCATCAATATCTTCTCCTTGCAAATTTGTGTCCATTTCATAAAGTCCAACTGGTTCTAAACCTCTTATCCAAACGCTATCTTTGTCCTTAATGTAAATCCCTATTTCAGTTCTCACAAAAGGAGTGTCAGTTATAAAAGAATTGAAAACAAATGTTTGCTTATTAAACTCATAAATTAGTTCTTCTTGCTCGAAACCTCCAATTAAGCTTAAGTCCCCATTATTGTCATCAAGTAAATTTTGGATAGCATCTTGGCAACTTTTCTTTGACTTGTTAATAAGGTCAAATTTGTCAGAAAAATCCAGTAACGTTTTTTGCAAATGTTCTTGTCCTATCATCGTATTGATATCTACTGACTTAGTATTAACCTCTTCTATGTCGCCCAACGTTCCGCGGCTTGACGACAGTGCGGATTAATAACAGTGC
>CAYVTO010000030.1:0-4121 GCA_964454665.1 uncultured Chitinophagaceae bacterium
GTTTAAAGTACGGATTACTGCTAGAGGCAGGCTTAACAAGTAAGACAGGAGATAAGGTAATGTCTCACAATGAGAGGTGAGTCTTTAATTATCTGAATATCAGTACTTATAAATACTAAAAAGCATAAAGTACAAGAAAGGAGTCTGGTATGTTATATCAGACTTCTCTGTTTTAGAGGCATACAGGCTCTGTAAACGCATCATTTTATCATAGGTGTTTCACAATGAGAGGTGGAGTTTTTTGGCGAATGAGTTGCTCTGCGATTCGCAAAATTAGAATAGAAGATATAGGTTAATTTATTGTCCGTCTTTTGAATAGATCATCGATAACACATGATGAGAAGGAGTAAGAGGATTGATTTAGCATTCATTGTATTTATAGTTTACATAATGCAAAAGTAAAATTTAATGGAAGCCAAGAACACCAAAATAGAAATCCGCTAAGCGTAGCTAAGATGTAATGGTAATGGTGTTGTCTTCTTTGAAAAAATAGTACGTTCACGTTGACAATAAGTTATTTTTTCAAATTATAAACGATTCCCAAACCCCAATCCACTGTATCAAATGCACCTACACTGTTGTAAGGTTTCACATTGGAAGGCAGGCCTAAATCATGAAAAAAATTTGCGCTCACCAATAATCCAATATTATCTTTCAATAGAATGCGACCGGTTAGAGCTATGTTATAGCCAGTACTCCAATCTTTTTTTGCGTCAACACGGTAGTAAGAATAATAATTGTAATAATCATAAGCCGGCTGCCTTATGTAGTCCAGCCCGAAACCCTGAACAATATCGATTGCCCAGCGTTTTCTTAAAATAGGTGTATAGGAGAAGGTCAAGTAGGCTTGTGCTTTTTGCCAATTTCCTTTAGGAGAAGTTGAATAAACGAATTTGCCGTAGTACTTTGAGTATTCATTAACGGCTTCGCTTTTATACATACTGCCACTTACTACCAAGCCCATACCCCATCGTTTATTAAAAAAAGAATGATATCCTAAGGCTACTATAGGTCCACTGGATGCATTGACCATTAAATTAATATGTCCTTGAGGAACGGATACTCCTGCACTCGCAAATACATAGTTTGTTTGTTTTTCACCTCCATTTTTTTTCGTGGTAATCAATTGGGCTTTGCTAAGAAAGGGTAGTAAAAATACTACTATACTAAACGTTAATTTTTTCATGCTAAGATATTTTATTGGTTGACAGAATTCTTAAAGATTCATATTACACATTTACTTGGCGATTTCTATAATTTATTCAGTGCTTTATCATAAGCGTTTAAACGCCTATATGATCAATTCAATTATTGAATAACTTTTCTATCGAATGCTTTAATTCATCCATAATAAATGGGTTGCAGTGAAATTGATGAATCAATTTTTCTCTCCATAGACTTTAGTTTAGCACCAACCTTCTCAAAGTATTTGGCAGAATTTTTTCTAAGTAAAGAGGAATAAATGTTGTTTCAGTGCTGCTTGTAGATGCAGGCTGTTGAGACTCTTTTGCCGCTTTCAGTAGTGCATTGTCAGTGTTCTGAATAGACAATCGATAACACATGATGAGGAGGAGTAAGAGGATTGATTTAGCATTCATTGTATTTATAGTTTCATTTAAATAGGGTTTTAATGAGGCCAATTTAGTAAAAAAAACGATAAAACTGCATATATGCAGTTTTATCGTTTTGCCCATAAGGATAGCTTGCTAACCTTATGTCTATCCAGGAAACTTGTGGTGCGGTAATTAAAAGAATAAGACTTGAAAAGGGCTTAACGCAGGAGGAACTTGCCTGGAAATGTGAGGTTGATAAGGTGTTTATTTATCGAATTGAATCAGGGATCAATCAGCCGACTATAACTACACTTTTTAAACTTTCACAAGGGCTGGAAGTTTCGTGCTCCGATTTGGTGAAGGAAATAGAAAAGGGTTTAGAGGGTTAACTTTTTTGTATTTGTATTTAGATGAAAAAAAATCGCTGTCTTTTTTATAATAATGATTGAAGGCCCATAAGTTCTTTTCAGGATGAGTTGCTTCTGAGTACATAAGAGGATATAGAAAATGGAGATTTGAATCAGAAGAACTCGTCCGTCGCTTATAGCTGTAATAGCCATTCTGTATTCATATTTTAAAACTTCAATTTCTTCAAATGCCGCATCACTTCACGTTCTACTTGTTCAAATTCGGGTAGGTCTTTTATTTGTTCTTTCAACGAAGATTGCCAACGTCCTTTGTATTGTGGTAAACGCTCGGTGAGTTTCGTTGGGAAATCTTCTGCTTTCAAACCTTTGCTTTCGCATTTGGTTTTAAATTCACTGATGTAGAAATCAACTTCCATTTCGTGCATTCGCAACAAATACCACAAGTCGTAAAAATCCCGTGCTTGCATACGTTGCATTACCGAACGCATTTTTTCAACCAACACTTCTTCCAACGGATAACAGAACAATTGATGTTCTTTCAAATCGGTGTAATCTGTAAAAACATTTTTTATCATGGCATCAAATACCAATTGTTCACTTCGTGAAATATCAACTTTCACTCGCTTGTTGCTGCCTTGTCCGCCAAGTGGACCGATATAGTTGATGTAGAAATTTATTCCTCCGTCTTCGTGTTGGTTGTCGTCAATGGTTTCAAGCGGAATGTTCGCTTCTTCTTTGATGAATTCAAAAATTTGTTTGAACCAATCAAAAATTTGTTCGTTGCTCGTTTCGTTATTGAGCAGAGTGAAATCAAGGTCTTCCGAAAAACGGTAATCTTCAAAATAGATTTTTTTCAATACTGTTCCGCCTTTAAACACGATTGCTTTTGAAAGCTGTTCGTGTCTCGAAACACCAAACAATATCCACGAAAGGATATAATCCTTTTCAATTTGTTGGTCTCGAACGCCTGCTGTTCTTGCTTTTTGCTGTATTTCTCCTGGTTTTATCACGTGTAAATAGCTGATTTAATAGTTTCTGTTTCTAAATTTTGTTGAATGCTCCAACGGCTGTTTCGCTTGCCTGTCCTTGGCAATTCGGTGTCAAGCACAATGTTTGAAATGGTTTTTAGTTTTTGCAATTCGTCAATGATGTGTGTATTGATTTCAAGCAATTCTAACAAAAAACCTAAACGCTTTATCACCGCTTGCGAATCAAATCGCTTGGCGTATTCAAGCAAGGTGTCGTATTTTATTTTGTCTTTTGAAATATAGATTGCTCTTGCTACTTCTACGATTCCGCCTGCGTAGTCGGGTTTGAACAAACAATCAATAAAAGTTTTTTCTAAATCAGAACACAATACTTTATTGAAACTGTCAATCCACATTTTTTTCGCTCCGAAAAAATGTTTTTCGTTGTGATAAATAAATTGAAAAGGCACTTCTTTTATTTTAATTTCCGAAGGTCGCAATTGTTTTGAAACTACAATTTGTTCTTTCAAAGAAGGCTGCGTAATCAAGTTGTGAATTTGCAAAGCGGAATAATAACCGATGTAATGCTGTGCATCGTTCACAATGTGTTCGGCAATCAAATGCCAATCAGGCATAAAAATTTCTGCGTTGGCTTCATAAGGAATGATGTGATAAATTCCATCTTTCAAGCGCATTAAAAGCCCGCGTTTGGTCATATCGCTCAACAACTCCCGAATCGCTCCCACTTTTGAATTTGGCAATGCTTTTTGTGCCAAAGTAAAATCAAAGCAAGCCTGATTATGTTCGTTGAAATAGGACAGAAGTTCATTGGACTGCTTTGAAATGTATTTATTTCTCATATGATAAATATCAGGAATATGCTGATTATAAATATATGAAAAATATTTTGGTAATGTCTCACAAAGAGAGTTTTCAAGATAAGATTCAGATAATCAACTAGAATCAATTGAAAGGGAGGGTAAAAAAGTAAAGGAATAAGAAAATGGGTTTGGTATGAAGTATCAGAGCTGTTCATTTTAGGGGCTTATAAGGGCTCAAATACAGTCAACTATTGTTAAGTGTCTCACAAAGAGAGGTTAATTTTTGGAATTAAACGCTCACTCTTTTTCAGGACGAGTTGCTTCTGAGTACAGAAGAGGATATAGAAAAAGAAAGATTGCATCAGAAGAACTCGTCCGTCGCTCAAAGAAAAAGAAAAAAGGAACCCCGCA
>CAYVTO010000031.1:0-2300 GCA_964454665.1 uncultured Chitinophagaceae bacterium
TCATTGTCCTGTGTTCGTTGGTCTGTGGGGGTGTCGTCTAAGGTTGCCCATAACGGATAGCGTGTTGTAGTCGGTGCAGGAGTTAAAGCTCCTCGCTTCACAATATTACTGAAGAAAGCCATGGGCTTATCTTTGCGTAGCCAAGCCTATGGCGATTAAAAACTCTGCTGTTTACTCTAGTAAAAAACCTGCACTGACTACAACACGCTGTTAGGCGTAGTTATTCTTTTTCGTTATCAATGGTTATAGTTAGTTTATTCGCCTCCTGTCGAATTTTAACTTTCTGGCCTTGTTTAAAACCTAAAGCATCTAACCACTTTCCCTCAAGTCTGATTTCAGGAACAGTTGTGTTACCCCGTGTTCTGTTACGGAATTTACTGTGTATAGTCAATTTCCTAAATCCGTTCATTATTTGTGTTCGTTATTGTGAACACAAGGTAGGAATAAATTCTGGATATTCGCTATAGTGAACACGAAAGAAGAAAAATATTTCAAGAAATTAGGAGCAAAGATTAAGGATTTGCGAGAAGAGAGGAATCTTGATCAAAAAGCCTTTGCTTTCGATTGCGAGATAGGCAGGACTCAATTGCACATGATTGAGAATGGTAAAACAAATCCTCGCCTAGGTACTTTACTAAAAATTGCCAACGCCCTGGAGATTTCTTTGTCTAAGCTGGTTGATTTGTCTTAAAAGTGTAATTCTTAGTACGAACCCAATTAACTATTGCTGAGATGTGAATACATCTCTTTTATTTTTTTCTTTTTCTCTTCGGTTTCGGCTTTATCTAACAATTTTTGATAAAATCCTGATTCGAGAAAATATGTTTTTGTCCCTAGGTAAAAATATTCATTAATAAAGTCATTAGATATTTCGATCACATTCATCATACCAATGAGATCTTCTAGCTGAAATATAATAGTTGTGTCATCCAATGGATTGTCATCATATTTAATAAATTGCTCTTTGAAGTCACCGGGGATAGTGTCAATGTGGGCAACGAACTTGTAAAGTTGATCCAATATTAAAGCTTGAAACATTGAATTATTATGGTTTTTACTTATCATCGTTTCTACAGTTTTTTGGTAGATCAATGATAATTTATGCGTGTGCTTAACCTCAACGCCAGTTAGTGAAAGGTAAGCTTTACAAAACACTTCAACATAAAATATCAGATTGTGAAATAATGCAGGTGAAAGCGTACTTAAATATCCGAAGCCGTAGGAGTCTACGTCATATGTTTTTTCATTTTGAACAGTTGCAATCGCTTTTTCTAATAGGAGTGTCACCACGGTGTACTGGTTTACACACGAGTTAACAGCACGATTCGTGGTTGCTTTATTTTTTGCAACTAAACCGTAAGTACTAATCCAGACATAACCGAATTGACTTTCCGAGATGTGAAGTTTTCGAGCATTGTCAACGTAGAAATACTTGTCTGCAAATTCTTCGTAATTAATCTTTAATGCTTCAAGCAAGCCTATGAAGTACTCTCTTTCAGAAAATCTAAATTGATACGAAAATAATTCTCGCTGGGCAAATCGGTCGATTAATTCATCCAAGTGACTTTGTTTGGAGATAAGGACGTATTTCTCATCTTTATCGGATATAAATTCCATTTATCGTGATTTTATTTGAGTCGTCCTCCATTCGTATTGAAGTCAACTAACATATTATGAATTCTAAATATTTCTTTAATAATAGGAAGAATGCAAACCTCTCTATCAAGAGTTTTATAAATGAACCCGTTGACGATATATGCTCTAAAAACGAAAGTCACTTCGTCTAATTCGCTCGAATTAAATACAATGCTTTTGGGTAAAAAGGTACCAGCAATTGGTTTGCTTAAGAATTCGTCTAAGTTCTCGTCAAAATGTTCAATAAAATTTCTTACAGATCTACTTTTAAGAATATTGTCATCATCTATTAATAATTTCTCTCTCAGTTTTTCTCCTCGTAGTCTATGCATTTTAGGCTTTTGTTTTGTGGGCCAAAGATACCTTGATATTGTTGCGGCTTGATTTATTATATTTTCCGCGAGGTCAATTAGGATGTAAGGGTTTTGGTCAAATAGTTTTTGATTCGTAATAACTTTGTCCAAATACTCATAGTCAGAAGTTGCTGTCCGCGTTAAGGTTAAAAGACTTTCAATGTAGAAAATTTCATATGGAGGCCAAATTTTCCAATCGTCTATTGTTGGTTCGTCTTTCATATAATTGAAACTAACTGTCAGTTCTCTGATAATTACGCCTAACGTTCCGCGGCTTGACGACAGTGCGGATTAATAACAGTGCAAAATCAA
>CAYVTO010000032.1:0-2261 GCA_964454665.1 uncultured Chitinophagaceae bacterium
GCTTGATTTTGCACTGTTATTAATCCGCACTGTCGTCAAGCCGCGGAACGTTAGCGGTCAGCTTAAAAGACGACACCAATGAACATTGAGAGTTACAAAATATTGATTTCAAACTTGCCTGTAAGACAACAATGTTTTACGACAAAGCGGACGACTTGGAACAAAGCGGAGAATGAAATTGAGTGGTTGAAAAATCTAAACGACAAGTTGTTTGGTGATAAAAAAACTCTGACAATTAGCCGACAAGATATTTTTGAAACGAAAGAGCCGAGAGAAGTAATAATCAAGACAATTTATTGGGGTTATACAGCAGGAATGCGTGGAAATCATTTTGTAAATATTCTCAAACATATTGACACCATTGAAAATGCAATTTTGAACTTAAAACAAAATGCAAACTCAACAACGACTGACTTCAATCAATTGACAGCAACTTTGAAAAATGTTTCGGGACTTGGACTTTCGACTTACAGCAAACTACTTTACTTTTTCAATATAACGTTCAATGACAATCCTTGCCTAATTCTTGACCAAAGGCTAATTGACGTTTTTTCGAGCAAATGTTATTCTGACTTACAACAGCTATGCAAAATACGATATGACAATGCTGAAAAGAAGTATCTTGAATTTTTACAATTAACACGACAGCTTGCGAACAAATTTGAAACAGAAGGAGAAAACATTGAGCTCTTTCTTTTTACTTTCGGCAACAACTTAAAACCAACAAATATGACTGAAACGAAAATTTCAAATATGTGGAACGGTTTCTGTCCTGAAAGTTTATTGAAAGGCAAAACTGTTCGTATGCGACTAAATCAACACGATTTTTTTGAGAGCGAAGAAACAGGTTTACAAATTGGTATAATTCCAGGAGTTCAAGCGGTTATTTTAAATTTTAGAGGTAAGGGTACGTTTAGAGAAACTCAGACCTTTGGAGACGAAGTTGAAAATGGAGAAATATTAAGTCCGCAAAATTCTGACAGACCACCGTTCAACAATCCAACAACTGCATTTGGAGAAAGTGAAGAAATATCAAATTATATTGCAACAATTAAATAAAGGCAATGAATTTTAAGCAGCCCATAGACGACCGAAAAGAAAGCCGAACCGCTAACAAGGTATTGCCAAAAGTGGGGGTGACGAACTTCTATGACACATTTGTGCTTAACCGAACTTTAGTTTTTCAAATCAACAGTAGTGCTAAAACGCCCCGCCTTCGGCAATACCCGAAACGTTAGCTGCCACTTTATGAGAGCCTTCAACATATTTATACTTTTAACGAGTTTTAGTGTATGTTCTGCACAGGCACGACTTGACAGTATGATTGCTAAATTGCGTAGCGCTGAATTTGGCTTTATTTACCAAGTAAAAGACAGTATTGTAAACAGAGGTAAGGAAGCAATACCAAAACTCATTGATTTGTTGAAAGATACCTCATTTATAAAACTGAGAAACACCGCTGATTTAATTTATCCAGGTGCAGACAAGTTTTACGGACACGGTTGGATTGTCAATTATGACATTGATTGGGTTTCGGCACGTGGCGCATGGCTTTTGGAAGAGATTACCTTTCAAGACTTTGGCTACCATGAACAAAGTATTAGCGAGGACCAGCTAATGACTTTGCATCAAATGAACTACTTGTCTTATTCGCAGTCTGGAAGTCATACAGTTGACTTCAAGAGCAAAACGCCGAGACAAAGACTAATTTCTTATAGACAAATGCTTGCAGACAGCGTTTCCAAATGGTGGAACAAAAATCAGAATAACTGGACAAGGTTCAAAGCACTTCAAAATGCACTTGCAAGCACTGACGAGCGACGACAAAGCTTAGCATTGCACTTTCTCCGATTTGGGGAAACAACATGTGAAGGCTTAAATCGTGATAGTTATAAAAAGGAGCTACTGCCATTAGTTCAAAAAATCAGAAACAGTAAAAACAGTGCAGCAGAGCAAGCAGAGTTATTACTTGACGACCGGGAATATTATTGGCTTAAGAGCAAGGTGACAATAAGCGGCAGCTAACATCGCATTGGCGAAATGGCGGCGGATGTGCAGGTCATCAACTGGAGGGTAAGACATCAGCTTTTTATTATGGGCAGACGAATTTCTATTTGACATTTGAATAAGTAATGAACTTTTATAACTTTATTGAGCCCTGGCTTCGGCAGACGGTGCGCGGATACCGCCACATCGCCAATGCTGCGGCGTTAGCGGTCAGTTTAAAGACGAAAAACCAAACCATTATGAACAATCAAAAT
>CAYVTO010000033.1:0-2257 GCA_964454665.1 uncultured Chitinophagaceae bacterium
GCAAGTTGTCACCTTACTTTTAAAAACCCTTTCACTGATGCTTTTGAAGAGAAAACTCTCAACCGTAATGACCAAACACTTTTTAGCAAAACTCAGCCGAGCCAATGACCTAGCTAGCCGTAAAGCGAAATGAGCAAGTAACAGCAAGCTGTCACTTTACTTTTAAAACCCTTTCACTAATGCTTTTGAAAAGAAAGAGCTCAATCGTAATGTTTAAACATCTATATGAAACAACTCAGCCGAGTTAATGACCTAGTTAGACAAACAGCGAAATTATCAAGTATCAACAAAATCAGCCGAACCGCAATAAATCACTCTATTTTTGCAAATTTTTTTAAGGTAATCACATGCCGAAAAAATCTGCGTATTAATATTTTTCTTTTTATGTCCCTTTAGAATTAAGAAAACTCTGCCCTTGAAAAAGCAAGGCCATGCCTTGCGCCTAACGTGCCGCGCATGCTGAACTGGGGTCTGCTCGACGCGTGTTAGAGTTTAAAGTTAAATTATACACGGCAACTATCGCCCGCTACAAAACCCCCAGTGAAGTTATGCGCAGTGTTGGGTGCCGTTGCATTTTATTTTGTTATCTTCAAATTTGAAATTTTTATTCTTTTATTTCAATCAGCGCTCTGTCTATTTGAAATGTATACATTCCGTTATATTCATGATTTGTCCCATCCTCTTTGACAAACTCTACCTCAATCGTATTGGAATCATAAACTTCTAAAATCACTCCTTCAAATCCTTTTGTAATATTAGGATTTAAGTCTTTAATTAAAACAAAAGTGTCGTACTGTTTCATCTTGTCGATTTAATAAGACTTATACTCTCCAAGGTGGATTTAATCTGTTGTCTCCTGCAAAATAAATAATTATCTGATTACCATCTAAATCTTTAAGTCTAGACTCTCTCCATAACCAAGGTTTATCGTTAGGTAACTCATCAAACTGAATCCCTAAGTCAATTAGTTTGTTTACGGTCTCATCTAATTTGTCAACCTCGAAATAAATCCAAGTACTGTTATTATTGTTTATTGAGTCAACTCTATGAATCGAAAAAGTCGATTGTCCATTTATGCATTCAAATCTAGCGTAATCAGGAAGTGATTTAACAATCAATCTCAATCCGAGTATTTGATAAAAAGCTATTGACTTCTCAACATTTAGGACTGGTATTGTAACTTGATTTAAATTCATGGTTTGCTAATTGTAATCATTTGTTATTAGCCAGCGATAATGGCACCCAACGTGCCGCGCATGCTGAACTGGGGTCTGCTCGACGAGTGTTAGAGTTTAAAGTTAAATTATACACGGCAACTATCAACCGCTACCAAACCCCCAGTGAGGTTATGCGCAATGTTGGGCGACGTACAGCTTATTTTTTGTTATCGTCAAATTTGAAATTTTTCTTCTTTTTAAATCAATTAGTATCAAGATACGAATCCATTAAGTAATATGGATGAAATCACTAATCAATCAAACTATTTTAACTCAATGCTTTTAAATATCTTAAGAAGTTTGTCATTATCATATTTGACGGAGTCAGTTGTCCAGATACTTAAAATCTCACGACAATTAGATTTATCTTCACATGAATTTTTATTTAAAATGTATACTCCAGATTTACTTTTATTAGACTGTTTTGGAGTGAAAATTTTCTTGTATATAGAATCATTTTCTTCGATTAAAAAATCATACGACCTAATTTTATCTGGTATAACAAAGGTGCTCTCAATAGTTGAGTCTTTGATGATGAAACTGCTATCGAATGACTCTTTTATATTGCGATACAAGGTGTCATTACGTATGGCTTCTCGTGCATCAAATATTACTTGATATGTTGTGTCATTTATTTTGTCGACTTTAATTGGAGTAGGAGTCGGTGTTAGACAAAAAATCAAAAAAAACTTGTCATCTCTTAACCATTCTCTGTCATCAATATATTCTTTTTCTGTTAAGGTCATTGTGGGTGAATACATGCCAAAATCAAACATTAGACTTATACTATCTCCTTTAATTTTTGCAACGTATGAATCTATACCATCTATATTTTCAATGTTTGGTTTAAATGGCAAAGTTATAGTAAATGCCCCTAAGTCATAAGTCTCCCATTCTGTCTTCTTTGATGAAGACTTACAACCTAATATCAACAGGCAAAAAATCACTATAGTTATATTTCTCATTGAACTAAATATTATGCGTATTCTATGTCGCCCAACGTTCCGCGGCTTGACGACAGTGCGGATTAATAACAGTGC
>CAYVTO010000034.1:0-2229 GCA_964454665.1 uncultured Chitinophagaceae bacterium
AATATCTCCGATAAAGAAATCATTGAACTCATTAGTACCATATAACAACACTCACTCCTCTCTATAAACGAAGAAGCCCCGCAGTACACCCTTGGGGCTTCTTTACGTTACCGAATTAGTTAATATTTTATTATTAATCATCTCTACCACACTATCCATTTCATTTGTAGAGTCTTTAAGTTTAAGAATTAATGTTTTTCCTATTGATCCTTTTTTGTTTTTTAAATAAATCTTAAACTCAGATTTGCCCTCTGTTACCTCATTTTGATACGAAAATGTGACTAAGACTAATAATATTATTAAAAATCTAAACCACCAAGACGGTTTACCTTTTAAATACAAAACCTTGAAAACTTCTTGATAATTATATTTTTCACCATCTATAATAAAACAGTCTTCATAAATTTCGACAGAGGGAGTAGTACTACTTTTATAAATAAGCGAAATCATTTTTTAGGATTAGTATTGTTTACTATTTTGTGATACATTTTATTAACCTTCTCAATTTTCTTTGGAATACCATCTAATGTATTAGATAAAGAAGCTGTCGATAAATTAACTTGATTCGACAAGTATGATGTTACTCCAGCCACTGTTGTTTGAACAGTTGGATGGTATATGATTCCAGAGACACCCACATATCCAGCAGTCAATGTACCTCCAACTACCACTGTTGTACCAAACAAATATTTCCCACCCCTACCAAGACTACCATCTCTATTAAACAACGGATCGTTAGCCGCCGTATGTGCTCCATCAGATGAACCCTCTCTAAATACAGGTAAATCATCTAAGTACTCTAATCCACTTTTAACATTATTTCCAATCGTACTAAAAAAACTACTCCAATTTGGTTGTTGCATATCAGGAACCTTAGGAGCAGGATTAGATGTAGGAATCTTGTTGTGTTTCATATCTGCTTTCCCCCCTGTAGGAGGATCTCCACCACCAAAAACCTTCCCACCATCAGGATCAACATAAGACACGGGATTGTTTCCCATGGAGAGGTATGGCGAGTAAAACTCTTGGTATGGGTCAGGTCCGAACCAACGACCGATAAGGGCGTTATAGCTCCTTAACTCAAATTTTAATTCACCTGTTTCAGGATCTCTTTCTGAAAACTCACCTTGATAGGTATTGTAGCGGGAGTAGTTTTGCTCGTAGCCGCGCATGCTGAGGCCGTAAGGATAATAGTCTTGGTAAGAGAGCACTTCCAATTGATCATTGATGCTGTTTTTCCATACCAGTGCCCTTACACTGCCCAAGTGGTCCTGGAGTTCGTATACGTTGATGAATTGGTTTCCGTCTTTACGGTACTGCCCTATCCTGTTGCTTCCGTACACGTTGTATTCTTGCACCTGTGGTGTAGGCATCAGGTTGTCTTTGCTGTACACCGCCAGCACATTGCCTGCTGCATCGTGCACGTAATAGGTGGTCAGGGCCAGGTTGCCTGTCAGCTGGTCGTAGCTTTCTTTTTTATAGCGCAGCCCATTGTCGTTGTAATGCGCTTGCATGAGGGGTTGTGTACCGGCAGCGTCTTTGGATACGTTGGTGATCAAGCCTAAGGCATTGTACTGTTGGTAGCGAAAGGCATTGGTGCTGGTGTTGGTGTTGGTGGTGGCGGTCAACTGACCGATGCTATTGTAAGCATAGCTTTCGTTGTGGCCCGTAATGCTGGTCAGCTTGTTCGTATTGCCCTGGTAGTTGTAAGCCGTAAAATCATGCAGCACACTGCCATCGGCAGAAAAACGTTTTAAGCTCAGCATGTTTCCATTGGCATCGTAACTGATGTTGCCTTCCGAAGCCGCCGTTGCAAAGCTAATGGCATTGCTCAGGGTATTGATGTTTCCAAACTGCGCATTTATCAATTGATTTTTATGATCGTACAAGTATTGGTAACTTGTAGCTGTGGTGGGTTCGGTGGCTCCAACCGGTTTTTCCGTAAACCAGTGTTGGGCCATGATGTTGCCGTTGTGGTGTGCAGGGGCTGTAATGCCCGTGGGTGTGGCCATGGCGACTTGGCCTGCTTTGTTGTGGTAATCGCCGCTGTAGTAATCTAAGCTCATGCCAAAGACATCGTTGTTGTCAGAGCCAGGATCTTGGGTTTTGTGGTAGTTGTTGATGGCTTTTAACCAACCTTGCAGCGTGTAGGTATAATCGATGCCTTGTAAATTTTCACCCAGCTCTACCCGCTTGAGCGGGCCGTGGTTGTAGTACTGGTAGGTAGCC
>CAYVTO010000035.1:0-1901 GCA_964454665.1 uncultured Chitinophagaceae bacterium
CGAACTCGCCAGATGGGTCGTCGATCCCGAAAATCCCCTGACCGCGCGGGTCATGGTCAACCGCGTCTGGACCCATCTCTTCGGCGCGGGACTCGTCGAGACCGTGGACGACTTCGGCCGCACCGGAGCCGCTCCCAGCCATCCCGAGCTGCTCGATTATCTCGCCCTGCGCTTCCGGGAGAGCGGCTGGTCGGTGAAATCCCTCGTCCGCGAGATCGTCAGCTCGCGCACCTACCGGCAGGCCTCGACTTGGCGCGAAGAGGCCTTTGAAAAGGACCCCGACAACCGCCTCCTCTGGCGCATGGCCAAGCGCCGCCTCGACGCCGAGGCCATCCGCGACGGCATGCTCGCCGTCTCCGGCGAGCTGAACCTCTCTCCCCGTCCCGGTTCCCTCGTCGCCGAACTGGACACCCAGTCCGCCTCGATGATTCCCTTCAACAAGAAGATCCCCGAGGATCTCGACGGCTCGACCCATCGCTCCATCTATCTGCCCGCGATGCGCGACCAGTTGCCCGACGTGCTGCGGCACTTCGACTTCGCCGAGCCCAGCCTCGTGGTCGGAAAGCGCGACAGCACCAACGTGCCGCCCCAAGCCCTCTTCCTGATGAACAGCGACTTCGTCCGCGCCCGCGCCGCCGCCCTCGCCAAGCGGATTTCGCAGGAGGCCGAAAGCCAAGAAGCACGCATCGAGCTCGCCTACCAACGCTGCTTCAACCGCCCACCCGACGAGGAGGAGCGCAGGCTGATCGAGGAGTTTCTCGAAGCCCCGGCGCCCGAAGGCGCCGATGCCGCGAAGGAGGCGGAGAAACGGCTGATGGATTTCTGCCAGACCCTGCTCGCGAGCGCGGAGTTTCGGATGATGGATTAATTCCTTGAACGGCTTATTCCGAATCTATATGACATTTTCTAATTATATCAGCGCCTACGAAAGTGGCATCCACGGCTCCGGAGAAGCATCGTCAGATCATTTATTCTTCGGAGTAAAAGAATGAATCCATTGATGAAAGGCTCAACGATGCTTGGATACGAGGCAATCCTATGCATTGAAATTTGAATGCAAAGAACGATCCAGTCAGGCAGTAAAATGAATAAACACGATCCAAACGTTCTTGCTTATCACGAGGCGGGACATGCTATTATTTCCATTCTCGTCGGATGGGGTGATAAAATCGATGAGGTTGTGATTACCCCCGAAGATCCGAAGCAAGGTGGGTATATAAAATTAAACAATCATTCCGGGAAGGCTCCAAAAGGTCAAATTCTGATGGAAATAGCAAAGAGTTTGGCCGGTCCCGTATCACAGGTTATATTCGCCGACTCTACGATTAGAGAACCATACAAGTCAAATTTTAGATCCAGCATCACTGGAAATATTAAAACAATCGATGACTTAAATGCAGCTAATTGCTCGGGATGGCACGGTGACTTAAGCCAATATCTCGGGCGCGTTGCCCTCTCCCTAGAAGGGGCGTGTGACGATTTTCTTGTCGTGGAATCATTTTTGAGAAAATGGTTAATCCGGCCATCGGTCTCAAAAGGTATACATGTTATTGCATCTGAACTCCAAAGGCGATCACCAATTGCTGGTTCGGATATCATCATGCTCGTAGAGGATCTGCTCGATAGCAGTGACTTCGTAACTGAAGAAGATATTAAAAATGCTGACTAACAAATGCTTTCGGCTAACGGCTTTTGTGGCTCCGCTTCGCGGTGTCGTGATTCCTGTACGCGCAGGAACCGGCCGTGGCTGAAGCGGGACGATATTCAAGGTCAATCCATCCTTGCTGACTTTATCTCGTCCAACACTAGAATCTGCCCGCACAGTTCACCACCAACCACCCCGTGACCCATGACCCGTGACCCATTCCTCCCCACCCGCCGCGACCTCCTTCGCCAATCCA
>CAYVTO010000036.1:0-1758 GCA_964454665.1 uncultured Chitinophagaceae bacterium
TTATCTCCTGTCTTACTTGTTAAGCCTGCCTCTAGCAGTAATCCGTACTTTAAACAATCATGTATTAATTGCTCGTCTTTCCTTGTTCCATGATGGAACTGACCGCCATTATAACCGATTTCAAGTTGCTTATAGTCCAGGCTTCTTTGACCTATATATTCTTTAGCTGGATTGCTATTGTGTACCGCATTCTTAAAGTAGGTGAACATCTTTTGTAAAAAGTCTTCTTTGCTCATTACTGCTTGGCTTGTCTGTAGGGCTTCTCCGCTTATCATGGCTTGTGCTTTTTTTATCGCTTCGTGTTTGGTGCAGTTCTCTTGGTGAAGAATAAAATCGATGACATCTATGCTTTTCCCATTCAGCTTGCAGTTACTACTAAAACAAAAAGCTGTCTGGGTCTTATAATAAAGCTGCATGCTCGGGGTCTTGTCATCATGGAACGGGCAGCATATACGGTTGTACTTGTCTGCTTTATACCCGTAATACTGGATGACGTCGGCAAGGCTAAGGGATGCTTTGATTTCGCGTATCTCCATAACCTCTCTAAGCGGGCTTTATAATTAACTCCTGATCCTTAACCTCAATCACTACCCTGATCCCAGCTTTAAAGCCTACCGACTCTAACCATAAACCTGACAGTTTTAATTCGGGGATCGTTTTTGAGCCGTAAACCCGAGGGCTGCTTTTGGGTTGTATTTTTAATTCTTTTTGCTTCATAGAAAAAAAAGTTTATTTTTTTTACCTTGTAACTATCAGATACAAAAATATCCTATCTTTTCAAGATAACAAGAAACTATCAGATTTTTTTTCATCTTATAGTTTCTTATTTTTACACTATTCTCTGTAAATCAGAGACAAAAACACCTTATAAGATATGAATACAGGCAAAATAATGACTGAATTGAGAGATAAACTCGAATGGTCACAATCTGATTTAGCTAATCAAAGCGGAGTATCTCGTGTGATGATTGGTAAATATGAAAGAGGAGAAGCTATTCCTTCTATCGATGCAGCTAAAAAAATTGCTGATGCGCTAGACGTTTCTCTGGATTTCCTTGTCGGAGAAGGAACAAACAGTAAGTTTGATAAAAAAACATTGAAGAGAATCGAAGAGTTAGAACGATTAGACGAAAACAAAAAGAATATTATCTTCGATTTGATTGACACCTACATTCGTGATGCTAAAGCTAGAAAAGCATACGCTGTATAATCTCTAAACAACAAAGCCATGAAAATTCTACTCGACATCAAAGACAGCAAAGCAGAGTTCATTCTTGAACTCCTGAAGAACTTCTCCTTTGTAAAAGCCAAACCCCTTACTCCTCACAAGGCTCAAGTACTAGAAGGCATTAAAGAAGCTGTGGAAGAAATCAAACTCATCAAAGCAGGTAAACTCAAAGCTAAACCGCTCAACCAATTTCTCGATGAATTATAAAGTTGAGACCATCGAAAAGTTTAGAAAGGAGGCTAAAAAACTCATCAAAAAATACCCTTCTCTAAAACTTGAACTCGCTGAATTAGGAACTACTCTTGCCCTTGAACCAACTACTGGAACTCCTTTAGGAAAAGATTGCTACAAAATTCGATTGGCCATACAAAGCAAAGGAAAAGGTAAGTCTGGCGGGGCTAGAATTATTACCTACTGCTACATCAAAGCCAAAACCGTATACTTGCTTTCTATCTATGATAAATCCGAACAAGAAAATATCTCCGATAAAGAAATCATTGAACTCATTAGTACCATATAACAACACTCAC
>CAYVTO010000037.1:0-1628 GCA_964454665.1 uncultured Chitinophagaceae bacterium
TTTCTTCCCCTGATTTCGCTTTCACCAAATATACTCCATAAGCTAAATCATCGATCGAGAAGGTATACGTATCGGAAAGCAACATCTCATTTTTCAACAAGACCTTCACCTCCGTACCCAACATATCATAAACGCCCAAGTCTATTTTTCCTGCATGTTTCAACTGCATTTCTACAGTAGCAAACGTCGATGCAGGGTTAGGGTAAACATTTAAGTTGTACGATACCCCTTCTGATTCATCCACTCCCAACGGAAGTAATACATTGAGTGGCAAAGATGCCGGTAAACTAGAGCCACAGGCATTACTTGCTATTATATTCAAGTCTCCTGATGTTGAAGCATTAGAAAAATCAATTGCTATCATATCCGTCCCTTGAACAGAAATAATGGTTGCACCAGAACCGGTGTAAGACCAGGTAAAGGTAACTCCAGCTTGGTTAGCCACAACATATACTACATTGGTTTGACCTCCTGAAACCGTTGATGGTCCTGTGATCGATACCGGTTGGATCGCAACCGCATTCACTACAATAGCTATCGTTCTTGGGATACTTGCTCCTGAGCCATCGTTTGCCACCACACTTAAGGTTCCGCTCGTTGCAGACATACCGAAATCGACCGTAACAGAGTTCGTGTTTCCATTAACAATCGCATCCGAGCCATCATAAGACCAGCTGTACGTGGTTCCAGGTACATTCGGTACCGTATACACTACTCCCTCTTCTCCCTGACAAACCGTTGCACTGCTGCTCGTAAATAATCCCGGTTGTGGCGTACCTGGAGAGACCAACGTAATTCCCAAGCTACTCGCAGGACTTGTTCCAAATCCATTCGTGGCTGTTACACTCAACGTACCACTGGTCGCTGAACCGCTAAAATCTATCGTAATCGAATTCCCTGTTCCGATAATCGTTGTGCCTAAACCTGTATAAGTCCAGGTATACGTCACTCCCGGAACATCCGTCACAGAATACGTCACTCCGGTCTGACCTTGGGTAACACTCGTTGAGCCTACAATACCACTTGGCGTAGACGGGGCCGTACCAACACTAACTGCTAATGTAGACGCTGTGGATGTCCCACATCCATTTTGAGCCGTGACACTCACATCCCCACTCGTCGCTGAGCCTGAATAATCCACCGTGATCGAATTCCCTGATCCTACAACAGATCCTCCTGTACCTGTATACGTCCAGGTATAAGTAACACCCACTACATTGCTTACTGAGTAAGCTACTCCTGACTGGCCTTGAGTAACCGTATTTAATCCTACAATCGCACTTGGTGTCGTTGGAGCTACATTCACCGTCATCGTCACATCATTCGAAGTCGCTGTCGTTGGAATAGCACAAGCAGAACTTGAGGTCAACACACAAGAGACTACATCTCCATTGGTCAAGGCACTTGTCGTAAACGTTGCACTGTTGGTTCCCACATCCGTAGCCCCTATTTTCCATTGGTAAGAAGGCGTTGAGCCTTCATTCGTCGCAGTAGCTGTAAACGTCACAGAAGATCCCGAACAGATCGTTGTGCCGGATCCACTCACTATACTTACCGTCGGAGCGGAAGATGCCGTTACCGTCATCGTCACGTTATTCGAAGTAGCTGTCGTTGGAACAGCACAAGCA
>CAYVTO010000038.1:0-1569 GCA_964454665.1 uncultured Chitinophagaceae bacterium
CAGCGGTTTGGCACAAGCGGGGGTTTAGTGCTTCGTATGACAGTTTTTCGTAAATTTGAGCTTTCGGCTTCGTAGCAAGTTTTGTGGTAAAAATCCCCGCCTGCGCCAAGCCGCAAACCGTTATGCCCAATAAAAGAAAATGACAAACAAATTAATATTTGACGCTATTAAAGAAGCGGTTCAGACTCAAAAAAACGAACTGGAAATAATATCAAAGGGGATATTTTTTGCGCCTGAACTTGTTTTAGCATTTTCAATTGGCAAAGTTATTTATAGAGACAGAGCAAACATTTTTAATGCACCCGCAGATAAGATAAATTGGAAACGAGAGATAAATCTTAATAATGGAGGACCGAGTGATATTGTCTTCGAAGTTGAAAACAGTTCGGAGATTACTCAAAGTTACGTTATTGAATTAAAACTTAGAAACACATTTGATTCTTATCAAGCAGACATTGATAAGTTAATAAGACTGCCTTCTAAGGAAGACAAGTCATACACTAAACTGTTTTGTGCTTTAATTGATACTTTCGACAAAGAAGATGATTTGAGAATAAAAACCATTGAAAAAAACAATGAAGATACAATATCTAGAGTAGATGATTTCTTAATTTTCAAAACCATTGAAGATAGGTATTCTTCAAAAGATGTTCATTGCGTAGTAGGACTTTGGCATATTGATTCAAAAAAATCTTTTTCATAAACAGATAATGGATGAGTAAAGCGACAATAGTTAAAGAAGGAGATTTCTTTGGTCTTGTAGATAAAGATGATAATAAATTACTCGAATGTATTTATCATTCCGTATTTAAAATAAATCGACATCTTTTTGGATACAGAAATGGAATTCGATTTGGCATAATAAAAGTTGACGGACAAATTGTTATTCCTCCAGTTCTAAATGGAATGATTGAACAAGAACTATTTTCAAACGAATATGAAAACAGTATTGATATAGATCCTCCTATTCCTTTAGACAATCCATTTACACATAAACTGACTAATGAATATGTAAAATATTATAATGGAGTCTTTATTGAAGAGCAATTAAAAAATTACAATGGGGAGAACTACATCATATCGCAAGACAATTTAGGCAAAGCATTCATTTGTGATTTAAAAGGAAACATCTTGCTTCATAAGAAACTTGATCATATTTGGAAAGTGGATATGGATTCTTGGTTTGTAATATTTATAAATCGGACAGCAAATTTTTGGAATTGCAAAACGGATAAATATTTGTTCAATAAATTTTTACCTGCAAATGATTTTTATCAAGACAGTAAAGGACAAATTAATTTTACATATAATGATATTGATTACCGTGTTGACATTGAATCAATAGGCTTAAAGGTTATTAATGCGATGACAGGAAAAATTGAGAATTACTGGGCATAACAGCACCTTGCCGTCATTGCGGGTTTTCTGTATAGTAATCTTCCGCTCTTTTATTATCTTTATAGCGGTTTGACTTTTGCGCTGTTATTAATCCGCACTGTCGTCAAGCCGCAAGGCGTTATGCGCAAGGCATGGCCTTGCTTTTTCAAGGGCAGAGTTTTCTTAATTCTA
>CAYVTO010000039.1:0-1299 GCA_964454665.1 uncultured Chitinophagaceae bacterium
ATGATCCAGAACAAATCGTTGTGCCGGAGCCACTCACTATACTTACCGTCGGAGCGGAAGATGTCGTTACCGTCATCGTCACGTTATTCGAAGTAGCTGTCGTTGGAACAGCACAAGCAGAACTTGAGGTCAACACACAAGAAACTACATCTCCATTGGTCAAGACACTTGTTGTAAACGTTGCACTGTTGGTTCCTACATCCGTTGATCCTATTTTCCATTGGTATGAAGGTGTTGAGCCTTCGTTGGTCGCAGTTGCCGTAAACGTCACGGATGATCCAGAACAAATCGTTGTGCCGGAGCCACTCACTATACTTACCGTCGGAGCGGAAGATGTCGTTACCGTCATCGTCACGTTATTCGAAGTAGCTGTCGTTGGAACAGCACAAGCAGAACTTGAGGTCAACACACAAGAAACTACATCTCCATTGGTCAAGGCACTTGTTGTAAACGTTGCACTATTGGTTCCTACATCCGTTGATCCTATTTTCCACTGATAGGCAGGTGTTGAGCCTTCGTTGGTCGCAGTTGCTGTAAACGTTACGGAGGATCCAGAACAAATCGTTGTGCCAGAGCCACTCACTATACTTACCGTCGGAGCTGAAGATGTCGTTACTGTCATCGTCAAATTATTCGAGGTAGCCGTTGTGGGAGATGCACAATTCGCATTCGATGTCAACACACAAGAGACTACCTGACCATTGGTTAAGGCACTTGTCGTAAACGTAGTACTATTCGTACCTACATTTGCCGCTCCTATTTTCCACTGGTAGGCAGGGGTTGTACCGGGATTCGTTGGAGTCGCTGTAAACGTCACAGAAGCCCCGGAACAAATCGTTGTGCCTGAACCACTCACTATACTTACACTTGGAGTTACAGATGGGTTAACCGTCATCGTCAAATTGTTCGAGGTAGCCGTTGTGGGAGATGCACAGTTCGCATTAGAAGTCAATACACAAGAGACTACTTGACCATTGGTCAAGGCACTTGTTGTAAACGTTGCACTGTTGGTTCCTACATCCGTAGCCCCTATTTTCCATTGGTATGAAGGTGTTGAGCCCTCGTTGGTCGCAGTTGCCGTAAACGTTACAGAAGATCCAGAACAAATCGTTGTGCCAGAGCCACTGGCGATACTTACCGTCGGAGCTGAGGATGTTGTTACTGTCATCGTCAAATTATTCGAGGTAGCTGTCGTTGGAATAGCACAAGCAGAACTTGAGGTCAACACACAAGAGACCACTTGGCCATTGGTCAAGGCACTTGTTGTAAACGTTGCACTGTTGGTTCCTACATCCGTAG
>CAYVTO010000040.1:0-1264 GCA_964454665.1 uncultured Chitinophagaceae bacterium
AGGATCCAGAACAAATCGTTGTGCCAGAGCCACTCACTATACTTACCGTCGGAGCAGAGGATGTCGTTACCGTCATCGTCACGTTATTAGAAGTAGCTGTCGTTGGAACAGCACAAGCAGAACTTGAAGTCAACACACAAGAGACCACTTGGCCATTGGTCAAGGCACTTGTCGTAAACGTTGCACTGTTCGTACCCACATCCGTAGCCCCTATTTTCCATTGGTATGAAGGTGTTGAGCCTTCGTTGGTCGCAGTAGCTGTAAACGTCACGGATGATCCAGAACAAATCGTTGTGCCGGAGCCACTCACTATACTTACCGTCGGAGCCGAGGATGTTGTTACCGTCATCGTCAGATTGTTCGATGTTGCTGTTGTGGGAGATGCACAGTTCGCATTAGAAGTCAACACACAAGAAACTACCTGACCATTGGTCAAGGCACTTGTCGTAAACGTTGCACTGTTGCTTCCTACATCCGCTGCCCCTATTTTCCATTGGTATGAAGGTGTTGTGCCAGGATTGGTTGGTGTAGCCGTAAACGTTACGGATGATCCCGAACAAATCGTCGTACCTGAGCCACTCACTATACTTACACTTGGCGTTACAGATGGGTTAACCGTCATCGTCAGATTGTTCGAAGTGGCTGTCGTTGGAATAGCACAAGCAGAACTTGAAGTCAACACACAAGAGACCACCTGACCATTGGTCAAGGCACTTGTCGTGAACGTTGCACTGTTGCTTCCTACATCCGCTGCCCCTATTTTCCATTGATAAGAAGGCGTTGATCCTTCGTTCGTCGCAGTAGCTGTAAACGTTACCGAGGCACCCGAACAAATCGTCGTACCTGAACCACTGGCAATACTGACCGTTGGAGCCGAGGATGTCGTTACCGTCATCGTCAAATTATTCGAAGTAGCCGTTGTTGGAGATGCACAATTCGCATTCGATGTCAACACACAAGAAACTACCTGACCATTGGTCAAGGCACTTGTCGTAAACGTTGCACTGTTGCTTCCTACATCCGCTGCCCCTATTTTCCATTGGTAAGAAGGTGTTGTACCTCCGTTCGTTGGTGTGGCTGTAAACGTTACTGAAGCACCCGAACAAATCGTCGTACCGGAACCACTGGCTATACTTACACTTGGCGTTACAGAAGGGTTAACCGTCATCGTCAGATTATTCGAAGTAGCCGTTGTGGGAACAGCACAGGCAGCATTAGAAGTCAACACACAAGAAACCACCTGACCATTGGTCAAGGCACTTGT
>CAYVTO010000041.1:0-1200 GCA_964454665.1 uncultured Chitinophagaceae bacterium
TAATTAATAATTTATATTTCATATGCGGTGTGCTTTTTTTCGATGTTGCCTAACGTGCCGCGCATGCTGAACTGGGGTCTGCTCGACGACGGTTAGAGTTTAAAGTTAAATTATATACGGCAACTATCGCCCGCTACCAAAGCCCCCAGTGAGGTATGCGTAATGTTAGGCACAGTTAATTTTTTAATATCACGTTTAATATTTGAGTTTGTTTAATCCCTCCAGCCTCAATTATTTTCTCAGACGAAACCTTATTCAGTACGCTTTTTTGAAAATTGAAATCGTAACTTAATGTCGAGGATATATTTAATGTCGGAATCTCCTTTTCGTCAAATTTCTTATTTGATTTTTTAGAAAGTTCCATGAAAGTTTCTTTCATAATCGCATTTAATTCTGTTGATGGAATTATTTGTCTAACGACAATAGTTGCGATATCTGAATTTGTCTCGTCAATTGATGTCAATACGTTAGCAGGAAAGCTTCGACCTCCAAAAGGGTTGGGGACATCAGATTGGCTATTATATAAAGAATCAGTGTTAAATTGCTCTCCAAACAGGCTAAATAATATTGTTATTTCTGGGCAGAAGGTGCCAATTAGCAAGTCAGGAGTTTCATATGATTTTTTTAATGTACTCTCTATCTTATCACGCTCTTCTAATGTTGGTTTTTGCGTAGCGTTATCATAGACTTTCTTAAAAGCAGTTTCAATTTGCTTTTTGCAGTCCTCAAAATTTAGAATCTCTTGAAAAGTACCAAATTCATTAATTCTAAATTTTATTTCAATCCCTTCGTAAAGATTTAAGCTAATTTTAGTTTGTTCATCAATTTGTCTAGGGTCTACCCCCGTTATTTTTGTTGAACCATATTTCCATGAACACTCTTTATAATTTCCATGATTTGCATAAACGAATAACTCTATATTTGTAGAACTTTTAACTTTTTCAAGGCCCGGTTGTCTAGAGTCTATTTTTGCTCTTTCAATTTCGTATTGATATTTTTTGCCGATTTTGAAATCTTGCCTAATCAAAATATCTGAAACAGGTCGTGTAAAATCATCAGCATGACATAACGAAGTTAAAATCATCAAATTTATAATGATTAAAGAAAGAGTTTGTTTAGTAGTAGTCATTTTCATTTTTAATTGTGCCTAACGTTCCGCGGCTTGACGACAGTGCGGATTAATAACAGTGCAAAATCAAG
>CAYVTO010000042.1:0-1197 GCA_964454665.1 uncultured Chitinophagaceae bacterium
CTCTAAACTCTAACCGTCGTCGAGCAGACCCCAGTTCAGCATGCGCGGCACGTTATGCGCAAGGCATGGCCTTGCTTTTTCAAGGGCAAAGTTTTCTTAATTCTAAAGGGACATAAAAAAAATATTAATACGCGGATTTTTTCGGCGTGTGATTACCTTAAAAAAATTTTGCAAAAATAGGATTATTTATTGGGGTTGGGCTGAGGTCGATGAGACTTGCTCATTTCGCTGTTTGTCTAACTAGGTCATTGGCTCGGCCGAGTTTTGCGATAACATGTTTGATCTTTACGGTTGAGAGTTTTCTCTTCAAAAGCATCAGTGAAAGGGTTTTAAAAGTAAGGTGACAGCTTGCTGTTACTTGCTCACTTCGCTTTACGGCTGGCTAGGTCAGATTTGATGGCGATTTTGTAAGTCTATTTTCGGGCGTAGCGGGACTCTCCTATCTCGAAAATTTTTTCACAGAAAGGATAAAAGATTAAGGCTTATAGCCTGTTTGTCGTATGCGGATTCTGGCGCTGTTACACGGATGAAGAAGAAAAGAGATGTCCCATGCGCATAACAGCACCTTGCCGTCATTGCGGGCTTGTTGTGTAGTAATTTTCAGTTCTTTTATTATCTTTATAGCGGTTTGATTCGTGCGCTGGTATTAATCCGCACTGTCGTCAAGCCGCGGAACGTTATGCGCAATAGAATAAGTAACTATGAAATTAATACTAATTTTTATCCCTCACTTTGTCATTCCATTTTTTATAAGCTGGATAATACAAAAAACAAGAATCAGAAAAATATGGTCGTATGTCATAACATTGATACTATGCATAATATACCCATTAATTCTACTACAGATATTTCACTTTATGGATGGCGCAGCAAATGGAGCACTAGTAATTTTTCCACTATTAATGATACCAATAACACTTTTCTGTCAATCTTTAGCGAACACATTATTTTTTGATTAACTAAAATCTTTACCGCACGGATTTTTTCGGCGTGTGATTACTTTAAAAATGTTTGCAAAAACGATTTGATTTATTGCGTTTGGGCTGAATTCGATGAGACTTGCTCATTCCGCTGTTGGTCTAACTAGGTCATTAACTCGGCTGAGTTTTGCCCAAAAGATGACTGGTCATTACGGTTGAGCATTTTCTCTTCAAAAGCATCAGTGAAAGGGTTTTTAAAAGTAAGGTGACAACTTGC
>CAYVTO010000043.1:0-1193 GCA_964454665.1 uncultured Chitinophagaceae bacterium
AAGGGTCAGGTCCAAACCATCTCCCCACGACAGGGTCATAATCCCTTAATTCAAATTTTAATTCTCCTGTTTCTGGATCTTTCTCTGAAAACTCACCCTGGTAGGTATTGTAGCGGGAGTAGTTTTGCTCGTAGCCCCGCATGCTGAGGCCGTAAGGATAGTAGTCTTGGTAGGAAAGTACTTCCAATTGGTTGTTGATGCTGTTTTTCCATACCAGTGCCCTTACACTGCCCAAGTGGTCTTGGAGTTCGTATACGTTGATGAATTGGTTTCCGTCTTTACGGTACTGCCCTATCCTGTTGCTTCCGTACACGTTGTATTCTTGCACCTGTGGTGTAGGCATCAGGTTGTCTTTGCTGTACACCGCCAGCACATTGCCTGCTGCATCGTGCACGTAATAGGTGGTCAGGGCCAGGTTGCCTGTCAGCTGGTCGTAGCTTTCTTTTTTATAGCGCAGCCCATTGTCGTTGTAATGCGCTTGCATGAGGGGCTGTGTACCGGCAGCGTCTTGGGATACGTTATTGACCAATCCTCTTACATTGTAATGGTTGTACCGTAAAGCATTGGTAGCGGTATTGGTGGTGGCCGTTAACTGTCCGATGGTATTGTAAACATAGCTTTCATTGTGGCCGGTTATGCTGGTGAGCTTGTTGGTATTGCCCTGGTAGTTGTAGCTGGTAAAATCATGCAGCACATTGCCCTCGGCAGAAAAACGTTTTAAGCTGAGCATGTTTCCGTTGGCATCGTAGCTGATGTTGCCTTCGGAAGCCGCCGTGGCAAAGGTAATGGCATTGCTGAGGGTATTGATGTTTCCAAACTGCGCGTTTATCAATTGATTTTTATGGTCGTACAGGTATTGGTAAGAAGTAGGCGTAACGGGGTCTGTGGCAGCCAGCGGTTTTTCGGTAAACCAGTGTTGGGCCACGATGTTGCCGTTGTGGTGTGCAGGGGCTGTAATGCCCGTGGGTGTGGCAATGGCGACTTGGCCTGCTTTGTTGTTATAATCTCCGCTATAGTAGTCTAAGCTCATGCCAAAGACATCGTTGTTGTCCGATCCGGGATCTTGGGTTTTGTGGTAGTTGTTGATGGCTTTTAACCAACCTTGCACCGTGTAGGTATAATCGATGCCTTGCAAGTCTTCACCCAGCTCTACCCGCTTGAGCGGGCCGTGGTTGTAGTACTGGTAGGTAGCC
>CAYVTO010000044.1:0-1157 GCA_964454665.1 uncultured Chitinophagaceae bacterium
CTCTAAACTCTAACCGTCGTCGAGCAGACCCCAGTTCAGCATGCGCGGCACGTTAGCAGCAACCAATACAGCCTTCATTCATAACAACAGAAAGAATAAAATGAAAAAAACGACACTACTACTTGTCATTATTAGCTTATTGGGATTAAAAAGTATTGCTCAAACGGTTACAACAGAATACTATGATAGATACTTGTATTCCCTCAAACCGGAGAAAAGGTCTTATTATAAAAAAACGACTAAAATAGTAAACGGAGATAAGTATGAAGAAATAATTAAGAGAAAAGACAATTCTTTATATGCTTCATATAAAAATGGAGAACCTTTTGGCATTTGGAAAGTTGACGACAGAGTATTTGATTTTAATTTTGAAATGAATTACATCGATACAAGTTGCACAACAACTAATCCCAATTTCAAACATTGGCTTAATGATGATGAAAGCATAAGTTATATAGCTCCAAAAACTATCGACGGCGAAGGGGCTTTACAAGCAATAGGGAAAAATGTATTTTATCCACGGAGTGCCGAGAAAAAGGGGCTGGAAGGCCGTGTTGTTTCTCGTTTTACTATTTCATCTACTGGGAAAATAGAGAACATCTGTATTTTAGAAAGTGCAGGTTTTGAATTTGATAAAGAGGTTTGTCGATTGCTTAGGCTTATGGATGTTACGGCACCTTCTGTCAACAATAAGCCAATAAGTATTTGTGTTACATTGCCTATAAACTTTAGTTTGCCCGAATAACATACGGTCAATATATAAATATATCATTAGCGGATTTATTCGGCATTTTGACTTTTATTCAACTCTATGGTTTGGGAGACATTACAACTCTTGAGCGTTAACTAACTACTAGGTGGATAGTTCTCGGTTTCATACAGTGATTTAAGCGGTCGACTACTCGACTCCTGAAAAATGACAATTTTAGTGATTCTAGAAGGACTGATAAAAATTTCAAATTTGTCATATACGGATTTGTGGTGTGCTGCTAACAGCACCTTGCCGTCATTGCGGGTTTGTTGTGTAGTAATTTTCAGTTCTTTTATTATCTTCGTAACGGCTTGATAGTTGCGCTGTTATTAATCCGCACTGTCGTCAAGCCGCGGCACGTTAGGCGCAAGGCATGGCCTTGCTTTTTCAAGGGCAGAGTTTTCTT
>CAYVTO010000045.1:0-1103 GCA_964454665.1 uncultured Chitinophagaceae bacterium
CAATCAAGCACCAACTGTAAGCTTAACGGCTCCAGCTAACAACGCAAGCTTCACTACGCCGGCAAGCATTACCATCTCGGCTAACGCTGCAGATGCCGACGGTTCAATTACTAAAGTAGATTTCTACAACGGGAATACCCTATTAAATTCCGATGCCTCTGCTCCTTATTCTTTCAACTGGAATAACGTCGGTGTTGGAACCTATACCATCACAGCAAGAGCCACCGACAATGCTGGTGCTACTACAACTTCGGCTCCAAGAACTGTAACCGTAAATCCTGTAGTCGTGACTCAATCGCCTTACGGTGGTACTCCCGCAAATATCCCTGGAACTCTACAAGCAGAAAATTATGACCTAGGAGGACAAGGTATTGCCTTCAACGACCTCACTACAGCAAACGAAGGCGGTGCATATAGATCCGATGCCGTAGATATTGAAGCCGTTGCCGGTGGTGGATTTAACGTGGGGTGGATCCTTGCCAACGAATGGTTGGAATATACTGTAAACGTCAATGCAGGTACTTATAAAATCGATGCTCGTGTGGCGGCTATCGCTGCTGGTAAAACATTCCGTCTAGAATTGGACGGTACAACAATAGCTACATTCACCGTACCCAATACTGGAGGATGGCAAAACTGGCAAACCGTGACTGTAAACAACGTAGTACTTACTGCTGGTCAAAAAATCTTGCGTGTTTTCGCAACCTCGGCCGACTTCAATTTAGACCATATTGTGTTCTCTAGTGGATCAACAAACCAAGCGCCTACTGTAAGCTTAACCGCTCCGGCTAACAACAGTTCTTATAATGCGCCGGCAAGCATTACCATCTCAGCCAATGCAAGCGATACCGATGGATCTATCGCTAAAGTAGACTTCTACAACGGAAATACTTTATTAAATAGTGATGCTGCTGCTCCTTATTCTTTCATTTGGTCAAACGTAGCTGCAGGTACCTATACCATCACCGCAAGGGCTACCGATAATGCCGGAGCAACGACTACGTCGGCGGCAAGAACTGTTATCGTTAACAACCCGACCAATCAACCGCCTACTGTAAACCTGACCTCTCCTTCCAACAACGCTTCCTTCAATGCACCGGCAA
>CAYVTO010000046.1:0-1043 GCA_964454665.1 uncultured Chitinophagaceae bacterium
CTGCCGCCGAGGAAGCTCCCGCCCTTCATGGCGGCGGCGTGGTACTGCGTCCACTTCTCCGGCTCGTAGGAGGTCTTCTCCTTCGGCTGCTCGGGATGCCGGATCCGGTCGCGCAGTCCAGGATGGCTCGCCAGATCGTCGAGAAAGGCGGCGTATTCGGCGATGGTGACCTCGTAGCGCCCGATCCAGAACTCAGGCAGCTCGATCTCCTCCCCCTCCTGGAAGGGGAATTTCCCGGCCGGGATCTTGATGAAGGTCTCGACGGTGCGAACCTCTGGCTTCGTCCCCATCACGAGGAGACCGACGAGGACGGCGGCGACGATCAAGGCACCGACGAGGGTGCCGACGACGAGCGCGGTCCGGTTGGTCTCCTTCTCGTTGATCCTGACCCGCTCGGCGCTCGACAGCCCCTCCTTCGGATCGCCCGGGTTCAGGCTCCTGCGCAGCCCCTCGAGGGAATGGATCGCGTCGATCCGCTCCGCACCCAGACGCTCGACGAGGGAGAAGAGGGAGGGATCGCTTGCGGATTTCCTGAGGAAGGGCCGGATCGCCTCGGCCAGCCGCTTCATCTGGCGGAGCTCCTCCTCGACCGACAGGGACTCGCCCCGTCCCCGCACCGGATTGGCGATGCGGGGCTCGGTCCCTTTCACGATCAGGATGCTCTGAGCGGTGAGGAGACGGTGCGACATGCCATGGTCCCGCAGATAGAGCAGCGCGCTGGAGACGGCGGAGAGCGTTTTCCACAGCACGGCGGAGTCCAGCTCGGCACGCCGCTTCGCGAGGTCGGCCAGGCTGGGAGCATCGACGAGCTCAAGGGTATAGAAGTTCACCCCCATCTCCTGGTCGCATTCGTAGACGAGGGAGATCGCCGGATGGTTCACCGAGGCGCGCGCACTCGCCTCGTCCACGAAGCCCTGCACCCAGCGGATGTCCTTGCGGTGCTTGCGATAGAGGATCTTCAGGGCAACGTGGCGTCCGATCGAGGTCTGCTCGGCTTCGTAGAGGGCGAAATTGTCGTCGTGCTGGAACTCGCGCAGCAGCTT